>URNX01000031.1 GCA_900549415.1 uncultured bacterium
CGTCGGTCCGGCTACCGATGAGGACGGAGTCCTTGAAAAGATGATAAAAGCCGGAATGAATGTTGCGAGATTCAACTTCTCTCACGGCACTCATGAAATGCATAAAAAAAGGTTTGATGAGCTGGTGGCTCTTAGAGACAAACTTGATCTCCCCATAGCTACAATGCTTGACACTAAGGGTCCGGAGATACGTATAGGCTATTTTAAAGACCACAAAGCCGTAACGCTGAAAGAGGGCGATGATTATATTCTCACCTCGCGAGATATAGAGTGCGACGAAAAGCAGGCGAGTGTTTCCTTTAAGGAACTGCCGCAGGATGTCAGAATGGGCACGATTATCAGAATAAACGATGGTATTGTATCTCTCAGGGTCGAAAAGGTCGAAGGCCCCGATATTTATTGTAAGGTTGTTGACGGCGGTGTTATTTCAGACCAAAAGGGCGTAAATGTTCCGGATACAAATTTATCAATGCCTTATCTTTCCGAGCACGATATGTCCGATTTGGCGTTCGGGGCAAAGCTCGGATTCGATTTCATAGCGGCTTCATTTGTTCGCTCGGCCGCGGATGTCGATTATCTTCGCAATTTTACAAATTCCGTGGGATTTCACAAGGTAAAAATAATTGCAAAAATAGAGAATATGAGCGGCGTCAACAATATTGATGAAATTATTGCCGCTGCGGACGGTATTATGATAGCGCGTGGCGATATGGGCGTCGAAATACCGTTTGAGCTTATTCCGTCAATACAGAAAAAGCTCATCAAAAAGGCATATACGGCAGGTAAGCAGGTTATAACCGCAACTCAGATGCTTGAGTCGATGATAACGAATGCCCGTCCCACAAGAGCAGAGATTACCGACGTTGCAAATGCAATTTATGACGGCACTTCGGCAATTATGCTTTCCGGTGAAACTGCCGCCGGTAAGCACCCTGTCGAGGCTGTTGAAACAATGGCACTTATAGCCGAGACCACCGAGGCGGATATAGACTATCTCACTAAATTCAAAAATGATTCGTCTGAGTACGATAACAGCATAACAAACGCTATTTCACACGCCACCGTTACAACCGCTCACGACCTCGGCGCAAAGGCGATTATTACGGTAACGAAGAGCGGTTCGACTGCCCGTATGATTTCAAAGCATCGCCCGTCCTCCATGATAATCAGCTGCACGACCGATGAGACCGTTTGCCGTCAGATGAATATGTCTTGGGGTATGATACCGCTTATGTGCGAAGAAAAAAATAACTCTGATGCACTTTTCTCTCACGCTGTTGAGGTTGCACGTAAGCACGGTCTTATTTCAAAAGGCGATATCGTTGTAATAACCGCGGGAATTCCGCTCGGGATTTCCGGTACAACGAATATGTTAAAGGTTGAGCGCATAAAGTAATCGGTTTTTGCGTTTTTCTCATGTGTATATAAAAACAAATTATACCGAAAATATTAAGGCTTCGTTATTTGCGAAGCCTTAATATTTTATGTGCGGCGGTGATATATAAATGAGCGATTATGAGATTATAAAGTATATCCTAAACGATATAAACGAGGATCTCGACGATGAAGAAAAAGTGCATCTGCTTTTGAATAAAACGGTTTCAGAAAACAATGAGTGTAAAGAAAGCTTTGGGCAAAGGGCCTCCGACAGGCTCTCCTCTCTTGCCGGAAGCTGGACGTTCGTTATAGGTTTTACTCTGCTTTTGCTCGTTTGGATAACAGTAAATACGGTTTTGGCGGCAAAGTCGTTCGACCCGTACCCGTTTATTCTGTTGAACAGATCGGAAGAGCGTCGTGTAGGGAAAGAGTGTAGATCTCGGTGGTCGCCGTATCCTTACAAAAAAAAAAAAAAAAGAAAAAAAGAGGGAATTTTCGGACGCACTTTTTTTGAACGGGGGGCTAAAGACTGGGTAAAACGGTCTCCATCGGTTATTTACTGGAGAGGAATCCGCGAATTGGGATTCTGGAGATGCGATAACGAACTTTCCCTGCAGGAATTTCTCCGGGTCTCCTCCAGCAGAGAAGCGATTCCGGTTGAATCGGATGAAGATCTGAAAAACGGGAAAAAACGGGCGCCCGATTATGAAAAAAGCTGGCATTGGAATCTGCCTCCGCCCGAAGCGCGCGGCAACTGGCAGAATTCCCCGGACATAAAGCTGACTCCGGGAGAAGCCCGTTTCTTTTTGGAACAGATTACTCATGAACAGCCGGATTCCATGTTTGCGTTTCTTGCTCCGTTCCGCAGAGAGCTTCCAGCCCGTTTTGCGGACATCGGTGAACTGGAGCTTCCGGCGCATCTCAGGGAAGCCTGGCTGCTTGCAGAAAAATTTTCGGAATTCATGTGGCCTGCTCAACTCCGTTTTAACGCTTTGCTGGGTAACGAGGAGGCGATCGCGCATTGGGATGATTATGAAACGGAGTGGCTGGCGGAGGCGGCAGAAGAGGTTGACCTGAACGCAATTTTTTCATTTCTGAAGCTGGAAGCGCATAGACAGCTCCGTCACTTTTTAGAAAAACTGGAAATGGTTTATAAATCTGGAAATATAGAAGCGCTGGACAAACTTCTGTCCGAGAGAGAATGCCAGCTGAAAGGGAAAAGCAGAATGAAACTCGGCAAGGAAAACCCTTATTATCAGGAACATTGGGTGGGAAGTCAAGAGCTGCAATACCGTTATGGAAATGCCCGCCGGCTGTTCAGGGATGTCGTTAAAGCGGAGGAGGGGGTGTAATGCTGGAACCATCGCGCGACCGGTTGGATTACGGGGCGATGCTGCGTCCGCCGGAACCGGGATTTTCTCTGGTTCATGCGGTTGCCAGCACTTACTCGCTGGAGCTTTCCGCTCTGCTGGCGGCGCTGCTGCCGCTGGGGGTTGATGGTGATGCGAAAAGTCATTGCCGGGAAAATCCGCTTTTCATGCTTTATATATTTAAAAAGCTGTTTCGCAAGATATTCGTTTTCTGTGATGCCGCGGCGGTTTCGGCGCAGGATGTGCAGCGGAATAAACTGCTGGCATTTCTCGACCGGATTGTTTTTCCGGTCCGGCACAGAACCGCATTTCATCCGAAGTTCTGGCTGCTGAAATTTGAACGGGAAGGTGAGATCCGTTACCGTCTGGCTGTATTGAGTAAAAATATTACATTTGACCGCAGCTGGGATGTGGTGATGTTTTTTGACGGAGTTGTGAAAGATTCGCGGAGCAATGGAGCTCCGCTTGCGGACATGCTTGATTTTCTGAAGCAAAGTCAATGGGGAAAAGGCAAACGGCTGCAGGAACTTTCCTCGATGGCGGCCGAAGTGAGAAATGTCGAATTTTCCAACGATGAGATTCAGCCCGGGGAATTCCTGCTGCTGCCGTTCGGTGTGAAATCGGAGGCGCTTGCAGAGGATGCCGTTCTGCTGAATCCCGCGGCGAAATTTTCCCGCTTGATGGTCATGTCGCCTTTTTTGACCCAGACGGCTGTTTCCGAATTGTTTGCGCGCGGGCGGGACGGTGCGGAAAAACTGCTGTTCTCCCGGAAACAGGCGTTTGCCGATTGTTTCCAAGGAGAGGAACCGGGGATTCAAAGCTATTGCGTAAAGGATGAAGTTGTTTTCGGAGAAGAGTCGGCGGCTCTGGAATCTCAGCCGGAAAAACCGCAGGAAGAGGATATCCATGCAAAAATTTATCTGTTTCAGCAATATCAAAGTTCAACACCTTACCTCTATCTCGGTTCTGCAAATTTGACCCGTAACGGAATGAATGAGGCTAATGTTGAGCTTCTGGTTCGGGTAAAGCTGCGCGGACACAACATTTATGAAACCATGCGCAAAGATCTGCTTCCGGAGGGTGAAAATGGCGTGTTTGAGCTTTGCGGAACTGTTCCGGAAGAAAAAAACACCGAGGAGGAAGAGGCTATGGAAGATCTGAAGAAGGTCTTCCGCAAGTTCGTTCTGGAGGGAAAGCGTATTACTGCAAGCGTGGAAGAGACGAGTGCCGGGTATGTTGTTTCCCTGCATTGTCCGGAGACGCTTTGCTGCGAGTACAAAATTGAGATAGCTCCGCTCAATGGAAAGTGGCAGAATTTTTCCTCAACTGTAGAATTTGCTGCACAGCCTGCGGAAACTCTTTCTGATTTCTACCTGATCCGGTTCAGCAACGACCTGGCGAAGCTGGAGCGGATTCTGGTGATTGATACGGTGTCGTCCGCCGGACTGGAGGAGGTGCGGCAGAGCGCACTGGAATCGGTGTTCCTGAAAAGATCTGCGGATTTTCTGGAATATTTCAGCTACATTCTTGCCGAAGACGCTTATGCTCAGGCTCTGCAGATGGATGGTTCGGTTGAGAAGAAAACGGATAAAAAGAATACCGGATTCGGGGAAAATTATCAATCCGCATTATATGAAAAACTGCTTTACTGGAGCTCTGCCGATCCAGGAAGGCTGCAGGAGATTGAGTCGGTCGTCCGTTACAGTCCGGAGCTTCCGAAGGAGACACGGGCGCTGCTCAAGCTGTGCGAAACTTTTTATCATGCGGCAGGAGAGTTGAAATGAGTGAAGATCTAACGGTATTGCGCGATGCTGTCATGGAGAAACTGAAGGCGTTTCAGCGCGCTACGGTAAAACGGATTGACCGTGTTTACCGGGACAGAGAGCATCCGCAGAAGCGGGTTCTTGTTGCGGATGAAGTCGGTCTCGGAAAGACTCTGATTGCCAAAGGGGTTATTTCCAATATGGCGGTATTGCGCGAAGAGGAGGGGGATGATCTGTTCAAGGTGATTTACGTCTGTTCCAATCAGACGATTGCGCGTCAGAATATTGAAAAACTGCGGATATCCAAAGAAAACAGCATCGACAATCTGGTTGATGAGACACGGCTTTCCATGCAGCATCTCCGCGTGCTGGAGCAGGAGCGGGAGTGCAAAAAGAAAGATGTGTTTATTCAGCTGATTCCCTTGACTCCGGGAACGAGTTTTCAGATTACAAACAGTCAGGGAAGCGCGCGGGAGCGGGCTTTGATGAGCTGTATCCTTGAGCTGCGGAGTGCAGAATCGGAGGCTCTGTCGGATTTTCTGCGGTGCAATGTGGGGCGGGAAAAATGGGAAAACGCTCTATACGTTTTCAGAAAACGTATAGAGCGAGTCCGGGAAACGGCTCCGGATTATCCGGAAAGTCTGATCCGGCGGATGGACGGCGCGCTTCTGGAAGAGCTGGAGCAATTTCTTGCCGGGTGGGACGGCAAGGCTCCGAACCGGGGGCTGATTGTCAAACTGCGCAGAATGTTTGCGGAACTTTCCGCAGAGATGCTTCAACCCGATCTGGTCATTATGGATGAGTTTCAGCGTTTTCACTCGCTGCTGAATCCGGAGGATGATGACGATCTTCGCACATTGACGGAAAAGTTTCTGCGCTGCGGAAGTGAAACGGAAAAACGTCCGAGAATTCTTCTGCTTTCCGCAACTCCGTATAAACTTTATTCGACTCTGGATGAGATTGATGAGACGCAGTGCGACGAACATTACCGGGAATTTATGGAGGTCATTGATTTTCTGCTGGAGCATGATCCGGTACGCATGGAAAAGTTCAAATCTGTCTGGCAGGAATATTCCAGACAGTTGTGTGAGTTGAAACGGAAGGCTGCTGTCAAGGCGGAGGCAAAGCAGAAAGCGGAGGATGAACTTTATGCCTCCGGGATGTGCAGAACGGAGCGGATTTCCTTTGTCAAAGAGGGAGACTTTCTGGTGTCGCATCCGGAGATGCTGGAGCCGGACAGAAGCGATGTGCTCGCGTATACGGAACTCTGCCGCATTCTGAAAAAATTAAAGCTTCCGGATCGGATTCCGTATGATTTTGCGAAAAGCTCACCCTATCTGTTGAGTTTTATGGATCAGTACAAATTGAAACAGGATATTGAAAGCCGCCTGACAAGTGAGTCTGCAAAGGAGATTGTCCGCGGACGGGGCAAACGTTCTCTGGTGTGGCTCCGGCGTGATTTTATTGATAAATATGAAATGCTGCCTGCATGTCATGCCAAGCTGGAATGCTTGAGAAAGTATGCGTTTGAACATCATGCGGAACGGCTGCTCTGGATTCCGCCTTCCATGCCGAATTATGAACCGGCAGGCGTTTTCAAGGAAGCGGAAGATTTTTCCAAAATATTGATCTTTTCCGCGTGGGAGATGGTGCCGCGCATGGTCTCTGTTCTGATTTCCTATGATGCGGAGTGCCGGACAAACGGAAAGCTCTGTCGGGAGCGTTACAAGGCTTTGCAGGAGACCGGAACGCGGCGCGGGATGGATACTCTGCATTATTTCAAGAGCGGCCGTTTTCCGCAGAAGAGACTTTTCAGTGTCAGGGATAAAAAGGAGAAGAAAGAGCTCGACCGTCTGGCTCCGCAGGCGGAATTCCTGCGAATCCGTTCCGGTTTTCTGATAAACTGCTTTTCCCCTTCGGGTCAACGGTTTCCGCTGCGGGAGGTGCGCGCGGAAGTCCTGGAAAAGATCAAGGCGAAATTGGGCGGAATTAAAGAGGTCTTTTGCTGTGATGGAGAAAATATCCTTATTGCTCTTCTCCGTTGTCTGGATGACGAATCAATTAGTTTGTCTGCGGAAGGTGAGATGCAGAAAGTTCCGGCGGAGGCGTTGCGGATTTTGACCGATATGGCGATTGCCGCACCGGGGATTTGCGTTGTCCGCAGTCTGCAGCATTATTTCCCGGACGCGGACGAAACGGAAGTCCGGGAGGCTGCGGAGAGCATTACGGAACGTCTTCTCCGGATGTTTGACTCTCCGGAAGGAGTCGGCGCCGTGGCGAAATCCTGCGCGGATCTGGAGGATTATGAGCGGAAAGTTCTGCAATACTGCGTGGACGGCAATTTTCAGGCGATGTTTGATGAATACTGTTTTCTGCAGAAGACTGAAACTGATGGAGACTTGTCTGCGGCCGTTAGAAATATCTGCGGAGCTTTGGATATCCGCGCGGCGACTTACGATGTTCAGACATGGGAATCAACGGTTCAGTCTCAGGAAAAATCTCCGCTTAAGATGCGCTCACACTATGCCGTGGGTTTCAACAAGAGCACAAAAGGGCGGGGCGACGCCGACAGTCAGGAAACCGCAGACCGCAAGGACAGCATCCGCACGGCGTTCAACTCGCCGTTCCGTCCGTTTGTGCTGACATCCACATCCGCCGGTCAGGAGGGGCTGGATTTTCATCTCTACTGCCGCAGGATCATGCACTGGAATCTGCCGCATAATCCAACGGAACTGGAGCAGCGGGACGGGCGCATCAACCGTTATCTTTGTCTGGCTATCCGGAACAGTATGGCGCGCGCTTTTTCAAAGCCGGAACATTGCCGCGACTGGGACGGACTTCTTGCGGAGGCGGCAAAGGAAGCGGAAAAGAACAATGATCCTTACTCGGAAATTTCCCCGTACTGGTGTTTCAGCAAAAATCAGCCGGTCAAAATCGAGCGGATTGTTCCGATGTACCCGTTCAGCCGGGACGTAATTGTATACAAGCGTCTGCAAAAACTCCTTTCGCTGTACCGTCTCACCATGGGACAGGCGCGTCAGGAAGAACTTCTGGATGCCGTTCTGGCGGAGAATCCGGATGTCGACCGGCTGACGCGCGAGCTTTTTATTTCGCTGTGTCCATTTCAGAAAGATCTGCAAGGAGAAGCTGACCGCCGTCCCCGTTGAGGAGGGGACGGCGGGAGAACGTTACAGAATCGTGCGGGAGATGAATTCTTCCTGCATTTTCCCGTCAAGGGAAATGAACCGGGCGGAATAACCGTATAACCGGACAATCAGGTCGCCGTGGCGTTCCGGATGCGCCATGGCGTCAAGAAGTTCCGAATGATCCAGACAGTTCAGCTGAAGCATTCCGCCGGGGAAATTCCGGATGACTGCTGACAGAATCTCTGGCGTCATGCCATTGCGCTGAAGCGTGAGCGTGAGAACTGAATTTGCAGGGAAGTCGGAGAGCGGGAGAGGCTGGAGCATGCGCAGGATTTCCGGTGCGTTGAGCGAACGGGAATAACGCTGCGGAGTCAGCCCCTGCGTCAGGAAATCTCCGCGGCGGCGGCCGTCGGGAGTGGCGCGTGTCTGTTCCGCCCAGTCGATAATGTCGCGGTAGTTGTAGAGTCCGAGCTGAAAATGATATTCGCTGTGCTCTGCATTGTACCGGGATATGACACGGGCGATGTCCGAGAGAATCCGTGCGGCAAGCTGCGTGCACTCCTCCGATTTTCCGTAGCGGGGGGCGGCAAGCGCGGAGCGGCGGAGAGATTCAAAGCCGTTCCAGTCAGACCGCACGGCGCGGAGAAGTTCCGGAAGCGTGCAGAGTTTTTTCTCAAAACAGAGCGTTCGGATCGCGGAAAGGGAATCAACCAGCACCGCCAGGCTCGCCAGCGGGAGTCCGTGAGGATGGTAGCGGGCGCCGCCGCCGGAATAGTCGCGGCGTTTTTCGAGGCAGTCCTTCAAGCCGGCGGAGAAGAACGGCGAAGGGTTGACCCGGTTCCACGGACAGCTGCCGATGCGCAGACGGTCGCAAAGGCGCAGGAGCGTTTCCGTTTCATTGTCTAAAACGATGCTGTAGACCTGTTCAAAACTGGCGGCGTTATCCAGTTTCCGGAATTTCATTTCAACTTTCGATTCCAGCTCCGGATCATCATGGATGGAGAGATCCAGAACGCGCGCCAGATTGATGTAGCAGTTTGCTCCCTGAGAGTGTTCACAACCTTCGATGATAGCTTCCCAGCAGCCGCCGGCGACGTAGCCCCGGGCGTCCTCAAGGCGTTTTCCGGCGCGGACTTGTGCAGGAATCAGGAGATCGTCGTTCAGAAATGAAACGGTGTTGCGTCCGTTCATAAAGTCGGCGCAGGCGTCGTGGAGGTATTCCGGGGCGGTGCGGGCGGAATAGCGGAAATGGATTTTCGGATAGATGAGCTTGAGCTCGCGGTGCGCACGGAGGAAGAGATGCGTCAGTTCATTGCAGCAGTCGCCGCCGTTTTCGTCGCAGCCTCCGAGAATCAGGGTGTCGCCCTGTTCGCCGACATTGTACTGTTCGGTCAGCGGACGGTCCAGTTCCAGTTTGCAGTCGGTATGGAGCATCCAGCGGCAGACGAGGTCGTATGCATCGCCGCGGGTCAGGGCGCCGCTTGCGAGATCCTTCTGATAAAGCGAGTTCAGCTGATAATCGGGGCGTCCGAGAACCGACATGCCGATTCCGTCGATGGAGCCGCAGACTTCATGCAGGAACCAGAGGACGCAGAGACCTTCGTAAAAGCTTTCCGCCGGTTTCCATGGGACCCGGCGGGCGGCCGCAGTCAGGCGTTCCATATTGCGTTTCTGCGGGAGATCATCCAGCGAGTCTGCAAGTTTCTGCGCGGCTTCGGCGAATTTTTCCGCGATGCGGCGGACCGCAAGAAGGGAGCGGCGGGTCATGATGGCAAATTCATTCTGTTCACCTTTCCCGAATTCGTCATAGAAGTATTCGAGTCCGTTGCGAAGAACTGCGGTGAACGGGAAGCAGTGATGATCGGGGTCGACGAATGGCCCGTAGTAGATATGGAATCCGGCTTTGCTGAATTCCCTGTGCAGACGGTACAGGTCTGGGTTTTCATCGTTCCAGAGGTGCTGGTTCCGCAGCATCAGCCAGGCGCCGGGCCCCATGCCGATTCCGTCGTATTCTGCGATGCGGACGCCCATTTCGGAGAAAAACGGCGTATTGCGGAAGAGCACCGGCGTAAAGCGGGCGGCGATAATTTCATACTGCACGGTTTTCAATTCGAGTGCGGATGCCTGCGGGTGAGTATCCGCCCAGGCATCCATTTCCGCCTGGAACGGATTGTATTCTTTTTTTCCGCCGAGCTCGCGGAAGGTGTGTGCGGAGTAGTATTCCCGCAGTTCTTTTCTGAGAGCGTTCATAAAAATCTCCTTAATTTCCCGTAAATGCGCCGTCGACGGGCAGGGTGACCCCGTTGACGAAACTGCTCATCTCGCTTGCGAGGAAGAGCATGACGTTTGCGATCTCTTCGGGTTCTCCGAGGCGTCCTGCAGGGTATCTTGAGATGTATATTTTGTATTCGCCCGGATTGAAGCAGTGTTCCGTCAGGTCGGTGCGCGTGATTCCCGGAGCGATTGCGTTGACATTGATGTTGTACCGGGCGAGAGCGTTCGCCATGCAGCGCGTCATTCCCATGATTCCGGTTTTCATGACGCCGTAGCTGAAGTTCCAGCCGCCTTCGCGGAACGCGCAGATGGAGGCAATGTTGATGATTTTTCCTCCGCCCGCCATTTTCAGAAACGGAATGGCCTGCTGCGAGAGATCGTAGACGGCGTCAAGCATTACCGAGCGGCTGATTTCCCAATGCTCTTCGGTGCAAGTTTCGATCGTTTCATCGAACTGCAGACCGGCGTTGTTGACGAGAATGTCGAGTCCGCCGAGCGCTTCCGCCATCTTTGCGATGAGCCCGCGGCGGTCTTCACGGTTTCCGAGGTCGGCGGAGAAGTAAAAGTTTTTTCCTCCGAATGCATTCAGTTCCGCCAGCAGCCTGTCCGCTTCTCTGCTGTGCGAGACGACGGCGACGGAGCATCCGCGTTCCGCTAAAGCCATTGCCATCGCGCGTCCGAGTCCGCGCCGTCCGCCGGTTACGATTGCCCGTTTTCCTGAAAAATCGAGAAAGTCCTTCATAAAAAATCCTCCTGCTTGAAAAAGCTGTTTTCGTATATTATATTACACAGGAAAGGAAAAAGGAATGCCGAAAACTGACATTCATATATAATTTTATGATTCTGATAGACCGGATAGCTTTGCGGAATCTGAATGGCCGCTGCGATGTGACATTCAACCATATTGCATATGAGCGGTTGAACTTTCATCAGATCTGTCTGTTTCCGCAGAACATTTTTGTCATGGTCCCGACCGCGAGCGGAAAACAGCAGGATTGTTTTACGGATGCGGCAACGGGGGAATCCCTGCATCTGGAAAAAGATCATTTTTATTTTGTTCCGAACGGCAACTCCGTCGAGTACCTGCTGACTGAAGAAATTACGTTCATGACGTTTCATTTTAATCTGGAGCTTTATCCGGGGATGGATCTTTATCATGGAATGCGCGGGATCCGCTCAGGATATGCGCCGGAGATGACCGCGAAGTTCCGCGCGATTTTCGATGAACCGGATGAATTCCGTTCGCTGGTGCGCTTCAAAGAGGCCGTGATGGAGTTCTGCATGGCGCATTGGCCGGAGAATCCGTACGGGGCAAAACCGTATTCGCATCTGTTCCAGAAAATCCGCGAGCGGTGCAGTGCGCGTCTGAGCGTGGCGGAACTTGCGGAGGAGGAGGGGATCACTCAGGAGGCGTTTTCGCGGCGCATCCGGCGGGATCTCGGGACAACTCCGAAGAAACTGATTCAGATGGAGCTTCTGCGGCGGGTTTTCATTCTGCTCGGCGTTCCCGGAACAACAATTTCCGAGGTCGCGGAGAAACTGGAATTCAGCTCCGCATTCTATCTTTCCCGTTTTTTCCGCGAGCAGACCGGAATGACGCCGTCCGGGTATCTTGCACAGTTTGTCGGCAAGAGAGGACGGGACTCTTGATGTTTTCGTCGCATGGACGGCAGAACAGTGAAATGGAGTTGATTTTGCAAATTGGCGGTATCACGCGGTTGAACATGCCGCCCGTCGGCTCTGCGTCCGTGCCGCAGACAGGGCGTGCCGCGCTTGCAGGGGGTGCGATTGAACGGAAGCCGGAACCGCGGAACGGATCGCGTTGACGCGCTCCGCAGAACTCGGAAAAAATACCGTCGGGGACTTGAAAAAAGCTCTTGAGATTGTATATTGTCAAGTGAGAAATTATCTTTAAAAAGAATAGAAACATTGTTCCCGGGCTGACCGGGAGATCAATGAGAATCAGGAGTTAGCAATGTCTGAAGAAAATACGACGCAGAATGCGCCGCAGGGGCAGGGGGACAGTCAGTACACCGCCTCGAAAATCACCGTGCTGGAAGGTCTTGAGGCTGTTCGGAAACGTCCGAGCATGTATATCGGCGACACCGGTGAGCGCGGTCTGCATCATCTGGTCTATGAAGCGGTTGACAACAGTATCGACGAAGCTCTCGCCGGATACGCAACTCATGTTGAAGTCACCATCCGCCCCGATAACAGCATCCGCGTTTCCGATGACGGACGAGGCATCCCGGTTGATATGCACGAAGAGGGCAAGCCCGCCGTCGAAGTCGTCATGACCATTCTGCATGCGGGCGGCAAGTTCGACCATAACGCATACAAGGTTTCCGGCGGTCTGCACGGCGTGGGTATCTCCTGCGTAAACGCGCTTTCCAAATGGATGAAGGTTGAAGTTCACCGCGGCGGCAAGGCGTATGAGATCGGTTTCGAGCGCGGCAACACGGTTGAGCCCCTCAAGGAACTCGGTCCGGTTTCCGATCGCGGAACCACGGTCACGTTCAAGCCGGATGAGGAAATTTTCTCGACGACGATTTACAAGTGGGATATTCTCAAGAACCGTCTGCGCGAGCTGGCGTTCCTCAACAGCGGCGTCAAAATCACTCTGACCGATGAGCGCGAAGGACAACAGAACAAGGAAGTCTTCCACTACGAAGGCGGCATTTCCGAGTTCGTCACCATGCTGAACAAAGACAAGCAGGCTCTGCATCCGGTCATCTACATGCACAAGGCGAAAGACGGGCTCGACGTCGAAGTTGCCATGCAGTACTGCAATGTTTTCACGAACACCGAGACGATTTATTCTTATGCGAACAACATCAACACGTTTGAAGGTGGAACGCACCTGACCGGTTTCCAGTCCGCTTTGACCCGTGTAGTTAATGCCTATGGAAAATCCTCGAATCTGCTGAAGGGTGAGAAGAGTGTGTCCGGAGCGGATACCCGCATGGGGCTGACTGCAGTTATCAGTGTCAAGGTTCCCGACCCGCAGTTCGAAGGTCAGACCAAGACCAAGCTCGGAAACAATGAAGTCAAAGGCATTGTGGATTCCATTGTCAATGAGACTCTCAGCACTTTCTTTGAGGAAAACCCCCAGACGGCGCGCGGCATTGTCGACAAGGCGATTCGCACATCGGCCGCCCGTGAGGCCGCCCGCAAGGCGTATGAGCTGATTCAGCGCAAGGGTGCACTTGAAGGATTCTCGCTTCCCGGCAAACTCGCCGACTGCTCCAGCAAAGATCCTTCGATCTGCGAACTCTATATTGTCGAGGGTGACTCGGCAGGCGGTTCCGCGAAGCAGGGGCGCGACAGCAAGTTCCAGGCGATTCTTCCGATTCGAGGCAAGCTCCTGAACGTTGAGAAGACCCGCAAGGACAAGATGCTCGAAAACAAGGAAATTCAGTCCATGATCGCAGCAATCGGCTGCGGACTGGATGACAACTTCGATATTTCCAAACTGCGTTACAACCGCGTCGTTATCATGACAGATGCCGATGTGGACGGTTCGCACATCCGCACGCTGCTTCTGACGTTCTTCTACCGTCAGATGCCGGAGCTGATCAAAACCGGCCACGTCTACATCGCCAAGCCGCCGCTGTTCAAAGTCAAACGCAAAAACGACGAACAGTACATTGAGACCGAGGAGCAGCTGGACGCCTATCTCTTCAACATCGGCAGTTCCGACATCGAAGTCTACCGCACCGACGGCTCCATGCTTACGCCGGAACAGGTGAAGCAGATCACCGGCTTTATCGCCCGCGCCCACCATCTTTCGGAAGCGCTTCAGCGTCATGGACTTGCGACGGAGTACTACTTCTCGCTCGCCAAAGATATGAAGTTCCCGGTCGCCCGTATCATGGTCCGCGAAACGGACGGACGCATGACCGAGCAGTTCGTCTATACCGAAGAAGAGAAGAAGCAGTACGTGGAAGAGGCGATCCAGCGTCTTCCGAAGTACACGCCTGAGCAGGAGCCGGCGAAGTCCGAAACGATCACCGTTCCGGGTGAAACCGTGGACGATGAGGAGGCCGGAGCTCTTCAACAGACGTTCCATCCCTCCATCGACGTGACGGAAATTTTCGAAAGCTCCGACTGTGAAGCGCTTTACAAGGATATTGCGGATGCCGGTTACAATCCGGAGAATCTGTTCCAGGATGCGGATGATCTCTTCCGCGTGGTCGAAAGCGACAAGCAGCAGAAGATCCGTTCCCTCAAGGGGCTCGCCGAGGAGGTCAAGCGCAACGGTCGCCAGGGTCTTGCCATCAACCGTTACAAAGGTTTGGGCGAAATGAACCACGACCAGCTCTGGGATACCACCATGGACCCGGAGAAACGCAAGATGATCCAGGTGAAGATGGAGGACGCCGTGGAGGCCGACCGCATGTTCACCCTGCTCATGGGCGACAGCGTGGAGCCGCGCCGCGACTATATCGAGAAGTACGCCGCGGGCGTGAAGGACCTCGACCTTTAATGACAATCCGCGCGGACGGTTCCGGTTCGTTCCGATGTCCGCGTTTCAATAAAACCAATGGAGAAAACCATGGCAGAAGACGCAAAAGCAAAAAGAGTCGGCATTGACACGAATGTGCGCGACAAGAATCTGACCGCCGCGCTCGGTCAGATCGAAAAGGAATTCGGCAAAGGCGCGATCATGAAGCTCGGCGACAACAACGCCGCAACCGATGTGTCGGTCATCAGCACCGGCGCTCTTTCGCTGGACATCGCCCTCGGAATCATGGGCGTGCCGCGCGGAAGAATCGTTGAAATCTTCGGTCCTGAATCTTCCGGTAAAACCACGCTCTGCATGCATATCATCGCCAACGCCCAGCGCGCGGGCGGCGTCGCGGCAATCATCGATGCGGAACACGCTGTCGACCCGGTTTACGCTTCGAAAATCGGCGTGAATGTCGACAATCTTCTGATTTCCCAGCCGGACTGCGGCGAAGATGCGCTGAACATTGCGGACATGCTGATCCGCAGCAACGCGGTCGACGTTCTGGTTATCGACTCTGTCGCCGCCCTCGTTCCCCGTGCTGAAATCGAAGGTCAGATGGGCGATTCTTTCGTCGGTCTTCATGCCCGCCTGATGTCTCAGGCGCTGCGCAAACTCACCGGTGCGATCAGCCGCAGCCGCACCTGCTGCATCTTCACAAACCAGATTCGCGAAAAGATCGGCGTGATGTTCGGCAACCCGGAGACCACCACCGGCGGTAACGCGCTGAAGTTCTACAGCTCCATCCGCATGGATATCCGGCGAATCGGCTCCATCAAGGAAGGCGACGAAGTGATTGCCGCGCGCACGAAAGTGAAAGTCGTCAAGAACAAACTCGCGCCCCCGTTCCGCATTGCCGAATTCGATATCAACTGGAACGAAGGTATTTCCAGAGTCGGTTCCATCATCGACGTCGGAACGGATCTCGGCGTGATTGAAAAACGCGGGTCGTGGTTCTCCTTCAACGGCGAACAGCTCGCGCAGGGACGCGAACAGGCGAAGACGGTGATCGGAGGAAACAAGGAACTTGAGGACCGCATCCTCAAGAAAATCCGCGAAACTCTCGCCGCCCGCCGTGCCGCCGCATCGGGTCAGGCTCCTGCCGCAGTGCCCGCGGCCGCTCCGTCGCCTTCTGCTGCACCCGCTCCGGAAGCTGCGCCTGCGGCGAAATAACCGGAGAAAACACCCATGCAAGCCGGAATTTTTGAATGCAGAATCCTTGCGGCGTCTCTTTGCGCCCTCGTTTTTCTGCCGGTTCCGGCTTTCTCCGGAGAGTCTCCGCATTCCTACAGAAACAGGGAGGCGGGGAACGACGCCGCAGCGGTTGGAGATTATGCCGTTGCGGCTGATTTCTACAGATATTATGCGGAGGACGCCGCCGTCGCCGCCGATACCGAGTCGGTTCGCGATGCCGCAAGACGCCGCATCGACGCCCTGATTGCCGCCGGAATGATCGCGGAGGCGGAAAAAGAATTCGCCGATTATGAACTCAAATATCCCGGAACCGACGCTCTTGCAATCTCTCTGCGCAAAGCGGAACTGCTGACTCTGAAGGGACAGCCCGGGGAGGCGTTGACGATTCTGCGCCGCATTCTTCCAGCAATGACGGAATCGGGGTTGCGTCAGCGCACGCTTGCCGCAATAGCGCAGGCGGAAGAGCTCCGCAAAAATTATGCCGCAGCCGCAGCCGCATATGAAGAGCTCGGAAAAGCCGCTGCCGGAACTCCTCTTGAACTGACTGCCGCCGTGCGCCGCATCATCACGCTTGCCAATGCAAAAAAACTTTCCGGAGCGGAGCTGCTTTCGCTTCCGGCTCCGAAAACGAAAGAGGAAAAGCGTCTGCTGCGTCTGGCCGCATTCTACGCAGGTTTGAAGGCAAATGGAATGAAAGACCTTGCGGCCGCGTGGAAAAATATCAGCGAAGACAACGCTCCGCTCAATCTTCCGGAGGCTGGCACGCTCTATTCCGCAATCGGCGATGAAGCCGCCGCGCGCGGATTGCGTCCGCTTGCCGTAGCCGCGTACCGCAAAGCGGTTCCCGAAATTCTGGATAAACGGCGGGCGTTCGAAACGCTCATGCGTCTGGTCCAGACACTTGAAAGCCTGAACAATCCGGGAGAAGCCGCGCGGCTTGCCGGACAGGCGATAACCCTTTTCAAGGGCGATTATGTGTCGCCTGAAATCAAACTGCGCATGGCGCGGGTTTTCCGTAATGCCGGACAGAGTCTTTCCGCGATTGAACTTTACCTTACGTTGATTCAAAATCCCGCGGTTCCGCGCGATATTCAGGGAAAAGCTGTCCGTGAGTGCGCGTATCTTCAGAACAGTCTGAACGACAGTGCGGGCGCGCAGAAGACAATCCGCACCTATTTCAACACGCCCGAAACAGTTTCGGAAGCGGATTTTCTGCTTGCAGATCTTCTGCTGCGCGCAAACCGTTTCCAGGAAGCCGCGGAGGCGTTTCAGGAAGTCGCCTCAAAATATCCGCAGCGGGCCGACGAGGCGCTTTACCAAGCATCTCTTGCATGGCTTTCGGCAAAAAAATTTCCGGAGGCGGAAGCTGTTGTGGAACGTCTGATTGAGCTTGTGAAAAAAAATCCGGCGCAACAGCCGCGTGCAATCTTTTTGAAGGCGATGATTTTTGAGGCGGCGAAAAAGCTCCCCGAAGCGCGGAAACTGTACACGGAATACGCGGGCATGAAGGGAAATGAGCCGGAACGTGCGGCCCTGGCTCTTTTCAAGGCCGGGAAAATCGCTTTTACCGAACAGAACCTTCCGGAAGCTGTGACACTTTTCAAGCAGGTGACGGCGCGTTACCCGAAGGATGCATTTGCCCCTGCCGCCGCGTTCTGGAGCATTTATGCAAGGCTGGCGCAGGGAATCAATGTTGAGGACGTGGACGGCGAAATCTGGGGGCTCATCAAAGATTACCCCGGTTCGCATTACGTGACGGATGCTCTGTTCCTTGTGGCGACCCGTTATGCGGATGCCGGCAACTTCAAGCATGCGAATATGTTTCTGAACAAGCTTCTGGAGCATGCCAAGTCTCCGGAACTGCGCGCGCGGGTTCTGCTCCAGAAGGCGAATTTCGCATTGAAAGACCGTGATGCAGACGGCGCACTGGCGCGTCTGGATGAACTCAGTAAAATTTCTCCGAACGCCGCCTGTCTGGCGGAAGCGTTTTATCTGAAGGGCGATGTATACAAGCTCAAAGGTGAATACGAAAAGGCAATGGACTCCTACAAAGAGGCGCTGGAGCATAACCCGGAGCCGCGTTTTGGGCTTGCCGCCGCCGGTTCCATCGGGGATTGTCTGTTCGAGCTTGCCGGACGCCGGAGTTCGCAGGAATTGTATTCCCGCGCGCGGACGCAGTACGACACTCTTCTTGCGCGTCCGAATCTTCCGGAAGCAGTCCGGGTGATGCTTCTTTACAAAAGCGGACGCTGTTCCGTGGAGCTTGAGGAGATCGACATGGCTGCCCGGCGTTACAAGGAGGCTTCCGGGGCGTTGGTTCCGGGAGTCTCTTCCGCAGTCGCCCTGTGGGGAGTGAAGGCGGTGGAAGGGCTTGTTTCGATTGCGGAAAACTCGCCTGTGGCTTCGCATATTGACGCCGCGGCGAATGCGATAGACCGTCAGATCAATGCGGAGCTGGTAGATTCGGAACAGGCGAACGCGCGCAAGGGAATCCTGCAGGAAAAAAAATTCAAACCTTAAGAGGCATCTTATATGGCAAATAATTACATTGATTTAATCCGGAACGGCGGCACGATCATGATGATTCTGGTCGGATGCAGCATCATTGCACTCTTCATTTTCTTTGAAAAATGGTTCCAGTTCCACCGCTGGCAGGTCGATGTCCGCGAACTGGTGAACGGACTTGTCAATGTGCTCCGGCGCGACGGGATGATTGAGGCGATCACGCTTTGCGACCAGACGCCGAGTCCCGTGGCGCGTCTGCTCACCTCGGCGATTCAGGCATACCAGAGCGATGACGATATCCGCCAGTCCATCGAAGACGCCGCGATTGTTGAGGTGCCGCGTCTGGAATCCCACCTGAACATTCTTGCCTCGATTGCATATATTGCGCCGCTGCTGGGATTGCTCGGTGCGATTGCCGGCATGGCGGATGCCTTCCAGGTCATTCAAACGGAGCAGGCGGCAATGTCGGTCGCCAAGCTTTCAGACGGAATCTACAAAGCTCTGGTGACGACTGCGGCGGGGCTTTGCGTGGCGATTCCTTCGCATCTTGCGTACAACTACCTCGTATCCCGTGTGCAGATGCTGTGCGTGGATATGGAAAAAGCTTCTTCGGAGATCCTTTATTTCTTCCAGCATCATACGAAAAGCGATGAGAAGAAATGAACCGTCTGACAAAACGAATCAAGATTCAGACGCGTCTGACGATCCACAAGGGACTTCCGGATTTCGTGCCGTTTCTCGGTGTGTTCTGCCTGCTTCTTCTGTTTGTGGTGCCCGGCAGTCTGTTCGTGGAGTTTTCGGGCATTCCCGTTTCTGTTCCTGAAGTGAATGTGCAGAACAGTCTTGGTGCAAAAAAAATTGTCGTTACGGTCAGCCGTGACGGAAAGTTTTTCCTGAACGACAGCGAAACTCCGGATATTGCCAAACTGAAAGAGAGCCTGTTGGAGATGACAAAGTCGGGAGATGAAAAAGAGCGCCCGACGATTATCCTGCGGGCGGATGTGCAGGTGGATTACGGACAGATTGCGCACGTTCTCTCTCTTGCGGAGAGCTTGAATCTCAATGTGTTTCTCCTGACGGCCGCTCCTGCGGAACGGAAAGATACGGGCAAACATATAGAAGAGGAGTGACCGGGCGCATGGGGCAGGGCGAAGTCAATTATTCCAGGCGGCGCGGATTCCGGAATTTGCCGGTGATGTTTGCCGCGCTTCTGCTTGCGCTTCTGCTGCACGCCCTGCCGCTGCTGTTTTCCCGCCCGTCCGAGTCGAAAGAAAGCACCGAAGCAAAAGCGGAACAGCGTTTTACACGCATGGTCAGCAAACTGGACGGGGCGAAGGATGAATATGGTCTTGAATACTGGCTTTACTATGGCAATCCGCACGATTTTTCCGACCCGGACAGTCGGTATGGTTTTTCGGGACTTCTGCGCGCGACGGGAACTCCGGCGATGAGACTTATTCCGGTTCCGCCGTCCGCCGTATCGCTGACGAAAGATCTTGCGGCTCCGCAAAATTCCCGCATTGTCCGCGTGCGCGCGCCGGAAGAGCTGTTTGTGCGGTTGACTCCGCACTACGCCGCATATTCCCGTACGCCAAAGAAAACTGCGGCGGTTCCGAAGCGTCCGTACTGGATTGCAGCGGACGGAGCGGAACTTGGGAATATCCCGTTCTCCATGACTCCGGAGCTGCGGAAGCTCATTCAGAATGCCGCATCGCTGACCGGAACGGAACTGCAGGTCCTGCCGTCTGCGGAACCGGAAACTCCGCCGCTGATCCGTGTGGAAAAGTCCTGCGGAGACCGGAGGCTTGACCTCGCTGCGGTGAATGCCCTTGCCGTTTATGCCGGAGCCGGACTGACTCCGGAACAGCTGGAGAGACTGAAATTTGTGGTCGTCGACTGGCGCGCACCAAAGACAGGAAAGAAGGAGGAGACGCCATGATGCAGCTCTCGCTTGGAGACTTGTTCACACTTCATCTTCTGCTTTTTGTCCTGCTGATTGCCTACGCCTGGTACAGAGACGAGCGGAAGCATCCTTCGAATGACTGGACGATTACAAAAGACAGTTTTTACACGTGTCCGCGCTGTCATCATTCGTTTCTGAAGAACCTCAAAGACGAGGAAGAGAATTACATGCGCTGTCCGCGCTGTCAGGAACCGTGTTTTCTGAAGAAGAAAAAGCGGTTCTGATCAGAGTCCGCCGGCAAATGCGGAGAATGCGGACGGGAGCGAAATCCGTTCGCGGAGTTCGGCAGGCGTGACCCACTCAAATCCCTCCGGTGCGGCGGAGCAGAAAACCGAAAACGAATGCATCCGCCATTCAATATGGGAGAAGATATGTTTTGCTTCGATCCCTGTGCGGAGTTCCGCAACGGAAGCGCCGCGTTCCTCAAGATATTTCCTGACAGCGCTTTCTGAAAGCCAGCCTTCCGGATTCGGAAACTCCATCATTCCTGCAAGAAGTCCCCGGCGGGGACGGCGCTGCAAGGCAATCCGTCCGTCATGATGAATCAGAAGAACGGTTCGCTTTTCGATGCGGCGCGGCTTCTTTTCCGCTTTTACCGGAAGTTCGCTCCTGGTTCCGTTCCGGTGTGCGAGACATGCGGAGGCAAGCGGGCAGAGAGAGCAGAGCGGTTCGCCGTTCGGAAGACAGACCGTTGCGCCGAGTTCCATCAGCGATTCCGTGAAATCTCCACAATGACCTTCCGGATAAATCCGGCGGAGCTGTTCCGTGAACATCTGCCGGGTTTTCAGTTTCGTGATATCCAGACGGCTCTCCTGAAAACGGGAGAGGACGCGCAGAACATTGCCGTCGACGGCCGGGACCGGCTGTTCAAACGCGATGGAGGCGATTGCTCCCGCCGTGTAGTCGCCGATTCCGGGCAGGGCGCGGATGCCGGAGAATCCGGATGGGAACTCTCCGCCGTGTTGAGTCGCAATGATTTTCGCCGCCTTCTGCAGATTCCGGACGCGGGAATAGTAGCCGAGTCCTTCCCATAGTTTCAGGAGCAGTTCCTCATCGGCTTCCGCAAGTGCGCGGATATCGGGGAGGGCGGCGAGGAAGCGTTCGAAATAGGGAATGACCGCCTCTACGCGGGTCTGCTGGAGCATGATCTCCGAAAGCCAGACCCGGTATGGCGTGCGGTGTTCGCGCCACGGAAGAACTCTCGCATTGGCGCGAAACCAGGTTAAAAGGGCGTCAACAGGAAACTGCGGCGTCATTCTTCTGCGTCTCCGCAGCCTTCAGGGCGCGCAGATCAAGCACATAGCAGACCGCGAAAGCGACGATTCCGGCGACGAATCCGTAGACTGCACCGTTCGTCAGCGCGAACTGGAAGCTGTCGGAGCCCATGACTTCGGTGAATCCGCCTTTGATGCCGAGCGCGACGATTACCATGTAGCCGATCCAGACGACCGTGGAGGTTCCCATCGTCCAGAGCGCGGAGCGTTTTGTGGATTTCGGGAAATACATCGCGGTGACGACAGGGACGAACACGACGACGAGCTGCGAGGCCCAGCAGTTGATCATCAGCGCATAGATGCTCTGAACTTTCAGGGCGAGGAGCGTGGCGATCAGCAGAATAAGAATGGTCACGATGCGGACGAGCATCAGCATCTTTTTTTCCGGAATCTGCGGGCAGAGCGTGTGGAGAACGTTGTTTGAGAAGAGGCTCGACGCCGCCAGCAGGGAGCTGTCCGCGGAGCTCATGATTGCGGAGATCAGCGCGCTGAGGAAGATGGTCAGGAGGATCGGGTGGATGCTGCCGAGAACCTGAATCGCCATGCGCGGGAGTACCTGGTTTTCAAGGTCGGAACCGAATGCTTCCGCCGTAATTCCGAACTTCGGGAAGACCAGCTTTGCTGCGAGTCCGATCGTGATCGGAATCATGCCGATGATGATGTAGAGAATGCCGGAATAGATGGAGCTCTGCTTTGCGATGCCCTCCGTGCGGGAGGCGAGCGAACGCTGGACGAGGTCTTGTCCGACCATGCAGCCGAGTCCCATGACCATCCAGTTGCCGAGGTAGTTGATTGTGCCGTCCCATCCGCCCTGGTCTTTGGCGGGGAGGAGCGAGAGGTCGGCCTGCGGGTTGTTGTAGACGGCTTCCCATCCGCCTGCGAGGTTGACTGCGCCGGGGACGATGATGACAAGACCGAGGACGATCAGGGAGACCTGGACGATATCGGTGAGTGTCACTGCCCACATACCGCCGGACGCGGTGTAGACGAGAATGACGACGGCGCCGATGATGGTCCCCCAGAGCATGTTGATTCCGGTGAGGAGGTGGAGGATTGTGCCGAGCCCGAGCATCTGCGCTCCGAGCCAGCCGACGTATACGGGGATCATCCAGAGGGAGGCGTAGACGCTGGCGCGTTTGCCGTATTTTTTGAGGATGATGTCCGTAACGGTGTAACAGTTCATTTTACGGAGATAGCCGACGATGAAGAAGCCTGCCAGGATGAGGCTGATTGCGGCGGCGAATGGGTCGGCGATGACGTCGCGCAGACTTCCGGAGTAGACCGTGGCGGCGACGCCCATGCTGGAGCCTGCGCCGAACCAGGTGGCGAGCAGGGTCGCTGTCGCCATCCAGAGCGGCAGCCGCCTTCCTGCCACGAGGAAGTCGTTCATGTCTTTAACCCGTCTTCCGGAAATGTATCCGATGGCGAGCATGGTGAGAGTGTAAATTCCGATACCAATCCAGAGGATGGTCCGCGTTTGGGCGTCCAGCTCAATCATTGTTGCTTGTGGACTTTCTGTGTTAAAAAAAGTTGTTTTGTAAAAAAACACCCATGCGACAGCCGCATCGGGTAAAAGTGAAACGCGGTCGTCTCAGCATCCGAACCCGTATTTTATGGACACTGAAACATTTAAATGGAAAGAGCCCCGCCCTTTGAGGAGCGGAGCCCTTTGTGTAATGATCGTAATCTCTAGGCAGATCCGATTATTTGTCGTAAGCGTGTCCGGCGGAGCCGAGAACGTTGACGACTTTGTGCTTGTAGAGAGCGGTCATGCGGTCACGAGCCGGTCCGAGGTACTTTCTCGGGTCGAACTCAGCCGGTTTGTCGTGGAAGACTTTACGGATGCCGGCGGTCATGGCAAGACGGGAATCGGAGTCGATGTTGATCTTGCAGACAGCGGACTTTGCGGCTTCGCGGAGTTCTTCTTCCGGGATGCCGACAGCAGCCTTGAGAGCGCCGCCGTTGGCGTTGATGATGTCAACTTCTTCCTGCGGAACGGAGGAGGAACCATGGAGAACGATCGGGAAGCCCGGGAGCTTCTCTTCGATGGCGTGGAGGACGTCGAATGCGAGCGGCGGCGGAACGAGGCGGCCGGTCTTCGGGTCGACGGTGCACTGTTCGGGTTTGAACTTGTATGCGCCGTGGGAGGTGCCGATGGAGATCGCGAGGGAGTCGACGCCGGTCTTGGTGACGAAGTCGATGACTTCTTCCGGCTTGGTGTAGTGGGAGACTTCGGAAGCAACTTCGTCTTCAACGCCGGCGAGGACGCCGAGTTCGCCTTCGACGCAGACGCCGAACTGGTGAGCATAGTCGCAGACCTTCTTGGTCAGGGCGACGTTCTCGTCGTACGGAAGAGCGGAACCGTCGATCATGACGGAGGAGAAGCCGAATTCGATACAGCTCTTGCAGAGCTCGAAGGAATCACCGTGATCGAGGTGGAGGCAAATCGGAATGGCGCCTTTGCCGTTGCTGATTTCTTTGGAGTATTCGACCGCGCCCTGAGCCATGTAGCGGAGGAGGGTCTGGTTCGCGTAGTTGCGAGCGCCCTTGGAAACCTGGAGGATCACCGGGGATTCCATTTCCGTGCAAGCGGAGATGATCGCCTGGAGCTGTTCCATGTTGTTGAAGTTGAACGCCGGGATCGCATAGTGGCCCTTCATGGCTTTTGCGAACATGTCTTTGGTGTTGACAAGACCGAGGTCTTTGTAATTTACCATCTTGTGATTCCTTTCGTTTGGCAAGTTGATAACGAACATGAATAAATATGTCACATTTTTCCGAAAAATCAAGCGGCATGTCTTTTTTTTCGCCGGATTTTTTATCCCCGCGCCGCCGGAAAACCGCTTTCCCGCCGCACGGGACCGGTCGAGCCGCGGACGATGAGTTTGTTCGGAATCGGAATGATGCCGCCTGTTCCCTCCTTGCCGAGAATACGCAGACGGAGTTCGTCGAGTGCGCGTTTCGCAATCGCGGAATAATCGAAATCCAGCGTCGTGTGCGGCGGCGTGAGATATTCGGAAATGCCGGGGTTCTCATAGGTGATGAGCGAGACGTCTTCCGGAATGCGGAATCCGGCGTCCTGAATGGTTTTGGCCGCCCGGACGGCAAGGTGCTGATGTATCATGAAGAGCGCGGTGAACCCCTGCTCCAGTATGGGACGGATGGTATCCTTGAGGCATACTTTTGTTTCATCAATCGGAAAATTCCGCACCTCCGCGAGATTCAGGTCAGAAGCCGCTTCCAGAAAAGCGTCGCCGCCGCGCGGCAGCTTTTTTTCAGCGCAGAAGTGAATCCGCGCGATCCGGCGGTGTCCGAGAGACTTCAGATGCTCAAGAACCCGCCGGGATTCATCGTAAGTGTCCGGATCAATGGTGCAGATGTTGTCGAACGTGGTTCCGTAGCTGTTCAGCATGACGAGCGGCATGCCGCGTTCCTCCGCCCATTTCTGCGCCCATTCGCGCGCGTACACCGAACACACCGCTCCATCGTAGAAGCGCTCCGAGACGAGCGTTTTATTCTGTTCCGGGATGATGCAGCATTCCCATTTCCGGCGGAGTATATCCTTCATCAGCGCATCGAGGAGCCTGTACAGAAACAGTCCGTTCGCTTCCTTGACAATGATCGCAAGTCGTATCCGGTGCCGGTTTGCGCGGTTGCGGTAGTTCATCCGTTTGAGCGCCGCCTGAATACGCACGCGCAGCTCCTCCGCCACATACGATTTCCCGCTGAGCATGCGCGACACCTGCGCCCGTGAACATCCGGCTTCCCGGGCGACGTCATCCATGGTAACTTTTTTCATTTTTCACTCTCCGTTTTTTTTACTGTAGCATGTGCAAAAAAGATTTCAAGTTTCATTGTTCATATTTCGTTCATGTTTTTTTCGGTTTCGCCTCTTGCCAAATCCGCGGGTTTGTGGTATAATGAAAGACATGAACCGGAAGTAATGAAAGCAAGTGTTCAACAACAAACGAAAGGTCGGCAACACGATGAAAACAAAATATGCGTTCACCTGTTCAACAACAAACGAAAGGTCGGCAACACGATGAAAACAAAATATGCGTTCACCTGTTCAACAACAAACGAAAGGTCGGCAACACGATGAAAACAAAATATGCGTTCACCCCTTTTTCAGTGATGGAATTCAGAAAATTCACGCTTGTGGAGCTCCTCGTGGTAATTGCGATCATCGCAATCCTGGCGGCGATGCTTCTGCCGGCGCTGAACAAGGCCAGGGAAACAGCCCGGGGAATCACCTGCACCGGGAATATGAAAACGCTCGGAACCGCGTCGATGATGTACCTGGGTGACAATCAGGATGTCATGATCCCGTTTGTCAAGCAGGATTATTCGGAACCGTGGTACAATACCGGAAAACACTCGCTTGAACTGCTGAGACTCTTTCTGGGCAAAACAAATTGGAAGGGTATGTGGGTTCCGAAGAAGAATCTCTGTCCGGAAGTTGCGAACTGGAATTGCTTCGAAAGTTCCGGAGGAAGCGGTGAATGGGCGCAGTACAACGGATGTGTGCGTCCGAGTTTCTATACGCTGAACAGCTCTGAAACGACTCTGGAAAACGGTTATAAAGCAGTACAGACGAAAAAAGTGCAGATGCCCTCTTCAAAGGTGTTCTGGATTGAATCGCGCAGCAAGAGAGACGCAGTCAATGCGGAGGGAAAGTGGGACTTGGTCATGTATAATGACGCTGCGCGCGATCCGCTGGTGGATCCGGGAAATCCGGATTATCTGGTGTCGGGCGGCGGAATCCCCTATACGCACAACATGCGGGTCAACGTGCTCTTCTTCGACGGTCATGTCGGTGCGCACGGTCCGGCGGTCGTTGCTAAGGAGTGGCGCAAGAAATGGGCGCTTGGAAACTGGTATCCGTATCAGAAACAATAACATAGAAAGGTTGAAATATGAAACGTCTTCTTCTCGCATTTCTCTGCGCCGCGTTTCTTTCCGGCGGCGCGGCGGATCTGAAACAGTGGGAGTTCAGAACTCCGCGCGATCTGATGGGGGACCGGATTCATGCCTATGCGGCAAAAGGTTCGCTTGTGGAAAAATCGCTCTCTTCCGAAAAGACTCCGGACGGGGCGTCCGTCCTGAAAATTTCGCTGAAACAGATTGCTCCAGGCGCTCCGTCTCATGCGATTCAGCTGAACTTCATCTACAACAAACCCCTGGAAAAAGGGAAAAAATACCGGATTCAGTTCTATTGCAAAGGAACGAAGACGGGCGACATTTCTCTTCTGCCTGCTTTGGGCGGCTCGCCGTATTCGGTTCTCGGCCATGGCGCCGGACGCACGCTGCGCATTACTCCGGAATGGCAGCTTTTCACGCTTGATTTCACGATGGAGCTTGAGCCGCCGGCGAAACCGAACTTCGTTCTCCCGCGGACCATGCTTGCCGCATATCCGGAGGGGGGCGACCTCTTTTTCGGTCCGGTTGTTTTTTCCGAGGCTCCGGAAGTCCTGCCGCTTGCACTTGCGCCGGAATGGAAGCTGAACGGGGAAACTGTCCGGCTTCAGAACAATGCGCATATCATTCTTGTCGACGGGAAAATGCCTGCCGCGAACAGCATGTTTGAATTCACAAACACCTTCACCTCTCCGGCGGACGGCTTCATGCAGCTCGGCATG
This sequence comes from uncultured bacterium, assembly GCA_900549415.1. Classification (GTDB taxonomy): domain Bacteria; phylum Verrucomicrobiota; class Lentisphaeria; order Victivallales; family UBA1829; genus UBA1829. The sequence continues at coordinate 27,013 of URNX01000031.1, forward strand.
TCCGCCGACTGGTGGTTCACTGCTTCCGTGAACGGAAAACAGGTCTATACGACCGAACCGCACGGCAATCTGAGTCACGAGTTCAAGCCGGAAGACCACGTGTTCAACATTCCGGTGAAGAAGGGCGTCAACACGCTTGCCGTCAAGATCCGCGCGGGGAGCAAGGGCTGCCGTTTCGTCTGCGGCGCGGTTCCCTACAATCCGGATCCGGAGGCTGGCCGCCGGCTGTTCGTCGTTACGGAATCGGCGAAGTACCGTCCGGTGGCGAACGACCGCTGGGTGGCGAAAAAGGGAACCGCCCTTGATTTTTCCGCTCTCCACGGAGCGCGCGTTCCGGCGGGAACATACGGAAGAGTCATTGTGAATGAACAGGGAAAATTTGCGTTTGAGCGGAAGCCGGGGGAACCGGTCCGCTTTTTCGGCATGAATTTTGAGCCTGCGTTCTGGCGTCACCGTGCGGATCTCTGGACGAAGGCGGATATCGAGCGTTTCGCGGACGCCGTGGAGGCGCAGGGCTACAATCTGGTCCGTCTGCATTATCTCTGCCGCTACCTGATGGGATTCAAGATTCACTATCCGCCGCACCGCACGATTGCGCAGGCGGGGCTTCCGCAGACAGCGGCCGAGATTGAGTTCGACAAGGGGAACGTCGACCGTTTCGACTATCTGCTGAAATGCTTCAAGGACCGCGGAATCTACGTCAACATCGACCTCATGAACGCGCCCGGTTTCTCGATGGCGTACCGTCAGGGACCGGGAGAGTCGTTCAAGACTTCGCTTCTCTTCGATCCGGAGTACCGCAACCACTGGAAGGTGGCTGTCGAGTATCTGATGAACCGGGAGAATCCGTATACGAAAACGAAACTCAAAGATGAACCGGTGGTTGCGTTCGTCAATTTTTTCAACGAACAGGATTTCATCCTTTCGCATAAGCACACGATGGTTCAGTTTGAAAAGCCGTTCCGGAACTGGCTGCGCAAAAAGTACGGAACCGAAGAGGCTCTGCGCAAAGTCTGGGGAGCGGATGCGACGTTTGAATCCGCCGGAAAGATCAGCGAAGCCGTTCTGCGCAAGGGCGACGGCGCCGCACGCGATACCGGCGATTTCCTGATCGCGACCATGCGCGAAATGACGACCTGGTATTTTGAAACGGTCCGCGCCGCCGGATATCCCGGACTCTTCAACCTCTGGGACATGATCATGCGGACCATGGAGATTCCCGCGCGTTCGCTCATGCCCGCAATTGCCCAGCACACCTACTTCGCGCACCCGAACCCGCACCCGACGCGAAATCTTGCGAAGAAGAGCAAAGGCGCCGTCTTCATGGGCGGAGTAAACTGGGATACTACGGTTGATCAGAGCAGTTCGCTGAATTCGAGCTATTTCCGCGCCGCCGCGATGGCGCGCTTTCTTGACCGCCCGTACATGATTACGGAATATTCGCACAGCTCCTTCAACCGCTACCGCCACGAACGCGGGCTCTACTTCGGTTCCTATGCGGCGCTTCAGGGCTGGGATGACCTCACCCCGCACTCGAGCACGGTCCGGCTTTCGGTTGATCCGCTCTGGTGTTTCGAGCACGGCATGGATCCGATTTCCCGCGCTTCGGAGGTCGTCGCCGGATTCGCGTTTCTGCGCGGCGATGTGAAGGAGGCTCCGCATTCGGTCGGGGTTCTGCTGAAAAACAAAAATCTTTTCCCGAAGAATTATCTTGCGGCGATCGGCGACGACTACGGCAAGCTTTCGATGCTGACGAAAGTCGGGATTCTCTATCCGGAAGGCAAACCTCTGATGAAAGTCGGGAGCGCGAAACCGGATCTGATGTTTGAGCCGGAATCGTTTTCGCCGCTGCAGGTGACCTCGTGGTATGTCAGCGCGGATAATTCTGACGGGACGCTTTTCCCGAAGTTCGCGGAGCAGCTGCGGAAGGAGAAAATTCTTCCTCCGGGAAACAGGACCGAGTGGTCGAAACGCCTCTATCAGAGTGAAACGGGCGAACTGACACTGGATGCCCTGCACAAAAAAATGACCGTTGTCACGCCGCGTCTCGAGGGAGCGATTCTGAAGCCGGGACAGCAGGTTTCGCTTCCGGTTCTTTCGGTCGGCGAAGTCCCTTCAGCCGTATCGGTCGCCGCCGCATCGCTGAAAGCGGATGAGAATCTGAAAGAGGCGTCGCACATTCTCCTGACGGTTGCGACGAATGCGTTCAACACGAACATGACGTTTGAAAACGCGTCGATGTTCTGCTGTGTGAATCCGGGTGAGCTTCCGGTTCTGATCGAGTCGATTCAGTGCGACGTCGCACTTGCGACGACCCGCACCGCTCCGCCGAAAGTTTACGCTCTGCATCTCGACGGAACGCGTTTTGCGGAACTTCCGTGCAAACTGGAGAACGGCAAACTCGTTTTGAGTATTGACACCTCCAAGCTCAAAAACGGCACACCGTTCTTTGAAATCCGCTACTGATTTGAGAATACATGAAACGGCGGGAGTTTCGCTCTCCCGCCGTTTCGCTGAATTTTTTGCGGTTCCCTTTTTACATCAGACCCCAGGCATGAAGGTCGGATTCGAGCTTGGCGGCGTCGAAGACCTGTCCCGGACGCCACTGACCGTTGTACTCCATGGTCGGAACGACCCAGTCGTCTCCGCCGTTGACGTCGACGACTTTTTTGACCACATCTTCCGGCTGCGCTTCAATGTCGAGCGCCTCAAACGGAATGTTGTGGCTGCGGAGAAACTCCATTGCCTTGTGACAATGCGGACAGACGTTCCAGTAATAGACTTTCAGCATGATTCCCCCCTTATGGTTGATGGTTGGCTAACCATAGCACCGTTTCCCGGAAAAGTCAAGCGTTTTCTTCTTTTACCGCGAGAACGGCTTGACGGTAAAGGTCGCGCAGAGCGTTCGCATCCGCATCCGGAAGGTTTTCCCGCTTGAGGCGGAGCTCGAAAATCTGCGATTCCGTCATTTCCGCAACCTCTTCCGGCGTAATGGCTTTTGCTGTGCGAACTTCCGCTTTTGCAGAACGGAGGATCAGAGGATAGTTTTTCATGCGTTTCTGAAACAGGGAGTCCGCCCGGGAGACGAGTTCCGCGCCGGAAAGATCGTTCGCGGTGACCTCGCAGAGAATTTCTTTTTCCGAAGCGGCAACGGCTTCCAGCCGCGGTTCGAGTTCCTCCCAGTTTCCGCAGAGACGGCGGATGTCCGAGAACTGCGGAACGGGGAGTTCGGTGATGTGCGGAGTGCGTCCGGTGAACTCAATCTCGCAGACCGTGCGCGGGGCGGCGTCCGAGAAACACATTTTCAGCGGAGAGCCGGAGTAGCGGATGTGATCGGCACCGATTTTCTGCGGCTGATGAATATGTCCGAGCGCGTAGTAATCGGGCGTTTCCGGAAGAAGCGCGGCGTCGAAAGCTCCGATGCCGCCGATATATTCCCGCATTCCGTCGTTCGGGACGGTGCGTCCGCCGGTCAGGAAGAAATGTCCGGTCAGGACCACGGGAATGTCGCGTCCGGCGCGGAGCTCTTCCGCTTTTTCTGCAACGCGGCGGTAATGGCTCTGAAGCCCGGCGACCACTTTTTTCTCGTGTTCCGCGAGATTTTCTCCGAAGACGAGGGAGACAAGGTCGGCGTCGCGCAGGTATGGGACGGCACCGATGATGAGTTCGGGTTCTCCGGATTCCTTGCGGAGAGCGATGACTTCCTCTTCCGGTTCGGGGGAGGCGGAGCCGAAAATGTAGATGGGAAATGCGGCGCGGAGCAGTTCACGCGGGGCATTCAGGAAAGACGGCGAATCGTGATTGCCGCCGGTGATGACCGCCGCCCGGCACGGTGTCTCCTGAAGTTCGCGGAGAAATTCATAATAGAGACGGACGGCGGAATTCGGGGGGGCGGAGGAGTCGAAGACGTCCCCCGCGACGATGAGCGCATCGATTCTGCGCTCCTTGACGGTATTGAGAATCCAGTTCAGAAACGCGGCGAACTCGTCGTCGCGCTTCCGGTTGTGGAACTGGTGCCCGATGTGCCAGTCGGATGTGTGAAGAACTCGCATCAAAGGAAGATGTACTTCAGGATGAAGAGCACGGCGAGGACGTAGATCAGCGGCGTGTTCTTTCCGGTTCTTCCCGCGAAGTTGAGCAGAGCCCATGCGATGATTCCGAGGCAGATGCCTTCGGAGATGCTGTATGCGAACGGCATGGAGATGATCGTGACGTACGCGGGCAGGGCTTCATACTGGTTGGAGAAGTCGATCTTGCGGATCGGTTCCATCATGTAGAGACCGACCATGATGAGTGCGGGAGCGGTTGCGAACGCGGGGATCGCGAGGAAGATCGGCGCGAACAGCAGAGCGACGAGGAAGAGGATTGCGCCGGTGACGGCGGTCAGACCGGTGCGTCCGCCTTCGGAAACGCCGGTTGCGGATTCCAGATAGGTGGTCGTCGTGGAGGTTCCGAACACTGCGCCGACGGAGGTTGCGATGGAGTCGGAGAGGAGTGCTCCGCGGATCTGCGGGAGGCGTCCGTCCTTGTCGAGCATATCGGCTTTTCCGCAGACGCCGATGAGCACGCCGAGCGTGTCAAAGAGGTCGACGAAGAGGAACGCGAACATCACGACGAGGAAGTTCACGGAGGCAACGAGAAGTCCGCCGGAAGCTTCGGAACCCTTGAGGGTCCATGCGGAGACGTTGAAAGCCTGTCCGAAGAGATTTCCGAATCCGCGGAACGGAGCGAGCATGGAGTCGACACTCAGGGTCGGCAACATGGAGTAGCAGCCGAGTTCCGGTTTGATCTGATAGAGTCCGGTGAGCTGAGCAATGATTCCGAGTCCCCAGGTGACGAGGATTCCGATAAGGATGCTTCCGCGTATTTTCTTCTGATTCAGGAAGGCGATGACGAGCACGCCGACCATTGCGAGGATTGCGGAGATGCCGTGCGTGGAGATGTTTTCTTTAGTGAAGTGCTGGAAGCTGACGAGGGTTGCATCGTTGTTGACGATGATGTGTGCATTCTGCAGAGCGATGAATGCGATGAAAAGTCCGATTCCGACGCCGACCGCGGTTTTGAGGGGAGCGGGAATGGCGTTGAAGATGGCTTCACGCACTTTAGTGAGGGAGAGGATGAGGAAGATGAATCCTTCGAGGAAGACGGCGAAGAGTGCGATCTGCCAGGAGTAGCCCATTCCGAGGACTACGGAGTAGGCGAAGTAAGCGTTGAGTCCCATTCCCGGAGCGAGGAGGAGGGGGAGGTTTGCGCTGAAGGCCATGATGATTGTTCCGGCGAAAGCCGCGAGTGCGGTTGCGACGAAGACGCCGCCCTTGTCCATGCCGGTTACGCCGAGGATGGCGGGGTTGACTGCGAGGATGTACGCCATTGCGAGGAATGTCGTTAAGCCCGCGAGCAGTTCTGTTTTCAGCGTTGTCTTGCTCTCTTTCAGATGAAAGAGCCGTTCGATGATTCCGTTGTTCATTTTGAGAACCCTGTGTTGTTTTCGTTGAAAACGATTAAAATACACCGGAAAACGTGAAAATCAAGTTTTTTGCGGAAGAATCAGAGCATTTCTCCGGAGTTGCGGAATTCTGTGGGAGTCATTCCTGTTTTGAGTTTGAACTTTGCGGAGAATTCGTGAGCGGAGCAGTACCCGAGCGATTCGGCGATATCCGCAACGGTCATATTGCGGCGGAGGAGGAGTGCGCGGGCCGCGGCGATACGGCGGCTTGTACGGTAAGTATTGGGAGACATGCCGACGATCTCCGCAAATTTCTTGCGGAAGTTTTCATATCCCCATCCATTTTCTCTGCAGAAGGTCTGGATGTTCCGCGGCGAGCGGAAATCGGAACAGAGCCATGCGCATGCTTTTTTCATGAGAGTTACAGTTGCATCGCAGTCATCATGTTTGCGGATAACTTTTGTGGCGAGTTCAAAAAAACGGGGCAGCATATCCAGAAGATAAGGTTCCGGGTAGTGTTGAAGTTCTTTTTCCAGCTCAAGGTATTTTCGGCACCACTCGTCATCGGGCGAGAACTTCCCGGTTGGCGTTTCCGGAAGGGTATTGCAGTATGTGCGGAAATAAGGGTAGGCGTTGCAGCCGAGAGACAGGAATAATTCGACCCAGTTGCTTTCCTGCTTGATGCGCATCCGGTGCATCACGCCCGGAATGCGCAGAAAATAGCTGTTCGCATGGAGCGGATAAGATTTTTTTGTTTCCCAGTCAACATATTCTCCATCTCCCTGGAGAACGAGGCAAATTGCAAAAAAAGCGAAGGATTCAGGAGGCGGACAGCAATTCTTTTTATCCGTTTTATGTATGATTCCAAGGCCGAGTCTGTCCTCGCCGCGTTCTCCGACTGTACGGAAGCAGCACCTCATGTTTTGAACAGGACCAAACCGCATATCTATATTTACCATAAAGCATACCCTTTCCCCTATTGCGTTTTTTTGAAAATATGGTATAATTAAAATAGCACAAGATATCAGAAAAAACAATATCATAAGGAGCTTTTTATGAAGGCGATAAAGGATTGCCGCAAAAAAATGCTGGCCTGCTGGCAGGGAAAAAACATCGGAGGGACGCTTGGCGGACCGTATGAAGGTTTTTCTGCTGTTAACAATTTAAAATTCTATGATCCGGTTCCGTCCGGTTCCATGCCGAATGATGATTTGGAACTTCAGGCGATGTATGCTGCTGCACTTGATGGGATGGAGAAGCCGGAAATCAACCGTGAGGTGCTTGCGGATATCTGGCTGAAGCACATGAATTTTCATTGTGATGAATATGCGGTTGCCATGCAGAATCTTGCGATGGGAATCCGTCCGCCGTGGTCGGGAAGCTATGACAACTACTACATTAACGGAATGGGGGCGGCGATCCGCAGTGAATTGTGGGCGTGTCTCGCAGCGGGAAATCCGGAACTTGCCGTGCAATATGCCCGGGAAGATGCCTGCATTGACCATGCCGGTGATGGAATTGATGCGGAGGTCTTTTTCGCCGCAGTGGAAGCTCTGGCATTTGTGGAAACGGATATTCGGAAATTGATTGACGCCGGGGTTTCGTATCTGCCTGCTGATTCAGCTCTGGCGGAAGGGATCCGCATGACATGCTCTCTTTGGGATTCGTGTCATGACTGGCTGACAGTCCGGAACGCTTTGTTTGAACGCTATGCTACGGAATTTAAAACCAATGTCTCTGTCAATATACCATTTACGGTTTTGGCTCTGCTTTCCGGAGATGGAGATTTCGGGAAAACAATTTGCGATGCGGCAAATTGCGGAATGGATACAGATTGCACTGCCGCGACAGCGGGTTCCATCATGGGTATTCTGAATCCGGACGGGATCCCGGATGAGTGGCTGCGCCCTGTTGGAAATGAACTTGTCGTTCGTTCAACCGCGATTACCGGGCTTGAGTTTCCTCCGACAATAGAGGCTTTTACAGATCAGATTATCTCCCTTAAAAAACGGATTCCCGCGCAGATAAAGGAATGCAAGGCTGCGGAACCGGATTATGCGGAATATCAGATTCATATGGATGTCGCAATGCAGAAGAATCTGCATTGGTATCAGGTCAATCTGGACCGGCTTTCGTGGAAAACCATGCTTTGCAATCCCATTTTCACAGATTTTGAGGTTCCTGCGGAGTTTCGCGGAAACGGGGGACAGGTTGTACTGAGCTTTTCGTTTGAAATTCCGGAAGAACGTGAGTATACCTTGATGTTCAACAGTCCGACTTCAAATCAGGTTTATCTTGATCCTGCTGTTGAAGAATTGCATGATGATGTGCACATGCTGTTTGGACGCCAGCGTCTGTTTCCCGCAATGGAGAATCCGGACGGTTCATTCCCATGTTCGGGGAGTCCGGTTATTTTCAGCCCGACTCTTGGCGGAGCTCCACTGAATCAGTACCGCCGGCATCTTCTGTTGTGCAAAGGAATGCATACCTTGATTGTTGCTCTGGAGCCTCAGAGTTTTGAACATAAAATTCGCTGGGGACTTGGAATCGGCATTGAGAGCCGTTTCCTTGTGAGAGCATTTAGATAAGGCAATACACTGAATTGAAACCAGAAAAGGATTTGAAAGGAAGGCTGCAGGATGAAAAAATTTACACCAAAATGTTTTACGCTGTCAGCGCTGAAGTGTAAATTTTACAAGTTTACGCTTATAGAGCTCCTGGTGAGGACGACTTGTTAAGTATACGTTTTGTATGATAAATAATATATCATCTCTTCATCTCAAATTCAAGTCTTCTTTTGAAAGAGAAAAAGCTTTAATCGAATTTTGTGCCTTGAGACGCCACTGCCAAAAGGGTTTTGAGGCTGTTTCCTGATGAAGGGATTGCTGTTCGTTGATTTTAAAATATACAAAGTATATTTTAACAGTTGAAAATACAGGATTTCGCGCTATATTGTGATCAAATGACAAAAACCATTACAAGCAGGGCAATAGAGATGATAACGAAGCAGGAACCGGCTCAGCCGAAACTTTGGAGCCGCTTTCAAGATTTATTGAGCGAAGCTGCGCTGGAAGAACTGGACAGGGGCTGGCAGGGCGTATTCCGCCGGATGATACTGAAACAGCTGCCGGTAGAACTCATGGAGGAGAAATTCAACAAATACACCGGGCGTCCGACCAAGGAGCTGTATTCTGTGTGCGGCTTGCTCCTGATCATGAATTATTTCGGGTGGACGCTGTCGCAGACGAGGATGAATTACATGGTCGATTTGGGAGTTCAGTATGCGCTGAACATTGAAAAGGACACTGTGGAGTTGAGCGAACGGACGCTCTATCGCCATTTGGAGTGGCTGCGGAAAAAGGATTTCATGCAGGATGCGATGAGTCTGGTCACGGAGTGTCTGGTGAAAGAAATGGATCTGGATATCCGGGAGCAGCGTCTTGATTCGACGCATGTGTTCAGCAACATGGCAGCCTGGTCGAGGAGACAGCTGTTTTTCAAGATCACGCAGCGTTTTCTGAAACAGGTCCGGCGTCATGAAAGCACCGTTTACTGGACAGTTGACTCAGAACTTCGCAAGCGTTATGAACGCAGCGACGGCTGGATTTTCGGAGAAACCTCGCCCATGAAACTTCAGCGTCAGGGAAAAATATATACTTCCGAAGAACAGTTGGGATATGACATGGAAAAGCTGATCCGACAATTTTCCGGCGACCCCCGTTTCATCAATATGGCGAGTTACAAGGATATGGTACGAGTGTTCAGTGAGCAGTTCGTGGATAACAACGGCAAGGCGGAATTGAACCCGCATCCGGGCGGAAAAATCCTGCTGAATCCGTCAGATCCCGAGGCGGAAATCGGACACAAGGGGGTCGGTTATCAGGTTCAAATTGCGGAAACCTGTTCGGATAAAAATGATGTCCAGCTGATCACCGCGGCGCTCCCTCAGGGCGGCAGCGAATCTGATATGGAATCCCTGCCGAAGATTGAGGAAAAACTGAAAAAAGAGGAGGATTTGCCGGAAGAATTGTTTGCCGATGCCGGTTACGGTTCGGATGAAAATTATGTCAAATCCGCTGAAAACGGAGTAAAACTGATCGCTCCGACAGCACATCAGCCGAAAGATAAAGTTGGTTTGAATGAGTGTAAATTCGATGAAAAAAGTGTATTGTGGACACTGCTGTCCGGTAAAAATTTCAGCATAGGAACTCGTTGAAAAGTTCAAGTTGTTCGGGCGAATTCCAGTCCGGCGGCTTCGAAATGGTCTTGCGGTCCAGTGCGAGGATTTCAAGCAGGGAAAGATTCTGCATAAGCGTATCGCGGATTCGGTTCGTCAATTCCGTGAGGCTGAGCTTGAATCCATGCAGGAATTTGATGTATGCGACCAAAAGATAATGGATGAGCGCGACATAGATTTGGGTCATGACGGCGTTTTCGCTGGTTCCAAGAAAGCTCTTGATTTTGAGATTCTGTTTGATCCACTTGAAGAAGATTTCAATCTGCCAGCGCTGTTTGTAAATTCCGGCAATGCTCGACGCTGCCAGTTTGAAATTGTTGGTAATGAACCGATATGTTTTCCCTGTTGATGCATCCATAAACTCAATCAGTCTCAGTTCTCCGGGATATTTTCTTGCTGATTGATATCCGGTGAACCACACTGCTTCATCCCGCAAAACGCCGAGTCTTTCATTTGCTTCCCTGTGCTGTCCGAGAAGCTCAATTTTCGCATTGTCTTTGAGGCGCGTCACGAAATACGCTCCGCTGTCCGCAATATGCTGAAACCAGTTCAGATCATAGTATCCCTTGTCGAAGGTGTAAATGCTGTCCGGGACGATGACTATGTTCGCTCTGGCTGCTCGAATATCCGCCATTTTACCGTTGCTCAACATCACAAAGCAGGGTAGATTTCCGGATAGATCAAGCTCGGTATGAAGTTTGATTGCACCCTTGTTTTTACGATAATGTGCCCAGTCATAAAGATTCAGGCACAGATCAATTGTCGTGCGGCTACGTAACGTTTTTTCTGTAAATTCTCCGAATCTCTGCCGTCAACCTTTCAGATAAACCTTCCCATTGGCAAGCCATTTTTCGTCCAGTTCGATCAGGAGCGCTGTGGCGATCCTGAGCAAAGATTCCTTGTTGGGGAATACTCTAATACACCT
>URNX01000032.1 GCA_900549415.1 uncultured bacterium
AATCTTCGCTGCCGCTGGATTTTTTTCTCCGGCGGTGTATATTTTCAGCAACATCAAACAGTTATGAAGGGGAAAAAAGATGAAAAAAGAACTCTTCAATGTAATGGGGATGCACTGCGCAGGGTGCGCCGCGAACGTCGAGCGCGCCGTGAAAAAAATGCAGGGAGTATCCAATGTTTACGTCTCCGTTGCTTCGAAGTCCATGCGTCTGGAACTGGATCCGAAACTTGTCTCTGTGGACGATGTTGTCGCCGTGGTCCGCAAGGCGGGGTACGACGCCGCGCCTGTCACGCCCGCGAATTCCGGACGCGAAGTGGTGGACGAGGAGCAGACGAGCGCTTATTTTTATAAGTTCATCACCGCGCTGGTCTTTGCCGTTCTGCTGTTTTACGCGGCGATGCACCACGACCTTGGTTTGCCGTATCCGCGGACTCTGCATGAGGTGAACACATGGGTGCAGCTGATTCTGACGATTCCGATTCTCATTGCGGGACGCCGTTTCTATATTTCGGGGTTCAAGACGCTGTTCCGTCTTTCGCCGAACATGGATTCGCTGATTGCGCTCTGTACTTCCGCGGCGGTCGCGTACAGTCTCTGGCTGATGGCGCAGGGCAACACGGCACACCTCTATTTTGACACGGCGGGAATGATCGTTGCGCTGATCATGCTCGGAAAGTATCTGGAAGCCCGTTCGCGCAAACGCGCTTCGGGAGCGATCCGCGAGCTGATGAACCTCACGCCGCAGAACGCACTTGTCGTCACGGCGGAGGGCGATGTGGAAGTCCCCGTCGCCAAGCTGGAGCCAGGAGCGGTGATCCGCGTGCGTCCGGGAGACAAAATCCCCGTTGACGGCAGAATCACGGAGGGGAGCGCGTCGATCGACGAATCCATGCTGACCGGCGAGCCGCTTCCCGTCGACAAAGGCGTCGGCGACCGGGTGACGGGCGGTTCGATCAACCGCGACGGAGCATTTCTTTTCCGTGCGGAGCAGGTGGGGGCGAACACCGCGCTTGCACGCATCATTGCACTGATCCGCGAGGCGCAGGGGACGCGTCCGCCGATTGCGCGGCTTGCCGATCTGATTTCCGGCTGGTTCGTCTGGGGGGTGATTTCAGTTGCTGTGCTGACGTTTGCCCTGTGGATGTTCTGCGGCCGCGCGGGTTTTGCGGCGTCGCTGGAATTTGCGCTCGGCGTGCTGGTGATCGCGTGTCCGTGTGCGCTCGGGCTCGCCACGCCGATTGCGCTGATTGCGGGAATAGGGCAGGGGGCGAAGCTCGGGATTCTCATCAAAACCGGAACCGCTCTTGAGACGGCGGGACAGCTCCGGACGGTTGTTTTCGACAAAACCGGAACCGTCACGAAAGGGCGGCCGGAGGTTGTGCGGATCACTGCGGCGGAAGATGTTTCTCCGGAAGAGCTGCTGCGTCTCGCGGCGTCCGCGGAACGGAATTCCGAACATCCGCTGGCGAAGGCGATTGTGCGCGAAGCTGTTCGACGCAAGGTGGAACCGGTCAATGTTTCCGGTTTCAAGGCGCTTGCCGGACACGGTGTTTCGTGCATAGCCGACGCCCGCCGCGTGCTGATCGGAAAAGCCGCGCTGATGACGGAAAACGGTGTTGATGTTTCGACCGTCAAACCGGGCGGCGCGGCGGAAAATTCGCTGGTCTATGTCGCCGCCGACGGAGTTCTGTTTGGAGTGATCGGCATTGCGGATGCGGTCAAACCCGACTCTGCGGAGGCGATCCGCAAGCTGCACGGGCTGGGGCTCCGAACCGTCATGCTGACGGGCGACAATTCCGCCGCCGCAAACGCGATAGCCGCGGAATTGAAGATCGATGAGGTTCACGCGGAGCTCCTGCCGGGCGGCAAGGCGGAGATTCTCAGGAAACTTCAGGCTGACGGGACGAAGGTCGCGATGGTCGGCGACGGCGTCAACGACGCCCCCGCGCTTGCGCAGGCGGATGTCGGAATTGCGATCGGCTCAGGAACGGACGTTGCGATCGAATCCGCGGATCTGGTTCTCATGCGCAGCGAACTTTCTGCAGTGCCCGCCGCGATTGCGCTGAGCAGGGCGACGATGCGGATTATCCGCGAGAATCTCTGCTGGGCGTTCTTTTACAATGTTATCTGCATCCCGTTTGCGGCGGGTGTGTTCTATGCGTTCGGCGGTCCGCGTCTGAGTCCGGTGCTCTGTGCGGCGGCAATGGCGTTCAGTTCGGTTTCGGTTGTGCTTAACGCGTTGCGTCTGAAGCGGTTCCGTCCGTAACGGCGCGGTATTCGCGCGGCGAACATCCGGCGATGCGGCGGAAACAGGTGGAAAAATAGTTGCTGTCGTGGAACCCGCAGAGCGAGGCGATGCGGGTGACGGTGAGGTGGCGGTGAAGTTTGAGGTAGACTTGCGCCTCTTTGATGCGGCGTTCCAGAAGCAGTTCGCGGAAGGAGCGTCCCGTTTCGCGCCGGATGAGTTCGCCGAGATAGTTTGGGGTGACTCGGAGGGTTTCCGCCGCTTCCTCGAGTGAGGGATCGCCGGGAAAATGGCGGTCGATGAAGAAATTTATGTTCCGGATGTAGTAATCTGCGGGGCGCTGTTTGGTGGATTCGGCGGTTTTCCGCCAGAGTTCGAGTTCAAGCAGAATCAGTTCGCGCAGGAATTCCATATCCCTGCGCAGTCCCGCGGTTTTTCCCTTCGAGGGCTTCGCGTGTTCCGGCAGATGAAACGAGCCGGCATAGATGACTGCTGCGGTTTTGGATTCAAAGAGAACCGGAAGCGCGGCGTCCCATACGCCGAACGGACAGGTCCCGCAGAAGAAGCGTCCGCGTCTGGCGAGTTCGAGACTGCGATCCTTGTTTCTGATGCACGCCGTATCACCGCCGTGCATCTTCGTTGTCCGGCAGAATTCCCCGTGGTGCAGGTACTGATCGGGAGCCAGCCGGAGAGCTTCGCATTCGAGGAACGCGGGATGAAGGATATGAACGCTGAAGACCGCACCCTGTTTCTGTTCGAGGATGCGGAGTGCAACATCCAGATTCATTTCCAGAGTGCGCGCATGGCGCGGGCTTTTGCCGCAACGTCTTCCGCCTGAGTGAGTTCTGTCACCATGGCGAGAATGCGAGCGCCCGCATCAAAGAGCTGAGGCATGTTGTGTTCCTTGACTCCGCCCATGACGGTGAAAGGAATTGCGAGCTTTGGTTTTGCCGCGCGGATGATGTCGAGCCCGAGCGGCTTGACCGGCGTGTTCTTGGTCTGCGTCGGGAAAATGGGACCGAGGTTGACGTAATCTGCATCCTGAGCCTGCGCTTCGAGCGCCTGTTCGACGGAGTGCGTGGAGCGTCCGAGGATGAGATCGGGCGCGATGGCGCGGGCAAATTCAAGCGGCATGTCGTCCTGCCCCAGATGAACGCCGTCAGCGCCGACGGCGAGGGCGATATCGACATGGTCGTTCATGATCATGAGGACGCCGAGTTCTTCGCATTTTCTGCGGAATTTTTCCGCGAGGAGCGTGAGCTCTTTTCCGGAAAGATTTTTTTCGCGGAGCTGAACAGTTCTGACGCCGCCGTCAGCGGCCGCCGCGAGGACATCGAGAACGGAGCGTCCGTTCGTGAATTCGTGTCCGATTACGAGATAGAGATCGGTATTGCGGAAGCGTTCCGCGCGCTGTTTTCTGAGATCGGTCATAAATTGTCCTCCGGGGCAAAAAAAAGGAGCCGGCGAAAGCGGCTCCATTCCGTAGAGCGGAATTGTTCAGCAGGGCTTCTGGATTCTGCCGCTGCGGATGCACTGCACGCAAACTTTTTTGCGGGAAACAGCACCATTCTCGTCAACGACGCGAATGCTCTGGATGTTCGGTTCGAAGGTTCTCGGAGAGACCTTCACGACGTGCATACCGATACCGCCTTTTTTCTTTGCCAAGCCCCTGCGGATGATGGTGGAGCCGGAAAACTTTTTCTTTCCGCAAATGTCACAAACGTTACTCACTTTACTGTCTCCTAAATAAAAAGCCTTCACGGCCATTGTGTTTCCTATGAACAGGAACTATAATATAGCGTAACAATCCTGTTTTGCAAGTCCTGAAACGGAAAAAATGAAAATTTTCCGGCTCCGGCGGAAATTTTTGCCGGGAAAAATATAAACCTGTTTTGCAGATTTTCAAGTTTGATGCTATAATACCGTGAAACAATGGAATGTTCTGATGAAAAAGAGTTTACTTCTGAATGGAGCCGCGTGTGCGGCGGTGATTGCGGCGGCGGTGGCGTTTTTCCTGGTTTTTCAGGAGCGCGGCATCGAAGCGGAACCGCAGCCGCATTTTGAACAGAAATGCGTGTCGCAGCTGATGATGATCGGCGACGCGCTGCATCTTTATGCGGAATCGCACGCTTCGGCTTTGCCGGAGACTCTGGATCAGCTGACTCTCGACGGACAGCTTTCCGAGCCGGGGATGCTGATATGTCCCGCAAAGCGTCTGCCGTATATCTATCTGGGATATGGTTTTTCTCTTCCGGAACTTTCTCCGGATATTCCGCTGGTTCTGGACCGTGTGCGCTGTCATCCCGGCGGAGTGCATGTCCTCTATGCGGATTTCCAAGTCCGTTTCGTTCCGATGCCGCGCGGTTCCGGATTTCATGCAATTCTGCACGAAAAACAGCCGGAAAGCGCGGCGCGGAAGCGTATGGAGCAGCGGGTCCGCCAGCTTGACAGTCTCTTCCTGCGGAAGCTTTGAGATCCGCCTGCCGTTTTTACTGTTCGGTTTCTACATGAAGACGCAAGACGTTTCCTTCGGGAATCAGAAGAAATCCGTGTTCCGTCTGTTCGATGGAGCCTGCATCCGGAATCATGGCGTAACTCCAGCCTCTGTGACGGAATTTCAGTTTTCCGGATTCCAGTTTTATTTCTGAGCCGTGTTCCGCCGCCGCTTTGGCGTTGTACATAAATTCCAGAAGTTCTCCGGCTTTCGGGAAACGGACTTCCCATGCGGAGGGATGAAGCTGTATCGCAATTTCATCGGAGGTCTCTTTCCGCGACCAGAGAATCTGCAGGGAATCTTCCGGAAGTTCTTCCGCGGACTTGATTTCGCCGGGACCTCCGGGGAACCGGATTGAGGCGGGATTCCAGAGGAAGCCGTCCATGACCGGCAGAGCGTCCGAAAAGCAGGAGGTTGTTGTGCAGACGGAGTGAAGGTAGATACCTTCCCGGTTTTCATCAAAGAACTGCCAGTCGCGAACCGTCAGCTCTCCGGATTCCGTGCGGAAAAGGTTGATGCGTCCGTGTTTGGTGCAATACCAGATTCCCTGATGCTCTGATTTTTTCCAGTCGTTGAGCGAGAGAACTGCGGAGGCTGGTGTCGAGGCGAATTTTGAGCGGAACCATTTGCCGGTTGCGGCAAGCGTTTCAACGCGGAGGAGCCCCTCTTTCTGAAGCCTTTCGAGTTCCGCGTACTGGAAAATCAGTCCGTCTTTCATTGCGGCCCAGCCGAAGGAGTTTTCCTGTCCGACTTGTGCGTAAGCCATTGCGAGATGAGGCGAGC
This sequence comes from uncultured bacterium, assembly GCA_900549415.1. Taxonomy (GTDB): domain Bacteria; phylum Verrucomicrobiota; class Lentisphaeria; order Victivallales; family UBA1829; genus UBA1829. The sequence continues at coordinate 5,523 of URNX01000032.1, forward strand.
GGAAGTTTTCGCGGAGAAACCATTTCACCCAGTCCGGGATGCCGCCACCGCCGTCGGCGCCGGTGTAGACGGGTTCGAGGGTGACTACGCCCTGTCCGTTGTCGCCGATTCCTGCGTCGTACTGGTAAAGCGGGTCGCTGCCGAGCATGCGGAACAACGGAAGATTGATCTGCTCCTGCGGAGTCTGCGCGGGCATGAAGAAATTCTTTTTCGAAGGATAATAGCCGTTTGCCCAGTAACCGCCCCAGAGCGTGTAGCCATCGGTGCCGTACTGGTCGCGGCAGCAGCACGCGGCGCGGACTCCGTATTCTTCATGGAGATAGTTCAGCGTGTGTGCATCCGGATACCAGCAGCCGGCGGATTCCGGAAGATGCCCGAATGTCTCTTTGAATTTCGCCATGAAGACGTCGACGATTCGTTCGCGTTCTTCGGGAGTGTACGCCGCTGTTGCATCGACGTTTGCAAACCAGTCCCACGCCCAGCGTCCGCGCCAGGGAATCCCGGCGGCTTCGACGAGCGGCTGAACGCATTCGAGCCAGATTCCGACTTCATGTCCTTCCGGCATTTCGCGTTTGAGGAAATCCGCATAAGGCGGAGTGATCAGCGCGTCATACTGAATCAGCCAGGTTGTCGGTAGATTGTGTTTTTTCGCGAGAGCCATCTGTTCACGGACCGGTTCGAAGAGATCCATCTCCATACGCGGTTCCACGCTCCGGATGAAATTGATGATATTGACGATTGAGCTCGCTTTTCCGTCTCCGGAAGCGTTTTTGAATGAATGTGAGGTCATTGCCGTTTCAGCCTTTCTACAGTTTGATTTTGTTTTCTTAATTATACAGCAGAACTGTTTTTTGTCAATACATTCCGGGGGGATACGCATATATGGAAGTAACAGAAAGCATTCATAAAAGTATTTGCAAAAATTCCGGACCGGCTCAATTCGGAAAGGGAACCGGTCCGGAGAAAAAAGTTTTTATCTCACAATCTCGTAGACGAAACAGGGAGATTTCTGCGCAAAGACGTCAGCGGAGAAGCGCAGGACTCCGCCGGAGAATTCCGAACGGATGCGCCCGATGCGGCGTCCGCCGAGATCAACGGCGTAAACGACGGGAGCGGTATCTCCGTTCAGTTTCAGCGAAACGGTTCCCGTTCCCGCCGCGGCGAGATGCGGCATGCCGCCGAGCTCCATCACCTGCGACAGGGTTTTGTCGGCAAACTGCATTCCGCTGTTGAAAACGTTGGTGATGTGCAGGAAAAGAATCCGGCGGGAGTCCGCAAGCGCGGAGGAATCCATTGCCGCCGCGGCATAGACCGCGAATCCTTTTTTGTTTTCAACTTCGAGAATCCCGGCTTTCCCGGTTTTGCCTTCGGGCAGAACCAGCGCTTCACTGCGAGGGGTGGCAACCTTGAACGTTCCGGCTTTGCCGTCGATTTCAATTTCGCCGGTGACGCTTTTTGAGAATGAGCGTTCCGGTTCGAATGCTCCGCCGTTTCTGCGCGCGGCTTCCTTGACGAGACGAGTGAAGTTTTCCGGGGAGAATGCCGTCACATCGGCAGCCGTTCCCGTTTTGTCACCGACTTGTGCGCCGATCCGGGCGAAGGTTCCGGCTTTGATGTAATCGGCGGGGTAGATGTCATGAATGGAACTGTAGTCTTCCGGAACATGGATGGGAAGCTTCAGTTCGGAGCGGTGGACATCTCCGCGGAGGAAGAAGAGAACCGCCAGTTTGTCGTTCAGGAACATCACCGGGTCGGTCGCCATTTCAAAAAGATCGGTGGCGTGATCTTCATAAAAAGCCTTGTCGTTTGCAAGATAGCAGAACTGCCAGACTGCGCCCCAGTCCTGAAGAGCCGCATAAGCTCCGAGCAGGGGACCTCCCTCCGCGCGGTACGGACTCGGAAAGCAGTAATTCATTTCGCTTGCGGCGTACGGCAGACCGAACACGCGGGCGGCGCTGTTCATGTTTATTGCAAGACCGCCCATTTGCGCAATTGCGCCGGAGGAATCAAACGAGAAGCCTTTGCCCTGCGGACCGACTCCCCGCGGATGCGCCCAGTACATGTGCTTGTCGACAAAGTCATACTGCCGGTTCATCGGCGCCTGGTGAATGGACTGCCAGTGGTTCTGATCCGTCAGCATCGCTTTGACGCCGAGCTCCTCTTTGAGGAAGCGCGCCATGCGCTGATAGGACTCGTTGTAGGTCCGGATGAGGAAGCGGTTGAATGCCAGTGTCCGTTCCGCCCCTTTGAGTCCGGGCTGTTCCTTTTCGAATTTCTTTTCCAGAATGGAGCGGATTTCCCTGTCGTAGTTGACGACTTCGAAAACGGCGTCTTCATTGATCAGGCTGATGTGCGAAAGCGCCGGGTCATCCTTCCATGTCGTTCCGGTGTACGGGTTGACATGACCGAGCAGATTGCGGGCGAACTCCTTGAAGTTTTCAAAACCGACATCGGTCAGCAGCAGGAACGCCTTGATTTCTCCCAGACTCGTTCCGTTGAACGGATAGAAGCGGCGGTTTTCAAAACCGGGAAGTTCTCCGTCGGAAAGATTCCGGGAGCAGAAAAGGTCGATCATCACGTAGATTCCGCGCTGTTTCAGACAGTGGAAAAGATAATCCAGCTGATCCAGCATATCCGCTTTCAGTTTTGTGCTCTTGCCTGCGGCGTTGTCGAACATGATGTCGTAATGATGAAAACGGACGGTGTTGAAGCCGTTTGCGGCAAGACGGTCCGCCAGTTTTTCCGCATTCGCCTTGCTGAAGAAGTTGCCCATGTAACAGAGATTTGTTCCGTAGAAGCGGACCGGAACGGAGGGGCGTTTTTCAAAGACAAAGCGTCCCTCGTTATCTTTGGTGAGAAATCCGTATTTTCCGGCGGGGGCGTCCTGCAGACCGAGGAGCGAAAAGTCGAGGACGGAACCTTTCTCCACGTCGCGGGGATATTCAACCGGCCGCCACTCTGCGGATTCCGTGATAAACACCGGCGTCCGGTCGGCGTGCGCCAGCGCCGCATTGGAAACGGTTGCGCCGACGATCATCCAGACCGCGCCTGTATCCGTGGAGAATTTCACCTCTTTCAGCGGTTTTGCCTGCAGCGGAACGGAGCAGGCGTACATGCCGACGAGAGAGCTTGCATTCAGCCCGGTCCAGACCAGTTCGCCATCGGAGATCGCCGCGCCGCCCCACCAGTCGGAAACGTGTTTGCCGGTGATGACCGGGAAGATGGAAGATGTGCCGTCTTCATAAACGACCTGTACATCACTAACCTTCTTGTCGCCGGCTGTGTAGGCGGCGGAATGGAGAAGGTGCAGAAACTTGCCGCGGGTTCCGTTCGCGGAGATTTTTGCTTCCGCGGGAAACTGCATGGACGGGTCTTTGCTCAGCACAAGACAGGATTTGCCTCTGTTGGTCTGCGGGTCGATCACCTGGAACGGAATGTCGTTGAAGGTCTGTTTTCCCGGTTTGAAAATGCGCAGATCGTTGTTGGCTCCCTGATCGGTCCAGCCGCCTTTGCCGTCTCCGGCTGTTTCATCGGCGAAACCCATGTTGCAGGCTTTGGAAATGTCAAGCATTGCCGATTCCGCGTTTCCGACTGTAATCCGGAGTGTGGCTTCCGCTCTGGTGATTGCGCCGGAAAACGGACGGAACCTGGTGCGGAGCGAGAAGATGTTCCAGCCGTCGCAGCGTTCATCCTGAAAAATCAGATCGCTGTCTCCGCTGATTGTGATGACTCTGTCCTGTGAATTGAACTGGAGAGGCTTGAACTCTTTGGAGTCGATGAGATGCCGCTCCCTGAACTGTCCGGGCAGAACGACGGGCTTGCCGTCGAACACAACCGTTTTCCCCGCGAAAAGAGTTCCGGGGAGTGTCATGAAGAGGGAGAGTTCATTGACGCGGGTCGGAGCGGATGCGGTCAGCACCGCTTTGAAGAGCCATTCGCCCGGTTTCTCCTCGGTCAGAGTCTCTTCGAGCTGAAAAGTTCCGAGCGAAGTCTTGAACGGGGAACGGAATACGAATCTGTTTCCGTCTTTGGTGAATCCGTGCATGACCGGAATGGTTTCCGGACCGGAGTTCTGGAGCCGTCCGGAATCCTCCTTGCTTAAAACGGAGATGTTGAGATCGCCGGCCGCAAAGCTCCCGTCCTGAGAGAGCTTGAGGTCGTTTTCCGCTCCGGACGCGGAGAGAACCGCGCCCAGCAGAAGCGCATAAAGCAGCTTTGTTTTCATCGTGAAAAATCCTTTTTTTATTTGAGTCCGCGGCTTACCACCACGGATATTTGATGAGCCACGGTGTTTTTGCAACATCGGTTGCTCCGTGATACCCGTTGAGCAGAGGGCCGGCATAGAGTGATTCTATTCCGAGTGCGCCGTCCTGACTTGCTCTTACGCTGGAAACATGCCCGTCCGCCCATAGCACATTGCAGAGATTGCCATGACGGGGAATCGCCATGTTTCCGTCCGGAACCGGCTGCGCCTTGTAGCACGGGACGTCCTGCGTGGGATCCTGCGTCGCTTCCGCGACAAGAACTTTGGCGGACGCCTGTTTGACGGAGGTCAGACGCTCCGGAAATTTTCCGAGCGCATCGTTGAGCCCGTAACCGGTGTACTGCCAGCCGTACCAGGTTTCATCGTCTTTCGGTTCTTCCGCCCGCAGGGAGTCGGCGATTGTTCTTCCCCAGTCAAACGTTTTCAGAGCGTTTTCCGCTCTGCCGCAGACGAAGTTTTTGCAGATGGTGTACTTTCCGGAAACCAGCACGCCGGACCAGACGGGATCCGAGCCCGGAGAGCCTGTCACAGGAAGGCTTCCGCTGGTTCCGTCGTAGCTGATCAGAGCAAGCCCGATCTGCTTCAGATTTCCGAGACACAGGGTCGTCATTGCCCGCTCTTTCGCCTTGTTGAGGGCCGGCAGAAGGATGCCGGCGAGGATGGCGATGATAGCCACTACCACGAGGAGCTCTATAAGGGTAAATCTCGTGAACTTCCCTTTCCGGAGGTTAAAAAGTTGAGTCTTTCTATGAATGCTCATAATGATTGCCTTTCGTTTGTTTGTTTGCCGATGTGGACAGGCAATTTAAGGTTTGGTTCTAAGAGCGAATGATAGTCCTCCTTTTTTTATTGTATTTCAGGGTTTGCTGTGGAGCCTAGATCGTGGACAACCAGTTGTTTCCGGAATTCCTCTTCGGAGAGTTCCGTTTCCGTATGCGTCTGCAGGACAACTTCTTCGCCGGGATAGAGCGTTACCGCGTTGTCGCTCCAGCGGCATGCCGTATCGCGGAGTTCGGCGAAAACAAAGAACGCAAACTGTCCGGCGGAGAGCGCAACTTCGAAACCGGAAGCCGTCTTCCGGATTTGCGTTCTTATCTTCGGAACGGGAAGAGCGGAGCGCTTGTATGCGACGGGGAAGAATTCGTTCCGCAGCACCTGCGTTCCGGTTTCGAAACGAAGCTCGAAGAATCCGTTTTCCGGATCGCTGCAGTCCGGAATCTGTACGGGGAAGGTGGCGCTCTGTCCGGCGATTTCCAGCTTTTCCGCAAGTAAGTTTTCCGTTTTTCCGCGGAAGGAATGGAAAAGCAGATGCAGAGTGCCCGGAATGCTGCCGGGTGTGTCGTTGACAAGACAGACAGTGAACACGCCGTCCCGTTTTACTGCGGTCAGGCGCAGTGGCGCAAAGAAGCGTTTTGCTGCGTAGTGCAGGATTTTCCAGCCGCCGGTATAGTCGATGGAGGACCAGGAGGCGACCGGCCAGTTGTCGTTCAGCTGCCAGTAGAGCGCGCCCATGCAGTATGGCTGCAGGCTGCGGAAGTGGTCAACTCCGGTCTGCATTGCGAGCGCCTGCTGAACCTGGCTCAGATAGACGGTCTGTTCAAAGCCGACGGGCACGCGGAAATAGCGGGCGAAGGTGGAGAGAATGCGCGTGTTGCCGATGCCGTTCTTCTGATGCGCCTCAATTTCCGGCGCGGAAAGATTCCAGTGTTCCGGGCTGATCCATCTGCGGAGAGTGCTCAGCAGCGGGAAGGATTGGAACCCGAATTCTGCGCAGAAACGCGGGGCGACCGAATAGAACGCTTCAAACGGCTTGTCGCCGTGCCAGACGTCCCAGTAGTGGAGATCGCCTCTGGAGGGGTTCCAGACATTGGCTCCCATATCCTCCGGCCCTTTGCAGGGTGAAGAGTTCCATACGGGAATGTCCGTGTTGTATTTTTTCAGAATGCGCATCAATGCCTGATTGAAGAAATGATACTGCAGGGCATTGCGGTACTGCTCTTCCGAATCGGGGGTATGTCCGTGACACATGCAGATTTCATTGTCGCCGCACCACAGCGCCATGCAGGGATGCACGGAAAGACGTTTGACCTGAAATTCCAGTTCTCTGTCGACGGATTTGAGAAATTCCGGATCGGAAGGGTAGCGGACACAGGCGAACATGCAGTCCTGCCAGACCAGCAGACCGAGCTCGTCGCAGATATCGTAGAACAGATCGCTCTCGTAGCGTCCGCCGCCCCAGACGCGGATCATATTCATGTTGGCGTCGCGGGCGGATTGCAGGAGGGAACGGATTTTGTCCGGAGATGTTCTGCCGGGCATGGCATCGGCGGGAATCCAGTTTGCACCTTTGCAGAAGATGTCGTTTCCGTTGATTCTGAAGTAAAAGCTTTCGGCATTTTCGCCGTCTTTCTCCCGGACGAGTTCCAGCTTGCGGAATCCGATCCGGTGGCTTTTTGTTTCGTACGGGGTCGCCGCTTCAAGCGAGTAGAGATTCTGTCCGCCGTACCCCGCGGGATTCCAGAGTGCGGGGGAAGATACGGAGAAACTGAATTCCTGTGCGCTTTTCCCTGCGGGAAGCTCCAGAGTACGGCTCTGCGTCTGTTCTGCGAAACGCAAGGTCAGGGGAAGCGTTGTCTCTTTGCAGGCGTTGAATTCGATTTGAACGGTGAGGACGGCGTCCGGACCTTTGAACGACTGGCTGACGGTGAGATGCTCGATGCGTGCCGGAGCTTCTGCGAGATAAAGCGAGTCGTAGAGTCCGCAGACGGGCAGACAGATTCCCCAGTCCCACCCGCCGGAGGATTGTATTTTGCGGAGGAACTGCAGATTCGGAATGGCATTGTTGTCATTCTGTCCGAGAGATTCTCTGCTCCGTCCGGCGCGGCGGTTTGCCTCGGCGGTAACGGATTCGAATTCGATTTCCAGCGTGTTCTTTCCGGCTTTGAGCAGGTGTCCCGTCCATGCGCGGAAACGGGCGAACATGTTGTCGCTTTGTCCCAAAACGGTTCCGTTCAGGCGGATTTCCGCACAGGTGTCAGCGGAGTCGAGGTTCAGATACACCGGATTTTCCGGAAGGGCATCGAGAGTGAATTCCGTGCGGAAGAGCCACTTGCGGTCGCCGATGAACTGGACGGCGGATTCATTGCGTCCTGCATACGGATCGGGAATGATTCCGGCCGCATACAGCGCGGTGGCGTTGTCTCCGGGCAGAGTGACGGGAACCCGGACCGGCTGATCCGAAGCGTCTGTTCCGAGAAGCTCCCATTGACACTGTGACAAGTCTGAAAACATTGAATCTCCTTGAACGTTGTTCTGATTTTCTGTTCCGGAGCACATTATACATCATTTCCGGAAAAAGACTAAATGCTCTTTAAGAAAAACTATGCTGTATTGATATTTAAAGTGCGCAGGGGAGGTAATAGAGAATGCGGGATGGATCAGCGGTTTTCCGTGAAATTCCTGCGGTAGCGCAGCGGAGTCGTGTGATATTCTTTCAGGAAAGAGGCGTGAAAATAGGCAATGTTTTCAAAGCCGCAGGAGAGTGCAATCCGCTCAACCGGCAGTTCGGAGTAAAGCAGGAGGCGGACGGCGCGCTGAAGACGGAGCTGCAGAAGATACTCACGCGGGGAAATGTCATAAAAAAGCCGCATGGTCCGGCAGACGTGTTCCTGCGAGCGTCCGGTCAGTTCGCGGAAACGGGGGAGACCGAGACGCAGATTCTCCGGATCCTGCATCTGTTCCATGGCGTTTCTGAGCCACTCCGGTTCTTCCGCGCCCTCATCGTATTGGTGCAGCAGGAAGAGTTCCAGAACTTCCAGAATCAGCATCCGTCCCTCCATTTCAACGGGGCGGGGAATTTTCTGATTCTGCCAGTTCGCGATTCTGGTGAAGCGTTCGGAAAGGTTTTGAATCTGTTCAGGTGCAAGGGGGACGGTCTGGTTCAATTCTCCGACCGAGATGTTTTTTCCGGCGAGGGAATGGAAGCAGGAGAGAAAGAGCTCCGGGCGGACATTGCAGTTGTAGAAGGATATCCGGTCGCTCTCTTCGGTGCATGTCAGGGAATGTTCGTCTTTGGGACGGATCAGAACGAGAGTTCCGGGCTTGAGAAGTTCCGTCCTGGAGTTTACCTGATGATGAATGGTTCCGCGTTTTACAAGGAAGAATTCGAAGAAATCATGGGAATGCATTCCGAAACAGGCGTCGTGCCGGGCGAAGGTCTGGTTCGTGCAGTAAAAATCATAGACTGCATCCATTGCAGTGTCATAATTGAGCATGTTCATGCAAAACCTCCTGCCGGGAAAACTTTTCCGTACTATACAGCGTTGTTTCCGCTTTTCAAGTTTTTGAATAAGTCGTGAGGCGGAATGCGAACGGTTCCGGGTGTTTGCCGGTTACCGGAATCTGCTCCGGCTGTTTTTGCGGTACTCGTTCGGCGTCATGCCGAGAGAACGGCGGAAGACGCGGGCGAAGTAGAAGATGTTGGTGATATTCACTTTTCTTGCGATCGCCGCAACGGGAAGCGGAGTTTCCGCGAGGAGTTCCGCCGCATGCTGGATGCGCAGAGTCCGGATGTAATCCGCCGGACCCGAATCATGCGTCTTCTGCCAGTAGCGGAAAAACGAGCGGCGTGAAAAACCGTTTCTGCGGATCAGCGCATCCAGGTCGATCTCTTCGGTGAAATGAAGGAGAATGTAATTGGAAATCCGCCCGATTCTTTCCGCCGCATCTTCCGGAATGGTCTGCCGGACAGGGTCCTGGCGGATCAAATGCAGGAAAAGTGACATTGCGAGCAGATCAATCTGTTCCGCCATTCCCGGTTTTGTCGCCTCGGGGAGCATTTCGTTCAGCCTGGTGAGCTGACTGCGGATTTCCGGCGTGACGTCAACGCGCCAGATGCGCGGCGTGTTGAACAGTCCGGCCTCCCGCATCGCGTGTTCCAGTTCCGGCGGATACTGCAGGTAGACCGCTTCCCGTTTTCCTTCGACTTCATAGGAGTGAACGGAGTCCGGCAGTTTCAGAACGACATGCGGATACGGCGTCCGGTAGAGCTTGCCGTCTATTTCATCGATGGCACAGGATGTATCGGAGAAAAGCCGGAGGCAGAGTTCCAGCTTGTTCGTGAACGTGCGCCGTTCCTGCTTGTTGTGCGGAATGAGGAAACCGATTCTCTGAACGGGAAATACCACTTTCGTCTTCCGCGGAATCTGTCCGATATTCATGACGAGTGTTCGCATCTTCGTTCTCCTTCTTGTTATGGATACGGATAATGCGGATTTTGCGGAATGCAAGCGGTTTGGCACAAAAATGCAATGAATTTGGCATGGATTTGATTGCGGAACCGCTTTTCAGACGTTATAGTTTCTTCAGATGACAGGAGGTGATGCATGAATAAATTATGGTGTCTGACAGGATTGTTTGCTCTTGCGTGGAGCTCCGTTTCTGCGGCGGAACTGCTGAAGAACGGCGATTTCTCGCACGGGCTGGACGCGTGGAGGACCAACATCCGCATTTCCCCGGAGAAGGGCGGCGCATTGTTTCGCGCGCTTCCGGGAAACAGGAAAACCAAACAGCTGCTCTGGCAGCCGCTTCAACTGAAAAACGGGGCGTGGTATCGTCTCTCGTTCCGGATCCGCTGTGAGAAGAACGGCGTTGTCCGGACCGTTTATCAGCAGGAGAACGCCCCGTATTCAGGGCTCGGACTGGAGCACAATTTTCCGGTAAAGACCGGGATGAACGAACTCGCCGTCTGCTTTCAGGCGTCGCGGCGACCGGAGGAGAACGGAAAGCTGCTTTTCAACTTTTCTCTGCTTCAGGGTGCTGCCGCGTTGAGCGGAATCCAGTTGGAGGAGGTGGACGGCTTTCAGAATCTGACGGTTCGGGATCTGAATCCCGTCTGGCGGATTTCCGCTTCCGGAGCAGAACGTTCGGAGAAGATGCCGGAAGGCGGCTTTGATCTTGCGGCTCTTTTCCCCGGACAGTTCCGTCCGGATGTTTCAGTCGCTCATCTGGAGAACCGTTTTGAGGCGAAGCATTACGGTTCTCTGAAAATGACGGTTGCCGGCGACTGGTTCTTTGATGTCTTCCTGAACGGCAAACGGATTTGCAGAACCACTCATGCCGACCGTTTTTCAAAGGAAGCCGCGCTTGAAGTGGAAGTCAAGCCGGGAACAAATGTGTTGAAGATCGCAGCCCGCGCGGGCAAAGACGGCTGGAAATGCAATGTCGTCGAGCCGTACAGAACCTTTGTATTCAGGGAGAATGCCGAATGGAAACCGTACCGTTTCGAGTCGAATATCGTGCTTCCCGGAAGCGCGCTTGATCTCTCCGCACAGGTGCCGCGTCCGTCCGGCGCGGCAGGCAGATTGAGTGTCGGGGCGGACGGTTCGTTTGTTTTCGAGAAGGAACCGGAAGTTCCGGTGCGTCTGCTTGGAACCAATGGAATCGGTCTCCGGTTTGACCGTCCGGCGGAAGAATTCCGGAGCAATGCGCGGCGTTTTGCTCAACAGGCGCGGCGTCTCGGATACCGCATCATTCGTACGCACGGGTATCTCGACCGGATGTGTCTGAATACAGGCGCGGATCTTAAGATCGATCCGGAGATGCTGAACCGCTGGGATATTCTGATCGACGAGTTGAAGAAGGAGGGAGTCTATTTGCATTTCACTCTTCTTTCGTTCATTCTTTACGGCGATTCCGAGGCGGCGATGAAAGACCGGCGCTGTCATAAGCTCATGGCGTATCTGGATGGAGAGTGGGAGACGGAGCGTCTCCGGTTTGCGGCAAATGCGCTGTTCCGTCATGTCAACCCGTACACCGGGCTTGCGTGGAAAGATGAACCCGCAATTGCGATTGTGGAATATTACAATGAACAGGAACTCGGCCTCAACTTCCTGCCGCGGACTTTGAAAGAGTATCCGGCGGCGCGGGAACGGTTGAAGGAGCTCTTTGCAAAGTGGCAGATGGAGCGGTACGGAAACATCACGGCGGAGCTTCCTGTGAATCTGAGCGGACCGGACCGTGAGCGAGAGGCTGGGTTCTGGTTCAGCCGTGCGCGGATCAGCGCGCGGAAGTTCGGCGAAATCGTTCGTGCGGCAGGGTATCCCGGGCTGGTTGCGCCGTACAGTTTTTCCAAATCTCTGGGGCATTGCGCGGCGCGCTGGGAGTTCGCAGACGTCGGGGATTGCCATGCCTACTTCCAGCATCCTACGAATTGGAGCCGCAGCGGATCGGTTGTGTCTCCCGAAAGCTCGATTTCGGCAGGTGCGGATTACTGGCGTTCGAGTTTCGGAACCCGTCTTGCGGGACAGCCGTTCATTGTCAGTGAATACAACCATTCCTACTGGAATCCTTACCGTTACGAGTGCGGTTTGCTCTTCGGTGCCTACTCTGCGTTTCAGGGCGGCGGGGCGCTGATGATTCATTCGGGCGGCGTTGAAGTCGGAAATCCCGGACGGCTGCACTGTTTCAGCGTCGGGCATTCCCCGCTGATGGCTGCCGGACAGTTCCTTACGGCTCAGCTGTTCCAGCGCGGTGACGTCCGCCGCTCGCCGCACCGGATTGCGGTTCCTGTGACGCGTGAGTTCATGCGCCGGAACGGGAATTCTCTTCTGGCGCTGGACAATGCGCAGACGATGCTGGCATTCCTTGCGGGATTCAGCGTGGAGTTTCCGGAAGTGGCGTCCGCACAGAAAAATCCGCTTCCGAAAGCGGATTTGCAGGTTCCGCCGTTCGGAGTTTCCAACATTTTTTCGCACGGCTGGTTTTCGAGTGTTACTGGAAAGGGAAGTTCCGGTCTGCTTCAGAAAACTGTGGCGCAGATGAAAACAAACGGGATTCTGTCCACGGAAAACAGAACCGCTCCGGAGCGCAGGATTTTTGAGAGCGATACCGGAGAGCTTCTGATGGACTGCGGCAGAAAACAGCTGCTCGTGACAACGCCGCGCACGGAGGCCGCGGCCGTGGCGTCAGGGGAACGTGTCGCCCTGAAGACAGTTTCCGCTTTGCAGAGCAGTGTTCCTTCGTGCATTGCGCTGAGCTCTGTCGACAACCGTCCGCTTTCTTCAAGTTCGCGCATGGTTCTGGTTTATCAGACGGAAGAAGCGAATTCGGGGATGGTTCTTGGCGGCGACCGCGCCACACTTCATGCCCTCGGCGCCCGCCCGATTCTCTGCCGGACCGGAAAAATGAGTTTGAGTGCGAAGCTGAAACCGGCAAACTGGCGGCTTTTTGCGCTTGGACTGGATGGTTCCCGCCGGGAAGAGCTTCCGGTAGAGAGCCGCAATGGAATTCTTTCGCTCACGATTGACACCGCCTCTCTGAAGTCGGGGCCGACCGTGTTTTTTGAACTTGTCGAAACCAAAGGAGAAAACAGATGAACAAACATTTTTCAACCCCCGCAGCAAATCTTTCAAATGACGGAAAGGCAGACAACACCATGAATGTTCTGAACAGAGAAAACATTTCCCGTACTAAACGAAAAACCTGTGGATTTACGCTCATAGAGCTCCTGGTTACGATTGCGATCATCGCGATCCTCGCCGGCGTTCTTCTGCCGGCTCTGAATGCGGCGCGGGGAAAGGCGATCGGCATTCAGTGCGTCGGAAACATGAAGCAGGTCGGACTGCAGGTTCTGATGTACGCGGATTCCGCCAATGGCTTCTGGCCGATTTCCAAAGCAACCGCGCTGCAGAGTGGAAACTGGAGCCGCGAAGTGATGCAGACTGCAACATTGACGTCGCCTCTCCCGAAATATTTCTTCTGTCCCGCGAACCGATTTACGCCCGTCGCCGCAAATCCGGATCCTTATGCGGGTGTTTATACTTACGGAATCCGCACGGGACGCTGGAATATGGATTTGGGGACGGAGGCAATGCTGCCGTTTGTCAACAAAGACGGAAGCGCTCTCAATTCCCCCGGCGGAGCGGCTGCGTTCAATTCGCGGAAAATAAAACGTCCGTCCGGTTATCAGATGATAACGGATTCCGTATGCTATGACACCGCTTCCGCTTATTCCGGAAAACCCTTCTATAATGTCAACGATTCCTCTTCGGGGTATCACCTGATTCACCAGGGACGCGCAACCGTGCTGCTTGTCGACGGACATGTCGAGAGCTGGAGCGGAGCGAAAACGGCGGAATGGGTCATTGTGAAAGGCGGACGCGGCGCTGCGATGATCCGGCGTGAAAATTTTCAGATTCCGTATTGAGACACTTCGGGAGAAACATCATGCAGAGCGAGTTTTTGATTCATCCGGGAGAATCCGTTCAGAACTCTGTCGACCGCGCGTCGGGCCAGGGCGGCGGAAGAGTCTGTCTGCTCCCCGGCGTTCACCGCAGCGGAACCCTTTATTTGAAAAGCAATGTCGAGCTGAATCTCCGGAGCGGTTCCGTTCTTGTCGGCGAAGGAACCGATGCCGGTTATGACATTCTTCCGGATGAACTTTTTGGCGAGTGTCATACCGATCCGCACAACCGGGCGTTTCTGGCCGCAGAGAATGCGGAGAATATTGCGATCACCGGCTTCGGAACCATCGAAGGACGCGGTCCGGAGTTTTACGAGAAGACGCTTGGCCCGGGCGGGTTTTATGAAAAGAAAGCTCTGGAGCGTCCCCGGATGCTTCATTTTGCGAACTGCCGCCGGATACGTATTGAAAATGTGCGTTTCCATGATTCGCCGCGCTGGACGATGTGGTTCATCAAGTGCAGCGGGGTTTCCGTTCACGGCGTGGAAATCTTCGGCGATCCGCGCATGATCAACAACGACGGCATCCATTTTTTCGGCGGCAGCGGCATCGCCGTCTCCGATTGCCGGGTCTCGACCGGCGATGATGCGCTTGTCGCGCGTTCCAGCCATGCGTGGCATGCCGACACCGGACGCGTTGTTCTGGAGGATATGACGGTTTCCAACTGTGTTCTGGAGAGCCGCTGTCAGGCGATCCGCATCGGCTGTCCCGGGGACGATCTGATCCGGAACTGCCGTTTTTCAAATCTGGTTCTCAAGGGGCGGAACGGGATTTTTTTCGACAATCCACTGCGTTACTGGCTGCACGAGTTTGCAACGCCGTTCCGTCAGACGCCGCACGAAATCCGCAATCTTTCTTTTTCGGGAATCACCATCAACGTGAAAGAGCTTCCCATTGAAATTTCCGTGGATGAAGGCGTGGAGACCGGGTTGTTTGACAACATTGTGTTTTCGGATATTCTTCTGGATGCAGGGCGGGCAATCTGCTTCCGGGGCCGTGCTGCCATGCCGCTGGGACGGATCGTTCTGAATAATGTGCGCGGACGGATCTGCGCGGAACAGCCGCTGGTCGTCCGTAATGTCCGGCGGCTTGAAATGAACGATGTGTGCCTGGAAACGGAGGTTTAACAGCGCGTTTCTGAAAAAAAATTGCATGAAAATGCAGTTCCGCACTTGACAGATGCTCTCTTTGTGATATATTGTTAGTATTATAATGATAATAACACAAGGAGAGCAAGAAGATGCCGAGAATTGAAAAGGTTTATGAGACGGGACTCCTCTATCACCATTACGTGAACACGGCGTATCCGCTGACGGCGGAGTCTCTCATGGAATACAAGGTTCGGGAGAGCGGGGCGATTCACGAACTGCTGGCGCGGGACTGGGAGAAAATCACGGATTTCTGTCTGTATCTGCACATTCCGTTCTGTCAGACCCGCTGCAAGTTCTGCGAATATACCGTTCTGGAGAATCCCGGGGAGGAGATCGAAAACGAATATGTGGAGCTGCTGCTGAAAGAGATGCGGATGTACGCTCCGCTGGCCGGAAACAAAAAAGTGATCGGCTTCGATATCGGCGGCGGAACGCCTCTGAAGCTCTCCATCGCGAATATCGAAAAGCTCACTCGCGAAGCGGAACGGCTTTTCCAGATTCAGCCCGGAGTCATCCGCAGTATCGAAACAACTCCGCTTATCGCTGCGAAAGAACCTGAAAAGCTCCAGGCCGCACGCGCACTCGGATTCCGGCGGATCAGCATGGGAATCCAGACTGTTTCCCCGCATCTGCTGAGCGAGCTGGGGCGCGACGGCGAGCCGCACATCTATGAAAAAGCGGTCCGCAACATCCGGAAAGCCGGATTCGAAAAATTCAATATCGACCTTATGTACGGTTTTCTGAATCAGAGCGACAAGGACTTGGAGACAACGATTCGTTATGCCGTTGCTCTGAAGCCGGCGCAGATCACTCTGTACCGCAATCTCTACAAGAGAACAAAACTGGAAGCGGAGGCCGGCGGAGTTTCGCTCTACAAGGTGATGCATCAGTATCAGCGTGCCTATGATCTGCTGGAGAAGCTCGGCTACCACGGGCAGATCGGCAGAAACACGTTCAGCCGTGAAGAGGGAGACTGGGGAACCAGCGATTATCTGACGCACCGGGTTATTGACGGAACCCCGTATCTCGGGCTCGGACTGGGCGCGCAGAGCATGGGCAAGGGGTATCTTTCCTACAATGAGGGACGCGCAACAAAAAAAATGGAAGAGTACCGCGCGAAAATTCTCGCCGGCGAGTTCCCGCTTCAGGATATCTACGATCTGCCTCAATCCGAAAGCATCGCAAAGATGATTGCAGTTTCATTTTACTTCGGATTCATTGATCTGAAATGTTTTGAAAAGCGCTTCGGAGTTCCGTTGATGAAGGTTTATCCGGAGGAAATCCGTTTCCTGCAGGAGCGCCGTCTGATGGAACTGAGCGGCGGAAAGCTGGTTCTGACCCGGCGGGGCGCAGGGTATGTCAACGGCGTGATCCCGCTTTTCTATTCGGACCGTTCCAAAGATGAAATGATCCGCCTTTATGAGCAGAAGAGGGAACCCGAAAGCGAGGGTGAAAGAAAGTTCCTCGCCGCATACAGCATAGAAAAATATGACCGTCCTTCCGTTGCGACCGACATTGTCGGGATGACCATCCGGACGGAGGATGCGGGGAACTACCGGAGTCCGGAAAAACTGCATCTTTCGGTGCTTCTGATCCGCCGCGGCGAGCACCCTTACATGAACCGCTGGGCGCTTCCGGGAGGATTCCTGCGTCACGGGGAGCCCGTGGAGCATTGTGCGCAGCGGGAGCTCTTCGAGGAGGCTGGACTCAATACCAATGCGCTGTATCCGCTTGGCTGCTTCAGTGCGCCGGGACGCGACCCGCGCGGCTGGATCATTTCGAACGCCTTTCTCTCCATTGTCGGCAAGGAGGATTTGACGCTGATGTCGGGTGACGATGCCATGGACGCCCGCTGGTTTGACCTCACGTTCCATGAAGAGAACGGGGTGCTTTCGCTGATTTTCCGCAATGAAGAAACGGAACTGAAAGCGGAGCTGAAGGTTCAGCGGAATGTTTTCGGACAGTTCGTCTTTGAGATTCTTTCATCAGATCTCGCGTTCGATCATGCAAAGATTATCGCATCGGCTCTGAAAGGTCTTCAGACGTCCTACGGTCTGCGTTCTCTCGCGTTTGCGTTTCTGCCGGCTGAATTCACGATCAATGAGCTGCAGAAAGTTCATGAGCTTCTGACGGGGGCTCCGATCCTTGCCGCGAATTTCCGGCGGAAAATGCTGCCTTATCTGACGGCAACCTCCCGCATGACCGAAGGTGACGGACACCGTCCGGCACAGATTTACACAAGAAACTTCAATGAGGAAAATTGACAAATGGAAAACAGTATTTCCCGATTTACCGAACAGTACGCCCGTTATTACGGACAAGTCGCGCGCGAGCTTCGCAACGGACGGAAGGAGAGTCACTGGATGTGGTTCATTTTCCCGCAGATCAAAGGGCTCGGACACAGTTCAACGGCGGTTTATTACGCAATCCGGGATCTGGAGGAGGCGAAGGAGTTCCTGCGTTCCCCGTGCGGAGAAAAAATGCAGAATCTTCTGAAAATCCTTCTGGAACAGAACGGCGGCAATCCGGAACTCATTTTCGGGTATATTGACGCCATGAAACTGGCGTCGTCCATGACGCTGTTCGCGGAAGCTGCTCCGGAGAATCCTGTTTTTCAGCAGGTTCTTGATAAATTCTACAAAGGGAAAAAAGACGGGCGGACGCTGAGTATTCTGAGTCTTCTCAGGGAGTCCGCCGGATTGTGAGAGGCGGTGTGCCGGAAGCGGGTTACAGCGCCGCTTCCAGTTCCGCTTTTGAGACGGGACCTTCGCGGAGAATTTTCCACGAGTTGTCCGCATTGACCAGAATGACGGTCGAGGCGCGAGAATCCTGCGGGAGAGGACCGTAATCAACCGTGCAGTCCGGCTGTTCGGCGAGCGTCGCAAGTGCGTAGCCGACTTCCAGGGCGGGCGGCTGACCCGAACGGTTCGCGCTGGTCGAGGCGAGGGGGCGTCCGTATGCACGCAGGAGTTCCAGAATGAACGGATGATCCGGAATCCGGAACCCGAAGGTGACGCCGTTTTTGTCGGGGACAATCAGAGTGACGGGAC
Organism: uncultured bacterium; assembly: GCA_900549415.1. Taxonomy (GTDB): domain Bacteria; phylum Verrucomicrobiota; class Lentisphaeria; order Victivallales; family UBA1829; genus UBA1829. The sequence goes on from URNX01000032.1 coordinate 23,229, forward strand.
CCGGCATGAAGCGTTCCGCGAAGCGTTTCGCCGTTTCGGGGAGCGGACAGCCGCAGAGCGTTTCCGCGTGCGCGGGGGAAGGAACGAAGGCCGCGAGCGGTTTGTTTTCCGCCCGGTGCTTCATTGCATAAATCCGGTCTCGCGCCGCCTGATCCGCCCAGTCGCAGACGAGTCCGTAGACCGTTTCGGTCGGGACGAGCAGAACCGCACCCGGCTTTTGCAGAGCTTCCAGCGCCTTTTTCAGCATGATCAGTCCTCGAAGTAGCTGGCGCCGGAGGAGGCATTTTCGCCCACGCGGACGCGGTAGACTTTTACGCCGTTTCCGTTGAGTTTTTCGGAAAGGCGCTTGTAGATGTACATGGCGATGTTCTCGCTGGTCGGATTGAGCTTGTCGAACGGGGGAATGGAGTTCAGATCCTTGTGGTCAAGCTCTCCGAGCAGGGCGTCGAGTTCGCGCTTCAGAGCTTTGAAGTCGACGGCAATGCCGATTTCATCGAGTTTTTCAGAGCGGATGAAGACCTGGACAGACCAGTTGTGTCCGTGTTTTTCGGAGCAGTTTCCGCAGTAGCCTTTAAGACAGTGAGCGGAGGAGAATTCGCGGATTACATCGAGTTCAAACATGGGGAGGTTCCTTACTTTTTAATGTTTTGTTCCAGTTCTTTGATTTTCTGTGCGGAAGCGTTGTTCTGCTTTTTCAGTTCTTCAATCTCGCGGTTTTTTTCGGCGGAAATCTGTTCCATGCGCTGAAGCTGTTCTTTTTTTTCTTTGGCAAAATTGTCTTTGAGAGCGGCAACTTCGCGTTCATTTGCCGATTTCATTTCCCTGAGCGCCTTGTCGAACTCTTTTTTCTGCGAGTCGAGCCCTTTTTTCAGTTCGGAGATGCCTTTCTGCATATCCTCTGCCGAACCGGTGAGTTTGACGGTTTTGTCATTGACTGCCTGGATTGCCTCTTTCTGCTGAACATCGGCGGCGCGGTTTTCGCGGTCGGTGCGGTTCTGGCGCTGGAAGAAGAGCACGCCGAGCACAATCAGGGCGGCGAGGAGCACGAAGACGAATCCATAGCCGAGCCAGACCTTGCGCTCGGCTTTGTCCGCCTTCTTCTCAAGTGAGTTCATCCGGTCGGCCATGTCGCGGAAGCTTTCCGCAAACATGCGGCCGAGTTCATCGGACTGCTGTTTTGCAATCATGGCGAACTCATCGGTCGGCACGGGGACGGGGGCGGAAGCGGATTTTTCGGGTTCGTTCTGCTTCGGCATTTCCTCGCCCATCGCGGCGAAAAGCGGATCCTCCGCAACGGGGCGGACCGCATGGGTCTTGGCGAGTTCCGTTTCAATTTCCGGACCGCCGAGTCCCTTGTTGCGCAGTTCGGAGATTTCTCGCAGGACGGCGAGAGTCGCTTCGGTGTAGACGCGGCGGCGTCCGACCATTTTGAAGTCGATATACTGCGTGTAGCGCGAGAGCCAGTCGTTGACGGTTGTCCGGGCGGCGCCGAGTGTTTCGGCGAGCTCCATGACTGTGTAGGTTTTTTCCTCCATTTCAAGATCCTTTCAAGAGTTTGTCTGCGGCGGCAATATCCGTCTGAATTTGAGCGCGGAGTTCGTCAAGCGAGGCGAACTTCTTTTCCCGCCGCACATTTGCCGCAAGCTCCACGGCGAGCCGCTTTCCGTAAAGGTCGAGCGACCTGCCGAAGATATGTACTTCCACTTTCGGCGCGGGGTGCTCCTCGTGCCGGATCGTGGGTGCGATTCCGATATTCACAATGCCCGGAAAACGTTCCGTTCCTGCTTCATCGCCCGCCCGGACCGCGTAGACTCCGAACGGGGGGAGAACTCCGGCGTCCAGATGCAGATTCGCAGTCGCCGCGCCGAGCACTTTTCCGGCGAGTCCGAGTCCGTGTTCCACTTTGCCGAACAGCGTGTAACTGCGTCCGAGCATTTCCGCTGCGGAGGCAAGGTCACCACCGGCAACCGCTTTCCGGATTTCCGTGCTGCTTACAACGCCGTCGCCGAAGGTTACCTCATCGACGGGAGAAAAGACGAATCGGTCGAGCTTTGCCCGGCGTTCGAGATCAACATAAGAGCCCGCCGCTTTTGCGCCGAAACGCCATGCGCGGCCGACGCAGACTCCGGTCAGCTTCACCGTTCCCGAGTGCAGACTCTGGTCGAGAAACTGGTCGGGCGAGAGCGCCGCGAATTCCTGTGTGAACGGGATGACAACCACGGCTTCCGCTCCGTACAGGCGGAGCAGACGCAGTTTTTCCTCCTGCGGGTAGAGCAGGGAGGGCGCGGCGCCGGGCGTGAGAACCGAGCGCGGGTGCGGATGAAACGTGATGACAACCGGAGTCGAATTGGTCCGCTGTGCAATCTCCCTCAGTGTCGCGAGCACCTTCTGATGCCCGCGGTGAACACCGTCGAAAACGCCGATTGCGGCGGCGGCTTTGGTGATTCCGTAACGGCTGAGGTCGCGCAGACTTTCCGTCCGGATGATTCGGTTCCGGTTCATTCGTTTTCCTTTGAATTAAACATCATCCGGTAAGTTAGCACGAATAATCGGTTTTTCAAGAACAAAGAATGCAATTTGCTGTTCTTACCCGCCTGTATTCAATGTTTTTCCAATACCTGAAACCTCGGCGGACAGGGAGGTCTGCGGCTTCCGGATATGAATTGCTGTTTAAATTTTATCAGGTTGGAAAAATTTTATGAACTGTCTTTGAAACGATGCCGGGAATGATGTTGAAAAACGAATGGCGTATGCTATATTAATATGCATGGGAAAGACAGTTTTATAAATTTTCAGAGTTCCTGAAAGCTGCAGAAAACAATTTTTAGAGGTTCCCGCAAAGAAAAAGGAAAATTGTATCATGAAAGAACAGGATTTTTTGGCAAAATTCATTCCCGCATATGATCAGGGGAATATGGCGGTCTTGCACGAACTGCGCCTGGATATTTTTTTGGAAACGGCACAGATTGTAAAAAATGGGTCCTATACAACGGGAGACGGCGAGCTCGTCGCATTGCCGGATCCGTCCGGTATGATGAATGCTTCGGAGATGTACAGTTCCATTGATCCCGTCGTTTTGCCGGAGCAGCCGGCTCCCGTCATTATCGAGGTGAAGGACAGCGACTCCCTGCTTGCTGGGAAACGGCTTCTGGAAGAGGGGTATCATCCGGCAGTTCTGAATTTTGCCAACCGTCAGACGGCGGGCGGCGGGGTTCTGTATGGAGCCGGAGCTCAAGAGGAAAATATTTTCCGCCGCAGCAACCTTTTCATGTCTTTGTACCAGTTTCACCCGGACGGAATCAGTTTTGGCGTTCCTCAAAGACCCGAACGCTACCCGATGGATCGCACGACCGGCGGGATATATTCCCCGGATATCACCGTTTTCAGAGGTTCGGAACCGGAGGGGTATCCTCTCCTGAAAACGCCGTACCGTCTCGGTATTGTAACTGTTGCCGCGATGAACCGGCCTGAACTGAAAAACCGGTATCGGATTGCCGACCGTCTTGTAGAGCCGGTCAAGGAAAAAATGCGCACGATTTTCCGCATAGCGCTGAAGCACGGTCATGACGCGATTGTTCTTGGCGCATGGGGTTGCGGAGCTTTCAAAAATCCGCCGCAGCATATTGCAAAACTGTTTCACCAGGTTCTGGATGAGCCGGAATTCTGTAATCGTTTCAAAAAGGTTGTTTTTGCCATTGTGGACCGCAGAAAGCTGGAGATCGGGCAAAGGAAAATCGGAAATTTTCTGCCGTTTTATGAAGAATTTGCGACGCCGGCGAACATCGTTGGCAATATCGGGCGGCAGGAGGACAAATCGGAGCTGTTCAATCGTTTCAAAGGGATGTTCTGGGGACTTGTTGTCGGGGATTGTCTCGGTTCTCCGATTCAGTTTAGCGAAAAGGACGAGCATCCGTATATTACGGAGATGGAGCCGTGCCCAGTTTTCCGTGTCCCTGCTGGCTATTGGACGGATGATTCTTCCATGGCGTTCTGCATTGCGGAAAGCCTCGTGCGGCTGAAAAGATACGACCTGGAAGATATCGGCCGGAACTTTGTCCGCTGGTTCAGTGAGGGATTCTGTTCCAGCAAAGATTATGCTTTTGATATCGGTGGGGCGACGGCTTCTGCCATGTATCAGATTGCGCGGGGATCTCTCTGCAATGGAGAAGAGCAGTCGCAGGGGAATGGAAGCATCATGCGTTTTGCTCCGTCGTATATCTGGAATTACGGATCCGGAGACGATAAGATGCTGCACGAAATCAGCGATTTGACCCACAGCAGCCGGAAAGTCCGGGAGACAATCTCGTTGATGGCCCGGATTTGCGATGAGCATATGACGGGGAAAAGAACCGGAATAGAATCGCTCTACAAGACTCGCGACGAGGTCAACAACTCCGGCTGGGCGGTCTCTTCTCTGCAGGCGGCTCTGTGGGCATTTGAGACAACTTCGACTTTTGAAGACGGAATGATTGCCGCAGTCAATCTGGGCGGCGATTCGGATTCCATCGGCGCCGTCTTCGGGCAGATCGCAGGGGCGTATTACGGATTCGAGGCGATTCCTTCCCGCTGGGTCAATGCCGTTAAAGAGCACGGAAAAGTCAATGATCTGATTGAAGCCTTGATCCGGCTGAAAGTGTAATCGGAAACAGGGGTGTCACAGAGTCCCTCCGGGCGTTCTGTGATTCTGTAAAACGCAGATAACGTCCGGAAAATGCACACACATTTTCCGGACGTTGTTGTATTCGATGCATGGCTGCGCTTCTTACTGCGCTTTTCGGAAGAAAATGTAAAAGAGAATGAGGATTATTTCGAGAACAATCCGGTACTTCTCAAAATCTCCCACAAACGCGGGAGTAACCACAAGAGAATGAGGATTATTCCGAGAACAATCCGGTACCAGCCGAAGAGTTTGAAATCTTTGCGGCGGATGTAATTCATGAAGAATGCAATCACCGCCCATGCCACAAAGAACGCCGCGACGAACCCGACCGCCGTTGCGATCCACTGCTGCTGCGTCAGTGCCGCGCCGTGTTTCAGAAGACTGTATGCGGAGGCCGCGAACATGGTCGGAATTGCGAGGAAAAAGGAGTATTCCACAGCGACCTGCCGCGAGGTTCCGAGCATCAGCGAACCAAGAATCGTCGACGCCGAACGCGAAGTTCCTGGAATCATCGCGAGGCACTGCACAATGCCGATCAGGAACGCCCGCTTGAAACTCAGTTCATCCGTGCTGGAAACAATGATGGTCCGTTTGATCGTTTCAATCCAGAGCAGCGCAACTCCGCCGACAATCAGCGCGATTGCGACAGTGAGCGTGTTGTAAAGCAGTTCCTGAATTCTGGAACCGAAGAGTCCGCCGATGACGATTGCCGGAATTACGCCGACGGCCGCTTTGCACCAGAGCAGAAATGCGGATCTGCGCACTTCCGCGTCGCGGAGTGCCTGAAGCGGAAAAAGTTTTTTATGGAAATAAAACAGCACTGCGAAAATGGAGCCGAGCTGAACCACGACGAAAAACATGTCCTTGAACCCGGGGTCGAGCTTGATGAACTCGTTGACGATGATCATGTGTCCGGTGCTGCTGATCGGCAGAAACTCCGTAATTCCCTGAACAATTCCGAGAATCAGAGCGTACAGATCCAGAATCCAATTCATAAAAACTCCATTTCAGTGAAAACGGAAAACCGGAACCGTTGCGGACGGTTCCGGTTTTCCGATATGTGCGGCGATTACTTCGTGGTGTAGCGGTGCTGTTTGTGGGCGAGAACTTTCAGGCGCATTGCGTTCTGGGCAATGTAGCCGGAAGCCATCGTCGGGTCCTGCAGACCGTGGTCGTCTTCGAAGGTCGCGAGCGACTCGTCGTAGAGACTGTACGGGGAGCGGCGTCCGTTGACCATGACCGCGCCCTTGAAGAGGTTGACGCGGACATCGCCGGTGACGAAACGCTGGGATTCGGTGCAGAGAGCCTGAATCATTTCGCGCTCGGGGGCGAACCAGAAGCCGTTGTAGCAGAGTTCGGCATATTTCGGCATGAGCATGTTCTTGAGTCCGATGCTGGCGCCGTCCATGCAGATGGTTTCGAGGTCGCGGTGCGCTTCAAGGAGGATGGTACCTGCGGGGGCGTTGTAAACGCCGCGGGACTTCATCTGGGTGAAGCGGGTTTCGACGATGTCGATGGTTCCGATCGCGTGGTCGCAGCCGATTTTGTTGAGTTTGCGCATGAGCTGGGCGGGAGAGAGTCTCTCGCCGTTGACCGCGACGGGGATGCCCTGTTCGAAGGAGATGACGACGTCTTCCGGTTCATTTTTTGCCTGGGAGACGGGCTTTGTCATGACCCACATGTGTTCGAGGTCGGGAGCAACCCACGGATCTTCGAGATCCTGCGATTCGAAGGAGATGTGGAGGAGGTTGCGGTCCATGGAGTAGGTTTTTTTGATGGAAGCGGTGATGTTGAGACCGTTTTCCTTGCAGTAGTTGACCATGTCTTCACGGCCTTTGAACGGCCAGAGGTCGGGGCGGCGCCAGGGGGCGAGAACCTTGAGCGCGGGATCAAGCGCGTTGATGCTGAGTTCGAAGCGGACCTGGTCGTTTCCGCGGAAGGTTGCGAAGTGCATGATGGTGTCGGCGCCTTCCTGATGCGCGAGCTCGACGAGACCTTTTGCGATGGTCGGACGGGCGAGGGAGGTTCCGAGGAGATATTTGCCTTCATACATGGCGTTCATCTGCAGAGCGGGGAAGTAGTAGTCGCGGATGAAGTCTTCGGCGATGTCGGCGAGGATGCATTTTTTCGCGCCGAGAGCGAGAGCTTTCGCCTCAAGCCCGTCGGTTTCCTCTTCCATGCCGACGTCCGCGCAGTACGCGATGATTTCAGTCTGGGGGTACTGATGGGCGAAGAAATGGAGCGCCGTCGTGGTGTCGAGTCCGCCGGAGAAGGCGAGGATGATTTTCTTGTGGTCGAATTTAGCCGTGTTCATGATAAACTCCTTCAGTTTTCTTTAATCAGGCTTTTGAATAGTAAGATACCATTCAATCGTTTTTTTTCAACCGGAAAATTTCTTTTTTTGCAAAAAAACTAGGTTGATTGAGCTGTTCAGCGATAATCTTTGCGCTTCTGCCTGTTTTCATATTTTGTGTTGAACGCCGCCTGCGGGTGAATGTTTCCAGTTCATCCTTGCCGGATTTGTCAGGCTTTATGACTTGATTTTTGCGAATGCATTTGACTTTAAAGTTGATTCGTGCTAAATTAATGTAGAGTCGCGAAGAAACTCTTTGCGGTTCGGGCTCATTACAACCGTTATATTTCAGCAAATACTCTATAAACCCGCCAGTTGAAAAAAGTTTTTTGCTGCACGTCAGGTGAAGTGTATCCGGTAGGATTGTGTTTTCACATCTTGCCGGGCGCTTTCATTCCATCGTGCAGCAGGCTCTTGGCGGGGCCTATAGAGTAGTGGTTTGAAAGCGTTCGGTCTTTTCTCTGAATGTTTGAAGATGATTGTTTTATTGGATTTTTGTTGGTGTTATAATTCTTGTTCTTTGATTGAGGGGCGTAATATATTGCAAACAAACAATTTAAAACAAAACCAGCCGGACTTTTTGTAGTTCGGCTGGTTTGCTGCGTGAGATCGCTTCAGATGCTGTGCTCCATGTGGGAGAGCTTGGATCTGCCGAGGGGATAAACCTCAAAACCAATCTCAAACAGCTTTTTGTGATCGAGAATGTTGCGGCCGTCAAAGATGAACGCGGGTTTCTCCATCGAATCAAAAAGACGCTTGTAATCCAGTTCGGCAAAACATTTCCAGTCCGTGATGACCGCAATTGCGTGCGCGCCTTTCGCGGCGGCGTAGGGATCATCGCAGTACTCGACGCTGTCCTCGTAACCCTTCATGTCGAGGCGGGCGTTCGGGAGAGCCTGGGGATCGTGGATCGCAAGTTTCGCGTGTTCCTCTATCAGCATCTTCGCAATGTAGATCGCGGGGGATTCGCGCGTGTCGCCGGTGTCCGCTTTGAACGCAAAACCGAACAGCGCAATCCGTTTGCCCGAAAGCGTATTGAACATCGCTTTCGCAATGCGGTTTGCAAAACGGCGTTCCTGGTAGTCGTTCATCAGGACAACCTGTTCCCAGTAGTTCGCAACCTCGTGAAGGTTGTACTGCTCGCACAGATACACGAGATTCAGAATGTCTTTCTTGAAGCAGGAACCTCCGAACCCGACGCCGGGACGGAGAAATTTCGAGCCGATCCGGGAGTCGCGGCTGACCGCATACGAAACCTCGGAAACATCCGCGCCGGTACGCTCGCAGAGAGCCGAAATGCTGTTGATCGAGGAAATGCGCTGGGCAAGCATGGCGTTCGAAACGAGTTTCGACATTTCGCTGCTCCAGACATTCGTCGTGATGATCCGTTCGCGCGGAACCCAGTGGGCGTAGACGTCAACAAGCGCCTGCATTGCTTCGTGGCTGTCGGGAACGGTCATGGAGCCGATCAGAACGCGGTCGGGCGATTCGAGGTCGCGGATCGCTGTTCCCTCCGCCAGGAATTCCGGATTGGAGAGAACGTGGAATTCGATGCCGCGCGGGTTCGACTGGAGAATCCGGTGAATCGCCTCCGCCGCACGGACGGGGAGGGTGCTCTTTTCCACGACGATTTTTGTGGAATCCGCATGTTCGGCAATCAGGCGCGCGCACTTTTCCCAGTACTGGAGATCCGCCGCCTTGCCGGCGCCCGCACCGAAGGTCTTCGTCGGCGTGTTGACGCTGACGAAGATGATGTAGGCGTCTTTGATTCCCTGCACCACGTCGGTGGTGAAGAAGAGGTTGCGGCCGCGTGCCTGTTTGACAACGTCGTACAGTCCGGGTTCGTAAATCGGCATGGATTCGGAGTTCCAGCCGGCGATGCGCTGTTCGTTGATGTCGGCGACGGTCACGGTGTAATCGGGGCATTTGGCCGCGATCATTGCCATGGTCGGACCGCCGACATAACCGGCTCCGATGCAGAGGATAGATTTTTTATTCATCGGACAGACCTCTCTGTTTGTCCGGATCAGTTTTCGGACATGTAGTTTGGGGCGTCTTTGGACATGAGAATGTCGTGCGGATGCGCCTCTTTGAGTCCGGAGGAGCTGACGCGGATGACTTTGGCGCGCGCTCTGAGCTCGTCGATTGTGCGGGTTCCGCAGTAGCCGAGGGAGTAGCGGAGTCCGCCGGAGAACTGGTGGATGACTTCCCAGAGAGCGCCGCGGTACGGAACCATGCCTTCAACGCCCTGCGGGACGAGACGCTTGGTGTCGCTGACGTCGACCTGACCGTAGCGTTCGCGGCTGCCTTTGTTCTTCTTCATGGCTTCGAGGCTGCCCATGCCGCGGTAGATGACGTAGCGGCGTCCGTGGTGGATGATCTTTTCGCCCGGGCTTTCGAGTGTGGCGGCGAGGACGGATCCCATCATGACGGAGGTTGCACCGACTGCGAACGCCTTGGCGACGTCGCCGGACTGCTTGATGCCGCCGTCAGCGATCAGCGGGAGTTCATCGCCGAGAGCCTTGCGGACCTGGTAAATCGCGGTGACCTGCGGGGTACCGACGCCTGCAACGACGCGGGTTGTGCAGATCGAACCGGGACCGATACCGACTTTGACGGCGTCGACTCCGGCGTCTGCGAGGGCTTTCGCCGCTTCGCCGGTCGCGATGTTGCCGGCGACGACGTCGATGTCCGGATAATTTTTCTTGAGGAGCTTGACCGTTTCGATGACGCCTTTGGAGTGACCGTGGGCGGTGTCGATGACGAAAGCGTCGACTTCGGCCGCGGCGAGCAGCTCGATGCGGCGTTCGTCGAAGGGACCGACGGCGGCGGCGACGCGCAGGCGGTGTTCCGCGTCGCGGTTGTATGCGGGGGCGTCATTCTGAATCAGGGTTTTGACATCGGAGAAGCTGTAGAGACCGGTGAGACGACCGTCCTTGTCGATGGTCGGGAGCTTGCCGATCTTGTTGTCTTTCATGATCTTGTAAGCGGTCTGAAGTTCCGTTCCCTGCGGGGCGGTGATGACGTTGCGCGTCATGACGTCGGCGAGCTTGAGGGAGTAATCGGAGAGATACTTCACGTCGCGGGCGGTGATGATGCCGACGAGACGACCGTTGGAATCGACGATCGGGAAACCGGAGAAGGAGTACTGTTTTTCGTCCTTGACATTGAGCATTTCCTCAACGGTCTGATCCGGGGAGAAGGAAATGGGGGTGCGGATGAACCCGTTGAGGTAATATTTGACTTTGCGGACTTCATCGGCCTGGGCTTCGGGAGCGAGGTTTTTGTGAATGACGCCGATGCCGCCGAGCTTTGCCATGGCGATTGCCATTTCGCTTTCGGTTACCGTGTCCATGGCGGCGCTGACGAACGGGATGTTCAGGCGGATATTGCGGGAGAACGAGGTTTCAATGCTTGTTTCGCCGGGGAGGAAATCTGCGTACTGAGTTACGAGTGAGATGTCGTCGAAAGTGAGACCTTCGTGCTTGAAAGTCCCCATAAAGTCGTCCATGAAAGCATTGCCCATTTGAATTCTCCTTCTTAATATGGGCCGCATGGTCTGCGGCAAAAGAATGTTATTCCTTTTGCCTCTGAAATATAATCTCTATTAAAGAAAAATCAAGCGGATTTCATAAAAAACAAGGGAAAAATTAAAGAAAGGCTGATTTTCGGAACAGGAATTTTTCTTGAAAAAATGAAAATCCGGTGTATATTTCAGGAATGCGCAGAGGCAGAAGCCCGCGCTCAAGCTCATTAACGGAAGGAAAACTGCAATCATGCCGGACATGAAGGAAATCATCAAGGAATCGTTCAAACACCACCTGACACGCTCTCTGGCAAAGCGTCCCGAAAAAGCAAGCGATCTTGACCGCTATCAGGCGCTGGCACTCTCCATCCGCGATCTCATGGTTGAAAAATGGCTCGCGACCAAAGACGTTTATGAGAAGGAAAAATCCAAGACCATCAACTACATTTCTCTGGAATTTCTGATCGGCCGCACCATCGGCAATGCCATGATCAACCTCGGAATTTACGACGCGGCAAAAGAGGCAATGGCGGAACTCGGTTTCAACGTTGAAGAACTCCGCGAACAGGAAGTTGACGCCGGTCTCGGCAACGGCGGTCTCGGTCGTCTCGCCGCCTGCTTTCTCGACTCCATGGCAACCCTCGAACTGCCCTCCTACGGATACGGCATCCGCTATGACTACGGCATTTTCAAGCAGCTCATCATTGATGACTGTCAGGTTGAAGAGCCCGACAACTGGCTCAGCAACGGCAACCCGTGGGAAATCCGCCGTCCGGAACGCGCGCGCATCATCAAATTCGGCGGACACGTTGAAGAGTATCAGGACGCAGGCGTCAACAAGCTCCGCCGCAGATGGGTCAACTCCACTCAGGTTCTTGCGATGCCCTACGATACTCCGATTCCGGGCTATGCAAACAACACGGTCAACACCCTCCGCCTCTGGGCCGCCCAGGCGGTCAGCGGTTTCGACCTCAATAAATTCAATCAGGGCGACTACATCAACGCCAACCTGGATTCCGCGCTTTCCGCGAACATCACCCGCGTTCTCTATCCGAACGACAACAACTACGAGGGCAAGGAACTGCGCCTGAAACAGCAGTACTTCCTTGTCAGCGCAACTGTGCAGGATATCATCGCGCGAATCAAGGAAATGGGCGGCGACATCCGCGACTTCCCGAAATACGCGGTCATCCAGCTCAACGATACGCACCCGGCTCTTGCAATTCCCGAACTGATGCGCGTGCTCGTCGACGAGGAAAACTTCCTCTGGGACGATGCGTGGGCGATCTGCAACAAGACTTTCAACTACACGAACCACACGCTGATGAGCGAGGCTCTCGAAAAGTGGCCCACCGACCTTCTCGGCAAACTGCTTCCGCGTCATCTTGAAATCATCTACGAAATCAACTTCCGATTCCTGCGCGAAGTCGCGACGCGCTACATCGGCGACAACGACCGTCTTGCCCGCATGTCCCTTATCGAGGAGCATCCGGTCAAAATGGCGCGCATGGCGTACATGTGCGTGGTTGCAAGCAACAAGGTCAACGGCGTTGCTGCGCTGCATACGGAACTTCTGAAGAACGGACTCTTCCGCGACTTCAACGAGTTCTTCCCGGGCAAGTTTGTCAATGTCACGAACGGCATTACACCGCGCCGCTGGCTGCGCAAGGCGAATCCGGATCTTTCCGAGATCATCACGAAACGCATAGGCGGAAACTGGTGCAAAAATCTTGACGAGCTCAAGAAGTTCGAGAAATACGCCGATGATCCCGCGACGATCAAGGCTGTCATGGCGGCGAAACGCGCGAACAAGGTGCGTCTTGCGGAACACATCCAGGAGATCTGCGGCGTCAAAGTCTGCCCGGATTCGATTTTCGACGTTCAGGTCAAGCGTCTGCATGAATACAAACGGCAGTACCTGAACATCCTGCACGCGATTGCGCTGTATCTGCAGCTGAAGGACAATCCGGATATGGATTTTGTGCCGCGCACGATTCTGTTCGGCGCGAAAGCCGCTCCGGGGTACTACATCGCGAAACTCATCATCCGCCTCATCAATGCGGTTGGCGATGTGATCAATGCGGATACCTCGATTGGTGACAAACTGAAAGTTGTCTTCCTTCCGAACTACCGAGTTTCGCTTGCGGAGAAGATCATTCCCGCGGCGGATATTTCCGAGCAGATTTCTCTTGCCGGCACGGAAGCATCCGGAACCAGCAACATGAAGTTTGCGCTCAACGGCGCGCTCACGATCGGCACGATGGACGGCGCTAACGTCGAGATTTACGAACAGGTCGGAGCGAAAAACATCTTCATTTTCGGTATGAACGTGGATGAAGTGAACGCTCTCCGCGCGAAAGGCTACAATCCGCATGACGCGATCGAAGCGAATCCGTATCTGAAGCGTGCACTTGATCTGATCCGCAACGACTTCTTCTCGCCTGCGGCGCGCGGCATCTTCCAGCCGTTGATTGATACGATGAATTACGACTATTACATGGTTGCCGCCGACTTCGCTTCCTACATGAAGACGCAGGAGGAGATGGCGCAGCTTTACCGCAATCCGTCGGAATGGACGAAGCGCTGCATTCACAACATCGCGAACATGGGAACGTTCTCGAGCGACCGTTCGATTCACGACTATGCGACGAAGATCTGGGATTTGAAACCGGTTCACGTCGCGATGCCTGAATCCAACGACTTCCCGGCGGAGAAGAAGAAAAAAGGCAAAAAATAATCATCTGCTCCGGCGCTGAAAAGAACGGCATGGACATCAGAAATCCATGCCGTTTTTTTTGCGCTCTTTCCCAGACTGAAAAAAATCATTTTTTTTGAGAATCCGGCTTGCAAAAAACGAAATATCTGCTATATTAATGACATACCGAATAAAACGGGGCAGTAGCTCAGTTGGCTAGAGCGATACGTTCGCATCGTATAGGTCGAGAGTTCGAATCTCTTCTGCTCCACCATTTTGCGTGTTGCCGGGAATCAGAGTTAAATTTGGTTCCCGTTTTTTTTGCCTGTGGATACAAGTCTGTTGTATTATTCAAAAATTACTGGACGCTTTTTATAAAAACTCTTGATTTGTGTAAAATAATGATGTATAGTAAATGTGCTGCAGACTTGTCTAAGTAGAAACATTGGAGAATATGATGAATTATTTCGGTTGGATTGATTTTTCGCGCAAGGACCGGGAGCTTGCACGGGATATTATTGCGGCTTTGAATGACAAGGGCGCGGTCGATGAAATGGGAATCGGTGTGATCCGCGATGCTTTTTCCGATTATTTCTTT
>URNX01000033.1 GCA_900549415.1 uncultured bacterium
CCGCCTACGAATCGTTACTACAGCTTGCTGCAAGTATTATTATTTTTAGAAAATTAGGTGTTATTTAGGGATAGATTCTTATTTTTATGACTAATTAATTGAGTTGACAAGAGTTGTTTATGATAAAAACTGATTTTTTAGGAAGGTCTCTCTTGGTTGTTTTTAAGTATTTTTTTCCTCACCGGTATCTTGAGTATTGTTTGCGGTAGTCGGCGGGGGTGGTGTTAGCGGCGGATTTGAACTGACGATAGAACACCTCAAGCGACTCAAAACCACACTCGGCGGCGATTTCCTTGATCGAAAAGTTCTCGCCGGCTAAAAGACGCTTCGCCATATCCAGACGCAATTTCAGAATGTACTGGTGCGGACTGATTCCCAAGCCCTCCTTGAAAAGTTTGAACAGATACGGACGGCTGATCCCCGCGGCTTTCGCAACATCATCGGGCGTGATGCTCGAAAAGAAATGTCCGTCCAGATACTTCACCGCCCGGCGCAGCGGGGCAGGTCCCAGTTCGTCGGGAAGACTGTCCGAATGGCTGGCGCGCCAATGAAGAACCGAATAGCAATAGGCTGCAAGATCCGGCGAATCGTTCTCGCCCGAATGGAAGGCGCGGAATGTCTCGGAACAGAAGCGGTCCAGCATCTCCGTGTCGTGCCAGACTGTGACGCGCGGAACCATGCGGGTTGGCGGGTTCGTCACAAAATGAAAAACCTGACAGCGGTAGGGATCGTTCAGGGGAGTGTCCCAAATCGTGTAGTCGCGCGAGACATGCCAGAAGATCGCGCCTTTCCGGAAGGTGCGGCGCTCGCCGTCGACCTCAAAAAAGAGGGTTCCTCCGGTGAGGACTTCAATGCATTCCTGGTTCGGGGGAATGATGACAGGAGTCACTTTCCGGTTATCCGGCGCGGCGAAGCGGGATACTGAACGGAGTTTTACGATGTGGTCAAACATTTTTGCCTCGTTTTATAGTTTTCGTCAAAAGAAGCTATCTTTTGTCTATTTGCATTCGCTCAATGCGGTTGTATAATATCTCCAACGTACAATACTTTACGTTAAAGAGAATTCAAGGAACAAAACCGGAAAACTTTAAAAAAGGAGCCAGAAAATGCTTCCAATCGGTGTTCAGCTTTACTCGTTGAGAGAACTCGCCCAGAAAGATTTCGTCGCAGTTTTGAAGAAGGTTGCCGATATCGGCTACAAGCTCGTTGAGCCTGCCGGTTTCTGGGACATCAAACCGACTGAATTCAAAAAGATTCTGGATGATCTCGGACTCGGCATTGTTTCCTCGCACTCTCCGTGGGCGCACGGCAAGGGCAACCTCGGCGAATCCATGGAAATCGCCTCCATCCTCGGTCTCGACAAGATCGTCTGCGGCTACGGCCCGAATGATTTCGCCGACATGGACTCCATCAAGCGCACTGCCGACAACACGAACATGATGCAGGAAATCCTTGCGAAGAACGGTTTCACGCTCTTCCAGCACAACCATGACTTCGAGTTCCAGCGCATCGACGGCAAGCTCAAATACGAGATCTACCGCGAGCTCTGCCCGAACGTCAAGTATGAAATCGACTGTTTCTGGTCCACCAACCTCGGTGTTGAAGACCCGGTGAAGATGCTCGATCTCTTCGCGAAAGACACGATTCTCCTGCACATGAAGGACGGCGTCGCCTCCCAGAAGGTCGGCGGAGACAACATGGTCAACGGCATTCTTGAGCGCCATGTCGAACTCATGCCGCTCGGAACCGGAACCCTGCCGATCAAGGACCTCATCGCACACGCTCCTGCCCAGACCCAAGCGGTCATCGTCGAACTCGACTACTGCAACACCGAGATGGTCTCCGCGATCACTCAGAGCTACAAGTACATGACCGAGAACGGTCTTGCCGCAGGCAACAAATAATCAAAGGATTTTCCCCTCATGAAAACAACAAAAGTCGGTATTGTCGGATGCGGCATGATTTCCGACACCTATTTCAAGGCGTCGCAGAAATTCCGCAATCTCGAAGTCATCGCCTGCTCGGATATCATTCCGGAGCGTTCCGCGAAGAAACATGAACTCTACGGCGTCGCGAACGTCACGAACGAAGAGCTGTTTGCGAATCCGGATATTGAAATCGTCATCAACCTCACACCTCCGCAGGTTCACTCCAAGATCGCGATCGACACCCTGAACGCCGGCAAGCACGCGTACTCGGAAAAGCCGTTCGGTGTTGACTTTGAAGACGCTCAGAAGGTGATCAAGCTCGCGAAGGAAAAAGGCCTCCGCGTCGGCTGCGCTCCGGACACTTACCTCGGCGGCGGACAGCAGACCGCCCGCAAGCTCCTCGACGACGGCTGGATCGGCAAGCCGCTCTCCGGCACGGCGATCGTTGCCGGCCGCGGTCCGGAAAAGTGGGGACAGGCTCCCTTTTTCTACGATTACGGCGCGGGTCCGATGCTCGACCTCGGTCCCTACTACTGCACCGCTCTCGTCAACCTGCTCGGTCCTGCGAAGAGCGTCTCCGCGGTCACCACGAAGGGCTTTGACTACCGCACGCTCGGCGCGGAAGTTTCCGACACCTACAAGGATACTTACAAGCCGTACGACCGTTACCCGGTCAACGTCACGACTCACCTGACGGGCGTGATTGAGTTCCAGTGCGGTGCTGTCATCACAATGATCGCCAGCTTCGACGTTTACAAGCACGGACATGCTCCGATTGAAATCTACGGAAGCGAAGGTTCGATGCAGGTTCCCGACCCGAACACATTCGGCGGTCCGGTCAAGCTCTTCCGCCGTGAATGGGGCTATGTCTACGAGCACAATCCGGAATGGCGTGAGATGCCGCTTGCGTTCGGCTACACCGAAAACAGCCGTTCCTTCGGCGCCGCCGATATGGCGATGGCACTCAAGAACAACCGTCCGCACCGCTGCTGCGGCGAACTTGCGAACCATGTTCTTGAGATCATGCTCGCGTTCGACAAATCCAGCAAGCTCGGACAGAAGGTCATGCTGACGACGACCTGTCAGCGTCCCGCTCCTCTGCCGCTCGGTCTCGAACCCGGCGACATTCCGGAGTGAGATTAAAACAGAGTTCGTTCTCTGATTTGCGCGGAGATCGCTTGATTGCGGTCTCCGCGTTTTTACTTTAAAATAAAAACGGCGGTTTCCGAAAAAGAGAACCGCCGGATGAATTTGAGAGAACTTCTGAAAGGGAAATCAGACCGCGTAGTTGCGTCCGCCGAAAATGGCTGTGCCAACGCGGACAATCGTTGCCCCTTCCGCAATGGCGACGGGGTAGTCGTGACTCATACCCATGGAGAGTTCGGGGAGTGTGACGGAAAATTCGCGTTCCAGACGGTCGCGGAATTCACGGAGACCGCCGAATGTGGAATGAAGAACGGCATCGTCCGCATCCAGCGGAGCCATAGTCATGAGACCGAGCAGCTGAACGCTGGAAAGTCCGAGTGCATGTTCCGCCGTTTCACGGAGAGCGTCCCAGCCGGAAAGACCGAATTTGGATTCCTCGCCCGAAACATTGACTTCCAGCAGAATCTTCTGAATCTTTCCGCGTTTTGCGGCGGCGGAGTTGATTTTGTTCAGCAGCTTCACCGAATCGACGGAATGAATGTATTCCGCCAGTTCCACAGCCTTTTCCGCTTTGTTCGACTGAAGATGTCCGATCAGATGCCAGATGATGTCCGACGTTCCGTTCGGAACTTTGGTTTCGAGTTCCTGAACCCGGTTTTCGCCGAATTCGAGCTGTCCAGCTTCATGCGCTTCGAGAATGTCGGAGAGCGGAAAGGTTTTGGAAACGGCAAGCAGGCGGACAGAGCGCGGATCGCGTCCCGCTTTTTCCGCTGCGGCTGCAACGTTCGCGCGGACGCGTTCGAGGTTTTCCTGAAGCTGTATCATACTCTCGTCTCCTTCGGTTTCTTGATGCTCAGCTGGGGATCCGCAATGCGGACTTTGGTTCCGGCGGGGATGTCTTCGGTCAGCCAGACGTTGCCGCCGATGATGGAGTTCGCGCCGATCGTGATGTTGCCCAGAATCGTCGCTCCTGCGTAGATGGTGACATTGTCTTCGATGTTCGGGTGGCGTTTCGCACCCTTGATGATTTTCCCGCAGGCGTCCTTCGGGAAGGAGTGTGCGCCGAGCGTCACGCCCTGATAGAGCTTGACGTTGTTTCCGATGGTCGCGGTCTCGCCGACGACTACGCCGGTGCCGTGGTCGATGAAGAAGCCTTCGCCGATCGTCGCGCCTGGGTGTATGTCGATTGCGGTGATGCGGTGCGCATATTCGGTCATGATGCGCGGGATCATCGGGATGCCCTCCTTGTACAGGATGTGGGCAAGACGCTGGATCGTGATGGCTTTGAGACCCGGATAACTCACGATCACCTCGTCGAGCGAACGCGCGGCGGGGTCGCCGTCGTAAGCCGCCTGAATGTCTTTTTTGATGACTTCGCGCAGTTGCGGAAGTTCGGAAAGCAGATGTTCGGTGGCACGCTGCGCCTGACTGCCGCAGGAGCAGTCTGCACACGGATTAGCGGAACGGCAATGGAAATTCAGCGTGCGAACCAGCACGTCGCGCAGTTCAATGTAGAGCGATGAGACGATTTCGCCGACCGAGAAGCGGAGGGTTGCCATGGAGTACGCCTCGCGCTTGCCGAATCCGGGATAAACCAGTTCCAGAAGTTTGGAAAGAATGTTCAGAACCTCATCTTCGCGCGGCAGATTGTTGCCTTCGCTGTGGTTGACACCGATTCCGTCCTGATAGGAATCCACAAGGTCGAGCGTGACCCGGTGGATGAACGCAGTCTGCTGCTCCGGAGCGGTTTCCTGACGGCTGCAATATTTCATAATGACTCCTTATTCGATATTCTGAACCTGTTCGCGGATCTTTTCAAGCTCGGTTTTCAGCATGACAACGCGCGGGGAAATTTCGGTGGAACCCGCTTTGTTCCCGAGCGTATTGCATTCGCGGAAAATTTCCTGGACCATGAAATCGAGCGAGCGTCCAACCGGATTCTCCGGCTCGTTCGCGAGCTTGCGGAAGTTGGTGAAATGGGAACGAAGACGCGTAATCTCCTCGGTGACGTCAAGTTTGTCGCCGTAGATCACCGCTTCGCGTAAAATTCGTTCATCCGTGTCTTCGATGGAGAGATCAAACTCTTTCAGACGCTTGAAAAGACGCTCTTTCTGAATTGCGGGAAGCTGAGCGGCAAGCAGCCGGATTTCATCGACGAGCGTTTCCATGACGCCGATGCGCCCGAGAATGTCGCGCTTGAGATTTTCTCCTTCGCGGGTTCTCATGCGGATCAGTTCATCGACCGCTTCGGCAACAGTCGATTCCAGAAAATTCAAACATTCCTCTCCGGAAAGATCGGCGGCTTGAACGACCGCCGCTTCGGGAATGGCGAGAATGTCGGATATCGTGATCTCTCCGGGCAGATCGTGCTTTTTCTGGAATTCGCGGGCCGCGGCGAGAAGAGCTTCTGCTTTGGTGAAGTCGACCTTCTGGACTCCGGAGTCTGCATGGACCACGGTTTCAATGCGGAGCGTGAGCGAGCCGCGCGTGACGCGTCCGGCGATGAATGCGCGCAGATCGGTTTCATAGCGGGCGAGTTCGCGCCCCATGGAAATTTTCAGATCAAACTGTTTTTTATTGATGGAGGCAAGCTCCACTTTGAATCCGTACTGGAGTTCTTCACTGTATTTTTCGGCGCTGCCGAATCCCGTCATGCTTCTCATTCTCAATATCCTTTGCTTGCTTATTGAGGTAATATCTCACAAAAACGGGATTTTTCAAGACGGAGTTTAAGATTTCCCGCTCATTTTTCGCTCAGGACTTCGCCGGCGGAACTCCGGAAAGAATCTTCCGCGTCCGGATGCTTGCTTTTATGGAATCCTTGCGCCAATTCTCCGGAGGCGTCGAATAATTGAAGATGCGTTTCAGGGGAACGATGCGGGAAAAATTTTTTTGCCAAAATACTTAAAAAGATATGTTTTTTACAGATTTGTGCATTCCCAAAAGACATGTTATGTGCTATAATATAAGCAGAACCAATTAACCGAAGGAGGTTTTATGCAAAATGTCAAGAAACGGCGGTTCTCTTTGATTGAACTGCTGGTAACCATTGCAGTTATTGCAA
Organism: uncultured bacterium; assembly: GCA_900549415.1. Lineage (GTDB taxonomy): Bacteria > Verrucomicrobiota > Lentisphaeria > Victivallales > UBA1829 > UBA1829. The sequence continues at coordinate 6,139 of URNX01000033.1, forward strand.
TTCTGGCCGGACTTCTGCTGCCCGCTTTGAACGCGGCAAGGGAAAAAGGACGCGGCATTGCGTGCATGGCGAATCTGAAACAGATCGGAATGTTTCTGGTTTCCTATGCAGACGACAACGACAGCTGGGGTCCGCACGGGATAGCCACTAATTTCCAATCCGGCAGCGGCACAATCACCCAAACCTGGCAAGACCGTTTGATGTTTTACTACATGCCGAACATTCCGGTTTCCAATCTGCATCATGTCGAAACGAAAGACGGCAAACGGAAAATCCGTCCAATATTTGCGTGTCCAGGGGTTGGAAATGCTGAATTTCCACAGAGCGATACAAGTTCCGTTTATCGGCATTATGGAATTAATCAGCACATGGCGGAGCACGCTAAAATCAACATTCCCGCTTATTCGGGACAGCGATTGGCGAAACTGCGGAGTCCTTCCAGACGCTCGTGGGCGGCAGACCGCGGAGTAAACACCCTGACTCAGGAGCTTGCTGAAAATGTTTTTTACATTACAGGAGGAGCCTGGAAGTTAACACAAGGGTATAATATTGGCTACCGTCATGTTGACTATGCCAATTTCGTTTTTGCCGACGGTCATACTGCTTCGCGGACATTCCGGAACACACCGGAATCCTATCAGGATTATTTTTTCTCGTCCGAGAAGGGAAACTGAGGAGTTTTTCTGAATGAAGATTTTTTTCAACCTGCTCTTGCTTGCCGCTTGCGGCATACTCGCGTCTGGAGAACCCAATGCCATTGTCAACGGCGATTTCAAACTCGGTCCCGCCGGATTCGGCGTCTGGAGACTGGTGCGTCCGGAGGTCAATCCGAAGTTTGAAAATAAACGTCTCTCCGTGGAAGACGGACGGCTCGTCCTGCAGAATCCGCATGGGGAATACTTTCAGCTGCGGAGTGCGGAATTCAATCTTCCCGCGAATACGGACGTCCGTTTCAGCACGGCGTTTGAAGGTCCGGCCGGAGCTCTCACATTCAGTGTGATCCGGGTGAGTCCCGCCGGAAAATGGTTTGTGCACAACCGCACGGTCCGTTCGGACGGCAAGACTCAGAAAGTGGAAATCCGCTTCAACACGAAATCGGAAAGCGGCGCATATCTGCTGGTTGTTCACTCTCCGGAGAAGAAGACGCCCGCCGGGACTTATCGTTTCTCGCCGTTCCGTCTTCATGCCGGCGGACAGAGCGGAGAAGTCAGCGCGGCGCTTGCGGTCGACAAAACTCTTTTCACACTCGGTGAAGAGAAAAACGCGGGTATTCGGATTGCATTGAACAACGCATCGGAGCGGACACTTTCCGGGACACTGGATTTTTCCATCCGCGACTCGTTGGGAAAAGTTTTTTTCCGGAAGAAGCTTCCGCTGGAACTCGCTCCGGGGAATACGGTTCAAAATCTTCAGATTCCGCTGACGCGCAGCGGATTCTTTTCCGCGCAGGCGCTCTGGAACGGAGAAAAAATACCGGCATTGCGCTGTTTATTCTCGGTCATCGGGAAGTATCGGCGGGAAACATTTGCCGATCCCGCGAACGAGTTTGTCGTAGGCTTCAACGGGGCGTTGTTCTATCAGACTCGCGGCGGTTCGGAAGGATTTACCCTTTACGACGGTCAGACGATGGACACCCGTTTCGAACAGCTTCAGAAAATGGGATGCCGCGTGCTGCGCGACTGGGACAGCGGACGTCTCTGCATTGACTGGAGGCAGATGGAGCCGGAAGAAGGGAAATATGACTTCTTCTATTTCGACTTTGTGATAAACTCGGCGCGGCGTCACGGCATTCTCATCATGCCGGTTGTCGGGCGCATGTACGAGAACTGGCTCAAGGGGCAGCCGGAATTCCGTCCGGACTGGCTGAAACCGAAGTTGATTCAGAAACCGCTTCCGAAAGGGTGCAGTTCAAAATTTGTGGTCAAGGTTCCCCCGAAGGAAATTTGGGAACGCTATGTCGGAGCAATCGCGGAACATGCGGGAAAACGGGTTTCCGTTTATGAGATTATGAACGAACCGAACCTGAATATGAGTCCGGAGCTTTACGTGGAATACTTGGCTTATGCTTCGAAGGTTCTCCGTGAAAAAGCGCCTCACGCAACGATTCTCGGAATCTGCGCGACCGGAGACCTGGGCGGAGATCAGGCGAAGTTCATGACTCCGTGCATCCAGCTCGGAGCACGGAAATATCTGGACGGAATCACATTCCACCCGTATGACGCTCGAATGCTCGGCTCTCCTGTTCCTGCCGACCGGCAGATCGCGGAAGTCAAATCCATTGCCGGCGACACACCGCTCTGGAATTCGGAAATTTACTATCTCTACGACTGGCCAAACGTTTATGACAGCGCCGGACAGAGCAAACCGAAGGCGTTTCATTATGTCCAGCGTTTCCTTGTCGATCTCGGCGAAGGCGTGAAACAGAGCTGGTCGCTTCATTCAACCGCTCTTTGGGCGGACGCCCTGCACGAGGAGTTCATAACGGCGTACCAGACGGCTCCGGTTCCGAACGACATCTTCGTCGCCGGCAATGCTCTTGCACGTTATTTCGAGGGAACCCGCCCCGTTTACAAGAACAAGATGACGAACGGAGCCGTGATTTACGGTTATGCCGGGAAAGACGGCGCACCGATAGCCGCAATCTGGAATTGGAGCGGACAGCGCGGTCTTCTGGCGGATTTGAGCGGCTTCAAAGCAATGGACATTTTCGGCAATCCCGTTGAAACGGGAAAGGCGATGACTCTGACAGAGAATCCCTTCTATCTTCAGATCCCCGGTCTTTCGGCGGATGAGTTCGTCAAAAAACTGAAAAACATTGCGATTTCCCTGACTTCACCCTTCCTGATTTCAGACGTCGCGCGAGTCATTGGAAACAATGCGCATGTCAGATTGACCAGTGTCTCGGAACAGCCGGTTGAAGGCGAGGCGGGAATCCGTCTGCCGGGATATTCTTCCGGCCCCGTCGTTCCGTTCCGGATTCCGGCAAAAGGGGAAATCATCCTTGTTATTCCCCTCATTCCAGGAAAAGCTGACGCAAAACCAGAACTGCGCATTTTCTGCGGATCCGCACTTCAGCGTTTCCAGATCCGGAAAGAGGAAAGCCCGGTCGTGCGACAGGGTGAAAAAATCTCGCTGGGAAAAGACGATTTCCGCGCGACCTTTCAGGTAAAGCGCACGGCGGACGAACTCCATCTCCGCGTGGACGTGACCGACGCCACCGACTCCGGCGCATCGCTCAACGGCAGAAATTTCTGGGAAGTCGACGGACTGGAGCTTTTCTTCGACATGCTTCCGCTGGAGCTGAAACATCGCCATTCGGCGCGCTATCTCGATTCAACGTTCCGTGTGTTTGTCAATCCGCGCCTTCCGGAAGCGGAACAGCTGCACGCGTGGACGGAGAAAAGTCATCTGAAAAACCGGCGCATTTCACATCGTGCCGTTCCGACCAAAGACGGTTATCGGGTCGAGCTTGAAATTCCGCTCGGAGAATTCAAAAACGGGGAATTCATCGGATTCGGAATCAAGATCAACGACCGCACTGAGTCGGGAAAAGTGCGCACTCTCTTCTGGGGCGCAGGGGATTATATGCACAAAGACAGAATGTCATTCGGAATTGTCCGCTGATTTCTGTCTTCGGAAAGATTGAACGGAAAACAAACACGAAAGGTTCTGCATCATGATTTCAGAGGCGGAGTATCGGAAAAAAGTTCTGGCTTGCTGGTATGGAAAGAATATCGGCGGAACGCTCGGCGGCCCTTACGAGGGATTTCCCGTCGTCAACCATCTCACCTTCTACGATCCCGTGCCGACAGGTTCGATGCCCAATGACGATCTGGAGCTTCAGGCGATGTATGCCGCGGCGCTGGACCGGATGGAGAAGCCGTGCGTCAGCCGCGAAGCCCTGGCGGACATCTGGTCGAAACACATGAAGTTCATGTGCGACGAGTACGCCGTTGCCGTCCGCAATCTGGAAATGGGGCTGCGTCCGCCGTGGACCGGACGCTTCGACAACCATTTCACCTGCGGAATGGGCGCGGCGATCCGCAGTGAACTGTGGGCGTGTCTCGCACCCGGGAATCCCGGATTGGCGGCAAAGTTCGCGTATGAAGACGCCTGCATCGACCATGACGGAGCCGGGGTCGACGCCGAAGTTTTCAACGCTGTCGTAGAGAGTCTCGCGTTTGTGGAGCCGGACGTCCGCAAACTGACAGAGGCCGGGCTGGAGTATCTCCCGGCGGATTCGACTCTGGCGGCGGGCATCCGCGAAGCCATTTCGCTTTGGGATGAAACGCACGACTGGCTCCACTGCCGCAACGTTCTGTTTGAAAAATACGCCTCGGAAGCGGTGACGGACGTCCGCATCAATCTTCCCTTCACCGTTCTCGCTCTCCTTTCCGGAAACGGTGATTTCGGGAAAACGATCTGCGACGCGGTCAACTGCGGCATGGACACTGACTGCACCGGAGCGACCGCCGGAGCAATACTCGGCATTCTGAATCCGGACGGCATCCCCGAGGAGTGGATGAAGCCGGTCGGCAAAGAGCTCGTTGTCCGCACGTCAATGATTCCCGGACTCGACTTCCCGCCGACCCTGGACGCGTTTACCGATCAGATTCTTTCCCTGAAAAAACGGATTCCGCAATCGGTTCCGGACAGTCCGGAGATCCAACCGGATTTCGAAAAGTACCGGATCCCGTATGAAGTCGCATTTCAGAAAAATCTGCGCTGGTTCTTTGTGAATCTTCCGGAGCTGAAGTGGCGGAAGATGAAGACGGATCCGATCAACGGTTCTCTTGAAGTCCCGCCGGAATACCGCGGAAACGGCGGACAGATTGTCCTGCGTTTTACTTTTGAACTCCCGAAGGACGGAGAATACTGGATCATGTTCAACAGTCCGAGTTCCAATCAGGTGTATCTGGATCCGGATGTGGAGCAGCTGCACGACGACCGTGACATGTTGTTCGGCAGACAGCGTCTGTTCATGGATCAGGAGCGCGCCGACGGCATGTTCGCGTGCTGCGGGCGTCCGGTCGTCTTCTCTCCGACATTGGGCGGAGCTCCGATGAACCAGATCAAACGCTATCTTCAGTTGAAAGCGGGACGCCATACGCTGATCGCCGCCGTGGAACCGCTTTGTTTTGAATCAAAAATCCGCTGGGGGCTGTCGGTCGGTTTGCGCACCGATTTGCTGAACAGCATTATTTACAAATGAACAAAGGAGAAACAGAATGAAGCTTTATACTCTGCTCGCAACCGCACTGCTCAGCGCACTGCCGCTCTGCGCAATGGACTGGAACCCCGTTTCCTCTGGAAAATGGAAGAAGCAAGACGGGGAAATGAGTTATGAAGGCGCGGAGTTCGCCCGTCTTTCCGCAAAAAAAACGATGGAGGAAAATACGTTTTACCGATTCAGCTGGCAGGGACGTTCCTCCGCCCCGGGCGCGGGGAAATGCCTCTTTCAGATCGTCCGGGATAAAAAACTCGCTTTCCAGAAGGACTTGACCGTCGGACCGGAATGGCAGGAAAACTCCGCCTGGTTTTACAGCGGAGTCTCCGGCGATGCCATGGTTCATTTCACCGTTCCCGGCAAGACGGAGAGCAACTGGAATTTGCGCGACTTCAAAATTCAGAAATATACCCCGGACGAGATGGAACGACTCGTCTGGAACGACGGTTTCGAGGGAGGCTCCCTCCCGTTGAATTTTTATCTGAAATCCACGGCGGACGGCAATTCTCTCAAAGTCGCCCAGGACGATTCGTTCATCAGCGGAACGCAAAGCCTCGTGTTTGAGGTCGGCGCTTCGACGCCGCGTCCGGACGGAATCCGGTCGCATTATATTCCGATTCTTCCGGGCAAGACCTATTCGCTGACCTTCTGGGGAAAAAGCGTGCGGGAACTGGCGGTTCAGGCTGGAATTTCAATCTGGCCCTCTTCCGGAAGGCACACGGGAAAACACATCGCGCGGCTGCAGAAATTCGCGTTTGGTCCGGAGTGGAAAAAATACACCATGGAGTTCACTCTGCCGAATGATGTTTCAACATATCCGGATCTGAATGAGCGGTCCGGCCAGCTGATTTTCATGACGAGCGACTCCGGCGCAAGCGGAGCAATCTCTCTGGATGAAATCAGTCTGAAAGTCATCCGCTGATTGCGGAAGCGGCAACTTATGCAGTTTTGCATGAGTTGCCGCTGTTTTCTTTTTATATGAACAGAATATTATCGCAAGTCTTTCGGAAAAAACATTTTGCAAATCGCGGTTCGATTCTTGAAAAACATACGCAGAGAGTTTATATTATTACTCCTGAAAAATTTAACCAACGAAAGAGAGCAAAAAATGCTGAAACGTCTTTTCGCCGTGCTGGTTGCCTGCATGGCTGCCGTCACACTGTTCTCCGCCTGTTCCGATGCGAACAGCGGAAAGAAAACTTTCACAGTCGGCTTCGACGCGGATTTTCCGCCGTATGGCTACAAGGAAAACGGCGTCTACAAGGGCTTTGACCTTGATCTCGCCCGCGAAGTTGCAAAACGCAACGGCTGGGAAATCGTCCTCAAGGCGATTAACTGGGATGCGAAAGACATGGAGCTGAACTCCGGCTCGATCGACTGCATCTGGAACGGCTTCACCATGAACGGCCGCGAAGATGCGTATGAGTGGAGTGAACCCTATGTCGACAACAGCCAGGTTGTGCTCGTCCGCAAGGATTCCCCGATCCGCAAGCTTGCCGACCTCGCCGGCAAAACCGTTGCGGTTCAGACCGATACACCGGTTCAGAAGGCTCTCATGAAGGGCGGCGCGAAAGAGGCGCTCGGCAAGACCTTCAAGGAGATGATCGTCACCCCGAACTACAACAATGCTGTTTCCGAGCTTGAACAGGGATCCGTCCAGGCGGTCGCCATGGATATCGGCGTTGCGCAGATGAAGATTCAGCAGAGCAACGGCAAATTCGTCATGCTCTCCGAAACAGTTCTGACGGAAAAGTACGGAATCGGTTTCCGCAAGGGCAACAAGGAACTCCGCGATGCGGTCCAGAAGACCCTCAAGGAGATGGTTGCAGACGGAACGGCCGCAAAGATTTCCGGTCAGTACTTCAAGGGACAGAACGTCCTGATTCTCAAACCGTAAGCGTGAAGCGGCGATGAACTATCCGAACATGTTTGCCGAGCTCCTGAGCGGGCTTCTTGTGTCAGTGGAGATTTTTGTGCTGACACTTGTATTCGCCCTCCCGCTTGGACTTCTTGTCGCGCTCGGCAGGATGTCGAAGTTCGGCATCGTCCGCAATGTGTTCCGCGTATACATTTCTGTTATGCGCGGAACTCCGCTTATGCTTCAGCTTCTGGTCTGTTTTTTCGGACCGTATTACTTTTTCCACATTTCCCTGCCGAGCGGCTACCGCTTTATTGCGGTGATCATTGCATTTTCGCTGAATTACGCCGCCTATTTCGCGGAAATTTACCGCGGCGGAATTGAATCGATGGCGGTCGGACAGTATGAAGCCGCGCGCGTGCTCGGTTATTCCGCGCCGCAGACGTTCTTCAAGATCATTCTGCCGCAGGTGATCAAGCGGATCATTCCGCCGGTGACGAACGAGGTGATCACGCTTGTGAAAGATACGTCGCTCGCCTTTTCGCTTTCGGTTTTGGAAATGTTCACGATTGCCAAACAGATTTCCAGTGCGCATACGACAATGGTTCCGTTTGTCGTTGCCGGCGTATTCTATTACATTTTCAATTTCGTTGTTGCCGCCGGAATGGGGCTGCTCGAAAAACGGCTCAACTATTACCGGTGAGGTGAAATTATGGATATTCTCAACATCTCGCATCTTTCCAAGAGTTTCGGGTCGCTGAATGTCCTGCGGGATATTTCATTTTCGGTCCGGAAAGGGGAGGTTGTTTCGATCATCGGTCCTTCCGGTTCGGGTAAATCGACTTTGCTCCGCTGTGCGACCATGCTTGAAACGGCGGATTCCGGAACAATTTCATACGAAAATCTCTGTATTCTCAGCAATGGAATGTATGCAGGAAAATCCGTTTTGAAACAGGCGCGGAACCGCTTCGGACTCGTCTTCCAGAGCTTCAATCTTTTCCCGCATTATTCGGTTTTGAAAAACATTATTGACGCTCCGGTTTGTGTGCAGAAACGCAACAAGGCGGATGTGATCGCCGAAGCAAAACTGCTGCTGCGCAAAATCGGGCTTGAGGGACGCGAAGACGCGTATCCGTATCAGCTTTCCGGCGGACAGCAGCAGCGCGTCGCGATTGTCCGCGCCCTTGCGATGAATCCGGATATTCTTTTCTTCGACGAACCGACTTCCGCGCTTGATCCGGAGCTTACCGCGGAGATTCTGAAGGTGATCCGCCAGCTCGCCGAAGAGCACATGACCATGGTGATTGTGACTCACGAAATCAATTTTGCCCGCAATGTATCCGACCGTATTGTTTTCATGGCGGACGGCGTCATCGTGGAGCAGGGGCGCGCGGATCAGCTGATCGACAATCCGCAGAATGAACGCACCCGCTCCTTCCTCGCCAACATCGGCAAGGGACGCGACTGAAGTTCTTATTCGTGAAACAGTCGCCTGACGATGTTTCCCCGCGCGTCACAAAAACATTCTGAGTCTCATCCTGTTGCGTTCATCGTCTGATTTTTCGGAGCTGACAACGCGGCACGGCCGTGTTGCCGTGCCGCGGACGCCGCTTCAGCGTTCATCCCGGCAGAGTTCAAAGAACGGGGTGACGCCGTTTTTCAAGGCGGCCGTGTTCAGCTGAATTTTCAGCTTGCCGCTGACGTTTTCCAGCGGGAGCTCCTCAAGACGTTCTCCGTCGAGCCCGAGCGCGTAGAGTTTCCAGTTGCCCGGCTTGACGAGGAGCTCTGCGGTGAAGGTCCCGGAACGGACCAGAACGGGCAGAGCGCCAACCGAAAAAAGCGTTGTCCAATCTTCGGAAAGTTCCATCCCGCTGTTGATCGCCTCCGTGGCGCAGATCAGCACGATTCTGGAGGAATTCTCAAGATTTTTCCCGTCGACCGCGGACGCTGCGACGGTTGCGGGACTCGTGCCGGAGAGAACCGTCAGATTCCCGAGCTTTTTCGCCGGCTTTCCGGTCCAGGTGATGGCTTCCGTGCGGGCGGTGATCACCGTCATCCACTTTTCCGGACCGTTCATTGTGATTTCTCCGGTGTCCGTCTGGAACACGCCCTTTGCCGGATCGGAAACATTGTCCGCCGGGAGAATCCCCTGTTTTTTCAGTTTCGCGACATATCCGTCAAGATCGAACGATCCGTCGTTTACGTCCCGGAGATTGCTGGTCCATTCAAAGCTGTTGACAAAACCGTGATTTGCGGGAGTCAGTTCAAAATCCGGTTTGCGGGGATATGCGGTTCCCTCTGCGGCAGGCTGATCGGGAAACGCGATGGAAAAACCGGTCATCAGCGCAATTTTAGACTGCTCGCTGTTTATCGGGAAATAGGCGTTTGTCCCCTGTTTCAAATAGCTGTTCGGGATATTCAGCACTCCCTGATGTTTTGCCGGTCTGATGTCTCCGCGCCCGAAGAGAACCGCACCGAGAAAACCGTTCGCCGCCATCACCGGATTTTCCGCGATCTCGAAGCAGGAGATTCCGCTGTGCCGCATATTGTACGGGGAGGCGAAATAGGCAATCGCCTGATGCCCCTGAAATGCCGCTAGGGCGGGATAGACGATTCCACCCTCGTGGATCCAGCGATTCCAGAAAGCGTGATTGAATTCCCCGGTCTGAAATGCGCGTCCATATTGCCGCACCGAATTGATGCTGCGGAACTGCTCCGCCAGGCCTTCGACGGAACTGCGCTGATAATTCTGCGATCCTTTCCCGGTGAACCGGGATGGATGGGCAAAATAACCATGCGCTTCAACCGTATTGGAGCAACGCCACCGCGAGCTTCCGTAAACGATCCGTTTCGACTGGCTGTTCTGCACGATCGCCCCTTTCCATCCCAAGTTGCGGAGGACCTTTTCGCCCCAGCGGTACGAACGGTCGAGCTGCTCCGAACAGAATTCGAGGAACAAGGTTTCATCCGGAGAGTTCCGTCCGCCGGACTCAATCCGCTTGGGCACGGGACGCAGCGGCAGGTTGCGGCGTTTCAGAAAAGATTTCCAAGCCTCGCCGATTTTCTCCTGGAGAGGCGCAAAACGGGGATTCTTGTTCCAGTGGTAGAACGAAAACACGAAATCCGCACCGACCTCCATTTCATTGTAAAGTTCCACGCTGAGAAGCATGGGATCGTCCGCCAGACGCATTTTCGTATAGGGATTGACGGTGTTCAAGAGCTTCTCCGCGCCGAAACGGAACCGCTCGCATTCGAACTCGTTCAAAAACATGAAACCTATTTTATGCGGACTCCGGTCCGCAAACACTTCTCCAGCGTGTTTCCGCTCGGAATACAGGTTGTAGGCGAGAATCGTCAGGTGCAAACGGATTCCCTCCTCCTTAAAACGGTAAAAGCTGTACATCACCCGGTCAAACGCCTTGGGATCCAGTTCCATGTCTTCCTTTGAGAAATAACAGATGATTCCGTCCAGGGTATGCATGCGGACCGCCGCATATCCGCGCCGCCGGAGGGAGCGGACCCAGGCGTCAATCTCCTTTTTCGCCTCCTCTTCAGAACGGATGAACTTGCGTCCGAAAAATATTTGCCACGGTATGGATTCCACCGCGAACAGGCGAACCGGCTTGTCCGGTTCATCTTCATAAGCGTAAGCCCCGGCTTTGGAACTGTAAACGATTCTTGTGCTGATCCGGTCTGCCGGAACAATCCCGGAAAGGTCAAGAGCGCTCCCTTCGACAACCGTGTTTTTTACCGGAACGCTCCGGCTCCACCAGTTTTCCGTTTCCTCGGGGACAATTGCAGCCGCCGGTTCCCCGCAGGTGAAACTCCAGCCCTTGCTTCCGGCAAGAATGCGGATTCGGACTGTGTTTTCTCCGCGCTGAACAGGAATGTCCGCGAAATTTGTTTTCGGACTCTGCGGTCCGTTGTTTCCAGTCTTCAGCGTTGAAAAAACTCTTTTTCCGTTTGCCTCGACTTCCATCCACCAGTCGGCGGAAAGGCCAAGGCGCATCGTTCCAGTGGCTTCACTGTGGAAAGTTTGTGTCAGAAGCGCTTCCGCACGCGTCGGCTGTTTGCCGAACAGGGGGCGAAAATCGATTGCTCCGTTCCGCAGTTTGACTTTTTTCGTCTGTCCCCTGAATTCCGCATTCCACTCATCGGAAAGGATTTTACAGGATACCTTCGTTCCGCGTCCCGGCTTGATTGCAAAATCCGTGATTGTGATTTTCCCGTTGATTCTGCCGCAGGCGATTGTCAGGAGCGAAGTCTTTCCCGGCGGGCATTCTTCCGGGCGGAACTTGTGGATAATCAGATTTTTCCCGGGGAGAAGCTTTTTCACCATGCTCAAGCCAAGGGTTTTGTACGGGGCGTGATGCTTGTAGATGATCGCCGTCTCTCCGGCTTGCTCCGCCTCAATTACCGCTTCGAGAGTGTATTGTTTCCCGGGTTCCAGTGAAAGCGGTTTTGTAATGGAAAGATCCCGGAACTCCCGTTTCCCGGCTCCCGGATTCAGGGTCGCCTGCAGATTCCCGTCCTCAATCCGAATCCGGGATTCGGTCAATTTCGGATTCTTGTAAATTTCCCATCCGCTCCAGTCTGCCGCCATTGCGGAAAACGATGCGAAGAGAAGGAGAAGGTGCGGAAGAGGACGGAAACAGTTCGAAAACGCGGATTTCCGCATTTTTCTGATTTTGTCGTCTCTGTTCATGTTTCACTCCTTGAACGGTTGTTTGAGAATCTGCGAATCCGGCATAACTCCGAAAGTTACGTCGGAACGGAAATAGGCGGCCTTGAAATTCATGCTTGAAGCGCTGCCGTCAAGCATTCCGAAATTGGCATAGCCGCCGTTATGTCTGAAATGAACGGGTCCGTTGGCGAATCCTTTTCCGTTTGTCGAGGCGATCCCCATGTATTGCACCATAGAATTCCCGAAACTTCCGCCGTAGGTTGTAAAAACGCTGTCGACGATCAGAAACAGACTGGACGGGGAGTTGCCCGCAAATTCTTTCCGTTTTTTCCCCATTCGCCCTCTTTTGACAAACGCCGTCACCGCTTCAACTATGCTGTCTTTCCCTGTTGCCCAGATATTGAGCCCGAAGGATTGCCGATGCAGGATGTCGACATTGGAGTGTGCGTTGTTTGGCGGAAGCGCAGGACACCGGAAAGTGTCTTTGTTTTTTGTTTCAAGATTAATGGAATTTTTCAGCATATCCAACCAGGCGATATCCGCATATTCGCCGTATCCGCCTCTCGGAGGCAGATAATCGTCATTGGCGTCCGCATACATGGAAAGAGTCAAATTGACTTGTTTCTGTCTGGCGAGACAGCTGATCGTTCCAGCTTTCTCCCGTGCCGAATTCAGGGCGGGAAGAAGCATTCCGGCAAGAATGGCGATGATCGCAATCGTGATGAGCAGCTCCACAAGGGTGAAAATTTGTTTTTTCCGTTTCATTGACATCTCCTTTATTTGATTTTTTTCAGGTGAAAGATTCTGCTGTCGAAATCGCCGTCAAGACCGACGCGGAGGCCGAGCTCGGCGAGGCCGCGTCCGGACATCGGATGCAGTTCCGGCTCCGGAACGGAACAGAAATTGTCGCGCTCCGAATCATGGCGGCCGTAGCGCGCAATTTCATAGACCGCGTCCGGGTCAAGACCTTCCAGATGAAGAGCCGGAAGCTGTTCCGCAAACTGGAGCCCGTGCGCAAAAACAAACACGAGCGCTTCCGAACGGTCCGGAAGAACGAACTCAAATGCGGCGTAACGCTTCTGCAGGTGCGATGCAATGCGGTAAAGTTCGCCGAAAGCCACGATGTGACGGATTTTGCGGTTCAGGTCCAGATATCCTTTGCACTCCGCAATCTCCTCCGGAGAACTTTTGTGGAGCGGAATGCCGAGAGAGGGCCAGCCCATCAGCGCGGCATGCGCCATGAAGCGGAGCGGAATTTCGCGATGATTGAAGAAGTAGGAATAGCTTTTGCTGATCTGGCATCCGCCGCCCGCCATCTTCGGGAAGTGCAGGTAGCTGAAACCTTCCTGAATGTTCAGAATGTCCAGAGTGTCCTGATTGTCGCTCCGGTTGACGCGGGCAAAGTAACGGTCCATCTCCAGATCGCCGCGTCCGCTTCCGCTTGCGCAGTTTTCAAAGAAGACGTGCGGAAACTCTGCGGTCAGACGCCGCATCAGTTCATAAAAGTTCAGCATGTACTGTGTCCGCATTTCACGCCGGTTTTCAACCGCCGGGATTTCCAGATAGCGGTTCAGATCCATCTTGAAATAAACGATGTCGTTCTCTGTCAGGAGCTTGTGGAGAACGCCGTGAATGTATTCCAGAACATCGCGGCGGGCGAAGTTGAGAAGCGTGTAGTTCTCGCGGTCGATCAGCCATTCCGGATGTTCCCGGTAGACGCGGCTTGCGGAATCGACACGCTCGAACTCAACCCAGATTCCGAACTCCATGCCGTGCGCGCGGACGGATTCGATGATTTTGCGGAAGCCGCCGGGAAATTTTTCCGGATGAATGGTCCAGTCGCCCATGTTCTGCTGCCAGCCGGCGTCGATGATGAAGAGTTCGCAGCCGACGTCCGCCGCGCGCGGGATGAGATCGAGAACGTTCTGCTCGGTCACTTCCGCTCCGCGAATGCAGGAGTAGGTGTTGAAAACAACCGGCATGACGCGGCTGCGCATGCTTTGCGGATAGAGGTGTTTTGCGCTGAAGCGGTGAATGTGACGGGTCATTTCACCGAATCCGCGGCGCGAGAATCCCGCGAGGAAGCGCGGGGCGGTGAAGCGTTCGCCCGGAGGGAGGGTGAGGAGAAAATCGAAGTTGTTCAGTCCGCCGGAAACACGGTTTTCGGCATAGATGTCGCGTTCAAAAATAAACTTCCAGCTTCCGCTCCAGAGGAGCGTTCCGAAATAGACGTCGCCGGATGTTTCATCGGCGTTTCCCGCATCGAATGCGAAGAACGGAACGGCGGTATGTCCGCTGATTCCGGTCCGGCTTTCAAGGATGTGCTCGCCCTGATCGAGCATTGTGCGGTGAATCTGGTATTCCTGTCCCCATCCGCCCTGAAGCGTGGTCAGCCGCGGCGCTTCTCCGCGCGGCAGATTCCAGGCGGCCGAAAAGAGATTTTCCACGCGGATCTCCGCGTTGCCTTCATTGATGAGTTCGGCGTGACGCTGAATCAGATCGAATTCCGGAAACAGTTCATAGTGAAGGTTGACGACGAGTCCGCATCCCGGTTCGCGGAGAGTGACGATCAGGTGATTTTCGTTTTCCAGTCTGTGCGATTCATACATCAGTTCCAGAGCCCGGTCTGGGGAGGATAATTTCAGACAGGGTTCATAATAATGTCTCGGAACGTATGCGGGAAATTCCAGGCGGCTGGATTTCGCGCGCCCGCAATAATGACTGATGCGGAACCAGGAGATTTCGGATTCATCGGTCAAGTCGTCGAGACGGTCGATTCGTCCGCCCCAATGCAGATTGACGGGAACACCGTTTTCCCTGATTGCGAACGCCTACGACATGTCGGCGGTGGTCGCGAGAAAAATTTTCTTTTTCGCGTCAATTCGGAAAGGCATTGTTTTCTCCTCGTATTGATTCCGTTGTTTTGTGCTTTATGCGGCTTTCTCTGTAATTATAACACGGAAAACGTTTTTTGTCTATAGGTGGTCTGGACAAATAAATATTGTTTTTCGGTCACTTGATTTTTCTCCATTCCGCTGTATAATACAGTATTATGTCTGTACCGTTCATTTTGAATTTTGAAAAGAAAGAGCGAATGCTGGAGAATCCGCAGATTCCTCCGGTACGCTCGCTTGCGCACCTTGTTTTCCACCCTTACAGCTCGACAATGTTTGTGGATACCCTGCAATTCTGCTGCTGTTTCGGCGGTGATTCGGAGGTTTGCCGCCGCGTGGTGAACGGACGGGAATATATCTGCCGCTACCCCCATATTTTCATCAAGCGCCCGAATGAATTCCATGAGGTCAAGGAGGGCAAATTTAATACGGTAATCTATTTCACCTATGACCGGAAATATGCGGATGCAATCCGTGCTCTCGGCGTCGAAGATGAATTGAGTCTCTGTCCGATGCCGGAGTCCGCCGCGTTTCATGCGCTGTTCATGCAGCTTCAGGAGTTTGCGCGGCATTCGGAAGAATTCGGCGTGGTCGACCGGATAGACATGCTCTGTTTTCAGATTGTCCGGGAAATTCTTCTCGCCCGGAAACTGGAGCAGACGCCGCTGGCGGAGGCCGATGAAAAAATCCGGAGAATCGCATCGTACCTGCGTTTGAACTGCATGCAGGAAATCGATTTTGATGAAGTCGCGCGTTCACACGGTTTTTCACGGCGGACCTTTTCGCGTCACTGGGAGAAGTCAGGGTATCCGCCGCCCGCGCAGTTCCTTTTTGAATTGCGGATGATGGAAGCAAAGCGGCTGCTGGCGGAAACTTCAACGCCGATTTGGAAAATCGCGGAACTTCTTCACTATCAGGGGAGCGCGTGGTTCTGCTTTTCGTTCCGCAAGTTTACTGGCGAAACTCCGCTCGGTTTCCGGAAACGCTCAAGGCATTCTTCCGGACAGGAACTCAGCTGAGTTTGCGGAAAAGATTCAGCAGGAAAAGCCGGAACGCGATAAGACGGTCGTATGCTTTTCTGTCATTCCGCAAAATTGCACGGAGCGACAGCGGGTGCAGAATGCGGAGCATTCCCCAGCGGACTTTGTCGGGCGCCGATGCCCCGCGCCACGGTCCGGACGGAATTTTCGTGCGCGGTGTGCAGCCGATGGAATGGAAATAAGCGTTCATTTTTCCGAAGAACTCTTCCCGGAATTCCGGCTTTGCGCGTTCGTACATGTAGGCAAAAAGACTCAGCGCCGAATGCAGAAGCCAGGGGCGGATGTAATCGAAGCCGTGTTCTTCAATGAAACGGTTCGTATCCCCGAATGCGCGGAAAACGGAAAAACAGCGAGCGTCGTCAATGGCGGTCAGCTGTCCTTCACGTTCCTGGCGGTAAAAATAAAGCGGGTGCGGAGTGACGGCAATCCGGTTGGCCGCAAGCAAAGTCTGAAAGAAAAACGGCAGGTCTTCCGCCATTTTCAATTCCTCGTCAAAGCGGATGTTGAAATTTTTCAGCATCCGCATCCGGTAGAGTTTGTTCCAGTTCGTATTGTCCAGAAAGAGCAGTTCCGGGAATTGGGCGAGTGAATGCGGCACCGTGCACGCCCAGCGGGAATCGCGCAGAATCCGGCATTCCGGGTAGATAAGTTCATAACCGCAGGAAACCAGATCCGCTCCGTTTTCCTGTGCCGTGGCGTAGAGATGTTCGAGATATTCCGGCGCAGCGGAGTCGTCGGAATCCATGATCGCAATCCATTCGCCGGAAGCCTGGTCGAGTCCGGCATTCAAAGCGGCCGGTTTGCCACTATTTGCCTGTTCAATCAGACGGATATTCGGAAACCGCGCCGCATAATCCCGCAGAATCTCTCCGGAACGGTCGGTCGAGCCGTCGTTGACGGCAATGATTTCAAAGTTGCGGAAGATCTGTGCCTCAAGCGAATCCAGAGCCTCCGCCAGATACTTTTCCGTGTTGTAGACCGGAAAGAGAACGGATATGGCGGGAGCTGAATTCATCAGCCGCGTACCAGATCGCCGAAGAGCGTCATGGCGGTTGCGTGTTTGATATGAACCTGCACGAGGTCGCCCGGCTTGATTGCATCATCCGGTTCGAACACGACAAGTTTGCTCAGCTCCGTGCGTCCGCACCAGCGGGCGGTGTTGCGCTTGCTGACGCCTTCCGCGAGAACTTCCAGTGTCCGTCCGACAAATTTATCGTTTGCACGTTCGGAGGTCTTGGCAAGGTCGGCGAGCAGAATCTGATTGCGTTCCTCCTTGACGGACTGCGGAACATCATCGGCCAGCTGCTCGGCGGCTTTGGTGCCTTTGCGCGGGGAGTACTTGAAAATATAGGCGTTGTCGTAACCGACTTCATTCAGAATGCGTCGCGTCGCTTCGAAATCTTCATCTGTCTCTCCGGGAAAGCCGACGATGATGTCGGTGGAAAATGCGATTTCCCCGCACTTGCGTTTCAGCTCATTGACGATGTGCATGTACTGTTCCGCCGTGTACGGGCGGTTCATCGCCTTCAGAATGCGGTCCGAGCCGGACTGCAGCGGAAGGTGGACGCTGTTGCAGACTTTCGGCGTGTTCGCAATGGCGTCAATCAGGCGCGTGTTGAAGAACGCCGGGTGAGGGGAGGTGAAGCGGATGCGCTTGATTCCCTTGATTTTTGCGAGCGATTCCAGAAGATCGGCGAACGGGGAAACGTCATCGGGAAATTTGATTCCGTCAATGCCGTATGCGGCGACATTTTGACCGAGAAGCATGATTTCCTTCACTCCGGATTCCGCAAGTTTGCGTGCTTCCTCGATGATACCTTCCGGGGAACGGCTGCGTTCGCGTCCGCGGGCGTATGGAACGATGCAGTAGGTGCAGAAGCGGTTGCAGCCGCGCATGATCGAAATAAAATCCGAGAATCCGTGCTTGACCGTGTGAGCGTCAATGCCGTCGACATCGCTGAGGTTGTCGTGTCCGGTGGATTCGATTTTATGTTTTTTCGCCAGTTCCGAAACGATTTCCGGAAGCTCGTGAATTTTATCGGTTCCGACGGCGAAATTGAGATGCGGAATCGCTTTCAGCAGTTCCGTTCCGCGGCTCTGCGCCATGCAGCCCATGATGCCGAAAAGCAGATTCGGATGATCCTCTTTCAGCCGCTTCAGAATGCCGAGTTTGCCGATGGCTTTGCGCTCGGCCTGATCGCGTACGCTGCAGGTGTTCAGGATGATGAGATCGGCGGCCTCTTCGGTCTGCACGATGTTGTGTCCGTCGGCGGCGAGCATTGCGGCGGCGGCATCGCTGTCGCGCTCGTTCATCTGGCAGCCGTAGGTTTTGATGTAAACGTTCATGGTTTATTCCTGCGCGTCCTTGAGGATCGCCATATTGTTGCGGTGAATGATTTCATGGTCGGCGTCGCAGCGGAGGATGTCGTGGATTTTCGTACTCTGGCAGCCGATCAGTTTCATGCAGTCTTCGGAGGAGAAGTTGACAAGTCCCTTGCCAATGGTTTCTCCGTTCAGCGAGCAGATTTCGACGACGCTTCCGCGCTTGAATGTTCCCTGAACGAACTTCATTCCGGCGGGCAGCAGACTGCTTCCGTGGGTTTCAAGCGCATGTTCCGCGCCGGAGTCGATAATGATTTTTCCGGAAGTCTTCGCGAAGGTCGCAATCCAGCGTTTGCGCGATTCCACTTTTGCGCGGTGGCGCGGAACGAAAACGGTTCCGATATCTTCGCCGCGGAAGATTTTTTCGATGACATGCGGATCTTTTCCGCTGGCAATCCAGAGGCATTCACCTGCGGAGTTGAGAATATCCGCACACCGGAGCTTGGATTTCATGCCGCCGATCGACATGCTGGCGTCGTCGGTTCCGTTTGCCATATTCCGCTGTTCATCGGTTACTCCCTGAACCAGCGAAATGCGTTCTCCGAGCGAGCCGTCGGGATTCGGGCGCATGAGCCCGTCGACGGTCGTCAGGATGATTGCGAGGTCGGAGCGGGTCATGGAGGCGAGGAGGGCGGCGAGAATATCGTTGTCGCCGAATTTCAGCTCATCAACGGAAATGGGGTCGTTTTCATTGATGATCGGCAGAATGTTCTGCGCGAGAAGAGCTTCGATACAGTTGAGTGCATTCAGATGACGTTCGCGCGAGCGGAGGTCGTCCGCCGTAAGCAGAATCTGCGCGGCGTGGAAGCCGAGGCGTTCGCATTCGGCTTCGTAGACCGACATGAGGCGGATCTGACCGATTGCGGCGAGAGCCTGGACTTCCGAGAGTTTGCGCGGACGCTTTTTGAGTCCGAGTGTGCGCATTCCCGTTCCGACTGCGCCGGATGAAACAAAAAGAACCTGTATTCCGGAATCGCGGAGCATTTTGATTTGGCGGATCAGGAGCGCGAGCGCTTCCGGATCGGTCAGCAGACGGGTTCCGGCTTTGATGACAATTCGTTTACAGGATGAGACTAATTCTTTTCGGATCTGAAGGTTCTTTTCCATATTTTCCCCCGATGAACAAGCGGTTCCGGCGAGATTCCGGAACCGCGGCAGAGCTTATTTCGCCGAATTTTTGCGTTTGACCAGCTTCGGCACACCGGTCTCAACCGTTTTGCGCGTAACGATGCAGGTTTCCACATCGGAGCGCGACGGGATGTCATACATCAGATCGAGCATAAGGCTTTCGATGATGGAGCGGAGCCCGCGGGCGCCGGTTCCTTTGTCGCTGGCCTTCTGCGCGATTGCGTCGAGCGCATCCTTTTCAAACACGAGTTTGACGCCTTCCATCGCCATCAGCTTTTCATACTGCTTGGTGATTGCGTTTTTCGGTTCGATCAGAATCTTGACGAGGTCATCTTTTGTCAGCGGACGGAGCGCCGCGACGACGGGAAGACGTCCGATGAATTCCGGAATGATTCCGTAGCGCACCAGGTCTTCGGGTTCTGTATGCGAAAGCGCAACGGAGCTGTCGAGTTCAATCGCCTGCTGCACGTCGGACTGCTGGCGGTTGAAGCCGAGCACCCGTTTGCCGATGCGGCGCTGAATGATTTTGTCGAGTCCGACAAATGCACCGCCGCAGATGAACAGAATGTTGGTGGTGTCGACCTGAATGTATTCCTGATTCGGATGTTTGCGTCCGCCTTTCGGGGGAACGTTCGCAACGGTTCCTTCCAGAATCTTCAGAAGGGCCTGCTGCACACCTTCGCCGGAAACGTCGCGGGTGATGGAGACGTTTTCGCTTTTCTTTGCGATCTTGTCGATTTCATCCACATAGATGATGCCGATCTGGGCGCGCGCGACATCGAAATCCGCTGCCTGAAGCAGACGCAGAATGATGTTTTCGACGTCTTCGCCGACGTATCCCGCTTCGGTGAGCGTGGTCGCGTCGGCAATGCAGAACGGAACGTCCAGCATTTTGGCGAGCGTGCGGGCAAAGAGCGTTTTGCCGCTTCCGGTCGGACCGATCAGCAGAACATTGCTCTTCTCCACATCCACATCATCCTGCGCGACTGCGGAGGAGTGTGTCTGAAGACGTTTGTAATGGTTGTAGACGGAGACGGAGAGGATCTTTTTCGCCTGATCCTGACCGATAATGAACTTGTCGAGTTCCGCCTTGATTTCCGCCGGCTTTGGAACCTTGAGTCCTGCAACCGGATCGGCCTGCTTGCCGCCTTTTGCGGAATTTTTCGCTTTGAGGGCGGGATTCAGAATCTCTTCGCAGGACTTGATGCAATCGGAGCAGATCGAAGCCCCGGAGGGGCTGGAGATGATCTGCCCGATCGACGGATCGTCGGCGTAACGTCCGCAGAAGGAACAGCGGGGAATATCGCCGTGTTTGTCAGCCATTGCGCACCTCTCAGACCGCGCGGTGCGGAATGATGCTGTCAACGATTCCGTACTTCAGCGCTTCTTCGGCGGACATGAAGTAGTCGCGGTCGGTGTCGCGCGTGACCTTCTGAATGGTTTGTCCGGTGGAGGAGGCGATGATCTGGTTGAGTTTTGTGCGCATGGCGAGGATTTCCTTCGCCTGGATATCGATGTCGGCGGCGGTGCCTTCGGAACCGCCGCGCGGCTGGTGGATCATGACCCGTGCGTTGGGCAGAGCGAAGCGTTTGCCTTTGGTTCCCGCGCAGAGGAGAACCGCGGCCATGCTCGCCGCCTGACCGACGCAGTAGGTCTTGACGTCGCACGAAATGACTTTCATGCAGTCGAGGATTGCGAGTCCGGAGGTGATGACACCGCCCGGGCTGTTGATATAAAGGTCAATATCCTTTTTCGGATCTTCGGACTGAAGATAGAGCAACTCCGCGACGATGAGGTTCGCCACGGTGTCGTCAATCGGGGTTCCGAGAAGAATGATCCGGTCTTTCAGCAGACGGGAGTAAATATCGTATCCGCGTTCGCCCTGGCCGGTCTGTTCGACGACCATCGGAACAAGCATTGAGTTCTTAATCATGCAATCCTCTCTTTCAGTTTGTTGTTAAAAACGGACTCAGACTTCTTTGAGTTCGGCGGTCTTGACGATGCTGTCAAGGACTTTGCCGGTGAGCAGGTCCGCGTGGATTTCGCCGATCGCGCCGTTGCCGCGAATGGCTTTGAGCAGATCTTTTTCCTTGTAGCCGAAGTAGGCGCTCATCTGCTTGATCTGGGCGTCGAATTCATCCTTGGAGACTTCGATTTTCTCGGCTTCCGCGATTTTGCGGATGACGAAGAACTGCTTCAGGCTCTTTTCAGCGGCCTTCTTGGCGTCTTCGAGGTGTTTGTCCTTTTCGGCTTTGAATTTTTCGACATCCTCTTCGCTGCGGACGAGCTGGTTCGCAATCTTGGAGAATTCACGTTCGGTTTCGCCGTCGAGAATGCTCTTCGGAAGAGAGATTTCGCCAACGTTCGCCATCAGGATATCGAGAACTTTCTCGCGGGCGGCGTTCTTGCGATCCGCTTCGATCTTCGCATCAACGGACTTGGTGATTTCCTCTTTGAGCTTGTCGAAAGATTCCATGTGAAGCTTTTCAGCGAGAACTGCGTCGTCGGTGATCGGCTGCTTGCGCTCGATTTCGTTGATCTTGACGGTGTACTTGACGGTTTTTCCGGCAAGTCCGGATTCGCGCCAGTCAGCCGGAAAAACGGCGGTAAACTCTTTGGTTTCGCCGGCTTTTGCACCGGTCAGAGCGGCGTTTGCACCCGGGACGTATTCGGGCTCGTGCAGCCAGATCCAGGCTTCGTCAGCCTTCGCCATGCGCTTGAGGGACGGGGTCGCGTCTTCCGCCGGGGTGAAGTCGGTCTCATAGGAAACCTTGAGCATATCTTCCGCCTTGGACTCGGTGTCGACTTTGACGTCGTCCGCATAGATGTCCTTGAGGTTGGCAATGCGCTCGTCGATGAGTTTCGCCTTGTCTTCGCTCTTGGGAACTTCGATCGTGAGCTTCTTGTAATCGGGAAGGTTGAGAACCGGGGCGACTTCGATTGTCACCTTGAATTCATAATCCTGTTTGGCTTCGGGAGCCTTCTTGCCGTCGTCGAGAGCGGTGACAGCGACGAGGTCGCGCTCGCCCTGAATCTTTTCGATTGCGGCGTTCTGGATCTGTTTTGCGGTATCCTCAACGATATTCTGCGCGAAACGAGCCTTGACGAGAGCCGCAGGAACTTTGCCTTTGCGGAAACCCTGAATCTGGACTTCGCGGGAAACTTCCTTCACGATTTCGTTGAACATTTTTTCGACTTCGGCAGCCGGAACCTTAACGGAAACTTCCTGCGTGCAGGGAGCGGTTTCCTTGTACTCGACCTGTACGGCGTTCTTCAGAGACTCAGCAGACATTTGATCCACCTTTCATATTTTTATTTGTGTGACACGTCTTGTGTTCGTTTAAAAACTTCTGAACTTATGAATATAATCCTCTCTTACGATTTTTCCAGTCCTTTTTCTGAAAAAATTGAAGAAAATATCCAGTTTTTTTTTGAAATTTCTTCGTTTCCGCTATTGACAAGAGCGGAAATGCGCGTTATGTTCCCCGATGTGTCAGCAAATCAAATTTCTGCAAGCCATGAGGAGTTGCTATGTCTGAAACGCCAAAACTGATCGTTCTTTCGGAACAGTTCCGGGGAAAAGTCTTCGAACTGACCAAAGATATTCATACCGCCGGTCGCGCCGACGCGCGTGACATCTGCATCAAGGATCCCTCCATCAGTTCCTATCATGCCGATTTCATCCGCAAAGGTCCGACCTATATCCTGAGAGACCACAATTCCACGAACGGCTCCAAGGTCAGCTCCGTCCCCGTCACGGGCGACGTCGTGCTCAAAAGCGGCGATATGATCCAGCTCGGAAACGTGGAGATGCTTTACGACTGCCAGGAAAAAGGCAGCACGCGCGAACTGAAAACGATGACCAACATCAAGATCGACAACACTTCAACGGTCGGGACTTCCACCCTGAAGCGTCTGGAGGCGGTCTCACAGGGAAAAATGCAGAAGAAAAACATCAGCAACATCGTCATCATCGCCATGCTTGCGGTCCTGACGCTGGTGATTATCGCGGGCATTGTCCTTGTCGTAATCCTGCTGAAGAAGTAAAACTCACACTTTCCCGAATTGAAAACCGCGCGCCGGGATTCTCCCGGCGTTGCGTTATTATGGAATTCCAGCTCTTAACCACAAGGAAAAAGAAACCGCAATGAGCAACGATCCCGGAAACAACACTCCGCCGCCCGCAAACAGACCCGGTCAGCCTTCCCGCCGACCTCCAGTCTCCGTATTCGTATGGCTGCTTCTCATCATCCTGATGGTGACCCTCTTCGTTTATAAATACAACCCGTCAACGGGAGACCGCGTCGACTGGAACCAGACCCAGTTCGAACAGAATCTCGGAGTGGGAAATGTCGTCACCGCGGTTATCACACCCGAATCGGAAGAGGTTCTGCAGATTCGCGGCGAATACAAACCCGCGCCCGCAGCGCCGAACACCACCGATCTTACGGTTTCTGCGGCGAACGGCTCCAAACTCTATTATTCCGCCCGCGTCATCAAGACGCCCGCCATTATGGACGGCTTGAACAAGGTCAAGAAAGTTGAAATCCTTCAGCGCGACAGCTGGTGGACCAGTCTGCTGGTCAATCTTCTCGTCGGCTTCCTCATTATCGGTTTCATCTACTTCCTCTTCTCCCGCCAGATGAAGATGTCGGGACGCGGAGCCATGCAGTTCGGCAAGAGCCGCGCCCGCATGATCACAGCCGACGAAAACAAGAAGAAATTCGATGATGTCGCCGGCTGCGATGAAGCCAAGGCTGAAATGAAAGAGATTGTGGATTATCTTAGAGATCCGCTCAAATATAAAATGCTTGGCGGCAAGATTCCGAAGGGCGCGCTTCTTCTCGGACCTCCGGGAACCGGCAAGACCCTGATGGCGAAAGCCGTTGCCGGCGAGGCGAATGTTCCGTTCTTCGCAATCAGCGGTTCCGACTTCGTGGAAATGTTCGTCGGCGTCGGCGCAAGCCGTGTCCGCGACATGTTCGAACAGGCGCGCAAACATGCGCCCTGTCTGATCTTCATTGATGAAATCGATGCGGTCGGCCGTTCCCGTTTTACCGGAATCGGCGGCGGACACGACGAGCGCGAACAGACTCTCAACGCCATGCTAGTTGAAATGGACGGTCTCGAAACGCAGGAGGGCGTGATTGTTCTCGCTGCAACCAACCGTGCGGATGTTCTCGACCCCGCGCTGCTGCGCCCCGGACGCTTTGACCGCCAGATTGTCATGGACCTGCCCGACATCCGCGGCCGCCGCATGATTCTGAATGTCCATGCGAAAAACATCAAACTGGAGCCCACGGTTGACCTTGATGTGATTGCAAAGACCACTTCCGGATTCAGCGGAGCCGATCTGGCGAACCTCATCAACGAAGCTGCGCTTCTCGCCGCCCGCAACGACCGCAAGGCTGCGACCCAGGCGGATCTCGAAGAGGCCCGCGACAAGGTCTGCTGGGGAGCTGAACGCCGCAGCCGCAAAATCTCCGACCGCGAGCGCAAGCTTACTGCGTGGCATGAAGCCGGTCATGCGATTGTCAACCTTCACTGTGAACATGCAATGACTCTGCACAAGGTTACCATCATCCCGCGCGGTCCCGCGCTCGGCGTCACCATGATGATGCCGGACGAGGACCGTTACTCGCAGAGTCGTTTGGAAATGCTCGACTCCATGGCGCTTGCCATGGGCGGACGCGTTGCCGAAGAGCTCGTGATCGGAGACGTCACCAGCGGAGCCGCAGCGGACATCGAACACGCGACCAAAGTTGCGCGCGCCATGGTCTGCTCGTTCGGCATGAGCGACAAACTCGGCACGGTTCAGTACGGCGAACGAGCCGATCACATTTATCTTGGACGCGACATTACCCGCAGCGAATCCTTCAGCGAAGAGACGGCGCGCGAGATTGATCTGGAAGTCAAACGTCTTGTCATGGACGCCAAGAATACCGCGACGAAGATTCTGACCGACCACCGCGATGAACTCGACAAGCTGGCAAATGCCCTGCTGGAAAAAGAAACGATGGATGCGGCGGAAATC
Source organism: uncultured bacterium (assembly GCA_900549415.1). Lineage (GTDB taxonomy): Bacteria > Verrucomicrobiota > Lentisphaeria > Victivallales > UBA1829 > UBA1829. Next base: position 31,386 of record URNX01000033.1, read on the forward strand.
CGCACCATGCTCGGTCTCCCCCCGGCGCATCATGATGAGCCCGCTGTTCAGGAAGTCAAGCCGGAAGAGCCTGCCGCCGAAGCTCCGAAAGCGGAGTGAACATGCCGCTCTCCGAATCTGAACTGACTTCGATTATCACCGATTACAACGGCTGCACCCGGATTACCTGCCGGGTGCAGCCGCGTTCTTCCCGTTCGAAAATCATGGGGCTCTTCGACGGCGCGCTGAAAGTCGCTCTGACCGCGCCGCCCGTCGACGGCAAGGCGAATGCCGCGCTCTGTGAATTCTTCGCTTCACTCTTCCGCTGTCCGAAATCCGCGGTTTCTGTCGTTTCCGGAATGACGGCAAAGAACAAAATTGTAGCGATATCCGGGATCGGTGCAACGGCCGCCCGTTCTGCTGTGTGCGCGAACTGCAAATAAGCGTTTTCTCTTTTTTTATTTTTGCAGAAGCGTAATTTGTCAATGTTTCTGTTTTATCGGATTTTCTCTGTTTTTCACAAAATCTATTTTACATATTTAAAAAGTTACAATTTTGTATAACAAAAATGTAAGATTCAAAATTCAAGTTTTTTCGGGATGGATATTGATTTTTTTCTGACAATACTGTAGATTACTGTACAGTTGCAAAACAGTTGCAAACTTTCAAAGAGAGGTAAACATGAACAGCTATGCACAGAGAGTGCTTGAGAACATCAAGCAGACCGCACCGTGGGAAAAGGAATTCATCCAGAGCGTGACCGAAGTTTTCGAATCGCTCGGCAAACTCCTCGACAGAGATTCCCGTTATGAAAAGAACAAAATTCTCGAACGCATCGTCGTTCCGGAACGCACCATCCTCTTCCAGGTTCCCTGGGTTGACGACAAGGGCGAAATCCAGGTCAATCAGGGCTATCGTGTTCAGTTCAACAGCGCAATCGGACCCTACAAGGGCGGTCTTCGCTTCCATCCGTCCGTGAACCTCAGCATCCTGAAGTTCCTCGGATTCGAGCAGATCTTCAAGAACTCCCTCACCACCCTCCCGATGGGCGGCGGCAAAGGCGGATCCAACTTCGACCCGAAGGGCAAATCCGACCGCGAAGTCATGGCGTTCTGCCAGTCCTTCATGCGTGAACTCTATCGTCACATCGGCCCCAGCACCGACGTTCCCGCCGGTGACATCGGAGTCGGCGGACGCGAGATCGGCTATCTCTTCGGTCAGTACAAGCGCATCGTCAACAGCTATGACAGCGTTCTCACCGGCAAGGGCCTGAACTGGGGCGGAAGCCTTGTCCGTCCGGAAGCCACCGGTTACGGCAACGCCTACTTCGCAACCGAAATGCTCAAGACCCGCGGCACCTCCTTCGAGGGCAAGCGCGTTCTTATCTCCGGTTCCGGAAACGTTGCTCAGTACTGCGCGCAGAAGGTCACCCAGCTCGGCGGCAAAGTCATGTCTCTCTCCGACTCCAACGGCACGATTATTGATGAAGAGGGTCTCGACGCCGAGAAGCTCGCTTACATCATGGAACTCAAGAACGTCCGCCGCGGACGCATCAAAGAGGTCGCCAACGAGTTCAAGAGCGTCAAGTATGCCGAAGGCAAGCGTCCGTGGCAGCTCGTCGCCTGCGACGTTGCAATGCCCTGCGCAACCCAGAACGAACTCGACGTTGAAGACGCAAAAACGCTGGTCAAGAACGGCTGTATCTGCGTTGCGGAAGGCGCAAACATGCCGACCACACTCGAAGCGACCCAGGTTATCCAGGGCGCCGGACTTCTCTTCTCCCCCGGCAAGGCTTCCAATGCCGGCGGCGTCGCCACCAGCGGACTCGAAATGAGCCAGAACGCAATGCGTCTCAGCTGGACCCGCGAAGAAGTCGACCAGAAGCTCCACGGCATCATGGTCAGCATCCACAACGCTGCACGCGCCGCAGCTGAAGAATTCGGTGAGCCGGACAACTACGTTCTCGGCGCGAACATCGCCGGCTTCCGCAAGGTTGCGAACGCGATGATCGATCAGGGCATCTGATCGGGACGCTGAAAACTGCATCCTTTTCGGGAATATTCCGTCTTTTTCGGGATATTCCCGTTTTTTTAATCATTTTTTCGTAAAAAGTATTTGCACGTTTCAATTTAGGGTATATATTCCGGTATTGAAACTTTTCAGTTGGGAAACGGGAAATTATGACACGTAAAATCTGTCTCTTCATTTTGTTCGCCGGTCTGCTGACCGGATTCTTTACGCATACGACCCCCGAGGCACAGGCGATCGACCCTGTGACAATTGCCATTCTGACCCCGATTGCAATCAAAGCCGCCCAGATTGCCGCGCCGTATGTCTACCGCGGTCTTGCCAATATGGGAAAAGCCTCCCTGAAAATATTTCCGGATATGGTGAACATATTCAAACTGCCGATCGGCATCGGGCTCGTTCTGTTCGGCTGGCCGTTCCCCGGCGGACTGAAAAAGGGAGTCGTCTATACGGCGCAGGGCTTTTGCGCCCCGTTCCTGCTGGTGTGGCATACCCTCATGATTCCGGTCGCCGCGTTCGGCGTGAATGTGAACCGTTAGCGGTTTTACAGGTGCATTGTGCTTCCATCCCGGGATGATACGCTTGACTGGCTCCGCCGCGACTGGTACGGCGTGGAGCGCGGGCGTTCCGAAATTGCCGCTCGTCAGACCGCACCGGTTCCTATTTCCGATGCGCTCGACAATGCGGTCCGCACGATTCTGCCGCGTTCCGTCATTCAGCTCGGTAAAATCCGTTCGGTGTGGAATGACATTGTCGGCAAGGTGAATGCCCGCAACACATCGCCGTGTTTTCTGCGCGACGGCATTCTTTACGTGGAAATTTCCCATCCGGCATACCGCATGGCGCTGGATACTCCGCGCGTCAAAAAGCTCATGCTTGAAAAACTCGCCGGACATTTCGGCGATGAACTCTGCACTCAGATAAAATTCGTCCCCGCCGGACGCCGCGGATAATGAGGTGTTATTTCGCCGCGTTTTTATTTTTTGGTGTTTTTCAGTGCTTCAAATGTCTTTTGCATGACCATGTCTGCAAGCATCTCCCGCGCCTCTGAATTCCAGTGATACTGATCTCCAACAGCCCATTGTAAGTGTGCTGCAAGGGGAGAGTATGCATCAATAATTTCAATATTGTTGTCTTTCATTACTTTTTCCGCAATTCGGTTCAGACGGATCACCATAGGGTTCTTGTCTCCGAATTTTTGAACAGGAATTTTTTTGTCTGTCTGGCGTTCTGTGGTCTGTGTAACGAATTTTCTGTAAAATCGCAAAGGGAGCCAGTGCGTGGAGGCACTTGAATTGGCAAAAAAATGTGATAAGTTCTCCGACCTGCTTTATTAACCTTCCCTGAAAACAAAACAAAACGAGAGGACTTATCACAATGGAAGAATTTAGCATGCCTCAGT
>URNX01000034.1 GCA_900549415.1 uncultured bacterium
TGTTTCATAATAATATGCAATCCCCCAATAACATGAGCCAGACGATCACGCTGAGCCAATTTAATATGAAGGAATCGTGCATGGATGAGACAAAAGAGGATTCTCTATGGATTTATTGCCCGGTTTGCGGAGGTAAAACGCGAACCAAGGTGTGCAAAGAGACAGTACTGGTAAAATTCCCGCTCTACTGTCCAAAGTGCAAAAAGGAAATCAAAATTGATGTTGTACAACTGAAAATTGTAGTGAGCGAGTGAGCCAGACGAAAGAACGCAGAGCCTGCTTCCCCTTATCCAAGGGGAGACAGGCTCTTTTTTTCTTCAACTTTTCCGGCATTTTGCTTGCGGTGTCTTCTTTTTGTTGGAAATTTGCGGAGAAATATTCCAGATGCTGTTTTGCGTTATTCTTTTACAAGGTGTTTGCGGTAGATGCGGGAGGTTTCGCCCCAGGGGTGATGACCGAAACCGATAAACTCAAATCCGGATTTCTCGTAGTAGCCGATGTGGTCGGTGCAGCAGAAAAGATCCGTGTAGCCAAGACGGAGACTCTCCGAGACAAGATGCTCAATCAGACGGAAACCCAGGCGGGCGCCGCGGAAAGAGGGCTCGATTCGAAGAGCGCAGAGCCACGGCGTTAAATCCATCCGGCTGATGAAGTCGTTCGGAATCAGACCGGCTCCGCCGATAACCGTGTGATCCGGCGAGAACGCCAGATACCACTGCGGGAGAGGGCCTGCAGCTGTCAGCGCACTGGTCATGCAGTCGCGGTAAATCTCCGGATTGCCCCAGTTCGCGGAAAAATAGGAGATGAATCGCTCCAGCTCCTCCGGATGTTCCCGCAGGGAATGGATGATGAAATTTCCCATTCTGAACTCACTTTCCAATGCAGAAGCGTGAGAAAATATCCTCCAGGACGTCCGGTGTCGCGGATTCGCCCGTGATTGAGGCGATCGAAGCAACAGCCAGACGCAGATTGCTCGCCGCCAGCTCATAAAATTCATGTTCAATTTCATCGCGGGTGTGCAGAAGCGCGGTGTCCGCTTCCTCCAGCGCGCGGGCGTGGCGCAGGGAGACGGCACACTCCGGTTCGGAGCGGTCGCCGTTCTTCCAGACCGATTGTTCAAACATTTCCAGAAGTTCCGGAATCCCGTCGCCCGTTTTCGCCGAAACGGCAACGCTCTTATGGCGGCATTCGGGCAGACGGAAGCCGGCGGGGAGAAGGTCGGTTTTGTTCCAGACAACAATCACATCCGCCTGCGGGGGGACAGTCTCCTCCAGCTTGCGGAGATCGGCGGCGGGGTCGGCGGCTGCATCCAGAATCCAGAAAACAATTTCCGCCAGATTCAGCGAACTCTTGGAGCGCTCGATTCCCATGCCTTCGACCGCATCGGCGGCATTTTCGCGGATGCCCGCGGTGTCGGTCAGTTCAACCCGGATTCCGCGGATGCTGGCGGATTCCCGGAGCGTGTCACGCGTGGTGCCGGGAATGTCCGAAACAATCGCGCGGTCATAGCCGAGAAGACGGTTCAGAAGGCTTGATTTGCCCACGTTCGGTGAACCGGCAATGACAAGGCGGACTCCGTCGCGCAGGATCGCGGAGGACTCGCGTCCGGAGAGCAGTTTCGCCAGTTCGGCGCGGACGGCATCGACGGTCGCGAGAAGTTCATCGCAGGGTTTCCAGTCGAGATTCTCTTCAGGAAAGTCGAGACGCGATTCGATTTCCGCGAGCAGGTGGTAGAGTGTTTCGGAAATCGAGCGGACCCGGTCGCCGAGGGCTCCGGAGAGCTGGCGTTCGGCGAGGCGTCCGGCAGATTCGGATTTGGCGGAAATGAGGTCGGCGACAGCTTCCGCCTGCGTCAGGTCGAGTTTGCCGTTGAGGAATGCGCGCCTGGTGAATTCGCCCGGCTCGGCGCAGCGGACGAGTCCGGTGCGGAAGATCCGTTCGAGAAGGGCGCGCGGCGCGTATTCGCCGCCGTGGCACTGGATTTCCACAACATCTTCACCGGTGTAGCTTGCGGGGCCGGGCATGAAGACAGCCATGCAGGTTTCTCCCCGGGCTCCGTCGTCGCGCAGAGTATAGCCGAAAGTCAGCACGCGCGGATGTTCCGGCGAGAGCGGTTTCCGGGAAGTCCAGACCCGTTTTGAGGCTTCAAGAGCGTCGGGGCCGGAGATGCGGATAATGGCCAGAGCACCTCCCGGAGCGGTGCAAAGAGCGGCGATTGTGTCATTCTTTCTCATTTTTTTGCGGAATCCTGCTTGATTTCATAAGATTTTAAGCTATATATTACCATAAAACTTTTATTTGTCAAAAAAAAACGGAGATTTTTCATGGCTATCGTGAAAAAAAGTTTGTCGGAGGTCTCTCCGGCGGTCCGCGCCGCGTTTCAGAAGGCGCAGGATGTTCTGTCTAAAAACAATCTGGCTTACGGAATCGAGCTGCTGAAGGAAATCGCAAAGAAGGATCCCGGCTTTCTCGACGCCAGAATCATGCTCCGGAAAGCGGAAAAGACAAAATATGCGCACATGAACCCGATCCAGAAGGTGTTCGCGCATGTCCTCTGCCTGCCGCCGATCCTCAAGGGAGGCGCGCTCGTCGCAAAGAGTCCGCTGAAGGCGCTCGGATGTGCGGAGGATGCACTTGCAATTAATATCGCATCGCCGCTTGCGTATAATCTGCTGGCGAAAGCGGCGCTCGCGCTTGAGGCGGGATTCATTGCTGTGGAAGCATACGAAGCCCTTGTGGATCAGAATCCGAAGAACGAGCCGAATCTGCGCAAACTGGCCGAACTCTATGAGGCGGAAGGTCAGGGCGCAAAGGTGCTGCACATCCGTCAGATTATCGCGGCGAAGTATCCGGACAACCTGGAAGCTCAGGCTGCGCTCCGTGCCGCCGCCGCGCTTGCAACCATGGAACAGGGTGCATGGAACGAATCCGGAAGCTCGGTCGCCAAGGCCGCAGCAGCCGCAAAGAAGAACAACAAGGGCAAGGAGGTGCGCGACGACCGTATCATCCGCGCCGAAGAAGATATCCGCGAGATGATCGGCGTTTACGAAAAACGGGTTGCCGCGGGCGACGAATCGATCGATATGCGCCGCAAACTCGCCGAACTCTACCAGCGCGACAACCGCTTCCAGGATGCAATCGAGGTCTACGACTGGCTCGTCAAGAAGATGGGTACGCTCGACCCGACCATCGACAAGGCGATCGAAGCGTGTCACGTTGCACTCTCCGATCTCAAAGTCAAAGATCTGCAGGCGAAGAACGCTCCGCAGGAGGAGATCGATGCGGAGAAGCAGGCGATCGCCAAGTACCGTCTCGAACGCGCCGAAGACCGTGTCCGGCTCTACCCGAACGATACGCTCATCCGTTACGACCTCGCGGTTCTCTACTGGGATTTCCGCATGCTCGACAAAGCGCTTGAACAGTTCCAGCTCGCGCAGCGCAACCCGCAGAAACGTCTTTCCGCAATCGTCTATCTCGGCCGCTGCTTCGCCGAAAAGAAGCAGTACGATATGGCTGTGGAGCAGTATGACAAGGCAATTTCCGAAATGCCTGTCATGGACAAGGACAAGATGGAGGCTCTCTATCACCTCGGCGTAACCTGCGAGGAGATGGGGGACGACAAGCGCGCGATGGAATGCTTCAAGGAGATCTATTCCGCGAATGTCAACTATCTCGATGTCGCCAAGCGCATGGACGCCTACTACGCACGAGTCAACGCCGCCCGCGAAAAAGCGAAAGCGGCGGAGGCGGCGCAGTAAAAGTCCGCATCAAACCGATCCTTTCTTTTGCCGGGTTTCAGTTCTCAGGGACTGGAGCCCGGTTTTTTTTATTCAGTTTTCGCGCGAGCGGAGACGCCGGTATTCAAGCGGCGTCACGCCGACATTTTCGCGGAAGACTCGTCCGAAGTAATTGCTGCGGACGAAGCCCGTGCGCGCGGCGATTTCCGCAATGGAGAGCGTTGTGCAGGCGAGCAGGGAGAGCGCATGGTGGAGCCGCATTTTAGTTAGATAGCGGTTCGGCGGAAGCCCGAGTTCGCGGCGGAACATGCGGTCAAGCGTGGTGCGGTGCAGTCCGAGCTGTTCCGCAAGCATGTTGACGTCGAATTCTGAATTCTGGTATCCGGAGTGAATCCGGGCGAGGGCGTTGCGGAAGAGCTGTCCCTTCCGGCTCTGCTGTCCCGATTCCTCCTCGCCCATCAGCCCGATCAGTTCTGTGTAGAGCGCGACGAGGCGGCGCAGGTCGGAGGGCAGAAGACTGTTCAGCGAGCCGCGGATTTCATCGAAGAGATGCACGGGGCATTTGCCGGAGTTGAGTGCGCCGCGCGGGTATCCGTAGCGGAGAAAAAATTCAGTGGCTCCCGGTCCGTCGAAGGTCGCCCAGTAGACGATGGTCTGCATATCCGGCGCGGAGAGTTTTGCGCGGTGATCGCCCGGAAGACGATAGATCGCCTGATCCGCCTTGACATTGCAGCGGGTTTCGCCGAAATCAAACACACATTCCCCCTTTGCAACCCAGCAGAGTTCGACGACGCTTCCCGGGGTCTGTTCCTCGCGGCGCTGTCCGTAGAAGTAGTTGATTCCGCAGGAACGCGGATAGAAGGGCAGTTTCGCCGCGGGAAGCTCCGGAAAGCCGAGACGCATGACGGTTGTATTTTTGTTCATGAAAAGTTCCTGCATCAAAAGTATCTTTTTTGCTTCATATATATCATTGAAAAATAAAAAATCAAGTGCATATTAATCAAAAAGAGAAAATACCCAGGAAAGGAGAAACTCTGAAGATGAAAACGTATCCGCTTTATCCGGAACGGAATGTGACTGACCTGAACGGCGTCTGGCAGTTCCGTTTCTTTGAAAAGACGTGGCTTGAGGACGTCAATGAAAATTCGTTTGTCCCGAATGACATCATGTGCGTTCCGGGAACGTTCGACACCACGCCCGCGTATCGCTGCAAACGCGGGACCGCGCTTTACCGCCGCGAATTCATGCTGATGAAAGATTCGCCGCGCGGCATTCTCAAAATCGGCGCAACCGGTCTCCGCGCACGCTTCACGCTCGACGGAAAAGAGATCGGATTCACCAACATGCCGTATACTGATATGGAATTTGAAACGGGCGCGCTCAAGGCGGGACGGCATGTGCTTGCCGCCGCAGTCGACAACAATTTCGACAAGCTCAGTTCCACTTTCGGAATGGGCGACCGCATGAAAATTTTCCTTCCGTACTACGATTTCTACGGATTCGGCGGATTCTACCGCGGAGTCTCCCTGCATCAGGTGTTTGAGTCAACGATCGACCGCGTGCAGGTGCGCACGCTCTGCATTAAAACCGGCAAAGTGGCGCTCCGCTTCCTTTTCTCCGGGAAAACGGAGGGAAAACATGCGGTCCGTTTCCGTTTCAACACGGAGGAGGCGTTCCGGACGGCGGAAGTTGCGCACGGCGAAACGCTCGAATGCACGGTTCCGGAGTTCCGTCTCTGGACGCCCGAAGCGCCGAATCTCCACACGCTGGAAGTCCACACGGAAAACGACTGCGTCGTCGAGCGTTTCGGCATCCGCACGGTTTCGACGGGAGGAAAACAGATTCTGCTGAACGGGAAGCCGGTTTATCTGAAGGGGTTCAACCGCCACGAGTCGCATCCCGAATTCGGAGCGGCGACGCCGGACGCGCTGATGCTGGAGGACTTGCAGAACCTGCGTGATCTGAACTGCAATTTCGTCCGCGGCTGTCACTACGCGCAGGATCAGCGTTTTCTTGACCTCTGCGATGAATTCGGAATGCTGGTGTGGGATGAGAGCCTCGGCTGGGGCAATTCCGCCGAACAGATGGCGGATCCTGAATTCCAGGAGATCGTCGAGCGCGAAACGCGTCTGATGGTCCGCGACAGCATCAATCATCCTTGCGTGATCATCTGGGCGTATCTGAACGAAAATAATTCCCAGACGGAGCCCGGATTCCGCATGGGCGAGCGGGTTGTGAAGGCAGTCAAAGAGGAGGATCCGACGCGTCTTGTGACATTCGCCTGCAACCACACGTTTGATGACATTACCTCCAAACTGATGGACATTATTTCGTACAACATCTATCCGGGCTGGATCGGCAGCCACCCGGTCGGCGTCGAGCCGCCGGATGAAATTCCGCCGTTTCAGGAGAAGACGATCGAGTATTTCCGCAAAAACGTTTCCGCCGACAAGCCGATGATCGTCAGCGAGATGGGCTGCTGCGGCATCTACGGTCAGCACGATATCGCTGCGACGCAGTGGACGGAGGAGTTCCAGGCGGAGTATCTGGACGCCGTCATCCGTTCGGTCGCGGGAGCGCGGAACGAAGTCTGCGGCATCACGATCTGGCAGTTCACGGATGCGATGAGTTTTCACCGCATGGGAGCGGACATCCGTTCGAAGCCGCTCGGTCTGAACCTCGCGGGCGTGTTTGACAAGTACCGCCGCCGCAAGCTGGCCGCGGACGTGGTGAAAAAACTCTACAGGAACCTCTGAGTTCGGAAACGGTCCGGACGGAAAGCTGCTGTCCGGACCGTTCTTAAAAAATTCGACAGGGAGAGCTTGACTTTTTTTTTGTCGGTTATATATTATTCCAAACACCTAAAAAGAGGAGATTAGCATCATGAAACAGATTACAAAGAAACATGCCGTGATGATGGAATACGTGATCATTGCCGTTTTGATTGCCGCCGCCGTCGTCGTCGCCGTCATCATGTTCGGCAAGAACGTTTCCAAGGAAATGAATGTCGCCACCCAGGCGATGTCGGATGCGGGCAAAGCCGCGGAAGCCCAGGGCAAGATGCCGGGAGAGGCCGCCAAGGACATCAAGAAAGCCAGCGAGCACGAAAAGGCCATGCACAATTACGACAAGTGATTGCATTGTCACAGAGGGACGGACGCCACCGGGGACCGGAGCTCCGTCCCTGTTCTTAATCAACGGGGGCGCGGATGGATCATCTGACACTCGGAAAAATTGTTCTGGCGACTCCATGGCTGATTTATCTGTCCGTCTGTGATTTCCGGAAACGCCAGCTTCCGAATCCGTGGGTGTTCGGCGGAATTCTCGTCATGCTCGCGGTCGCGTTCGGCGCGGGAACCTCCTATGCGCTGATGTCGCTCGCAACCGCTTTCCTTTCCGCGCTTTTCCTTCTGCTTCCCTTTTTTCTGCGCGCAGCCGGAGCGGGGGATGTCAAGATGCTGTTTGCCGCCGGGCTGATAGCCGGACCGGGAAATACGCTGAATCTGATTCTCCTAGTTTCGCTTTCCGGACTTGTTCTTGCGGTTCTCATGCTTTGTTTCCGCCGGATCAATACTGCGCGGCTGAAACATTGCTGCCGCTGTCTTTTCGATTTCCGCTATGACCGTGCGGAGGGACGGAAGAATTTGCCCGCTCCGGATACGGAGGCGTGCCGGGTTCCGTTCGGCGCGGCGATTGCTGCGGGGCTGTTTCTGAATCTGCTCATGCAGCTGCTCTATTCTATGGAGGTGCGCGGATGAGGCGTCTGTTCCGACAGTCGAAAGGGGCGGTTTTGCTGGAATTCGTGTTCTGTTTCCCGATTCTGTTCCTCCTCTTTCTGTTTGCGGTGCAGTTCGCCTATATCATGATTACCTGGCACATGGTGCATTATTCCGCGTACATGGGTGCGCGTTCCGCAATGACGGTGAACAATCTTCAGCGCAAAAGCCGCGCGGAAACGGTGGTGAAACGGATTCTCGCCGCAGTCTCGGCTTCCCCGGTCGACGGGAAGGAGGCGAAAGACCGCGCGGACGACAAGTACATCAAGTTCGACGGCTGGGGGCGTCTTCCGAATACGAAATATCTTGACAAGCAGGTGGAAGTCGATATCCCGATGCTTGATATCGACCCGCGCGGCGTCAAATGCACGGTGAAATTCAAAATGTTCCTGAACGTCCCCGTCGCGGGACGGATCATCAGCTTTTTTGCGAAAAAAGACAAGAACGAGGAGGAGCGCAAATGGGAGGAGAAGCTGGACCGGCAGGAGTATGCGCTCAACCCCGCCCTGCTTGCGCAGTACGCCAATGGAATGACCGTTGAGGGCGCTTCCGGAAAGAACGAGCTCAAATATCCGTACATTACGCTGACTTCGAGCAGCGTGATATCCATACCGTATTCAACCAAATACTATCCGTTGACACGATGAAGTACACGAATCCAACTGTATTGAGCGTATTCACCGGCCGCTGCAGGGAGCTTGTCTCCGACAGCAGGGGGGCGGCACTCGCAATCACGCTTGCGTTTGTCATGCCGGTCTATCTGCTGGTGATCGGCATTTACGGAATCGGAGAAATCGTGCGGAACAAAATCGAGCTCCAGAATGCGGCGGACGCGGCGGCATATTCCGCGTCCGTTGTGCAGGCGGATTATCTCAGCCGGATCGCGACGGTCAACAAGGCGATGGCCTGGACGTATGTCGATTTGCAGAAGCGCTCTCTCGACCTCGCGATGGCGGTTTTCAGCGAATATGTCTTCATTCAGTTCCAGAAGGATTTCAACATGGTGCGGCAGAAAAACACTCCGTGCTGCATGCATGTGCCCGGAGTGCATTACAACTGCGGCACGGATATCCTTGTTCTTGATCCGGCATTGCTGATGCTTGGAACCGGAACCGGCATTCCGGAGCTCGCGCGTGAATTCAACGGACAGGGGTTGCTGACCCGCTTTCTGCTGACTCAGATCATTTTCACCACCATTGCGGAAGCGCAGGGAAAAGGCGCGGTCGTCAATACGCCGAAAGTGCTCAAATACAGTTATGCAATCGTGAAGATGATGTCGAAAATGAATTCTCTGCGGGAGGAATACCCGAAGAAAGTCCGCGAAACCGCCCGCCAGATCGCCGTTGCGAACATGGTGGAGTGCAAGGATGACTATATGATCAACATCCGGGTCGGCGACAGCAAGCCGGCGTTTCTCACGATGACCGGAACGGAGGAGAATGAAAAGACCTTCATTGCATTTGCCGATCCCACGCTGAAAGATTTCTCTCCGAAAAAAGTGTTCGGCCCCGGAACCGACGACTGGATCGTCCGCAAAAGTCCGGTCGGTTTCTGGCGCGTATACAAGCAGACCGACACGCATCTGTACGCGAAATGGGACTGGTTCTGGACCCGCTGGGTGCATATCAATCTTTGGTTTTTCCAGCTTCACATGCCGCCGTTTTTCCCCGGTGGCGGATACGGACACAAACATCCGGAATATCACGGTTACGACAGCTTTTTCCCGCTCATCAAGCGCAGTCTTCCGATCGGGCTTGTGGTCCCGCCCGCAATACCGCTGACGCTGCTGCCGACGTTCTTCGGAAGTTCCGGCTCCATCACGGTCGCGATCGCCCGCAAGACCAGCAATCCCTTCTCCGTCTACAGCTGGACCGGACGTTCGCTGAACGCCTCGTCGATCCTCTCCGCGTTCAATCCAAGCGTCGCCGGGGGACATCGTCCGGAGTACATGTGCGCAATCGCATCCGCCCGTGCCGGTTACAAGCTTCATGACGACGACAAGGAGAAGAAGCTCAAGAGCGCGGATTACAACCTCGGCTATACCATGGCGAGCGGCAAGGAGGCATGGAACCTCGTGGAAACCGACTGGGACGGCGTCATGCTGCCCGTCAAGCACGCGTGGGATCTCTGCATGGGGGCGGGACACGTACAGACGTTCACGGTCAGCACCGGAGGAAACATTCTCAAGGAAATCATGCTCGACAAAAAAGGCTGGGTCGACGCCAAAGGAAAGAAGATCGACGCGAAAAATCTCCCCGACTGGGAGAAACTCAAGCCGCCTGCCGGGCTCATCAAAGACAAAGGCGACAAAGACGGTAAACTGCAGTGGGACAAGCTGCGCGACTATCTGGGGCACTGATGATGAAAAACTTCCGGAACAGACATCCGCGCGGCTCGGTTCTGATGGAATTCGTGCTTGTCCTGCCCGTTTACATGGCGGTGATCGGCGGCGTCCTCTGGCTCGGTCTGAAGTCGCTGGATGCGACGAATCTGCGCGCCGCGGATCACTGGGCGGTCTGGATGGCGGGAAACCGCTTTTCCGTGCGCACTCCCGCGATTCTTGCTTTGCAGGACATGTTTCCGCGCTCAACGGTGATTACCGCTTCGCAGAAACGCGCTTTGACGGGGGAAAACTCGTTTCTTCAGTTCATCGGCTCGAAAACAACGCTGATGGAACGGCGTCCGGACTACCTGGACAACTGGATCAACATGCCGTACAATGCGCGCGGAATCGACAAGCCGTTTTCCATCCCCGAACTCTATATGACCTCGTCGCGTTACGGAAACGATTATACGCAGTGCATCATCATGCGCACCAAAGGCTCCCGCACCTCGCGGCGTCACTGGGATTCGAGCGTCGTCGCGGACCAGGAGGTCTGGAAGTTCGATTCGAAAGACGACAGTTATCCGAAAGAGTGGAATTTCGACCTTCTGAAGGATCCGAAGTTTACGGATGATTCGAAGGAGGACAAGTCGGAACCGAAGAAAATCAAGTTTTACGAGCGTTACGGCAAGTTTGAAACCTGGAGCACGAAATGAGACGCTTTCTCTTCTTCGCCGCAATTGCTCTGCTGGTTTTTCTGTGTGGACTTGGCGCTGTGCTGTTTCACCGGATGCCGGCGAAGAAAACGGCGGCAAAGAGCGTGCCGGCGGTTCAGACATCCCGTCCGGCATCCGCTCCGCGCGGGCTCCCGCCTCTGCGTCTTCCGCCCGGAGTGACGGCGGAGCGCTGTGCGGAGAACAGCTGGGAGTATTCGGGCGAGATCCCGGCGAATTTCGTTTCCGCTCGCGCCCGTCTGAATTCCTGGTTCCAGAATCAGTCGTGGCGTCCGGAGCGCCGGATTACACTGGATGAAAGTTTAAGCCCGAAAGTCATCCTGACTTTTTCGGGGAATGCATATGAACTGACTCTGATGGTCTGGAAAATCAACACGGATCTGACCGGATTTTCCTACCGAAGAGACAAAAAAAATGAACCGACCGGAGGTCTTGCAGAATGAATGACGCATCATTTCTTATCCTGTTCCTCGCACCTGTGAAGGAATATCTCGCCGACGACAAAGTTTCCGAAATTCTGATTAACGGTCCCGACCATGTCTACATTGAGCGCGGCGGCACTTTGCAGGAGACTCCCGCGAAGTTCGCGAGCGAAGCGCAGCTGAAAGCGGCGGCGGTCAACATCGCAAAATCCGTTGAACGCCAGCTCGACGAGATGCACCCCGACCTTGATGCGCGTCTTCCCGACGGCTCCCGCGTTCATGCGACCATTCCGCCGATCAGCCGCAGCGGAACGATCATCTCCATCCGCAAATTCAAAAAGGACATGCTGACGATCGACAAGCTGGAGGACTACGGGAGCATTCCGCATGACGGCGTGCTTCTTCTGAACGCCATTGTCAAACTGCGCAAGAACACGATTGTCTCCGGCGGAACCTCGTCGGGCAAAACGTCGCTTCTGAATGCGCTGAGCGGACTCATCCCGGAGAACGACCGCATTCTTGTTCTTGAAGACGCGAGCGAGCTTCAGCTCCAGCAGAAACACACGGTCTATTTTGAAACGCGCAAACCGGACAAGAACGGCAACGGCGCATTCACAATCCGCGACCTTGTGATCGCATCGCTGCGTCTGCGTCCGGATCGCCTGGTCATCGGAGAAATCCGCGGCGGCGAGGCGTTCGATCTGCTGCAGGCGATGAATACCGGTCACTCCGGCTCCATGTCGACCATTCACGCGAACAGTGCGGTTGATGCGCTGAGACGTATGGAAGCCTGCGCCATGATGAGCGGAATTGAACTTCCGCTGGTTGCGGTCCGCATGCAGGTGGCGTCCGCAATCAACTGCGTTGTGCAGACTTCGCACATGCCGGACGGCTCGCGGAAAACGGTTGAAATTGCGGAGGTCATGCCGCCCGAAAACGGAGAATACCGCACGCGCACTCTGATGAAATGGGAAACCGAATCGGCGTTTCCGGATCCGGAGAAGCCCGGTCACATGGTCATCAAAGGCCGCTTCGTTCTCGGCGAAGCACCGACCTTCCGTCATGAGGCGGAAATCATGGGACTGGAACTGCCGAAATACGAATGACGGAACCGGCTCCGTATTTTTTCGCGGGGGAACAGATCGCGGATGTTCAGCTGATCCGTCCCCTGCGTGTGCGTGCGCTTTCCGAATGCTGGCTTGCCGCCGGACTCGCGGACGGGGCGCCGTGTGCGGTGAAATTTTTGCGCCGCGAAAATCCGCACGCCGCACATTTTCATGAACTGGCGGATTTCCTTGAGCATTCGAATTCTCCGTTTCTGATCCGCGTCCTGCGTCATGCGGAGACGGCACAGGGAATGCCGTATGCCGTCATGGAGTTTGCGGATGGCGGTTCGCTCCGCCGGAAACTGGATCAGAGCGGAAAACTTTCTCTTCCGAATGCTGTTTTCCTTCTGCGCGGAATGCTTCAGGCGCTCGCATCACTTCATGCGGACGGGATTGTCCACCGGGACGTCAAGCCGGACAACATCTGGCTGACCTCCGATGGCGGATTCCGGCTGGGCGACCTCGGTCTTGCAAAACTTCCCGGCGTTGCGGAAGAGCGCGGAAAGGTGTTCGGTACCGCGTCGTTTCTCTCGCCCGAACAGGCGCAGGATTCCTCCTCCGCCGATGCGCGAAGCGATCTTTACAGTCTTGCGCTTGTCCTGTTTGAAGCTCTGACGGGCAGTCCGCTCCGTCCGAAAGGTCCGTTTGTGGAGATGGTGAAGCGGATCCGTTCCGACCGCTCTGCGCCGCCCGTGGCGCTTCTGCGGGAATCCGCGACGGAGAAACTTGCGGTTCTTCTGAGTAGAATGATGGAATTTTCCCCCGCGCTGCGTCCGCAAAGCGCAGCGGAAGCCCTTGCCGGGCTCAATGAGATGGATCTTCCGGAAGAGAAGTTTTTCTGATTCCGCTGATATCGGTTCGCAGATAATCGTTTTGTCTATTTTTTCGCACTTTTTCTCTATTGAGAAACGGCGGGATGACGCGTATATTATCCTCCGGTTCAACAAAAGGAAAGGAGCCGTTTCAATGAAATTCGGTGTTGCAGATTATGGATTGAATGTCTGGTACGGCGGGCTTTACGATTTGGAAAGCCGCCTGGCAAACCTCCGAGAGCTTGGTTTTGAAGGAATCGAGAGGCTTGAAGCGAACGGTTCCGGAGACGCTCTCAGCAAAGCCGCTCTCTGCCGGAGGTGCGGAATGGATTTCGCGACTTGCCGCGGTCCCGATCTTGCGGCTGGAGAGACTCTCGAAGAGAATGTCTCCGGCCGCTTGGCGCCGGCGTGTCGTCAGGAGATGAGTTTCCGCATGATGTCCGGCTCGAAGCCGCGGCGTTCCGCGTACGGAAGCAGCTGATCCTCCTGAACTTTGCCGACGGCGAAGTAGGAGGATTCGGCATTCGCCAGAACAAGTGCGCATACGGATGCCTGAGGAACCATCATGAACGAATCCGTCAATGCGGTTCCAAGCTCCTTTTCCGCATTCAGCAGACCGAAAATCTCGCGCTTGAGCGAATGATCGGGAAGGGTTGGGTAGCCCGGAGCCGGACGGATCCCCGTATAGCGGTTGCGCAGAAGTTCGGCGACCGGAAGCGGCTTGCCCGTCTCGTATCCCCAGATTTCACGGCGCATCCGCAGGTGAATCACCTCCGCCGCGGCTTCCGCGACACGGTTCGCAACGGTCTTCAGCAGAATCGCGGAATAGTCGTCGCCCTCCGCCTTGAATGCCGCCGCGCGTTCCTCCGCCCCGAAAACGGAAACGGCGAACATGCCGACGTAATCATCCTTCTCCGCGACGAAATCCGCAAGCGCCAGATACTTCGATTTGGTGTTCTGCTGGCGCAGAGTCGGGAATTCAGCATCCTGAATGTAGATCGCATCGGTGTCCGCGCGGGCGGGGAAGACGCCGCAGATGCACTCCGCGCGGAGCGGAACGGCGGCAAGCAGATCCTTCGCTTCGCGGACGAGGTCGGCAGAGCAGCAGCCGCGCAGCGGCATATCCCACGAACGGACAAATCCGTCCCAGTCGATGTACTCTTCCAGGGCGGGAAGCGTTAGGGTGAACCGGTGTGTTCCGGGCTGTTCCGGCGCGCGCGCGGCGTGTCCGTGTTTCTCCGCTTTCGCGCGCGCTTCGGGGAAGGGGAGATATGCATCCTGCTTCTGTTCCACGGCGTCGGTGAGTGCGGCGTATTCCTCTTTGAGACGTTCGAGGAAGGGTCCGCGTTTTTCGGGATTCATCAGATTCGCAACGACAGGGACCGATGCGGAGGCGTCGTGCGTGTAGATGACGGGAGCCGAGTAGAACGGCTGAATTTTGAGCGCAGTGTGGAGCTTGGAAGTCGCCGCACCTCCGAGAAGAACGGGAATTTTGAGCCCGCGCCGTTCGAGTTCGCCGACGACGTTCACCATCTCTTCAAGCGAGGGGGTGATGAGTCCGCTGAGCCCGATGACGTCGGCGTTGTTTTCAACTGCCGCATCGACAATCGTTTTTGCCGGGACCATGACGCCGAGGTCGACGACGGTGCAGTTGTTGCACTGGAGAACCACGGAGACGATGTTTTTGCCGATGTCGTGCACATCGCCCTTGACGGTCGCGATGACGACTTTGCAGGATTTGCCGCCTTCGCCGCTCTCCTTGAGCGCTTCGATTGCGGGCATGAGTTCGGCGACGGAGCGTTTCATCACGCGAGCGCTCTTCACCACCTGCGGGAGGAACATGCGGCCGGAGGAGAAGAGCTCTCCGACGCGTCCCATGCCGTCCATGAGGGGGCCTTCGACGATTTTCATCGGAGACGGATAGGTCTTGAGCGCCTCCGCCATGTCTTCGGCGACATAGGAGTCGTCGCCCTTGACCAGCGAGCGCGCGATGCGTTCCGCGAGCGGTTCGGAGCGCCACTGGTCGGCAGACGCGGTTTTTTTCGTTTCGGTTTTGATTCCGGATGCGATTTCGATCATCTTTTCCGCCGCGCCGGGATCGGTGTTGAGCACAACCGCTTCCGCCGCTTTGCGCAGTTCCGGATCAAGGTCTTCGTAGACTCCGAGCTGGGCTGCGTTGACGATGCCCATGGTCATCCCGGCGTCGATCGCGTGCTTGAGGAACACCGTATGGATGGCGCCGCGAACCGTGTCGTTGCCGCGGAAGGAGAACGAGACATTGCTGACTCCGCCGCTGATTCCGCAGAGCGGCATGTGCGTGTGAATGTAGCGTACCGCTTCAATGAAATCGACGGCGTAGTTGTCATGTTCCTTCATGCCGGTTGCGACGGCGAAAATATTCGGATCGAATACGATGTCTTCGGGTGCAACGCCCGCCTGTTCGGTCAGAAGTCTGTAGGAGCGTTCGCAGACGTTGATTCTTCGTTCCAGCGTGTCCGCCTGTCCTTTTTCATCGAACGCCATGACGAGAATCGCCGCGCCGAGACGCCGGATTTCCCGCGCCTTTTCGAGAAACTTCTCTTCACCTTCCTTGAGGCTGATGGAATTGACGATGCTTTTGCCCTGAATGCAGCGGAGCGCGGTTTTGACGACTTCCCAGTCGGAGGAGTCGACCATGATCGGCACGCGGGAAATTTCCGGTTCGGAGGCGAGGTAGAGCAGAAAACGCTTCATCGCGGCGGGGGAATCGAGCATGGCGTCGTCCATGTTGATGTCGATGATTGACGCTCCGTTTTCGATCTGGTGGAGCGCAACGGACATTGCCGCGTGCATGTCATCCGCCTTGATGAGGTTCAGAAATTTGCGCGAGCCGGCGACGTTGGTCCGTTCGCCGACGTTGATGAAATTCTTGTCGGGCGACGCGATGAACGGATCGAGTCCGGAGAGCCGCAGGTACGGTTTGATCTGCGGCGGCACGCGCGGCGCGATTCCTTCCACGGCTTTCGCGATTGCGCCGATATGAGCGGGCGTGGTTCCGCAGCATCCGCCGACGATGTTCAGAAGTCCCTCTTCGGCGAATCCGCGGATGATCGCCGCCATCTGATCGGGCGTCTGTTCGTACTTGCCGAAAATGTCGGGCAGTCCTGCGTTCGGGTGTGCGCTGACGAGGCACGGCGCTTTTGCCGCGAGTTCGGCGAGGTGCGGGTGCATCTCCTCCGCGCCGAGAGCGCAGTTGAAGCCGACTGTGAGAAGCTCTTCGGTGTGAAGCATGGAGATGAGGAAGGCTTCCGCGCACTGTCCGGCGAGCATTCGGCCGCTGGCGTCGCTGAGCGTAGCCGAGAGCATGACGGGGATCCGGATGTTTCGGGTTCGCATGGCGTTGCCGATTGCGTAGACAGCCGCTTTTGCGTTGAGCGTATCAAAGATCGTTTCGACGAGCAGGATGTCGGCTCCTCCGTCGATCAGCGCTTCCGCCTGCACCTGATAGGTCGCGGCGAGTTCGTCAAAGGTGATGTTTCGCGCGGCGGGGTCGTCGACGGACGGGGACATGGAGGCTGTGCGTCCGGTCGGTCCCATGCTTCCCGCGACGAAACGGGGCTTTCCCGGAGTGCGCGCGGTCATGGCGTCGGCTGCTTCGCGTGCGACTTTGGCTCCGGCGAATGCGAGGTCATAGACGCGGTCTTCAAGTCCGTAATCCGCCTGTGAGACGGCGTTTGAGTTGAAGGTGTTTGTTTCGATGATGTCCGCGCCGGCTTCGAGATATGCGTTGTGGACGGCCTTGACGGCATCGGGGCGGGTGATGCAGAGCACATCGTTGTCGCCCATGAGCGGTTTCGGATGATTTGCAAAGGGCCCTGCATTGAAATCGGATTCCTTCAGACCCTGCGCCTGAAGCATGGTTCCCATGGCGCCGTCGAGCACAAGAATGCGTTTCTGAAGCTGAGACTTCAGAAACTCAATTTTTTTTGACATATCTTCACCTTTTCATTTTAAAATGCGCGGAACGCTACTATATTCCCTGATAGACACTTTTTCAAGGAAAAAAGGAGGATTTTATGTCGGATTTAGCAATGGAAACATGGAACGGGCTTCCCGTTCTGAAAATTAAAAACAATGCGGCGGAGGCGATGATTGCTCTTCTCGGAGCACATGTCCTCTCTTACAAGCCTGCCGGCGGGCGCGAGCTTCTCTGGCTTTCGAAAGAGACCTGGCACGAGAACGGCAAGCCGATTCGCGGCGGAATCCCGGTCTGCTGGCCGTGGTTCGGAAAGGCGCAGCAGCCTCCGCACGGCGTCGCCCGCATTACCGAGTGGGCTCTCAAAGGCAGTGTTTCCGATGCGGACAAGACAACTGTTGAGTTCGAAGCGTTTGCGTATGAAAACCTGATCGCGGAGATGAAAATCACGGTCGGCAGGACCCTGACGCTTGAGCTGACGACAACAAATCTCGGCAAGGAGGAGTTCCGTCTGACGAACGCCCTGCACAGTTATTTTGCGGTTTCCGAGATTTCCGATATTGCAGTCTCCGGACTTGAAGGCGCGGAGTTTCTTGATACGCTGAACGGAACGCGTCACATTCAGGAAGGCGCAATCCATTTCAACGCCGAAACCGACCGCATCTACGACAGCACGCAGGCAGAATGCGTGATCGCCGATCCGAAGTTCGCAAAGAAAATCTGCGTTGCGAAGGGCGGCTCCAGCTCAACCGTTGTCTGGAATCCTTGGATCGCCAAGTCGCACGACATGCCCGATTTCGGCGATGAAGAGTTCCACGGAATGGTCTGCGTTGAAACCGCAAACTGCGGCAACGACTTCCAGATCCTCAAACCGGGCGAGAAGCACACGCTGAAAGCCGTTATCGGTCTGAAGTAAAACATTATGCAGTCCGGGGAGAAACGGCTCCCCGGATTGCGTTAAATGAGTTTTCTCGTTCTCCATCCGTATCCCATGACGACAAGGAAACAGATGAGCGGGAGAATGAACGAAACGTTTTCCGCCGGCAGTCCGCAAACGCGTTCCATATCAATGATCGCGGCCTGAAGCGGCGGCAGGACCGACCCCCCGAGAATTGCCATGATGAGTCCCGCCGCTCCGAATTTCGCATCATCGCCCATGCCTTCGAGCGCGATTCCGTAAATGGTCGGGAACATCAGCGACATGCACGCCGAAACCGCGACAAGACAGTAGAGTCCGCGGATATCCTGGAATCCGATGACTCCGAGAGTGAAAAATCCTCCGGCCGCCGCCAGCACGGTCAGCAGCATTCCGGGTTTGAAATACCGCAGCAGGAATGTGCATATGAAGCGGCTGACGCAGAAGAGAATCATTGCGGCGATATTGTATTCCTGCGACAGCACTTCCGCTGTTTTCTCCTCCATTCCCTGCGCGACGAAAATGCGGGTTCCGTATTGAATGATGAATGTCCAGCACATGATCTGCGCGCCCATGTAAAAGAACTGTGCAACCACGCCTTCGCGATATTTCCGCACGGAGAAAATCCGCTTCAGGGTCGGCAGAAAATCAACTTTGTGCGCCTGATCCTGGCGGTGCGGCATCTTCGCGGCGAGAATGACCGCAAAGAGTATGAAAATGACGATTCCGATCAGCAGATAGGGCGCAATAAGCGTGCTCAGTTCGGACTCTTTGAGCGCCTCGAATTCGGCGTCCGGAAGCTTTGCCCGTTCCGCGGTTCCCATGGGATTGAGGCGGGCCTGAATGAAGTGCATCGCCACATACATTCCGCAGAGCGAACCGAGCGGATTGAACGCCTGGGCGAGATTGAGTCTTCGTGTGGAAGTCTCTTCCGGTCCCATGGAGAGAATGTACGGATTCGCGCTTGTTTCAAGAAAGGAAAGTCCGCAGGTGAGAATGAAGTAGGCGAGCAGGAATGCGTAATAGCTTCCTGTCAGTTTCGCGGGAAAGAAGGCGAGTGCTCCGAACGCGTAAAGCCCGAGTCCGCAGAGAATTCCGGCCTTGTAGGAATATTTCCGGATGAACATCGCCGCCGGGAAGGCCATCGCGAAATAGCCGCCGTAGAAAGCGACCTGCACGAGCGTGCCGTCGGAGACGCTCATCCGGAAGATTTTTGAAAACGCCTTGACCATTGGGTTGGTGATGTCGTTCGCGAATCCCCAGAACGCAAAACAGAGAGTGATGAGAGCGAAAGGCAGAACGAAACTTCTGCCTCCATCATGCAGCAGCGGTGTCTTTTTCATAAGATTTCCCCCTTTATGTTAAATGAAACGCCTGCTTGATTCCAGAAATGATCATTTCGAGCGCCATGGTTGTAAGGAGCAGCCCCATGAGGGATTCCATGGCCGCGAGAACCTTTGTTCCGAGAAATTTTCCCGCATACCGCCCGGAGAGCAGGATCAGAGTGCAGATGCTCCATGCGCAGATGAGCGCGAGGGCTTCGGCGAAGAGCGATCCGCTTTTTCCTCCGAGCAGAATAGCCGTCGACATGGAGCCCGGACCCGCAAACAGCGGAATCGCGAGCGGCACGATGAACGGTTCATGCGCCGGATTGTTTTGTCTCTGCATCTGCTCGGCGGGCGTCGAGAAGATAAGTTTGATTGCGATGAGGAAGAGAATGATTCCTCCTGAAAGCTCGAGCGACGCTTTTGAGATGTGGAAGAATTCGAGTATTTTTCCTCCGCAGAAGAAGAACAGCAGCAGAACTCCGAGAGCGATCAGCGATTCTCTGAGAACAACGGCGCCGTACCGTTTCGGCGGCAGGTTTTCCAAAGTCGTTATGAATACCGGCAGGTTTCCGAGCGGATCCATGACGAGGAAAAAAAGAATCAGGATCGAGGAAAAGGTTTCCATGCAGCCTCCTTTATGTTTGCGGACAAGTTAGCACCGTTTCCGCGAAAAGTCAAGGAGGGGATGGAAAAACACTCAAAACGATGTTTCCGCAAGAGAAAACTGAAAAGGTTCCCGTATGTTTTGCTGTACTTGCCCGGGCAGGTGCAGTTCAGCGGAACAGCCGTCCGGAATTTGAATGTGTCCGCGAATTCCGCCGCGGGTGCGTTCCCATGCGATGCGCAGTTCTCCGTATGGCGTGTTATGCGTCATACGGACATGGTTCAGCTGCGGAATAAAACATGGCTTAACCGTGAAACGGCGGAATCCGGGGGCGTCGAAGGCGGGGGCTGCGCCGGCAGGATACCGGAACATCCAGGCGGAAATGTCGCCGAACATGATGTGGTTTTGTGAATACATTCCGTTCCAGTGTTCCCACAGCGTCGTCGCTCCGGATTTTACCCAGAATCCCCACCCCGGGAACTCCGGCTGAGTGATGAGTTCGAATGCAGTTTCCGCATAGCCGTATTCAGCAAGAACGCGGGGTACGAATTTGGCGCCGAGAATGCCGAAATCGATTCTGCCGCCGTTCGCCTCCACTGTTTCCGCAAGTCTTTGGGCGGTCAGTGCATGATCCTGTTCCGCGAGACCGAAATAGAGAGGCGTTGCGAGCGACGTCATGCAGCCGTCCGCGTAAATGCCGTTTCCCTTGTAGAATTTCCGGTTGAAACTCTGCCGGATTGCTTCTGCGAGTGCCGCATAATGGCGAGCGTCGTCGAGTTTGCCGAAGAGTCCGGCGAACTTTGCAAGCCGGAGGGTGTCCTGATAATAGAATCCGCTTGATGTCAGTTCCGCCGGAGCGGTGCGCAGCATGTCCGGATGACACCAGTCGCCGAGTCCGAAGCCGACAAGATTCTCGTTTGCCTGCATTTCGCAATAGGAGATATAGCGTTTCATGTTGCCGTAGAGTTCGCGTGCCGGTTCCGCGTCGCCGTAAAAAAGATAGAGCTGCCAGACTCCCTCGAAAAGCATGCTGTCCCATGCCGGACCGTTCGCTTTGTTGTATCCCCATCCTCCGGTTGGCGCGATGCCGGGCAATTGACCGTTGGGACGCTGCGCATCCGCGAGAATCCGGAGGAAATGAAGATATCCGGATTTGGAATTGAAATTCCACAATCCCGTTTCGCATGCAAGCTGCGCATCGCCGGTCCAGCCGTTTTTTTCACGGTGCGGGCAATCCGTCGGAATGCCGGTGAAATTGCAGAGATAGGTCTGCCGGGTGATCTGCTGAAGCCTGTTCAATGTCTCATCGGAGGATTGAAAGCTTCCGGCGGAAGGAAAATCGTTATGGATGAACTGCGCTTTGATGGAGGCAATCTGCGGTTTGTTTCCGGAGGGGAAATCAAATTGGACACGCGCATAACGGAAACCGTGGTAGGTGAAGTGAGGATGAAACGTTTCAAGCCCTTCGCCTTTCAAGGTGTAGATGTCCATCTGAAATCCGTCTTTTTTGATGCAGGCGCTGTTCAATTCCTGACAGATGTTCCCGTTCGGATAGACCTGTTCCGCATGTTCAAGAATCACCCGGTCGCCGGCGGAGCCTCTGACCTGAATTTCGCACCATCCGGTGAGATTGGTTCCGAAGTCGTACACTGTCTGATGCGCGAAGATGAAGGTCTCTTTCACGGGCTGATACTCCTTCATGATTCTGCATGGAAGTTCATCCTCTTCGCAGAGCAGTCCGCCCGGTGGGGGGCATTGAACGGCGTTTTGCCATGCGGAATCATCAAAATCCGCATTGGCAAACCCGGGAATTTCCAGACGCGCGTCATAATGTTCCCCGTTCCGCAGAGCGTCAAAGGTGACAGGGCTGTCATGGAATTTCCAGGAGGAATCGGATTTTGCCGCGAGCTGACCGTCGATGAAAATGTCGCAGATCAGCTTCGGCCAGTCTCTCCACGGAGCTTTGTCAAAACTCCAGACCTCGGCTGTATGGCAGTTGTACCAACCGTTGCCGAGGAGAACCGCAACAGCGTTTTTTCCCGGCTTCAGAAGCCCGGTTACATCATAGTCGATATAGGAAACGCGCTTGTCATACTGTGTGACGGCCGGCGCAAGAACCCGGTCGTCGGCCTTTTTTCCGTTGACATAGAGTTCGTGCCAGCCGAGACCGCAGAGAGAGACTGTGGCTTTGCGGGGATTTGACGAACAGCTGAATGTCTTGCGCAGATAAGGCGCTCTGCCGACTTCGGGTGAAGGCGTCAGCATAGTCTTTCCGGTGTTGATCCAGACTCCGTTCCACTTTTTCATATTCATCAAATCCCCGTTGCGTTACTTGAAGAGCTGCACGTTTTCATGAATTTCTTCGGGAGCGAATCTTGAATCGATTTCGTTGCCATCGAACTTCAAGCGGCAGTTCTGGAGAATCCGGCATCTGCCGCGAGGACCGTCCGCCTTGACTCTGTTGTTCAGAATTTGAACATCATCGACTCCTCGGAGCCAGAAAAGGGGCTGTCCGGCGTCCGGAGCATAACGCATGAACTCAATCGTGTTGTCTTCCGCGAAGAAATGCGCCGCCCAGGTGGAACGGTCCTGCGGATTGTAACGGGTGTCCGCCATGTTGAAGAGGCGAGCGTCGAGCGTTCTGATCCGGTTGTTTTTGTAGGTGATGTAACGCGGATAATAGCTTTCGCCCCACCAGCTGATGAAGTCGTTCCATGCCGCACCGCGGAGGAAGGAGAAGAGGGGGTGAATGTTATGAAACTCATTTCCGACGGCGAGACTTGCGGAACCGATGTGGAGCACGCGGGAGAATCCGTCTGCAAAACGGTTGTTTGCGAAGACCTGGCCTGGCGATTCAAAATCGGGGAAATGCACCATGTCGAATTTCTGTTTTTTGTATGCGCGAAGAACATGGATTCCGTTGATGTCGAGGAAGGGGAGAGTGGTGACGAGCTGTTCCGGCGCCCGGTCGAGCTCAACGCGCAGAAGCGTGATTTCCGTTTCCGGTGCAGTGATTGTTTTTACATTTCCCGGACGCGAATTCTTTACGTCGACGTAAAGCGGTCCCTGCTTTTTCTGAACTTTCTTGACGGAGCGCACGTAATAGCGTTCATTTGTGTAGAATACTCCTTTGCTGTGGCGGATCACATCCAGACGCTTGAGGTGCGCCAGCATATCGGCGGAAAGTTCATCCGGAAGATAGATGATGTTGTTTTCCTGCATGACAACCGGTTTGACGAAGCTGAAGATGTTGATGAAGTCATCACCGTGATTCCGGAAATCGCAGTCGGCGACATAGCCGCCGAGAGAACTTCCGAGACCGATGAAGGCGTCGGCTCCCGTTGCAATTGCGACTTTTGCGTTTTCCGGCGCTTTCGTTTTGAAGTTGACGACAAAGGTCGCGGAACTGTTTCTCTGACTGATTGTTATTCCGGAGGCGGAATCAAGGGAGATGTTTTCAAGACGGCAGCGGGCGGAATCATGCAATTCGAAGACTGCCCGGTGGTCGCGGGCAAAATAGATGAGACGCTGCCCGGTCATGGTCCGCCTGGTTTTCTCCAGGTCGAATTTGCCGGGAAATTCAAAAACATAGGTGTTTCCGCTTTTCTGTGTGACACGGATATTCCAGAAGGGAGGAAGACTTCCGGCGACGCCGTAGTATTTGGGGGTGTTTCCGTTCATTTCTCCGGAGCAGAAGCGGATCAGACCTTTGCCGTCGCTCTGTTTGAACATCGGATCGAGCGGACTGAGGCAGCCGTCGTCGATTTTTGCCTCAATCCGGTTCGGCGCTTGAATATCTGTGATGAGGCCTGTCGTGTAAAATGTTTTTGCGCTGGTTTTGTGAAATCCGGAAATGCGGACATTGTCGCATTCGTTCAGACGGAACAGCGGACCGCGGGCGGTTTCGGTGATGAGCACCGTTCCTTTTTCTCCGCCGATGAAAACGTTTTTGTATCGTTTCAGGTCAAAGACGCAGAGCTTCGGATCCCCGGGAAGCGCCTTGAGAAAATAGCGTCCGGCAGGAATGAAGACCCGGCGGATTTTTCCTGTATTCGCCGTTTCGAGAGCTTTGCGGATTGCGGGGGCGTCATCGGAGACCCCATCGCCTTTAGCTCCGAAGTCCCGGACGTTTAACGCCTCCTTGAAATCGGCGGGATACGGCATGGCGGAGAAGACAGAACATTCTTTTTCCATGCGTGAGAGCAGAGTCTCCCAGTCGGAAAGCGTCGTCGGCAGGCGTTTCTGTTCGTAGGTGAAATCGAAGTTTGCGGCTTTTTCAAAGCTCTTGAAGATTTCCTGCTGGCAGGTGACCCATTTTGCAAAATCGGGATCTCTCCGTCGGAGCTTTTCCGCGGAGCTCTGAAGAGCTTCCGCGCGCTGACTCAGGGCTTCAACATTTTTATCAAAAGCCGCTTTGTCCATTCCGCAGAGACTGGCGTATGCCGCAAGCCCGGTTGCCAGAATCAATTGAAGTTTGTTCATCCTGAATGTCCTTTCTATTAGAATGTGTCGATGATATATTCAAGTTTGTGGTCGTAATACTGATAGCCCGCGGCTTTTCCGGCGCTTTCCACATGACCGTCGCTGTGCAGAAAGTTTCCGCGTCTGCTGTGGCGCAATGCCATATAGGTTGCGGGGCCCCAGCCGGTTCCGTTCCGTCCGCCGCGCAAAACATAAGATTGCTGATTCGGATGATTCAGATCCGGCATGCTTTCCCCGAGAAGGTAAATTTTGTGGTTTTTCAGCCGTTCAAATCTGGGAACGTCAGCAAGTTTGAAAAATTCTGTTTCCGGCTCTGTTTTGAAATGATTCCAGTTCATGTTTCCTGCGTAGGTATAGGCTCGGCGGTTTATGCTGTTTGCAAGACCGATTCCTCCTTCATGAACTTGCGCCGAAGGACAGACTGCTGTCGAAAAGTTTTCGATATAACGTTTCATGTAATTGTCGGAGGCCAGTCCGCTTACCCATGGATTGATCGGTCCGCTGTAAATAGGATCGTGCCAATATGCAGGCTGACCGGTAATCCTGCTGCCGGCTTTGGTGTTGAATATAATACACCAGCCGTCGTTGTCGTTTGAGTAAAAATTGAATCCGAGACCGTTCTGTTTGAGATTGTTGATGCAGGTGACTCCCTGTGCCTTTTTGCGGGCCGCGTTCAGCGCTGGCAGAAGCATTCCTGCAAGTATTGCAATAATTGCAATTACGACCAGGAGCTCTATGAGCGTGAACATTCCGAGTTTCCGTTTCAGGCGGAGAGGACGGAGGATGAAATGCTTTGCGGCAGGTGAGTTTGTTTTCATGGCGTTGTTGACCTTTCGTTTATTTTTCATCTGTTAAGAATTTTGAAATGAATTTCTGCTTGTTTTCAAAACAAGGCGCGTTTCCCGGAAGTCCCATAATGGTAAACTTCCGCCTCCGTTCATGTCGCCGGTGATTCAGGTTCATGCTTTTTCCTCCTTGGATATTTTTTTGTCCTGCACAATCAATTCCGGTTCGATCAGATTGTTCTCCTGAACAGGTTTTCCGCACCGGACTGCCTCGAGAGCTTCGATGCTCCGGGAAAGAAGGGTTTCCTGATTGAACGCAACATAGTCCACATTTTTTTGAAAAGCGTGAATCGCCGGGATGTTGCA
This sequence comes from uncultured bacterium, assembly GCA_900549415.1. GTDB lineage: Bacteria > Verrucomicrobiota > Lentisphaeria > Victivallales > UBA1829 > UBA1829. Next base: position 25,347 of record URNX01000034.1, read on the forward strand.
ATGACTGACCACATGAACGTCTTCTCCCGGCTTCAGTCCCAGGCGTTTCAGTTCCGCAAGGATGGACGGAAGGAGATTTTCATTCAGTACGATGAGACCGTCCGGAACATCCGGCGCGCTCTGTCTGTACAGCAGTGCGATGAGGCGTCCTCCCCACGAATGTTGAGAGGAAAGCTGAAACACTCCCTGAATCCACTCCGGGCAGCTCTGCAGGTCGGAAGCCAATAGCGTTTTTTCGATGGATTCTATCACATGGAGGTCGGTCGTTGCAAGCATGATGAGTGCCGCTTTGCGCGCATGATGCTGTTTGAGTCGTTCGAGTGCAAGTTTTGTCATGGAAATCCAGTCGAGGAAAAATCTGATTCCATGAACATGTGTTTTGAGTTTGGCATATACTGCGATCGGGTGGGGGCGAAGGCCGTCCAGCAGTTCGTTGTCAAGCGACCGGGGAATGATTGCTCCGGCAAGCAGTCCGTTCTTCAAATCTTCTTTCAGACGCAGGTATTCCGGCTGGTGCGCGCCGGATTCGCGGATCGTGTAGTAGGAAAAAGAATACTCCGGATGCTTTTCATGATAAAGTTCGACCGCGTTTTCGACTGCGCTCCACAGCGTGTCGTCCTTGATCTCCATGCGCACTTCGGACGGCTGGACCACAAGAGCATAGCGGAAGCGGTTCGGCGGAGTCGCTGAAAGGAAAATGCCTTTAGAGCCGCGCGAGACAAGGAATCCTTCCTCCGCCAGCTGGTTGATCGCCCGCTGAACGGTCATGTTGCTTGCGTCGTAATGCTCCAGCAGAAGATGACGGCGCGGAAGCGTGCCGCCTACGGCGAATTCGCCGCTGATGATTCTCCTCCGCAAATCCTGTATAATCTCTTCCGTCCGCATGAAAAACGTTTCCTTTGGTTGAATTTTCTATTATATTATACTATAAAAGTAGAAAAATGTCAAGAGGGGAAACGAAACTTTTTTGAAAAAAAAACGGGATTTCAGCGCAGGAAGGTGAGAATCTCTTCGAGAGGGAGGCGTCCCGTGTGGTCGCGCAGTTCCGCCGGGTAGCCGACGGAGAGGAAGGAGACGGGGGTGACGTCGAACGGCAGATCCAGAATTTTTTTTGCGCGTGCGGCTTTGATCCAGCCGACCCAGCAGGTGCCGAGCCCGCGCTCCTCCGCCGCGAGGACAAAGTGTTCGCCCGCAATGCCGAGGTCGATGTATTCATAATGGATTCCGGAAAGAAGCGGGGCGAGAAAATGTGTCGCCAGTTTCTTTTTCATGCAGAGGACCATGATGACGGGGGCCTGTTCCAGCCACGGCATTTTGATTCCGGGAAGGAGCGCCTCTTCGCAGAGCTGTTTCCGCAAGTCCGGCGCGGAGACCGCGTAGAATCTCCACGGCTGTTTGTTGCAGGCGGAGGGGGCGAGGCGCGCGGCTTCCACGCATTCGCGGATGAGATTGTCTGGGACCGGATCGGGTCTGTAGGCGCGGCAGCTCCGGCGTTCGCGGATGGCGGTTTCGAGTTCCATTTCAGCGATTCTCCTCTTTCCGTCCGGCAAAATAGAAGCCGTTGGAAGTGTGTCCGTTCATGGTTTGATAGACCACCTCTTCGCTTTCCAGCTCGCGGAAGGCGGAAAGGAGTTTGCGGATATGGCCGCGGTCATGGTGACGCAGAACCGCGCCTTCGGGGAGTTCGAAAATGCCGTAAGTTCCGTAGACCTGTTCCCATGCCGCATAGCGTTTGCGGTTGCGAAGGTCGGTGTTCAGCAGAAAGTCGTTGACGTAGAGCAGACCGCCCGGTTTGAGGACGCGCCGGATCTCCGCAATCAGTGCTTCCTGATCGCGGTCGGCGACGATGCAGGTGAGGACGGCGCAGAGCAGGACGGCGTCGAGCGAGGCGTCCGGAAAATCAATGTTTTCACTCTCCATGACGCGGAGGTCGAGATACGGGAACTGGCGTTTGCCGCGTGCGATCAGCTTTTCCGAAAAGTCGATTCCGCAGAGGTTGCGGAAACCGAGCGCGTGGAGTTCGCTGAGGACGCGTCCGTAGCCGCAGCCGACGTCGAGAATCGCGGCGTCGCGGTTGACGTAGCGGCAGAAGACGGCGGACTGCATTGGCGTCGTGAATTCTTTGGCGTCCGCCACGCTGTTCCAGTATTCCTTCTGAGTGCTCATTTTTCCGCCTTTTCTCCGAGTCCGCGGATTTTGACGCCCGCTTCCTGAAGGATTGCGCGCGCGGTGGAGTCGATGGAGTAGCGTTCGCGGTAGACCACTTCGCGGATGCCCGCGTTGATGATCATTTTCGCGCAGAGCAGGCAGGGGCTGTAGGTGGTATAGAGCGTGGAATCTTTGACGCAGATTCCGTGGTATGCGGCCTGGACGATGGCGTTTTCCTCGCCGTGCGAGCAGAGGCATTCGGTCAGGTTCGTTCCGGACGGCGCATGGGAGGCGCAGCGGGGGCAGCCGCCCTCATCGCAGTTGCGGATTCCGCGCGGTGTTCCGTTGTAGCCGGTCGAAATGATGCGTTTATCCTTGACAATCACTGCGGCGACGTGCCGGCGCGAGCAGTTGCTGCGCAGAGCGACGACGCGCGCGATTTCCATGAAATATTCATCCCAGTCGGGACGCTTGTGTACCGGTTCGCTCATATTCAGTTCCTTTCTTCAGAACAGATCCATCTGTTCGATTCCCCAGTTCTCGTCCTCGGGGTTGGGGACGGGACGGATCGGCTCTTTGGGTTCGGGATTGTTGATTTTGCCGTCTTCGACCACGCCTTCCGCCGGATCTTTCGGCTGTTCCGGAGACTCCTTCGGGAGTTCGTCGGCGGGAATCAGATTCGGTTCATCGGACTCCTCGGTGCCGTCGAGATACTGCACAAAGGTGATTTTCTGGAGTTTGCGCGGGAAGAGCGGCGCACCGCCCGCTTTGGGCGAACGGAGCGGAGCCTTGGAAAGGTCAACGGTCTGCACCTGGCGCGCCTTGACCGGGGTGTCGATGCGGCATTCGTAGATCGCTTTCGGACGCGGCGTGATGAGTTCCAGGCGGCAGCCTTCCGGGCAGATGCGGTACTCCTTGTCCTTGATGAACTGGGAGATGACGCAGCGCTTGTAGTAAACTTTGCCCGTCTTGAGGTCGGAGTAGACAATGCCGAATTCGGTGTTCTTGTCATACTTGCGGAACTCGTAGAGCTTGTCGATGAAAATCTTGTCCGGGATGTCGATGATCTTGTAGACGCCCTTCCGCTCAATGCAGAGGAGGTGGTCGAATTCGTTGCAGAGCACAATGTCATCGCTCTTGACCGCGGTTCCGACATAGCAGTTCTTGCGGTCCCAGCCGACGCGGATGTTGTTGAGCGCGATGGCTTTTGCGTCGATCTTGTCGAATCCGTCGAGTCTGATTTCGGTGCGGCGCGGGAAGTTTTCCCCGTACTTTTCGAGCAGTTCCTGGAGTTTGCGGATTGCGTATTTCTTGAGCTGCTTGAGATTTTTCTGCGCCTCGGTGAGAAGCGCGTTGAGCTCGGCTGTTTCCTTGCGGTTCTGTTCGATATCGAACAGCGAGATGCGGCGGATGGGAATGGCGAGCAGCTTTTCAAGCTCGGAATCGGGGATGACGCCCTCCGCGAGCTGATCGAGACGCTTCTGCGCCTCCTTGTCGTTTGCGGCGAATCCGCGGATGCGCACGCTCTCTTCGAGCTGCTGGACGATCGGGAACCATTCATCACGGAACTTGTCGAGTCCCTTGCGGACTTCGGAGGCGATTTTCTCCTGGGTCTTGCAGGTTTCGATGCGCTTGTAAATCCGCTCTTCCACAAAAATCCGGGCGAGGGTGCGGAAGAGAATTTTGTCGAGATATTTTCCGATTTCGATGTTGAGTTCGGCGCGCAGATACTCCAGCAGTTTTTCCGTGTTGCGGCGCAGAACGTCGGAAACGGTCATGCGGACCGGACGGTTGTTGCGGATGACCATCATGTTCAGCGAGAGGCTGATGGAGCAGTCTGTGTATTTGTAGAGCGCCTGAATTGCGCGCTGCGGATCGTAGCCGCGCTGCGGGACGATTTCGATGCAGACCTCTTCCGCCGAAAGGTCGTGGATCGATGCAATTTTGATTTTGCTCTTGTTGATGGCGCGGTCGATGGATTCCAGCAGTTTCTGCGTGTTGGTGAGCGCGGGAATTTCGCGGATGATGAGGTTGCGTCCCTCAATGTCGATGCGCGCGCGGAGCGTGATTTTGCCGTTGCCGTCCTCGTATTCGGAGGCGTCCATGATGCCGCCCTGGAGAAAGTCGGGGAAGAGCTGGAACGGTTCATCGCGCAGAACGGAAATCTGGGCGTTGAGCAGTTCGTTGAAGTTGTGCGGCATGATGTCGGTGCGCGTTCCCGGAGCGAGACCCGACGCGCCCATGAGCAGGAGCGAAGGAATTTTGATGGGAAGGCGAACCGGCTCTTTGTTGCGGGAGTCGTAGGAATCGACGAGTTCGGTGATGTCGTCGTTGAACAGCACGTCGCGCCCGAGCTGGGAGAGCCGCGCTTCAATGTAACGGGGCGCCGCGGCGCAGTCGCCGGTGACGATGCTGCCGAAGTTTCCCTGTTTCTCGATGAAGAGTTCCTTGTTCGCAAGATAGACGAGCGCATCGCCGATGGAGGCGTCGCCGTGGGGATGGAACTTCATGGTTCCGCCGACGATGTTTGCGACTTTGTGGAAGGAGCCGTCGTCGACGCGGTGCATTTCCCAGAGAATACGTCGCTGCACGGGCTTGAGTCCGTCGTCGACGTCCGGAATTGCACGGTCCTTGATGACGTATGATGCGTACTCGATATAGTTGGTGTTCATCATCCGGCGGAGGAGTTCGTTTGCGCCGGCGGAGTGCGCCGCGACGGCGGGAAGATCCTCTTCCTCTCCGTCGTTTTCGGAATCTGCTGCGGCGGATTCGGCCGCTTTCGGCTCTTCGGGAACGGGGGGATTGAGAGGCTGTTCCGGTGCGCCGCCGTTCAGTTCAGTTTTTTTCTTTGCCATTTGTTACACCAGATTGTTTTGAATGAATTCCCAGCGTTCCGGGGTGTTGTCGCCCATGTAGAAACGCAGCATCTCATTGATGCCTTTTGTCTGATCGATCGTTACGGGTTCCAGACGGATATTTTCATCGATGAACTGCCGGAACTCTTTCGGGGAGATTTCTCCGAGACCTTTGAATCGGGTGATTTCCGCGTTTTTGCCGATCAGCGCGGCTTTTTCGTCGCGCTCCTCTTCGGAGTAGCAGTAGTAAGTTTTTTCGTTCGCCTTCTCCTCCGGTGCGGCGCTGTCGTCGGACTTTCCCTTTTTCGTTGTTTTGCGCGCGGGCTTTTTGTCATCCTTCTTTCCCTTCGGGCGGACGCGGAAGAGCGGAGTTTCAAGGATGTAGAGATGACCCGTCTGAACGAGCTGTTCAAAGTAGGAGAGAAAGAAGGTTATCAGCAGGTTCCGGATGTGCAGCCCATCCACGTCGGCATCGGTTGCAATGACGACTTTGTTGTAGCGGAGATTCGCGATATCCTCTTCAATGTTCAGCGTGCGCATGATGCAGAAGAGCTCTTCGACGGTGTAGATTGTTTCAAGCTTTTTGCCGAAGCAGTTGAACGGTTTGCCTTTGAGCGAGAAGACCGCCTGCGTGTTCGGGTCGCGGCTCTGGACCATGGAACCGCCCGCGGAGTCGCCCTCGGTGAGGAAGATCATGGTTTCGTCGCCGTGTCCGGAGCGGTCGCCGAAATGGTGTTTGCAGTCGCGCAGTTTGCTGTTGCGGACGTTGAGTTTCTTTTCAAATTCCTTGCCTTTTTTCTTTACCGCCTGAACTTCTTTGCGGACTTCTTCGTTTTTGCAGATTTTCGCGATCAGAAGTTCCGCCTGGTCGGTGTGGCGGTAGAGATAGTCTTCAACCGCTTTTTTGACGGCGGGGACGATCCAGCTTTTCACGTCGGTGTTGCCGAGTTTGTTTTTCGTCTGCGATTCGAAAACGGGCTCCTGAAGCTTGATTGCGATGGAGCCGACGATTCCGCCGCGCAGGTCTTTGGCGTCGTAGTCTTTTCCGGAGTACTGGTTGACGGCGCGGAGCAGCGCCTCCTTGAACGCGGATTCGTGCGTGCCGCCGTCGTTGGTGTACTGACCGTTGACGAACGAGAAGTAGGTCTCTCCGAAATCCGGAACATGGGTGAACGCAAACTCAAGCGTCTTGTCCTTGTAATGAATGACGTCGTAGAGTTTTTCTTCTTCCACGCGGTTGCTGATGAGATCTTCAAGGCCGTTTTTGGAATAGAAGCGCTCGGCTCCGTTGAGATAAAGGGAGAGCCCGCTGTTGAGGTAGGCATACATCCAGAGACGTTTTTTGACGAATTCGGGATTGATATGATACTTCGGGAAGATCTGCGCATCGGGAACAAATTCGATGAGGGTTCCGTTGCGCTCGGTGGTGTCGCCTTCCTCTTCCTTGATGAGTTTTCCGTGTTCGAATTCGGCGCGTTTGAATTTGCCTTCGCGGAATGCGGTTGCGATGAAGCGTTCGGAGAGGGCGTTGACCGCCTTTGTGCCGACGCCGTTCAGACCGACGGAGAACTGGAAGACATCGCTGTTGTATTTTGCGCCCGTGTTGATCTGGGAAACGCAGTCCACAAGTTTCTCCAGCGGAATGCCGCGTCCGTAGTCGCGGATTTTGACGTAGTTGTCGCGCAGGGTGACGTCGATGCGGCGTCCGCAGCCCATGATGAATTCGTCGACGGAGTTGTCGATAACCTCTTTGATGAGGACGTATACGCCGTCGTTTTCGTATGTGCCGTCTCCGAGTTTTCCGATATACATTCCGGGCCGGTGACGGATGTGTTCGAGCGAGCTTAGAGTCTTGATCGCATTTGCGTCATAAGCGACTTTCGTGGGAACGGGAGCGCTTATGTTGTCGAGTTCGTCATCCATGGTTGGTCCTTCTTTCTGCTGATTGGCGGCGCAACGGTATAAGCGGTTTTTCCGCGCCGCGGATTGAAAAATATATATCGTCGAAACGGTTTTTCAAGTCGGATTTCAAAAAATATGGCGGAGCCCGAGGTCGCTAATGAATCCTTTTCCGGTTCCCGCCTGCGCGAGGATTTCGACTTTGCCGAACTTCTCGATCATCTTGAGATTGTCGCGGATGAGAATGCCGGGTTCATCGGGAACGCGGTTGACGATGACTCCGCGCACTTCGACGTCGCGTCTGCGCAGCTCGTTGATGGTGAGCACGGTGTGGTTGATGGTTCCGAGCGCGGCGTCCGCGACGATGATCGCGGGGATTCCGAGCGCGGCGGGGATATCCGCCATGATCTGGCGCTGATTCAGGGGGACGTAGATTCCGCCCGCGCTCTCCAGAAGGATGACGTCGGGATTGAATTTCGCCTTGATTTCATGATAGGCGCGGGTGATCTTCGTCAGATCGATCTCAATGCCGCTGAGTTCCGCCGCGAGGTGGGGGGAGGATTCGAACTGGAGGCAGTAGGGACATGCGAGCTCCAGGGGAATGTCGAGGATTCCGGGGGCGACGGCTTTGACTTTGCCGAGGTCTCCGTTCATCGGGTCGGTCATGCCGGTCTGCGCGGGTTTCATGACGGCGGTGGAAAGTCCGCGTTCGGTGGTGTACTTTGCCAGAAGCGAGGTGACGTAGGTTTTGCCGATATCCGTTCCTGTTCCGGTTACAAAAAAAGTCTGACTCATCTTATTTTCCGTCCTTTCTGAGAGGTATGAATCCGTATGGTTCCAGTTCGCGGAATCCGAGCTTTCCGAGCCGGTCCGCAAGTTTCCGCACCGCTTCCGGAGCGGCGGGATCGAGGGAAAGACAATAGCGTTTTGCAAGTGGGTATTTCCCGTTCATGACCGAGTCAAAATCCGGCGCGGTTCCGTCAACCGTGAGCAGACGGATTTCCGGGGGAAGCTCTTCTTCCCGCACGAGAAAGGTGAGGGGGAGGATTGCGGCCGCCGTCACATCGCTCCGCAGCAGTTCAAGCGCGGCTTCGGAACTCCCGGCTTCGATGAAATGTGTTTTCGCCTTCCGGGCTCCGCCTTTCGCTTTCAGAGCGCCGGAAACATGAACGATGTTGCGGACCGGCACTCCGGTTCCCTGCCACTCCGGGCAGGCGTTTTGCATCAGTCTCATGACGTCTTTGGATGAAATGTCGCGGAAGGTGTTTTTTGAGTTGACCGCGATCACTGCGCCTTTCAGTGCAAATGGCAGCGCCTCCGCTCCGTCGAGTCTGCGCGGGGAGAGGGCGAGCAGAGGTTTTGCATCCAGAACGTCCGGATCGGAAGCGAGAACCGTCTGGAATTCCGGCATGGTCTGCGCGAGTTCGCGGAGAAAGGGACGCACTGTTTCCGCAAGCCCGCCCTCGGCGAGAATGCGGAGTTTCGGAAGTGTCAGCGAATCGGCGGAAACGGAAAACACCAGAACCGCAAGCGCGAGAATCAGCGTGCGCATTGGCGCGCCTCCATCATCCGTTCGAGAAATTCAAACGGGACGGCGAGGGAGCCGCTTCCGGTTCCGAGGTCGATTCCAGGCTGGTTGACGCCGTGGTAGTCGCTTCCGCCGGATTTGAGCACACCGGCGGCTTCGGCGATTTCATGCATCATCTGCGTCTGGTGTTCGGAGAACATGGAGTAGTTTGTTTCGACTCCGTCGATGCCGAAATCCATGAGTTTGCGGAGCATTTTTTTCGCGTAACCGCGTTCGCCGGCCTGACCGCTGACGGGATGCGCCCAGATGGCGAGTCCGCCGGCCGCATGAATGACTTTCACCGCTTCGGCGGAGTCCGGCAGTTCGCGCGGAACGTATGCGCGGCAGCCGCGCTTGAGGCACTGAATGAAGACATCGTGCATGGTTTTGAAATATCCTTTGCGGAGGAGAACCGCGCCGATGTGCGGCCGTCCCACGCTTTCGCCGCCGGCGACCTGGAGCAGTTCGTCATAAGTGATTTCGTAGCCGAGGACATTGAGCTTGTGGATGATTTCCCGGTTGCGTTTTTCGCGTCCGGCGCGCATCCGCTCCAGCAGTTCGGTGAGTTCCGGCGTTTCCGGATTGATGAAGAGTCCGACGATATGGAGCTCTTTCGAGAAGAGTCTTGTCGAGATTTCCACGCCGGGCACGCCGATGATGCCGCATTTTTTAGTCTCCTCCATAAATTCGGGCAGTCCGGAGACTGTGTCATGATCGGTGAGCGCGATACCCTTCAAGCCTTTTTCGCAAGCGTATTGAACGATCCGCGCAGGAGTATCGGAGCCGTCCGATGCGCGGCTGTGTGTGTGTAAATCTATCAGATTCAGCATAAATCCATTCCTTTGAGTCATAAACTATAGCACGCCGGAGAGGATTTTTCAAACGAAAGATTTCTGATTTTTCAACAAGGAGAAAGAGCGCTTTTTCAGAACAGTTTAGTTTGC
>URNX01000035.1 GCA_900549415.1 uncultured bacterium
TATCCATAAAAACAATTTTGCCGAGTTTGAAGAGTTTTGCTGCTTTGAAAAAGATCAGGAAGCCCCTCGAAAGTTGCAAAGGTACATGCCCTTTCATTCGATGTTAGTATACCTTGCTTGTCCGGAGTACTCTTTCCCCTATTTGTTTCCCGTGAATTTTTATAAGTTGAAGCAGATATTTGAACTCTTTGAAATTCCTATGCCGCCAATGCCTGGACGCTTGAAATTTTTAGCGCGTTGTAATTATTATTTTGAACTGTGCCATGCTTTGTATGATTTTCGGCTGCAAAGAGGGTTAACTCCAACAGAACTATGCGTATTCCTTTATGGCTTTGCTCCGCGTTTCCTGGAAAATTTTTTGGTCTCTGATTTACCGGAAGCAAACAGAATTTTTATTGTTGGTGCAACTGAAGATGATGTGCGAGATTATCTTTTGGGACCTCTTGCAGATTCAGAAATTACTGCATGGCAGGGGAATGAGGAAATGCTTCCGGGGGATATTGTTCTTGTCTATGAAACGACTCCCTTCAGCCGGATTGGCAGTGTATGGAGGGCGGTGTCGCCGGGATTCGATGATCCGTTCCATTACTATCCTGGGAAAGTGTATTTGAGTCATCCGATCAAAATTCCTTATCTCTATTTCAACGCTCTGCTGCATGATCCTGTCTGGGGAAAAAAGCCGTTGGTCAAGGCGCATATGCAAGGGGTAAACGGAAAACCGGTGACTTGTGAGGAATATGAGGCTCTGAAACGCATGATCAAGCAGCGGGATCCTCGCTTTGATTTGAACAAACTGCCAAATCCTCCGCTGTATTCCCAGTTCTACCGGGAAGATTTGCAGACGGAAAAAGATATCGAGGAAATGCTGCTGAATCCTCTGTTGGAAAAGCTCGGATACAACATTAAAAAAGAATTTGTCCGGCAATTTCCGATCCGGATGGGGCGCGGCATCCGTTATTATCCCGATTATGCGCTCCATGCGTCCGGGAAAAACGGCGGAGAACATGCCGATTTCATTTGGGAGGCCAAGTATCGCATCCCGACAAAAAAACAGCTGCTTGAGGATTTCGGACAGGCAAAATCTTACGCGATGCGCCTGGGAACGAACGGCGTGGGGCTTGTCAGCATGGAGGGTATCTGGGTCGTTGCGGCGGAAGATCACTTCAATTTTGAGAAATTGAAAAAATATTCGTGGGAAGAGCTCGAAGATCCGGAAATTTTTGCCGCACTGAAAGCCTTCCTTTACAGACTCGCAAAACCGAAACGCTGAATTTTCACTTAGCGCTTTTACCAGGGAGCCGGTAACTCACAAGAACATCGCTGATGCGGGAGCGTCCGGCAAGAAGAGCTTTGAGAAGCTGAACCGCCTGGCGTGCAAGCTCCGGAAAATCCTGACGGAGCGAGAACTGTCCCGGCATCAGAATATCGGAAAGACCGGGGACGTGCCAGTGGATCAGCTCGATATCCTGCGGAATCCGAAAACCGCTGCGCTGGAGTTCGGCAAAAATTGTCAGATCTGTCATTTCAAACGGACAGATGATGGCGGTGCAATGCTCGCGCTTCAGCGTTTTCAGCCACGTGGTTTCGGGGGAGGCGGGCGTGTCGCAATATACCTTTATGCCTGATGAGGCGGCAAATTCCAGAAAATAACGTCGCCGGTTCGTGTGATTCAGATTCCCGTTTTCGACGCGTCCATCCAGGTAAAGCACGCGGCGGTGTCCGGCGGAACAGAGGTGCGATACCACAGCGGACATTGCGGCGCGGTCATCGGAGCAGACGGAATAGATGCGCTCGGAATGATAGCTGAAGTCGTTGATGCAGACCAGCGGGATCGGGTTCAGTTCCGGCCATTTTCGCGCGATGCGTCCGGCGTGGCAGAGGGAGATTGCTCCATCAAGAACTTTCTCGTTGAGGTTGCGGAGCTGACGGGCGGGAATCATTTCATAGAAAAAATTCTGCTCGTTCAGTTCGGTGGAGAGCGCGCTGGTCAGCGAAGTTTCATACGAACAGAGTCCCGTTCCGAATTCGTGCATGATGACGGCGATATTTTTGCGGCTGCGCCCGAGATAGCCGAGTTCACGGGCGGCGGCAAGGATGCGCGACCGGGTTTCGAGTGCAACATTTCCCGCATCGGAGAGGGCGCGCGCGACGGTGCAGTGGGCGTACCCCGTCTGTTTCGCAATCTTGCGGACCGTCACTTTCGGAGCCTTTTTCTGCATGTTGAATACACCTTTGTTTCATTTTGTCTCATAAACCGGGCTTGCAATCGGCGCGTTTTCAGAATATAATACAGAAAACCGGAAAATAAAGGTGAGACAATGGATATTTTTGCAAAAAACAACTTTTTTACGGGCTGCAACTACTGGGCATCCCATGCGGGAATCTACATGTGGCGCAACTGGAGTGCGGCGGATGTTGAACAGGATCTGAAACTGATTGCGGAATACGGCATGAACGTTCTCCGCGTGTTCCCGCTGTGGCCGGATTTCCAGCCGCTGACCCGTTTCTACGGCGCCTGCGGAACGAAACAGGAGTTCGGACAAAACGGAGGACCGCTTCAGAACCCCGCCTGCATGGAGCCGGAAATGATGAAGCGTTTCCGTTTTCTCTGCGACACGGCGGAAAAGAACGGCATCAAACTTGTCGTCGGTCTTTTGACCGGCTGGATGAGCGGGCGTCTTTTTGTTCCGCCTGCGCTCGAAACGAAAAACGTTCTCAAGGATCCCGAGGCGATTCAGTGGGAAGTCCGTTTCGTCCGCTATTTTGTGAAGGAGATGAAGGATCATCCGGCGATTGCCGGCTGGGATCTCGGCAACGAATGCAACTGCATGGGACATCTGGACAGTGCGGCGGAGGCGTGGAACTGGATGAACATCATTGCGTCCGCAATCCGTCTGGAAGACCGCACACGTCCGATTGTTTCGGGAATGCACAGCATCAGTACGAATTTCAAGGATACCTGGAACCTGCAGGATCAGGGCGAACTGATGGATGTTCTGACCACGCATCCGTATCCGCTTTTTACGCCGGAATGCAATCACGAGCCGTTCAACACCATGCGCAACGCTCTGCACTCCTCGGCAGAGTCGATGTTGTACGCGGATGTCGCGGGCAAGCCCTGCTTCCCTGAAGAGGCGGGATCGCTCGGACCGACTGTCTGTTCGTATGAACGCGCGGCGCGCAATGTCCGCATGGCGCTTTTCTCGTGCTGGGCGAACGACCTTCACGGATACCTCTGGTGGTGCGGATTCGATCAGAGCCATCTTGATTTTCCGCCATACGACTGGACGGCGATTGAGCGCGAGCTCGGACTTTTCCGCGTCGACCGTTCCGCGAAGCCGACGGCGGTTGTGATGCGCGACTTTGCGGCGTTCCGCAAGAGTCTTCCGTTCGATCTTCCTGCTCGCAGAGTCGATGCGGTTTGCATTGCTCCGGAGAAGGAAAAAGGCTGGGTGCGCTGCTTCGGAGCATTCCTGCTGTCGCGCCAGGCTGGCTTCGACATCCGTTTTGCGGGAGCGGAACAGCCGCTGCCGGAGTCGGATTTTTATATTCTGCCGTCGGTCGGCGGATCGAGCGAGATTTCCCGCAAGGCGTGGCTGGCGCTGCTGGACAAGGTTAGCGCGGGGGCAAGCCTTCTGATCACCTCCGACGGCCGCGGCTGTCTTTCGACGTTCCGCGAGGTTACGGGCGTTGAGATTGACGCGCGTTTCCAGGAGAACTGCTCGTTTGAGTTTGCGCTGAAATCGCATCCGGAGCAGATGATCCGTGCGGTGAGCGCGTACCGCTGCATGATGACTGCACAGACCGCGGAAGTCCTTGCGGCGGATTCGACGGGCAATCCGATGATGACGGTCGGCAAGTACGGCAAGGGACAGATTTTCTTCATCAATCTTGCGATTGAGCGTATGGCGGTTGCGGAGATGCCGGGCTGCTTCCACGGCGAGGCTCTGAATCCGGTGTATCTGCTTTACCGCGAGGCGATGGAGCGTGCCGGAATCCGCCGAGTTGTGACGAAACTTCTGCCTGGAGTCGGCATTACGGAGCATCCGCTGGATGCGCACCGCACGGTGTGTGTCGCGGTGAACTACGAGCCGGAGGAGGCGGTATGCCCGCTTGAAATTTCGGGCGTTGTGAAAGAGGTCTGGAACGGCGCATGGGAGAACGGAACGCTCCGGATCGGCGGAAACGACGGCACAGTGTTTGTTGTCGAGCATTGATTCGTCAGACAAAACGGTAAAAAAGCGTGCGCACCGGGAGAAAATTCCGGTGCGCGCTTTTTGCTTCGGTTTCCGGCTCAATGATGAAAGCCGAATTGTCCGGGCTTGTTTGCATTACCAGCGGTAGTAACGGTAGGGGTCGTCCTCCATGAGGTTCCGGTCGGTGTAGAGACCATCCGGAGCGGCTTTGAGACCAATGGACGGGGTTCCCAATATGCCGCCTTCGCCGCGGAGGTCGTTGCAGAGAACCACAAGAGTGTTGCCTGTCTTCCTGAGCTGCTTGCCTTTCAGCGTGAACTTGCGCGGCAGAGCCCAGTAGCCGTCCGGATGCGTTTTTTGTGTGAGTTCACCGAGAAATTCTCCGTTCAGCCAGACCCATGACTCATCGTCAATGGCACCCAGCTCAAGCTCATATTCCGTTTCCGGAGAGAGCGGGAGATCCAGCGAAAAATTGAGACGGTACCAGAACCATCCGTCATAAGCGGAGAGGTCGCGGAACTGCTGTTCAAAGGAGCGTCCGGGGGTGATGGAGCGCCAATTCTTCATTTTGCTGAATCCGGGAAGCTGGAAGCCGGAGGAGCGTCCGGTTTTCTCCGGATCGGCAATTCCGCGCCAGCCGGAAAGCAGGTCCTGACGGGTGACCGCCCGGTAGCCGCGACTCAGAAAGTCTGCGGATGCATGGTGTTCCGCATGCATGTTGTGAAGCAGACGGGCAATCAGGAAATCCTGGCGCCGCAGAGTCGTGCGGTTGCGGAAGACGTCCGGGAAGAGCCACGGTGCCGTTTGAAGCGCGGTGATTCTTCCTTTTCCGACGGCAAGGGTCCGCAGGGCGCGTCCGCCGATGCCTTTCGGCTCAAAAGAAGTCATGGGCAGCTCGATGCGCCAATGAAGCTCGCTGTTGGAAATGCCGTCAAACAGCGGTTCTTTCCGCAGATCTTTTGTCAGGTCGGAGAAGAATTTCCCTTCCTGCGCCGGAAGTTCCGGAAGAAGCTCTGCAAGCTCTTTTTTCGCAAGCGCGATGGCGAATACCTGAACGCCCGCTTCTGCTGCGGACCGGGCTTTCCGGATGTCGGCTCCGGAGGTGATGACCAGAATGTCGCCGGCGGCTGCTTCCGGAGTGTCTTTGACAGAAATTTTCAGCCGGTTCAGCAGTGCGCGTCCTTCCGGATTTCCGTCGTAAAAGACGGGGCGCGGGGGGAGCGGCTGACGGCGGTCAAGGTGTTCCAGAAGAGTTGCCAGAAGATTTTCCGCTTCGGGATCCTCTTCGGTTCGTCCGGAAAGATCCAGTTGACAGAAAAGAGCGGTTCCCTGTTCGAAACTGTATTCGAGCAGAGGTGCATACTGAAGATCGAATCCGCCGATCAGAAGCGGTTTGAAATTGCCGATGGAGGGCTTTTCGATAAGAACCGTTGCGACGCTGTTGCGGTTCCCGGCGCGCCAGACGTGGCTGGCGGTGTATCCGTTGCGGGTGAGACGCGGAACGTTGTGTTCTCCGGCTGCTTGCGGCATGAACGGGGGGAGGGACGTTGCCGAGCCCCGCCAGTGATGCAGATCCGGAAGAGCGAGTGTTGCGGAGAAAACGGTGCGCAGCCCCTGAATGTTCCAGCGGAAACCCAGGCGTTCCAGCGTTTCCGGGGACTGTTCGAGAATCAGAACTTTCCGTCCTCCGGCAAGCGCGGAGTTGAGTCCGAACGGAAGTTTTTCCATGCTGTTCCGTCCGAGAACCAGAAGTTCGGATTCTTTCCATTCGTGTTCATTTTTGATCGGACGGAACGGAAGTCCGAGTTTCTTCAGAAGAGCGGCGGCGGATCCCTCCGGATCGAACAGCGCGATTCCGGATTGAAGAGAGAGCCGAGGCTCCGGAAGAATGTCGAATACGAACGAATCTTTCATTCCGCTTCCATCGGGGAAACGGAATTCCGCGTTCAGGGTGAGTTTTCTGTGTTTCGTCGCGGGAGGAATGCGGAGGGAGAAGGGAAGCTCCAGACGTTCTCCGGGACGGACTTCGCCCTGCTCCTCGCCGGACAGCTGAAGTTCGGGGACGTTCCAGGCAACACGGACGGTTCCGGTTTTTCGCAGGTCGCTGACCGTGAGCAGAGTTTTTTCAATGAGTTCCCCCGGACGGAATGTGTGGCTTTTGTCCGTCAGGTCGCCGCGTTTTCCCGCGATCCATCCGGTGATTGTGCGCAGATAGGGGAGGGAGTCTTTTCCGGCAAGCGTAGGAACAAATTCGCGGAACGGGTCTTTCATGAAATCCCAGTGAGTTCCCGCGACATCGGGGACGATGCCAGGCTGCTTGAGGTTGGCGAACTGTCCGGGCCATGCTCCGCTTTGTGCAGGCTGTCCGGGGGCGGGCTTCAGGAGAACGACCTGATCCCAGGGCAGAAGGTAGGAGAGTCCGCGGATGCGGAATGCCTGAAAATTTTCTTTTGCGAACTGCGCGATGACGTTGAGTCTTCCATTGTTTCCGAATCCTTTCAGAAGTTCTCCGAAGAAGACGGATTCGCTGCGTTTGAGGACTTGCTCTTCATTGCGCATCATCTGGATTTTGAGGGGGTCGAGCGCATACGCCTGTTCTCCCAGAATTTCCGCATTGAATTCATCCATCCAGAGGCATTGTTTTGCGGGACCGCTCCAGATGAAGGTGGGACCGCGCATGCTGGACCAGCTTGCCAGATGGGGAAGTCCCCATTCGCTCATCATAACGGGTTTCGTGCCGTCTTTCTCCCAGAGTTCGAGCCAGTCGCTCCGCTCCTGCGGGGGAGCCCAGTTGAGGTAACAGTTGACGGCGTGGATTTTGCCGATGCTTCCGGCATGATGATAGATGACGCGGGTGGGATCGATGCCGGCGACGATTCTTTCCGCGATCAGGGATTGTGCGCGACACTTCCGGAGGTCGGCGGGGAGTTCGTCTTCCGCGATGTCCCGCCCGATGGTCTGCGGGTTCTGGTCTCCGTAATATCCGGCGGCATTGTGGTTCATGGAATACATGACGACGCCGGGGAGATTCTGATAGCGGCGGACGGTGTATTCCGCAAGTGCTTTGTAGCGTGCGGCGACTTCCGGAGAATCAAGTTTCCAGCCGAACTGGCTTCCGTGGGGCAGGGTCAGGGAGGTGAGCATGCCTTGCCGCGAGCTTTCCCGGTAATAGTCTCCGAGATATCCGGTTATGCCGGGGGCGCAGTTGTAGTCGTAGCCGGTCAGATGATTGAACCCGAGTTCGCGTGCGCGGCGGACTTTCCGCTGAACCGTAAAGAGCGCGTTTGCTACTGCGCCTTCACGGGTTCCGTCGACAATCAGAGAGCGCAGATGCAGAACGGTTCCGTTCAGAAGGAAGTTGCGTCCCTTGACTTCAAATTCACGGAATCCAAATGTTTCGGGATAAAGTTCATCGATGGTTTTTCCATCTCTGTTCAGCGAAAGATGCAGAGTGTAGAGGTTTTCCGGGCGGTCGATATCCCACAGTTTCGGGTTAGCCCACGGGGTTGAGAATTCCAGTTGAAGCGATTTCTGTTTTTCGTTTACCTGAAAAGGTTTTGATTCAAATTTCAGAACATTGTTGCTCCGGTCCATGACGCTGGCGGAGAGCATGTAGGTTCCGGGCTGTAAATTGTCCAGACGCGTATCGCAGGAGATTGTTTTATTCTTAACGCTGGTTTTGATCAGAACGTCCCGGATGTTTCCGGTACGCGGGTATGCGGCAAGAAACATGTCGCCGCAGATTCCGCGGTGCTCCAGCCGTCCTGTCGTTTTTGTGAGGCGTCCTGGAGCCATGAAAACGGATTTGACCGCTTCATCCGGACGGGCTGTTACGAGGAGGGCGAGTGTGACGGTTTCGCCCGGTTTCACAGATCCGGTCAGGTCGATGCTTCCGCCCGGATAATAGAATTCTCCGGCAGGTTTTCCGTTGATGAAGACCTGCGCGCAGGTCTGGATCAGTGTTACTTCCAGTTCCACGCGTTTATCAGTCCAGTTTTCCGGAATTTTAACGGTGCGCAGATACCATGCCTGATTCAGTTTCAGCGGATCGAACTTCGGAGCGAAGGGAGAGAGAAAGATGGTCTGGGAGCGTCCGACTTCAAGGCTTCCGTAGTTGCCCGGCCAGCTGCCGGGGACTTTGAACCAGCCCCACCCGGAACCTTTCGGGGGCAGGGCGGTTCCCTCGTTTGCCGCGATGACGGGCTTGAAGCGCCAGAGTCCGTTGAGGCAGATTTCCTCTCTGGTTCCGGTGACGCGGCGTGCGGCGTCGTTGAGGTTCCAGAGCTGTGCCGCCGGAGCGGAGGGAGAATCTTCATCCATGACGGGAGTTTCTGTTCCCTCCAGAGCGCGGAGCTGCATGTTCCGGAATTCGGCGGAACCGGATTTTCCGTAGTTCCATGGCTGAACTTCGAGAAATGCCGCGCCATCGGGAACGTCGTAGAGCTTTACGCAGCGGCGGAATCCGGTTGTGCCGCTCGCGGAGAAAACTTCGGGACCCGGGCCGACGCCTTTTCCGTTGCGGTCCAGAAAGCGCAGTCCTGTGCGGGCGTTCTGCCAGTCGGCGGAGCCGGGAATCACCTGATCGGTTGCCATTTCAAACTTCAGGAGCATCCGTTTGGCTTTTTCCGGCAGCGGAACGCGGAATGTGCATCCGGAAGAACCGGAGATCCGGACGGAGACTCCGTTTTCGCCGCGGGAAACCGTGGTCCCGGACGCCTTCGTGTATGGTGTGGAAAGGAAGAGATTGTCTGCGCCGTTCTGTTCGTTCAATGCAAAGAGCCGGATCTCTCTGAAGAAGGCTTTCCCGGCGGTTCCGTAGTTCCAAGGGTCGAGTTTCAGCGAGACTGCGCCCTCCGGAACATTGTAGACCCGTTCAAAGAGTGTTTCCTTGTGGGTCCCGCTTGCGCCGATGACATCCGGCCATGGTCCGGTCGGTTTGGCGTTTTTGTCGTAGAATCTCATTCCCATGCGGGCGTTCTGCCAGTCGGCGGCGCCGCGGACAACTCCGTCGACTTCCAGACGGACACTGAGGAAGAGCTGTTTGGTTCCGGCGGGTATGGGAACCCGGAAGGAAGCCCCGTGCGAAGCTTCGGCCGTGACGGATACTGCATCGGCGGTTTTGACGATCTGAGTGTTTCCGTGTTTGCCCGGTTTGAGCGCGAGCAGCAGGTTTTCCGCATAAACGGAGGCTGCCGCAAGGAGCAGAAGCAGAATGGAAAGAGCAGTTTTGTTTTTCATAAGAGAAGTTCCTTCCGGAGATTATTTCATGTAAAGTCCGCGCCAGAAATACTGACTCCATCCCTGATCGCCGTAAATGTCGTTGAAGGCGCGGAAGCCGACATGACCATCCACATAAAGCGTGTTGATTCCGCGTCCGGAGTTGTGGCGTTTTGCCACGCGCAGATAGAAGATTCCTGCGGGCGGGGAGCTCCACGGCGATTTGTTCTGATCCGCCCAGTTCCAGTCGTTGTCGCCGATGAGCAGATGTTCCGAGGGACGGCGGATCCGGAGAATGTCGAGAGACTGATCCAGATCCATTGTCGGGTGCCAGTCGGTTCCTTTGGCCGCATCGGCGGCGAGGAAGAGGTTCAGCCCGTAGTTTCTCCAGACTTCGGTTCCCTGGCGGGCGGGGCATAAGAACAGATTTTCAAGCGTTCCGTCGCTCTTGAGCGAGGCGTCTTTGAGTTTGTTTTTGCCTTTGGAGATCCCGTAGACCGCGATTCTGTCCTGCCAGGTGATGTAATTTTCTGTTGAAAGCGCGACAGGAGGAATCCGTTTGAAATCGGCATTGTAGAGTTGGAAAGCCTGTCCAATCTGCCGCAGATTTCCGGTGCAGCTGATATCCCGTGCCTTGCCACGCGCCGAGTTCAGCGCAGGCAGAAGAATGCTTACAAGAATTGCAATGATTGCTATTACGACAAGGAGCTCTATAAGCGTGAATCTGTTTGGTTTCTCCTGAATCGGCGGAGCGGTATGTACTGTCGGTTGATTTTGTTTTTTCATATGTCGGCCTCTTGTTTGTTTTCCGGTTGCTTTTTAGTGAGCTTTTTTGAGATTCCATTGAGTTTGTCCAGTGTGAAATTTCTGTACATTTTCAATCTAAGTTGTCTGTTTCATGATGGAGTCCTCCTGTATTTATTCCGTGAAAAATTACGTGCCCGGCGTAAAATCTTCGGTTCCGGCGGATTCGCGCCAGATGAACTTCCGGTTGATTTCCGAATTGATGATTCTGCGGTTGTTTTCTTTCAGGGCCTGAACGAAAATCCGGCAGAGTTCCGCGCCGATTTCATACATCGGATAAGTGATCGTCGCCAGCGGGGGAAGCTGATCTGTGCATTGCGGAAGATCGTCCGCTCCGATCACGGCAATGTCTTCCGGTATTCTTTTTCCCGCTTCCTGGAGTGCGTGCATGATGCCGAAGGTGCGGCTGTCGGTTCCCCCGATGACCGCATCAACCGGAAGCCCGGATTGCAGAACTTCCTTCATGGCGGTATAACCGTCCTTTTCAAGGAGTCCGCACTCTTTGTGATATTCGGGAGTGAATTCCAGCCCGGCATCGGCCGCGGCATCGTGGAAATCCTTCCAGTGCTCTTCCGCATATCCGGTTGCATGAACCGGTTCATGGAAAAACAGAAGGTGGCGTCTGCCCTGCTTTTTCAGATACGAGAGAGCTTCCATATAGGGGGCTTTGAGCCCGGAGCAGACGGTGTGGCAGAGCGGGGAGGGTTTATAGCTTCGGGCGAGAACGATTTTTCCGGCTTTGCCGAGTTCTTCGGCCCACGTCCAGTCGGATTCCAGAACGGGATGATAGAGGTATCCTTCCGCACCCGGAGTGAGGAGTTCATCCAGAGTTTCCCGGTTGACCGGACGGTAGTGGTCGAAGAAAAATGTTTCGGTGATGATTCCGTATTCGCGGGCGGTTCTGGAGAATCCTTCGAGGACATACTGGTAGTTGAACCAGTTGACCGTGCTTCCCGGAATATACTTTTTAGCCGACTGGGTGATGACGCGGACAACTTTTCCTTTGGGGCTCTGTTCTGCAACATAGGTGCCGAGCCCTTTTTTGCGGAACAGGATTCCGCGGTCGGTGAGACTTGCGAGAATTTTGTTGACGGTTGGAACTGCGACTCCGATTTCTTTGGACAATGCCGCTTCCGACGGAATTCTGTCGCCTGGGTTGCGTGCCGCAACGATGTTTTCCATAATATATTGTTCAACCAGTTCAGAACGGGAAACTTCTTTCAGCCGCATTGTCTGCTCTCGCCTTATTTTTGAGTTAGTGAATTAGTTACTAAGTGTTCCGAGTTTACTATACTCTGCGCTTTTTATTTTGTCAAGCGGAGAAAATGGAATTTTTATGGAAAAAATATTTCAGAGGGGGAAGTGAACGGTGTTTGAGTTTATGCAACAGGGGGCTGCTCCTTGCCGGAGCAGCCCCCTGTGCGAAATCGTTTTTGGGGAAGGGGATTACTTGCGGATGAGCTCGTAGGCCATTGCGCTGTAGAGTCCGGAGTCGGCAGTGAAAGTTACGACGCCGTTTTCCTCTTTAAAGGGAACGGAGGCGAGAACTTTTCCGTTGACGTCCAGAGCATTGATCCGAAGTTTTCCTTTTCCGGAATTTTTCAGAGAAATTTCAGCTTTGCTCTTTTTCAGAAGATAGGGATGCATGTTGCCCCAGTTGTAGACGATGAAGCTGTCGCCGAGACGCGTTTTTCTGCGTCCCGTCGCCTGGATGTCGGTCAGGTGGAAGACGACGGCTTTTTCGGTGTCCGCCAGCGTTTTGTCATCCAGTGCGCTTGCGAAAACCGTGCAGAGTCCGGAGCTTCCGGAGACGGAGAGGCGGTTTCCTTTCATCTCTTTTCCGGTGACAAGGAAGCCTTCGCTTTTCGGCGTAACGACTTTGATCGTCCGGCTTGCGGCATCGATGCTGATTTCTCCGGTGCTGCTGACAATCCGTCCTTTTTCCGGCTGATAGATTCCGTTTCCGGAGACTTTGAGCGGGAGGTCGCTTTCAAGGGAAGAGAGAGAGATTCCGTTGACAGGAACCTTGTCAGCGAAATCAGTGGCGATTTTGGTGAAAAATGCCAGATTGTGGAATTTGCCGGGAATATCGGATTCCGTTTCCGAGCGGTGGAAGCCGTAGCTCTGAACAGATTTCTTTTTGTAGTCCAGCGGAGTGACGGTCAGGATTTTGAGAGTTTTGGCATCAGCCTGCCGGACGTCGCCGCGCATGTAGAGAAGGGTTATGATGCGCTGGGAAAGGTTGCGGACCGGATCGGTCATGACTCCGAACCAGCCGAGGTGTGCGCCGGTTTCGTTAATGGAGTTCCAGCGGGTTCTGTGACCGTAGCCGGCGAAGTCGAATACGTATATTCCGGAGGCGTTCTGGAATGCGGAGAGACTGCCCATGGCAAGTCCGCCTTCACTGCGGAATTCATTGGGCGCGCAGAAGTTGTATTCCGTCACGGTGAACGGTTTGTCCTTGATGCGGGACGCAAAGCAGGCTGTCATGTTTTTATACAGAACCGACGCCATTCCTGCATTGACGTAGCTGCTCGGGAAGCTCCATGCGGAGCCGAGGGCTCGGGGATGCGAGAAGTAGTAATGGTTGTCCACATAATCGAATTCCTTGCGCGGGAAAGCGTAGATGGAACGGTTTGTGCAGGAAATGTCGGACGTCGGCTGGCAGATTCCCATAGCCCGCAGAGCGGCGGTCATTTCCCTGTAGATTTTAACCTGATGTTCGTTGAGGAAACGGGTGTAGAGTTCAAGTCCGGGGCGTTCCGGCGGCGTGATTCCCTGAGCCTGGCACCATGCCGCAAAGTTTTCGCGGATGTTTCCGTGCTGAACGGGATCGGTGTTCGGGTACTTGAACTGTTCGTGAGTGGTCATCATCGGGTCTTCGTTGATGAGACCGATTGTGGTCAGGGCGGGGTCGTCTTTCAGGGCAAGACCTGTGTAAGGGTTGACGGGAGTCAGCATGGTGCGCGCGAAATTCATGAGATTGTCGCGCATGGATTTGTCGAACATCATCCGGGATTTGACTTCGAACATGCCGTTGAATTTTTCCGGAAAACCCTTCGTGCGGCAGGTGTAAAGGTCAATGGTCGTGTAAATTCCGCGTTTTTTCAGCGCGGCGACAAGATAGTGCAGGTTGTCGAGGCGTTTCGGGTCAACAGAACCGTCGGTTTTCGATGCATCGACGAGGTCGGCGTCGAAATGATGCAGACGGGCCGCATTGAATCCGTAAGAAGCCATCAGATCTGCGAGAATGTCCGCTTCCTGATGTGTGTATCGGGTTGCGATGTCGTTGCAGAGGTTGCCGCCGTTGAAGCGGACCGGAATGCCGGGCCGGTTTTCAAAAACAAAGTTTTCTCCTTCACTTTTTACAAAACCGTATTTCCCGGCAGGAGCGTCCAGCAGGAAGGAAAAGTCGAGAGAGCTTCCGGCGACACGGCGTTTTCGTTCAACGGTCATGGTGAATTCCTGCCAGTCACGCGGATCCATGACAACGGGAACTTCAACGGCTTCCGCATCCGGTTCGGGGAAGGGAATGTATTCCGCCCGAACACCGGAGATTGCTGCAATCATCCAGACGGAATTGTTGGAACTTGAAAGAGTCAGTGATTCAATCGGTTTGCGGATATCCGCCGGAAAGCGGCTGATGTAGAGTCCGAGGAATGCATTGCGGTTCTGTCCCTGCCAGGCAACAGCTGCATTGCGCACGGATTTCGGTTCCCACCAGTTCGCGACATCCTGTCTGTCAACGACGGGGACAAGGTCGGATGAACCGTCCTGATAATTTATCTTGATTTTCCCTACCTCTTTTTTCATGGGCCATGCATCGGCGTGAAGAAAATAGAGCTGGCGGAACTTTTTCCCTCCGACGGGAACCGTAACCTGTTTCGGGAAATACGGGCGTTCCGGATTGCCGAGAACGATTGCGGATTTTCCGTTGTTGGACGCGGGATCGACAACCTCGAACGGGACGTTGATGAAAACCCGTTTTCCCGGCGTGAGCATGCTCAGATCATTGTCCGGCCCCTGGTCGGTCCAGCCCCCCTTCCTGTCGTTCGGAATATCGTCTTTGAAGCCCATGTTCATTGCGGAGCGCAGATTCAGCGTTTCCGCTTCGTAAGGCAGATAGGAGACTGTAAATTCCGCATTGATTTCGGAGACGGAGCCCTGTTTCAGATAGAGCCGCAGATTTCCTGTTCCGGTTCCGTATTTGCATGCCATTGCGGGGGCGGTTACGCCGGAGATGATGAGTTCGCCGCGGTGAAGCGGAACTGTCACCTTGCGGAGAGCGCAGTCCTTTTGCGAAGACCAGATCCAGCCGCCTTTATGTGCGCGCGGATAAATCAGCGGTTTGCTCCAGAACGCTTTTTCTTTGCAGAGTTCCAGTCTGACGGGGGTGTCCAGAAGCGCGGAGTTCATGCGGATGCTGATGAAGCTCTCTTTGAGTTCGGCCGGAGTGTCGCGTTTCAGGGAAATCGTGCAGCGGATGGAGTTTTCCGCCGTTTTCTCCGCGGATGCCGCATAGCGGAAATCCGCGCCGCCGATTGGAATTTCTCCGGACTGGCTGAACTTCTCCTGTTTGAGCTGTTTCGCTTTTGGGGTCGACATCAGATCCATGAAATCAATCAGAACCTGCTGGTCGTTCTTCTTTCGCCTCTGTGTGGAATCAAAGGCCGCCGTGGATGCGTTTTCCCGTTCGATGATTTCAATTCCGCCCGGGATGAGACGGATGTTTGAAGTCAGCTGCTGAGCGGAGAGCATGACGCCTCCGAAAAGCAGGAGCGGAAGAATGAGTTGTTTTTTCATTTTTTTATCCTCACTTTTGTTTTAAAGTTGCATAATGTTCAAAGCTTCATCCCGGACTTTTTCTCCGGCGGAAAATTTGCAGCGGGAAACAAGCGAGCCTTTGGAAAGGGAACCCGCACTGCAGTCCAGCATCAGCGCGTTTGCATTTCCGGCGTGACGCAGATGAACCATGGAATCTGTTCCGTTCGTAAAATAGAATTGACATTTCTCGCCGGTAGAAGGAGCTATGCGGAGAGAATCAATGTAAAGCATGACGGAAGAGGGGGTTGCGCCCGGGACACAAGTCAGGTTCAGTTTCTGGACCGCGGTCCGCTTTGCCGGCTTCTGAACGCTCCAGCCTCCGCTGAGCCAGGCGTTCATGGCGTAAGTCCTGTATGGAGGTTCTCCGGAAGAATCCAGCGCCGGATCGCCGACGATGTCATAAGGGCAGCGGTAATTGACATAACCGGCATATTTCCATTCCAGTTCCGGTTTGCTCCGGTCAATGCCTCTGAGGTATTGTGCCCACGCGCCGACGGCGGGCAGATAGTCGTCGTATGCATCCGCATAAAAAGTCGTCTGCAGACCGCATGTTTTCAAATTGTTGATGCAGCTGATGCTTCGCGCTTTTTTGCGGGCGGAATTCAGCGCCGGCATCAGAATTCCGGCTAAGATGGCGATGATCGCAATCGTTACCAGGAGTTCTATAAGGGTGAAATTGTTGAATTTCCGTCTGAAATATGAAATGGGAGCCAGGAAAACACTTTTTCTGTCCGGATGAGTTTTCATCGTGTTGTCTGCCTTTCTTTATAGGTTTTCTGCATTTTTTGCAAACTCTCTTGACTTTCTATAATTATACGCTATTTTATGCTTTTTGTCAACGGACGATTTGTCGGAATAGGTGGAATGTTTGAAAAGATGCTTTCTGGGAGGATGTCGATGTTTTGGGGTGCTTCAAAAGATGTTTTAAGTACGTTTCCGCTTCCGGTCCTGCTGGATTCGGTCACAGAACAATATTTTCAAAAGGGGAAAATTGTACGGCGAGATGGAATAAGCGGCAAGGCGGCGTGCTTTTTATGGCTTACTTCCGGACACTGCAGGGTCAAGGTCGCCGGAGAAGAGCAGACCATGACGGAGGGAATGATGTTTTATGTGCTTTACCGGGATACCTATGAGTTTGAAGTGCTTTCGGAGAAGTGCGTTCTCCGTTCGATCGGCTTCTATGGTCCGCTTGCCGAGGCTATTCTGCTTTCGTATTCGCTTCCGCGCTTCCTTGTATTTCAGCGGAGCGCGGAAGAGCTCTGGCTGGATCTTGTCCGGGTTGCCAGTTCCAACAATGAGCTGGACTGCCGGCATGTCGTTGCGCTGATTCTGGATCTGCTGGCATATGTCAGCAAATCGGGCGTTGGAGAAAATT
Organism: uncultured bacterium; assembly: GCA_900549415.1. Lineage (GTDB taxonomy): Bacteria > Verrucomicrobiota > Lentisphaeria > Victivallales > UBA1829 > UBA1829. The sequence continues at coordinate 16,417 of URNX01000035.1, forward strand.
CAATGGAGCGGCAGATGGAGCGCGCATTGGGACTCATTCAGCAGCAGCTCTCGAACCCGGAGCTCGGGGTCAATTATCTCTGTGAAAAACTGCTGATCTCCCGCTCCAAGCTGACGGAGATTTTCCACCGCTATTTCAAATGGTCGCCCGGACGGGAAATCCTGAACAGAAAACTTGCGCGTGCGTATTCGCTTCTTCGCGGCACGGACTATCCGGTCGCGAAAATTGCGCGGGAATGTGGATTCCGCGACCCGAAGACGTTTTCGCGGTTCATCCGGCGGTCGTCTGGATGCGGCCCGCGCGAATTCCGCGAACGGCACCGCAGGGAAAATGAAAAACCGGCTCCGAAGAATTACATGGAGCCGGTCTGATACTCTGAAACTTTTTCAGAAAGCGTCCGGAATCCACTGATTCCGTGTGTCGGCGACGCCGAACAGCAACTCAGCACTCTTCATTTCCGGAGATGCCGGGGCGAGCCCGATCACCAGCTTGTGTGTGCCCGCCTTGAGTTCGAGTTCCGCAAGCTGATTCTGCGGCGCCCGGTGGAACGCCGGAACCATCATGCCGCATTCGCGTCCGAAACGGAACTCGCCGTCAACCCATACCAGCATGTTTGCGGGAGTGTTGACCAGCAGACGGACCGTGCGGTCTGCAGCCAGGCGGAACTCCGTTTCCAGCATCAGCAGCGATTCGCCCGGAAGCGTTGTGAAGTCGACGGTCGTCAGATTTCCCGGAAGCAGAATCTCTTTTGCATCGGCGGCGGGAACCGGTTTGAACTTGCGGTAGTCCTCCGCGAACCACGGGCGGAACACCGAACGTTTCGCCCGGATCGCAAACGGCTTCAGGTCGAACGGAAGAACCGGCGTCTGCTTCAGTGTGACTTTATCCTTCAGTGCAACCACAAGATCGGTGAACTCGTCGAGTGTCGCCGGCGCCTGAATGCCGGTAACCTCCTTGCTGACCACGAGGGAGCGTCCGATGGGGCGGAGCCATTCGCCGCTGACCAGTTCCGGGTTGATGAGACCGAAAATTGCGCCGACGGTTGCGCCGGTGCAGTCGGCGTCCTGTCCGCAGTTGACTGCAAGGCAGATGGTCTTTCCGAAGTCGCCGTTGCCGAGCAGCAGAGCCATGACCATGAACGGAAGATTCATTTTGACGTCGGTGAAGTTTGCGCTTCCGTAATGTTTCATGATTTCTGCTCGGACGGTTTCCGGCGTGCCGTTTTCACACCAGCCGATTGTGTCGCGGATGGCGCGGGCGAGAGTGGATTCTGCGGGAATGCAGGCGAGTCCCGTTTCAACGAGTTTGCGCAGGTCGGATTCGACGAACGCCTGACTTTCGAGTGCGGCAAGGAACTGTTCCGCATAGACGCCGTTGCCCGCATGGTCGACGCACGCGTCTTCGTATGCGAACTTTGCGGCGAGTTCGGGATTTCCCGGCGCGAGACACGCCCAGAGTTCACTGCGGATGGCTGCGCCAAGTCCGTCGACGAACCAGTTGTCGTACATTCCGCAGAGCGGCGCGGGGATTCCGCGTTTGATGTTGCGGATGGCAAGTCCGTACTCGTCGAACGGGAAGTCGATGCATTCCGGCCAGGCTTTTGCGAAGAGTTCGCGGCTGACAACGCCGTTCCACTCCTTGTCGAGTTTGCACGCCCAGAGGACCTGCAGATCGAGGTCGTCGTTCGGCATCATCGCGGTCGGAACCGGGTCGTAATATGAAAGATTCAGCGGGCCCGTGCTGCCTTCCCAGGGCTGTCCCAGCGTTCCGCCCACGGCTTTTCCCAGCCATGCGCCCAATACTTTTCCGCGGTATTCCGCATCCGTCATAGAAAATCCTCCTTGAATTTTTCTGTTTTACTGCAACTGTTGCAATATAGTTTTGAAAGGGGAAAAAGTCAAGCGGAAATCTGAAAAAAAGAACCCCGCCGCAAAAAGTTTTTGAGACGGGGGAACGGACGGGATGTTTCCGGAACGCTTAGAACATGGAGATTCCCATGCTGAAGTGGAAGCGGATCCGGTTTGCAACGCCGCGCTGGTTGTTGAGCAGCGGGTAGGCGAGGTCGAGGCGGATCGGGGCGTTGACCACGGGGAGTTTGATGCGCAGTCCGTAACCGATGCCGATGTTCGGAGAGGAGAACGGACCGAAGCGCGAATGTGTGGCATTGCCGACGTCGACGAAAACTGCGCCGCGGATGAAATCCCAGATCGGGTGCGAAACTTCAGATGTGAGGACATACATGAAGTCGCCGCCATAGTTGTCCTTGTTCCGGTCGGTCGGGCCGATGGAGCGGTAGGGGAAGCCGCGGACAGAGTCGCCGCCGCCGAGGAAGTAGCGTTCATAGAGCGGCGGATCCTTTTTCCAGTCGCCGATGGAGCCGATCATGCCGATTTTTCCGCCGATTGACCAGATGAACATCTTGTCGAAGATGGGGTAATAGTTCATGCCTTTGAGTTCGAGGCGGTAGTAGTTGTTGCTTCCGCCGAAGAGTTCAGAGGAGACGGAGCCGAGGAGGTTCACCATGTATCCGGAGGTCGGATCGAGCGCGTTGTCGCGTGTATCACGCTCCAGACTCAGGTGAAAACGTCCGACGTAGCTTCCGCCTTTTTCCTTCTGGAAGATTTCCGACATGTGTTTGCTCATACTGTGGATGCGGACGTGTTCAAAGGTGTATCCGCCGCTGATGGTGGTGAAGTCGTCGAATATGCGTTTGGTGAGTGCGGTAGTCACGCCGAGCCGCTGTTCTTCCCAGTCATCGTATTCCACATTGCGCAGATAGCCTGAAACATCCCAGCGGAGCGGAATGCCGAAGAGCCACGGTTCCGTGAAGTCCGCCTCGAAATTGTAGCGCTTGAGTCCGTACATCGCGAGGATTCGCGCGCGCTGACCGCCGCCGGTGAAGTAGTTGTACGGATCGAGAATATCCATGTTGGAATGGGTCAGTTCGATCATGCCCGCGAGACTGTCCGAATCCGACCAGCCGGCGCCGATTTTTGCGTTCAGGAAGTTCTTTTCTTCAACGCGGATGTCAATGTCCTTCTTGTCCGCTTCGGGTGAATTGATGGAGACCGCTTCGACTTTATTGAAGTAGCCCATGCCCATGAGGCGCGACTTGGAGGCACTGATGAGATGTTTGTCGACCGGGTCGTCCGGCTCAATCGCGAGCTCGCGGCGGATCACATGATCCTTTGTCCATTTGTTGCCGGAGATGAAAACGTCGCGCACCTTGTAGGGCTTTCCCTCGACGATATCGACGATGAGATCAACTTTATGGTTCGGGTAGTCGGGAATGCGCTTGACCTGGCAGACGAGATCCGCGTACCCCATCGGGGAATAGCGGTCGTCGACGGCCTGTGTGGTTGCGCGTTCGGCGAGACTGCTGAAAGTGTCGCCTGTCTTGAGCGTGAGAAGCGGTGTGAGCTCCTCCGTTTTCAGACGTTCGTTTCCGGTGATGGAAACTTCGCCGATTTTGTACGGTTCCCCTTCATCCAGGATGAATTCGATGGAAACATGTTCCGGGTCGGCTTTGTCTTCATGAACGCGAACCTCCTTGACGACGAAATCGAGGTAGCCCTTGGTCCAGTAGAGGTCGCGGAGGCGCACAATATCGTTGTCGAGTTCACGCCGGTTGAAGAGTCCGAGGTCGAGGAACGGAATCCAGTTGAGCCAGGAGTGCTGGTTCATGACCGCATTTTTCAGTTCGCTTTCGGAAAACGCCGCGGCATTCGTGAAAACCACTTGATCGATTTTCTGCTTGAGATTTTCCTTGATGCGGAATTCGATGGTGACGGAACCGTCCTTTTCGGTGATGAGACGCGGATCAATCTGCGCGTCGTGGTGTCCGGCGTCCGAGTAGAACTTGCGCAGGGCGTTGGCGGAATCGATGAGACGTTTGTCATTGAGGAGACCGCCGGAGGTGAGGGTGATTTTTTCGCGCAGCTTCTCCTCGCTGAATTTTTCGTTTCCGGTGATGATGATTTTATTGATGACCGCTTTCGGGGCAATCCGGAAGACAAGGTCGATTTTGCCGTTCGGAGCCTTTTTCGTTTCGGCGGTGACATCGGAGAAGAAGCCGGTGGCGTGCAGTCGTTTGATGTCGTCGTTGACGATGCGTTCGTCGTAGCGCGCGCCTTTGCGGCTCTGGACGTTCATGCGGAAGATGTCATCGGTGAAGCGCCCGCTGTCCGGCTGTTCAAACGAGACGGAATTCAGCTCCTGGGCGAATGCGGCGGAGCAGAGGAGAAAGCAGACGCAGAGAGCGGAGAGGCTGTCTTTTTTCATGGTGCGGGGGGCTCCTGTTGGTTAATCTTTCTTGACGGGAACGTCTTCGTTGCCGTATTTGTGTTCGATGCAGCGGAACTCCATGAGCTGCGGGATGAAGCGCATGTTGACAATGCCGGTGCGTCCGTTACGGTTTTTTTCGACGATGAGCATGGATTTGATTCCGTCCTTCTGCCCTTCGGCATTGTCCTCTTTGGATTCATCGCGGTTTCGATGCAGGAAGACGACCAGGTCGGCGTCCTGTTCGATTGCGCCCGATTCGCGCAGGTGGCTCAGTTTGGGGAGGGGGTTCTCCTTCGGGTTCGTCGATTTTTCGGATTCACGGCTCAACTGCGCGAGAACGAGAACGGGAACGTTCAGCTCTTTTGCAATGGCCTTGAGTCCGCCGGAAATCGCGGCAACTTCAACCTGGCGGCTTTCCGCGGAACGGTCACCCGCGCGCATCAGCTGGAGGTAGTCGATGACGATGAGGTCGATTCCGTTCAGCTCCTTCAGCTTCCGGGCTTTTGCGCGGAGTTCGAAAACGGAGATTGCGCTGGTGGAGTCGATATAAAGATTGGCGCGCCGGAGACTGTCGACTGCGGCTGCGAGGCGCTGGGTGTCCGCGTCCTGGAGCGAACCTTCGTAAATAGCGGAAAGCGGAACTTTGGCTTCGGTGCAGAGCAGACGCTGAATAATCTGTTTGTCGGTCATTTCCAGCGAGAAGAACGCGACTTTTTTGCGGCTTGCCGGGCCGTCGGTTTCGCGGTTGATGATGTTCCGGACGATGTTGAGTGCGAGCGCGGTTTTCCCGATGGAGGGACGTGCTGCGAGGACGAACATTTCGCCGGGTTTCAGTCCTCCGCCGATCAGCCGGTCAAGGTCGGGAAATTCTGTCGGGATACCCGGAGCGACTTTGTGCTGCGCGATTTCCATCAGGTCGTTGAAGGTGGATTTGAGGAGAGCGCGGAGTTCGACGATTTCGGACTGGACAAATTTGTTTCGCACCTGGAAGATCTCGGATTCCACGGTGTCGAGAAGTTCTTTGATGTTTTCGTGTCCCTGCTTGCAGAGTTCGAGAGACATGGAACATGTTTTCATCATTTCCCGCAGCATGGCGTAGTCGCGGAGCAGATGACACCACGATTCAAGGTGCGCCGCGCTGACGATGTAGGTCTGGATTTCGACAAGAGCTTCGAGTCCGCCGATCATCTCCAGGCGTCCGGCGCGGGAGAGCCAGTCGCTGACGGAAAGCACGTCGATGGCGAGTTTTCCTTCGGAGAGGTTGAGCATCGCCTCGTAGATTGCGGCGTGCATCGGCTCATGGAACATGGTTGCGGCGACGCGGCGGAAGAAGGGGTTGCCCATAGCGGAGGCGGCTTCCTTTGCGTATTTCTTCTTTTTTTCGGAAGATGCGACGCTGCCGAGGATGGATGAGACGGTTGTGAAGTTTGTCGGGTCGAGAAAGATGGCGGAAAGAACGGATTTTTCCGCTTCGAGATCAAAAGGCAGAGAATCCGCGGACGCGATTTTCAGCGTACGCGGATGATAATCCGGAGCGGTCGGAGCGAGTGCTCCGACCGGATTCTGGGTCGTGGGGTCGGGCATTATTACGCACGAACGACGTTGACCTTGACGTCAACAACGACTTTCGGATGCAGCTTGACCGGGACGATGTATTCGCCGCAGGTACGGATCTGGGAATCCAGGTGGATTCTCTGATGGGAGACGGCGACGCCGAGAGCGGCGATCGCGTCGGCGATCATGCGATCCGTAACGGAGCCGAAGAGGTGACCGTCATCGGAAGCCTGGAGGTGCAGTTCGACTGCGAGTTCCTGGAGCTTGGCGGCGACGCCCTGAGCGGCTTCGAATTCAGCCTGGCGCTGAGCTTCGATTTTTTCCTTGTGCGCGGCGAGCTGTCTGAGAGCGGCCGTGGTGGCAACGGCTGCAAGTTTTCTCGGAAGGAGAAAGTTTCTTGCATAGCCGGGAGCGACATGGACTTCCTCACCGGCGAGGCCGAGGTCTTCGACGTCCTGGAGAAGGATCAATTTCATGGAGGCCATAGTAATGTCTTCCTTATGCGTTAGGGGTTGAAGTTAGAGAACGAGACTGACGATTCTAGCTCTCTTGACGGCGACCGCGAGCATCTTCTGATGCTTCAGGCAGGTACCCGTAATGCGGCGCGGAAGAATACGGCCTTTTTCGGTCTGGAACTTCTTGAGAAGTTCAGCATCCTTGAAGTCGATGTAAGCGATTTTGTTTTCGCAAAGTCTGCAAATTTTCGGCTTTGCGATACGTCTTTTCATGCGGCGTTTTTTGTTCTGGACCATTGCCATTTATAAAACTCCTGTTTTATGGTATTTTCACTTGGTTGATCAAAAGGGGATATCGTCTTCGATTCCCTGGACGTTGTCTGCGGGTTCGGGCATTTCCGGAGCCGCCTGCGGGGCAGGGGCAACGGAACGCGTGTACGGCTGCGGCTGCGGTTCGTAGGACGGCTGCGAGGGCATCTGCGGAGGAATTCCGCCTCCCTGCTGGCCGTACTGCGGCTGTCCGTAGGCCGGACGCGGACGGCTGTACTGCTGCGGCATCGCATCGGGCGAATACTGCTGCTGGCCGTCCGGCTGGCGGCGGGCATAGGACTGCCCGTCCCCGTAGTCGCCTGCCGGTGCGCCGCCGTCGCGGCGCGATCCGACGAACTGGACGGTTTCCGCGACGACGCGGAGCCTGGAGCGCTGTTTCTGGTCGTTTTTATCGACCCAGCGGTCAAGCTGAAGACGACCTTCGATGAAGACAGAGGAGCCCTTGTCGAGATACTTGCTGCAGTTATCGGCCTGGCGGTCCCAGACCGTGATATCCACGAAGCAGACATCCTCCTTGGTTTCATTTCCCTGGCTGTATCTTCTGTTCACGGCAAGCGTGAATTCACAGACCGCCATTCCGGACGGCGTGTAGCGCAGTTCCGGTTTGCGGGTCAGATTGCCCATAAGAAGTACCTTGTTGAAAGATGCCATCTGCGATTCTCCTCTGAGTGAATTGTTTTATCAGTCGGCGAGCGTTGCGCCGGCGACGGTCGGGACGCCTTCCGGGCGGTCATAGTTGATGACCAGGAGACGGATGAGGCGCTCGTCGAGTCTGTACTGGTTGCGGACTTCGATGACCTTCAGCGGGTCCATTTCGAACACATAATCCCAGTAGATACCGGCTTTGCGTTTGTTGATTTCGCGGGCAAACTGCTTGCGACCCATGGCGTTGGCTTCGATGAGTTTGCCTCCCCAGCTTTCGAGATTCTTGCCGAATTCTTCGGTGAATCCTTTTCCTTCGTCCTCAACCTTGCGGATGTCGAGGATGAATATTGCCTCGTACTTTTTCAAGATCCCACCTCTTTCTTGGTGTATTTTGATTCTTTTTTCAGTTCGTCTTCTCTTCCGCGGACTGGCTGCAGTCTGTGGAATTGTACTGGTTCATTGCCATTGTGATGCCGCGTCTCAGCAGCAGCTCAACGGCTTCGACGGCTTTGTCGAGCGCCTTTTCATAGCACTCTTTCTCCGCGCCCTCGAACGAAGTCAGAACGTAATCCGCTCTGCGCTTCGAATGCTCATCGCCGATCCCGACCCGGAGACGGGGAAAGGCTTCCGACTTCAGCGCTTCGATAATGGATTTCATTCCATTGTGTCCGGCGCTGCCGCCGTTTTTGCGGATCCGGAGGCGGCCGACCGTGAGATCAATGTCGTCATAGACGATCAGGATCTCCGCCGGAACGAGATTCTCGCTCTTCATCAGAGGGAGCACCGCGTCGCCGCTCAGATTCACATAGGTCAGGGGCTTCATCAGAATCACATTTCTGCCGCCGAAGCGCCCTTCCCAGGCGTTTGCGTTACGCGCACGCCGCGGAGAAAACATCGTCGGATACTTCCGCAGAAAACGGTCGATTACCTCGAAACCCGCATTGTGACGGGTTCCGGCATATTCCGCTCCGGGATTGCCGATTCCGACGATCAGACGGCATTCTGTTTCCTCCATTCGCATAAAGCCGGCCAGGATTATTTCTTCTTGGCTTCTTCGCGCTCAGCTGCGCGTTCGGCTTTTTCCTTGGCACCGACGATTTCCGGTTCTGCGGCGGCATCGCCTTCAGCCGGAGCCGGAGCTTCCGGAATGTCTTCCGCCATCTTCGTGGAGTCGATGACTTCGAAGACAACCAGGTCGCCGTGAGACTTCGCGGTGACGCCTTCGGGAAGAACGAGTTCGGAAACGTGGATCAGATCGCCGACTTCCATCTTGGAAACATCGACTTCGATGAGTTCCGGAAGAGCATCGGGGAGACATTCCACCTTGAGGGTGTGGAGAACCTGGTCAAGCAGACCGCCTCTGGAGCAGCCGACCGGCTGTTCGAATCCCGGGTGAACCGGAACTTCGGCTTCGATCGCGACATCCTTGCGGATTTCGAGGAAGTCGATGTGGCTGGTGGTTCCCTTGATGAAGTTGCGCTGCGTGTCTTTGAGGAGAGCGCGGACTTCTTCGCCGCCTTCGAATTCGAGGGAGACGATGTTGAATTCATGCTGGGAGAGGGCTTCCCATTCCGCGGCGGGAACGGAGATTGCTCTGCCGGTAGCGCCCTTGCTGTAAATCACAGCCGGAATCAAACCCTGAGCTCTGACTCTGCGCGCTTCCGCGCTGCCTTTTACCGCGCGGTCGCTAACATTGAGCACATGCTTTGCCTTGTTTGTCATTCTTGGTCCTTTCGTTTATGATAATGCTTGTATAAGCAAGTTTTCCTGAATTATTGTTCCGGATCGCGGAACAGGGTCGAAACCGATTCGCCGTTGTGAATGCGGCGGATTGCCTCGGCAAGCAGCGGGGCAACGCACAGAACTTTCAGCTTGCCTTCGATGTGGCAGGTGTTCGGAACCGTGTTGGTCGTGATCAGCTGCTCAATCGGGCTGTTCAGAAGGTTCGTTCTCGCCTTGTCCGTCAGCAGGCTGTGGGATACAACCGCATAGACTTTCGCGGCGCCTTTGCGTTTGAGCAGATCCGCTGCGGCGCAGAGCGTTCCGGCCGTGGAGGTCAGGTCGTCGACAATCACGCAGGTGCGTCCGTCGACGTCGCCGACGAGGTGTGCGGATTCAACCGTCGTGGCGTTCACGCGGCGTTTTGCGATAACCGCGAATCCGCAGTTGAGACGGTCTGCGAAGCTGTGCGCCATCTTGACGCTGCCGGAGTCGGGGGAAACAATAACGGATTCCTCATCGACCTTGATGACTTCGCGCAGATACTGGATGAAAACCGGGAACGCGTAGAGGTGGTCGACGGGGATGTCGAAGAATCCCTGAATCTGCTGGGCGTGGAGATCCATGCCGAGAATCCGGTTCGCTCCGGCGCTGACGAGCAGATTCGCGACGAGTTTCGAGGTGATGGGCACGCGGGGACGGTCCTTGCGGTCCTGACGGGCATATCCATAGTAGGGGATGACGACGGTGATGCGGGCCGCGGAAGCACGGCGGGCGGCGTCGAGCATGATGAGCAGTTCCATGAGATGCTCATTGACGGGGCTGCAAGTGGGCTGAATGATGAACATGTCCGCATTGCGGAGATTGTCCTTGTACTGGACGAAAATTTCGCCGTCGGGGAACCGTTCGATGTTGACGTGACCGAGTTCCATCCCCAGACACTTTGCGATAGATTTAGCCAGTTCCGGGTTTGCTGTACCGCTGTACAGTCTGATGTCTCTTGCATTACCTTCCATAATGACTCCGCGCTGCCTCCGTTGATGCAATCCTTATTCGTTCGGGAATACGCCTGACTGCTGCGGAGAGATGCGGAACGCCTGCGCGGGCAAAAGCCTTTGCACTGGCGTCAACCTTTCGGGTATGTCCGTTCGTTTTGCGCGTCCGGACTTGCATCCTCTATAGCGGATCAAGGTCGATAATTCTCGTGTTAATCTTATAATTTAGCGCATTTTCCGGATTTGTCAAGCGGAAAACGGAAAAAAGAGCGCGGAAGATCTGGGAAAAAATGAAAAAAGCGCATAATATGATTTGCATTTTCGATAAAAGCGTGTAATATATGCTACACTTCGGAGAGATGGTCGAGTGGTTTAAGGCAGCGGTCTTGAAAACCGCCGCGGGGTCTCCTCGCCGCGGGTTCGAATCCCGCTCTCTCCGCCATTTCTCTTTGCATCAATCATTTTCCTTTGTTTCCCCTTAATTCGCCTTCATAGCAAAAAACAGTTTCATAAACAGCTTTTGTTGCTTGAAAACTTTTGGGAACAGTGTAAATTGACAAAGTATGATGGTTAAGTTGAAACAAATGTGCGCAAATTTATGGTGCTGCACATAAAACTGTATAAAACACAGAGAGTCTCAAAATGAGAATTTTCGTTAAGCATGAAATTGAGGTTGCAAACCGTCCGGCAAACATTCAGTTCAGAGTATTTAATCTGAAGACAAAGACGTTTTATCCTGAAACGGAAAAATTCTTTCTTTCATCTGCCGGCGACTGCCTGATGACGGAAGCCGGAGAAAAGCTGAGTTTGAAAGAAAATGTGATTCAGCGGTGCACAGGTGAGGTGGATATAAAGGGAAAACTGATCTACCATGGAGATATTCTCAGAACCAACGAGTATGGATGGCGGGCTTGCGTCGTCTGGCGCGAGGGACAGTTTTCTCTGGTGTCTCCGGATGGCGGATACAGTGATTTGCCTGATTGGGGGGCGTGCGAAATCGTTGGAAATATACTTCTTACTGCGGAGGTCAATGGGAAAGGTTTCTGCATGAAAGAAAAAGAGAAAGCCAGGGATTTCTGGTACGCCTGCTGGAACGGCGACTTCAAAAGACTTAAGAAACTGCTGCCATCCTGCCGGGAGTTCATCAACACCAATCTTGAGTATGAGGAGGACGGCGAAAAGAAATTTCTGTCATTGCCTCTGATTGCCGCTCTGAATTCCCGGCATGAAGAGTGCGTCCGGCTTTTGCTGCAGCATGGAGCAAAGTTGCATAAGACCTGCAGGAATATGAAGGAAACTCCGTGGAGCTTTGCGAAAAACGGAGAGATTTTCCGGCAGGTTTCTATGACGGAGCTGCTCAGCTCTGTAAAAGGAAATCCATCGGAAAACAGCAAAAACTGAAATTTTGAAAATCACCGGGGAATCGCATTTGCTTTGAATAAGTTTTTACATTCTTCCCCGGGAATCTGCTGCATCCCTGAAAGAAAACCGGTTACCTGCATTATTCTCACAGAAAATAAAAACAGATCCCGTTATCTCCGGAGAAAACATTCCCAATTAAAGATCTTCTTTTTTTTACATGAAGACCTTGAAAAATAATTTTGCCGCCTTATATTATTTTTTAGCGTTACTGTGATTCAAGCTTCGTGAAAGATTTGTGTTGGTTTAAAATGGGGGAGAGCATTATGTTTTTTGCTCGTGTTGGAGAAAAAACGCAGTCACTGGAAGAACATCTCAGTGCTGTTGCAAGACTGTGCAGGATGTTTCTTGGCGGGTGCGGCTTTGAGAAAACGGGGAATCTTCTCGGACTGCTGCACGACGTCGGGAAATATTCTGTGCAATTTCAAAATTATATTCAATCAATTGGAGGGATTCTCAAGCCCGGAGCCCCCGGATATTTGCCGGATGCGGAAAATATGCGCGGCAAAATTCCTCATGCGGAGGTCGGAGCATGGTTCTTTGAAAAAGTATATGCCAGAAATGTTTTCCCGGATGTAAAAGCGATTCTGGAAATGCCTGTTGTCTATCACCATGCTTTCCCTGAAGATATTTTCACTCCGTCCGGCGAAACTCCTTTTTATGATAAGAAACCTGAAAATTTCAAATATGAACTTCCCGCGCTGTTTGAGCGGATTGACGCGGGAGTAAAAACAGAAATTGAGCGTTTGATTCGGGAAGGCGGCTTTTTGGGTGAAATCAGCGCATTCGTAAGGCTTCACAACAAGACGGCGGATCCGTTTGAGTGCGGGCTTCTGCTGCGGATGCTTTACAGTTCCCTGATTGATGCGGATCGTCTTGACGCCGCCGGGCTGGTTCCGTGCGGATTTCCCGACTGGAAGATGCTGGCGGATCGTCTGGAGAAGAATCTTGCAAAGTTTCCGGTCCGCAATGAACTGGACCGCATTCGAGCGGATATTTCCGGAACAGCTCTTGAGTCGGCGGATTTAGAGCCCGGCGTTTACCGTTTTACAATTCCGACCGGAGGCGGGAAAACGTTTGCCGGATTGCGTTTTGCCCTGAATCATGCGGCGAAACACCGGATGAAGCGTATTATTTATGCGGCTCCGTTCCTTTCGATTCTGGACCAGAACGCAAAGGCGATGCGCGGGATTATCGACGATCCGGACGGCAGGTTTATTTTGGAATTCCACAGCAATGTTTTGCGCGGCAAAGAGGACGAAGAGCCCTCCGGAGCGGTTGCCGAAACATGGGATTCCCCGATTATTGCCACCTCAATGGTGCAGATTCTGAACGCAATGTTTTCGGGGGAAAGCCGTTACGCGCGCCGCTTTCATCTGCTTTCAGAATCCGTACTCCTGTTCGATGAGATTCAGTGTCTGCCGGCTGAAATGACATATCTGTTCAACCGCATGGTCAATTTCCTCGCAGAGCGTCTGCATTCTACAGTCATTCTCTGTTCTGCGACGCAGCCGGCTCTTGAAAAGACAGAGTATCCGGTGAATGTGCGGGGAGAGCTTTATAGGGATTATCCGAAGCTGTTCCGTCAGCTGAAGCGGGTTGAGACCCGGTATGTGCAGGGAATCGGGACAAATGAGGAGGCTGCGGATTTTGCAGACCGCAGGCTTGAGTCCTGCAGCTCTCTCCTGATGATCTGCAATACGAAAAAGCATGCGGCGGAAATGTTCCGTTTGCTGCGGGAGAGACATCCGGAATGCCGTGTGTTTCACCTCAGCACGAATCTGTGTCCGGCGCACCGCAATGATGTTTTGGCGAAAATCCGTGCGAGGTTGAACTCCGGCGGGAAAACTGCGGTGGTTTCGACTTCGCTGATTGAGGCCGGCGTAGACATCTCATTCGAGTGTGTTATACGCATGCTGAGTTCTTTGGATTCCATTGTTCAGGCTGCCGGGCGCTGCAACCGGAATGCGGAGAGAACATGCGGTGAGGTCTTTGTCCTTGACAACCCGGCCGGAGTGAAGCTGACACATTCGGTGTCGGTCTGGAGCGCCGCGGCGAAGACTGCCCTGCGTCAGTTCGCGGACGACCCGGAGCGGTTTGACGGAGATCCGCTTTCGCCGTCGCTTCTGAGTTTCTATTATGAAGAGCTGTACAGCCGTCTGAAGGATTCGGAAATTATGAAATATCCGGTGAAGCTTCCGGAATGCAATGACACTCTGCTGAATCTTCTGGGCTCAAACGGGCATTCTCAGAATGCCTACAGGCGCCTTCACAATCCTCCGCAGATAACACCGAGGGCTGTTTTGGGGGCATTCCGCACGGCGGGCGAGTGTTTCAAAGCGCTGGATGACCTGACCTCCGCTTCTGTCATTGTCCCTTACGGACACGGGACGGAGATTATCGCGGAACTGTGCACGAATCCTGCGCCGGAGCGTTTCAATGCATTGCTCCGGCAGGCGCAGCTTTATACGGTGGGTGTGACGGAGAATATGGAACGGAAGCTGCGCGAGGCGAACGCCGTTTACTGTGTTTCTGAGAAATACGGGATTCTTGCGGCGCGCGAAAGCGATTACGACGGGAATGATCTGGGTCTCTGCCCCGGAAGCGGGTGTATGCAGACCATGAATATGTATTAAAACAATAAAGAATGAAAGGAGGAAAGAGGATGAACAACACATTGAGTTTTGTTGTTCGCGGAAAATATGCTCTGTTTACGGATCCCGCAAGTAAAACCGGCGGGGACAAGTCTTCGTATCCGGTTCCGACTTATGAGGCTCTGAAGGGCGTAATAAAGTCGGTTTACTGGAAACCGACGCTGATCTGGATTGTGAAGCGGGTCCGGATTCTGAATCCGATCCGGATGGAAAGCAAGAGCATCAAGCCGAGAAAAATGTCGGGAGGAAACACGCTCGCGTATTACAGTTATCTCGCGGACGTTGCGTATCAGGTGGAAGTGCAGTTCGTGTGGAACACGACGCCTTTGGCAGGAAAGTATGCGAAGGATCGGATTGATGGCAAGCACTACCAGATTGCGCAGCGGATGATCGAGAAAGGCGGCAGGCGCGATGTGTTTCTCGGAACGCGCGAATGCCAGGCGTATGTTGAACCGTGCCGCTTCGGAGAGGGGCCGGGCTATTATGACGGCAAGGGGGTGCGCCCGTTCGGAATCATGTTCCACAGCTTTGCATATCCCTCGGAAACGGGGATTGATGAGTTGCGGACTCAGTTCTGGAATGCCGAAATGCGGGATGGAGTCATTGAATTCCCGCTTCCGGAGGCGTGCGACCCTGCAATGTCGCGCTTCATCCGCAAGATGAAAGCGGTTCTTCCCGAAAGCTGTGGTTTGAACGAGGAGACGCTGCGCAATGAGCTGGATTGACAAACTTGCAAAAACGTATGATCTCAATGCCGGAAGCTCCGGACTGACTCCATTGTTTCACATGGAAAAGAAATCCGAGCTGATCGTGACGCTTGATGAATCCGGAAATTTCCTGGATGCGGTGATTATTGCGGATAAGAAAGACCGTTCCGCCTTTATTCCATGTACGGAAGCTTCATCTTCGCGAACCTCCACGGCAGTGCATCCGCACGGGCTTTCCGACACGGTCTCATATCTGGCGGGGGATCTGGTTCAGTATATTGATTGGAGAACTTTTGAAAAGAATGCAGACAAGGCTCAGAAAGGTTTGGAGAATGCGTTTCAGCAATACATGGCGCAGCTCAAAGGCTGGGTGGATTTTGATCCGGACAACTCTTTGATCCGTCCGGTTTACGAGTATCTGAACCGGAAAAGCCTTTGCGGAGATCTGATCCGGAAAGGAATTTTCCCCGCCGATGCGGACGGGCATATCATTCCGGAGAAGCCGAAAAAGATTCCGGATGAGATGAAAGAGTTTTTCGCTCATCCGGTTTATTCGGCTGTAACGGGCTCAATCATCAAGGCTGTTGTTCTTTTTGAAATCTACCGGAAGGGGCAGACGTCTGTTCAGCTCTGGAAAGACAGAAGCGTGCAGGAAAGCTGGCAGCGCTACTATCTTTCCTCTGTCGATGCCGGAGCGGAATCCGGTTTTTGTCAGGCTCTGGGAAGGCAGCTTCCGCTGGCCCGTCTGCATCCGAAAGGCATTTCAAGGGCAAGTCTGAATTCAAAACTGATTTCGGCAAACGATACGAGCGAGTTTACGTTCCGCGGACGCTTCGATACCGCGCAGCAGGCAAGCGCAATCAGCATCGAAGCAAGTCAGAAAGCTCATTACGCTCTGCGCTGGCTGCTCGACAAGCAGGGAATGTATGAAGGGGGAATGGCAATGGTTGCATGGGCGGTTGACGATGACCCGTCGGCTCCGCCTCCGGCAGTCTCTTCCGATGAGCTGTATGGAGACCCGTTCGCCGAAGTGAAAGCGGAGGATCCGCTTCCGGATACAGCGGAAGCGGCGGCAAAAGCGCTGAATCATCTGGCTGCAGGTTATTCCGGAAAACTGAATGCAAAAGGGCTTTGCTTCATGGTTCTTGACTCTGCAACTCCCGGAACGCTGGCGGTTCAGATTTTCCGCGACCTGGAAGGTTCTCTTTACCTGAAGAACATTCTGCACTGGCACACGGAGTGCGCATGGAAACAGTTTTACGGAAAGGACAAACAGTTTTACGGCGCCCCGTCCCCGCACGACATTATTCATGCGGCATACGGCGATATGCGGGCGGATGACAAGCGCTGGGAAAGCGTTATCCGGATTCTGCCCTGTATTCTGGATGCCGCTCCGATCCCGCGCGATATCGTGGACTGCGTGGTACGCCGTGTTTCTCACCCGGCTCCGGAAGATAAAAACTTTTATAGAAATCTCGGCATAGCGTGTGCCGTTTACCGCTATGCAAACCAAAGGAGGAAATATACAATGGCTCTTGACCGTTCTTTGAAGTCCAGAGATTACCTGTATGGCCGTCTGCTGGCGGTGGCGGATTATCTGGAATACAGTGTCCTTAACGATTCGGAAGCGAAACGCCCGACCAATGCAATGCGTCTGATGGCGCATTTCGCCGATCATCCCTGCTCGACATGGAGAAATCTGATGGGGCTTTTGAATTCGTATAAGAACCGTCTCGCCGTCAGCAAGCCGCAGCTGCTGGGCTTCCTGGAGAGCGAGTTCGGACAAATCTGCAGCAGCTTCGACCCTGCGGATTTTAACAGCGACCGTCCGCTTGCCGGCGAATTCCTGCTGGGGTATTATTGCGAAAAAGCGCTTTTCTTTACGAAGAAGGCGGATCGCCCTGCAGAGGCTGGCAAGGCGGAGGAAAACAACAGTGAACAGGAACAGTTCAAATTTTAAGAAAACTGCAAATAAGGAGAAAACACTATGTCTTTGACCAGAAAAATTGATTTTGCCGTCGTCTTCAGCGTAAAACATGCCAATCCGAACGGCGACCCTCTGAACGGGAACCGCCCGCGTACTACGTATGAAGGGTTCGGCGAGGTTTCCGATGTGTGTTTGAAACGCAAACTCCGCGACCGCCTGATGGATGCGGGCGAATCCATTTTTGTGCAGTCGGACGACCGCCGCAACGATGCGTATCTCACGCTTCTTCAGCGTGCAAAAGGCGAGCTTAAAGGAGTCAAACCGGCAGACTATGAGAAAGCTGCGTGCGGAAAATGGTTTGACGTCCGGGCTTTCGGCCAGGTCTTTGCTTTCAAGAAAGAGGGAAAGGGCGATGCGGATGCGGTTTCCGTCGGCGTCCGCGGACCGGTTACGCTGCAGTCTGCGTTTTCTCTGGCGCCGGTGGACATCGCCGGAGTTCAGATTACAAAGAGCGTCAGCAACGAAGGCGACGGATCGAAGAAGTCTGCGGATACGATGGGCATGAAGTACCGCGTGGATTCGGGCATTTATGTCTTCTACGGCGCGATGAGTCCGCAGCTTGCCGGCAAGACCGGATTCTCTGACGGGGATGCGGAAAAAATCAAAGCTGTTCTGCCGAAACTGTTTGAAGGCGACGCCTCTTCCGCCCGCCCGGATGGAAGCATGCGCGTCCTGAAAGTCATCTGGTGGGAGCACAACTGCCCGAATGGAGTCTGCTCCTCCGCAAAGGTTCACGCCGCGCTGAAGGTTCACGGAGACGGCTCCGTGGAGATTACTCCGATCCCCGGAGTCAAGGTTGAGGAAATCGAAGGTTTCTGAGGCCGGAGTTCCGCCGGATGTGCAGCTGTCCCGAAGATGAAATCATCCAGCTGTCGGCTGTTCAGCACGTCGCTTTCTGCGAGCGCCAGTGCTACCTGATTCATGTAGAGCAGATCTGGAGCGAGAATTTTTTCACCGTTTCCGGATCGCTCTCTCATCAGCGCGTGGATTCGGAGGAGACTACGTACACCGCCGATGGATTGAAACAGGTGCGTTCGCTTCTGCTGAACTCTGCAAAATACGGTTTGAGCGGACGCGCCGACCTGATAGAATTCGACTCCGCCGGGCGTGCGTATCCCGTCGAGTACAAAATCGGGCGCCCGAAGCTTGATGACTGCGATGCCGTTCAGCTTTGCGCGCAGGCGTTCTGTCTGGAGGAGATGCTGCACATCCCGGTTCCCTGCGGAGCCGTTTATTACGGGCGCACACGTCAGCGGATGGAGTTCGAATTGAATTCGGAGCTGCGGGGGAAAACGGAGGAACGGATTCGCCGTGCCCATGAGCTGTTTCATCTTGCGGCTGCGCCTCCGCCGCCGGAAGATGAAACAAAATGCAGGAGCTGTTCTCTTCGGGATCTCTGTGTGCCGGAATTGCGGAATCTGAAATCCCCGGAGACATATATCCGCAACTTTCTGAGGGAGGATGTTTTGTGAAGAAACTGCTGAATGTTCTCTATTATAAAGAAGAAAGAGGTTTACGCAGGGCGGACGGGGTCGATTTAGGTCAAATCTGGACGGAGACAGGTTTACTCAA
>URNX01000036.1 GCA_900549415.1 uncultured bacterium
TGATTTTAATGTTATTGTTTCAAGAGATTCATATTTTTATTTCATGAACCCCCGGACGGAATTTTCCTGTTCCGGAAGCAAAGGGAGAAAATGGTCGAATGGATGAATATGTGATTCAGACGGAAGGGCTGTCAAAGTGCTACCGCCACTGGTTTTCGCGCGGACCGAAGGCTTTGGACAACCTCTCGATTTCGGTTCCCCGCGGATCCGTGTTCGGATTCCTCGGTCCCAACGGAGCCGGAAAAACAACGACAATCAAGATTCTGATGGATCTGATCAAGCCGACCGAAGGCAGCGCAACGGTGCTCGGGAAACCCGCGTATGACGTCGAGGTCAAGAAGCGCATCGGCTTCCTGCCCGATTCACCCGCATTCAGCAAACAGCTGACCGCGCGCGAATTCCTTTCGATCTGCGCAAAACTCCTGCGCATTCCCTCGGACATCCGCAACGAAACGATCGAAGAGACGCTTGAGACAGTCAAGATGGCGGATCATGCGAAGGAAAAACTCGGTTCGTTTTCGCGCGGCATGCTTCAGCGTATCGGCGTGGCGCAGGCTCTGCTCAACAAGCCGGAGCTGCTGATTCTCGACGAACCGCTTCTCGGACTCGACCCCTACGGACGTCAGGAATTCAAACAGATTATCATCGAGCAGCAGAAGAAGGGAACGAGCGTGTTCTTCAGCAGCCATATCCTCTCCGACGTGGAGGAGATCTGTGACCGCATCGCGATTTTGAAGAAGGGGCATCTGCTCTGCACCGGCAAGCTCGACGACCTGCTCGCCGCATCCGGAATCAATGTCGTGATCGCTCCGGGCGCGGACAAGGTGTTCCGCGAACTCATGGTCGACGCCGAAGGCAGCGTGAAGAATCCCGACGGCGGCTGGACGCTTCAGTTCCCGCATCACGCGACGCACATCAAGGATCGCGTGGAGGAGCTCAAGAAGGAGTTCCCCGACGCCGTGACGCTCTCCGCATCGCGCGAGAAGCTGGAGGATTTCTTCTTCCGCACCGTGGAAAATGCAAATGTTTAACAAAAATACCGAAACAAACAAAAACACAAAAAAGGAGACGTTATGAACGAAATCATAACAATCGCCAGCGGCACCTGGAAAAACGTGCTGCGCATGAAAGTCGTGTACTTTCTCATCTTCTGTGCACTGCTTCTCGTCGCCAGCGCCGTCAACTACGACGTCCTTTCCCTGGGACTCCACAAAGAGCTGATGATTGACGTTGCTCTTGTGCTCAACTCCATTGCCGCGCTGCTGGTGGTGATCTCGCTGACGTTCGAGATTCCGAAGGAGCTGCGCGAAGGCGTGGCGTCCACTCTGCTGGCAAAGCCGCTGGGTCGCTTCCAGTATCTGCTGGGCAAGATGATCGGCTGCATGGTTACGGGCGCGGTGATTTGCGCGCTGATCGCAGTCGGTTCGTTCATCGTCTTCAACATTGCGTTCGGTCAGCGTATTGACCTGGCGATGTTCCAGTCTCACCTGCTCCTCATTCTGGCTTTGATCCCGATGTCGGCGCTCGGCGTGCTGTTCGCGGTGATTCTGCCGGAAGTGATCGCGCCGATCATTACGGTCGTGGTCGTCTGGTTCGCGTTCTCGACGAAATGTCTTGCGAACATCTGGGGCGTTTACGGCGGACTTCTTCCGGACCTCGACCTCTTCAACTTCAAGGCGAACGCGGTCTACCAGGTCAATATTCCGTGGATGTACGTCCTGCTCGTCGCGGTGTGGGGCATCTGCTATGCGGCATTCGCTCTCTCCCTCGCCAGCATTGTCTTTGAACGCAAAGACATCAAGTAATAAGGAGCATCAGAATGAAAAGACTTCCGATTTACATTGTCGTTATGATCGCGGCTTTTATAGCGGCTTCCTTCCTTTCCGCGAAGCTGAATAAAGAGCAGCTCAAATTCGCCCCGGAAAAAGCGACTCTTTCCGGCACCCCGATCGCGGGCTTCCACAAGTTCGCCTCCGACGTCCAGTGGATGCGCCTGGTCAACTACCTCGGTTCGCTCCAGACGGTCGACGAATCCAACGTCGGCGATGTCTCCGCGAAACTGCAGGAACTCGTCGGACTCGATTCGAATCTTGAGAAGATTTACAAGGACGGCGCAATGCTGATCTCCATCGCGGATCCCGCGAAGACCATCGAGTTCCTCAACACCGCCTGCAAGAACGAATATCTCAAGAACAACTGGCAGATTCCGTTCTACGCCGGCTATGTCATGATGTACAACGTCAAACCCGCCAACTACGACGAGGCTGTCCGCTTCTTCGAAATGGCGATGAAGCGTTCCGGCAGCGACAGCGGCGCAACCCATGTCGTCAGCAGCTTCTTCCGCGCCAAAGCCAAAGGTCTCGTTCAGAAGAACATTGTGAAGGATGAGCGCGTCGCTCTGCTTCAGGTTCTCTTTGAAGAGTGGGACAAGAATCAGAAGACCGGTGCAGAGAACGGCGGACGCGACACCGCGTACAACCAGAACCTGAATGACCGTCTCATCAAGGCTCTGAAGGACGTCAAGGTCGCTTCCGACGACTACACTCCGACCGCCGAGGGCAAAGCTCTGGCCGACAAGGTCATTGCCCGCGTGTTCGATAAAGCGCACATCTGCTCCAACTGCACCGCAGCTTATGCGGCGGGCGAGAAGTTCTGCGCCTCCTGCGGCAAGCCGGTTCAGGTTTGGGGACTCTGCAAAGTTGCATCCTGCAAGGCTCCGCTCAAGGGCGGTTCCGCAGCCTTCTGCAGCACCTGCGGAGCGAAGCAGAACTGATGTTTTCCGGAAAGAAAACAGCTACGCGTCACAGAACCGCCACCATTGCGATGGCGGCGGTTCTGGTCGTCTCCCTTGCCGGATATTTTATTTCCGAAAAGGTTCTCCGCACCGCGATGCTCAAGCCGATCAAGCGTGAAAAAGTCGATTTCGCCAAAGTCCTCGACTGGTTGCCGCCTAAGGCGAAAGCCGAACTTGAATACCGCGCCCGTTATCTTGCCCTTCGTCAGAAATACGACGAAGCGCAGAGCAAAGAAGACAAGCTCAGCACCGCATATGCACTCGCCTGTCATACTCGCGACATGGACGAGCACAATACCCTCATGCTTCAATTTATCGACAATCCCGCATATGCCGGGATGAAAAATCTCTATCTGCCTTATATGCGGATGCTTCGCGACCCGAAGAATCCGAAAGCAATCTCCATTCAGAAATATTATGAATTCATCAACACTCTGACCGATCCTGAACAGATTTACCTTGCGTGGCGCGACGGACGCGACCGTCTCGGGCGGCTCGGTCTGCGCGATCTGCATATCGTTCACGCCGAATTCCTTCTTCCGCTGCTCGACAAGCCGACGGAAACCTACTTCTTCCGCGAATACGCCTGGCAGTTCGAGAACTTGCGGAACAATGCGAGACGCATTGTCGGCGACATCGACAAGCGCATCGCCCGTCAAATCGCCCGTCCCGGCGAAGCCGAATACGGCGTGCGCATGAGAAGAGCCGCAGAAAAGGCGGAACAGTACCGCCAGTTCATTCAGCGCAGCTGGACAACCTACAACAATCTCCGGGATTACAACAACATCCTCGCCCGCCGCGCGGCTTTTGAAAAGACCGCGCCGGAGAAGAAACTGGATGCGGCAATCGCTCTGCTGCGTCAGGACCGCACGCCGTCCGCGCGCCGCGCCGTCGTCGAAGCGCTCCGCAAAGATCCGAAGTTCCGCGACGACCCGAAGATGGCGACGCTTTACGCGCTGCTCGCGGATGACATGGATTTCGTCGATGAAGTTCTGCATCCGTATCTTGAGACGGCGAAAGACCCGGTTCTGGTTTACCGCACGTGGCGGGAAGTGTGCAAGCGGATCAACGCCGTGTCGCTTTCCGCTCACCGGAAGCTGGATGTGCTGCTGCCTCTGATGAATGTGCCGCTTGAAAAGATTCCGTTCCGGGATTATGAAGCAGTTTACGACCTGATCGAGCGCTGTGCGATTTTTGAAAACGACCGCGACCTTGTTTCCCGTGTCCGGGAGCGCCTTGAGGAATTGAAAAAGAAACCGTCGTATTACCGCTGGAATAATGAGCGGAAGAAACAGGAGGCAAAATAAATGTGGGCGATTGCACAGTTTTCCCTTTTGAAAATGCGTGAATCGGCGTTTTACATGCTGATGATTGTCGCCGCGGTAATCTGTCTGTTCACGAATTCCGCCGATCCGGTGACGGAGCAGGTGGCGCGCGGATCGCTCTTTTCCTATGCGTTCTCCGGAAGCACAGGGGCTCCTTCCATTGCGATGGGGTCGTGCGTTGCGCTGATCATCAGTATCCTGATTTCCTCGTTCTACGGTTCCTCGGAAATTCCGTCGGACATCAATTCGGGCGTGATTCTGATCATTCTTTCCAAACCGGTGGGGCGGCTCCGCTATCTGGCGGGGAAGTTCACCGCAATTGTAATCATGGCGTATGCAATTTTCATTTTCCTTCAGATTGTGCTGTTTGCATCGAGCAAATTCTTTGGCTTCGGCGTGGTTCCGTACAACTCGGTGCAGATGGCGCTGCGGCAGCTGATTCCCGCACTGATTCTGCTTCCGCTGATTGCGGCGAACATCACCTTCTCGATCGCCGCAGGTGCGCTGGGGGCGATGATTTTTACCGCACTGTATCTGATTTTCTGCGTGGTGATGGCGTTCCTGCCGCTTGCGATGTCGCTTTTCCCGGACGGCATGATTCCGTTTGCGGATACGCTGCTGTTTGCGGTTCACTATGCGTTCCTGAATCCGCTGTTCTACTTCCATGACATGGCAGTCGGCACGGGACCGCTGATTGCACTGACCTGCTATTCCGTCTCCGTTTCGGCGCTGTTCCTGCTGCTCTCCGTCTACATGCTGTTTACGACGGATCTGAACACGAATACACGCTGACGATGACTGAGACTGTTTCGCACGAGGATTCGCCCGCCCGGCAGATCCTCCGCCGTTTTTTCGCCAATCGCGCCGCCGTAACCGGACTTGTTCTGATTCTGCTGATGCTGGCGACGGCGGTGTTTGCTCCGCTGCTCGCCAATGAGCGTCCGCTCCTGACTGTTCTTCACGGTTCCTGGAACTTCCCGGCATTCCGCGGACTTTTCACAACGCGCAGCCCGGAAGTGTTCATCGAGCTGGGTTTCAACGCGCTTCTGCTTTACGTCCCGGTCGTCATTCTGATTCTGCTGGTTTTGAGGCGGAAACCGCGTGTCTGGAAAAGTGCCGGACTTTTGACGGGTGGAATTCTGATTTTGACGGTTTTCATTTTTCAACCCGTCAAATTTGACGGAACGGACTGGCGGAGCGAGTCGGCGCGCATCCGTTCGGAGGGCGGATTCGTGCTCAATGCACCGGTCCCATACGGACCTTTTGAGACAATCGGTACTCCGTATGAGCCTCCGTCAAAAGCTCACTGGTTTGGGGTCGATCACTCGGGACGCGACGTGGCGGCGCGAATGGTTTACGGTGCCCGCGTTTCAACGGCCGTCGGTTTTCTCGCGACGGCAATTTCAATGGTGATCGGCACATTTCTCGGACTTTTCGCGGGATACCGCGGGGGAAAGACCGATTTGCTGGTGATGCGTCTCGTCGAGATCGAGATCTGTTTCCCGACGTTCCTTCTTCTGCTGATTCTGATGTCGATCATGCTGGATTACGACTGCCGTCAGTCGATTCTGCTGGTGATTCTTGTGATCGGCTTTACGGGCGGCTGGCCGGGGCTGTGCTGTCTGGTGCGCGGGGAGACACTGAAACAGCGGGCAATGCCGTACATTTCCGCAGCGGAGACGCTGGGAGTGCCGACGCGGCGGATTCTGCTGCTGCATCTTCTGCCGAACGTGTCGGGACCGATTTTCGTGACGTTTACGTTCAATGTCGCCGGGGCGATTCTTGCGGAGAGCTCGCTGAGCTTTCTCGGATTCGGTGTTCAGGATCCGGCGGCGAGCTGGGGGGAGCTGCTGCGGCAGGCGTTCCCCGATCCGGTGTCGTACTGGCATCTCACGCTCTGGCCGGGGCTTGCGATTTTCCTTGCGGTCTGTGCATTCAATTTTGCGGGAGAGGGGCTCCGGAAAGCCGTTTCACCCGAATAATTAAGATATTTATCGGAGAAAAACCTTTTTTTCGCACTTTCTGGGGGTTGCCAAAAACGGGTTTATGTGGTATAATATATTCAAGTGTAACTTTAACAGTCGCAATAAATAAAGGTTGCGATGAATTTCAGGACAGGATAGAGACATGAATCGTATTTATTGCACAACAGTTCTGGCGGTGGCGGCGCTTTTCGTTTTTCCGATGGAACTTTCCGCGCAGGCAAAAAAGAACACAGCGGTGAAGTCGGTCGGAATGAGAATCAAATACACCGCGCCGTCTTCCGATAAAACGCTTGCGGTTTCTCTTGCAAAGTATGACTTTATCGAACGCGTGCTCCGCGCCCATATCGTGGCCGGCGAGGATATCTGGAACAAGGATGTCGCCAACACAATTCTGGGAGACGTGGCGACGGAGATCCCGTTCAAGCCGTCCGCACCGCTGGACAAGCGGAGCAAGAAGGAGCTGCGGCTTGCAGCGGAACGGAAAATCTCGAAGCAGTTCCCGAAGTCGCTCGCTCAGTACAAAAAGGAGCTGACGGAGGAGGCGGAACGGCGTTTTACCCATTACAATCTGCGTGACAATATCCGCATCCGCTACCGCCGCGGGCCGCACATTTACCAGGTCTCCGGAATCTACTACTCGCTTTCGCCGGACCGCCGGGTCGTACGGATCGGAAGCCGCGTCATTCCCTACATCGACGTGCTTCCGGAGGATCAGGAAAAGATTGACATCCAGGTCTGCGAAGCCAAGCGCGCGGATTTCGTCAACACCCGTTACGAAGATTACCGTCAGCGCCGCCGCGACGCCTTCATGCGCGCGTTCAACGAGATTCAGGATGCGCAGGACAACGCCAATGAAAAGGCGGGGTACATCAGCTTCCTCGACCGCTGGTATACGGCGGAGGAACTCACGTGGCAGAAGATCAACACCGAGCGTCAGAAAATTTCCGCGGAGAACAAGAACAGCAAGGATGCCGCCGAGCTTCTCGTGTTCGATACGCCGGATGAGAACACTCTGAGAGAGAAAATCAAAGAGAACAAGAAAAATGTCGCCGATCTTACAGGTGTGGATTCCGACCAGGGATACGCTTCGGCATTTTGGGGATTCACGCGCGGCGAAGCGCGCCTCGCACTCAAATTCGACAACTTCAGCCCGATGGCGACAAAAGAATACGACTACTTCGTCACGCCGAACCGTCAGATCCGGAACGTGCAGTTCGACTACATTGACAACCGCCTTTCCCGCGTCATCATCTTCTACATGCGCGTGAACTTCAACGACTATGAGAAGCTGAAAGAACAGCTTGCCGCAATCTATGGGGAGGACGATTTCAAACGGGCTTTCCCGCGTGACCCGCGCAACCGCGACCGTCTCCGTCCGCACACGTGGACCGGCAAAACGACGGTGGTTCATCTCTCCATCAACTTCAATGAAGAGGAAGACATCATCAGCGGAGTGACGGTTGTCAAGGAGAAAGTCGGTGCATACAATGCGAAGACGACTCTGACAAAGGATCACCAGAAGAAATAAAAGCAGCTGATCCGCAGTTTACCGGGGCTTCCGTTTCGAGTTTTTTGAGCGGAAGTCCTGAATTTTTTTCGGCGGTTCGAACTTCGGAATGATTCCGCGTCTCGGCTGTTTCACCACAACCGAGACGGTGTTGGGCTCGCCGGCGCGTACCCGGAACGAGGTGACAACGGGACTGTCGTGATTCACAAGACACGCGGGCGACTTATCACGTCCGCCGTCAATGTAAAACTCGGCGCGGTGCTGCAGAATCCATTTATCGGGACGATATACTTCCGGCTGGCGTTCGGAATAGCTGGAGAAGTCTCCGTTTTCGAGGAGTTTCCCGTTAAGGCGGACCGAATCAACCATGACCCAGGGGCGCAGTTCATCTTCCTTGCGCCAGAGCCCGCTGATGCGGATCCAGACTTCGCCGGAGCGGTTGGGTACGAACGTGACGGAGTATTCGGTCCATTCCTCTCGCAGCGGCTCTTTGCCTGCAGCGGTGATGACGAAGCGCGCATCGTCGCGGTACCAGCTGGAATTATGGACATTGGATTCCTTCTGCGGGAGACCTTTGAGGACAATGCGGTCCGGGATGGCGTTGATATCGATCCGGAAATAGGAACGGGTGTCCTTTTCCGGAATTTTGTTCTGCGCTCCGAGGAGAGCGGCGCAGCAGAGGATGGCGATGGTGAGCTTATTTCGGATTGAAGATGCCATAGTTTTTCTCGCTGTTTTTCGCGAGGTTGTAGGCGGTATTGCGGTCGAAGGGGCCGGTCATGATGACGGCTTCCGCCTCTTCGCCGAGCTGGGCGGGTTTGAAGACGCGGTAGAGGACGCCGTCAATAATGAGTGCGACGTTCTGACCTTTGCGTTCGGTGGCGAGGTTTCCCCAGAGCATTTTTCCGCGGCGGTCGAGTGTAAGTTTGAGGTCGCAGAACTGCGGATCTTTTTTATTGGGCATGAGTTCGATTTTAGAGATGTTGCGCGAATGGATGAGGGAGTTTGTATTGATGTAAATGCGCTTGCCGTCGAAGGTCGTGACTTCCTGTTCGAGCGTTTCGGAGCGCGGGTATTTGACGACGTCGTGGATGGAGATTACGTAATCGGGTGTTGTTTCGAAGACGCTGGGGTTGACGAAGTCGTTGCCTTCCATGTTTTCGAGTGTGCGAAGGGTGTCGCATGAGGTGAATAGGAAGACGGCGCAGAGACCGAGTGCAGCAGCGGTTGATTTTTTCATATGAATAAGCTCCGTAATTACAGGTTGATACACTATAACATAAGAGTTGGAAAATGCAAATGCCCGCACAAAGAAATCTTCATGCGGGCATTCGGGGGAAACTTGTCAAAGTAAACGCTCAGACAAAAATCTGTTGTGATCCCGAAACATTGGACGGGGTATTGCCGCCGGGGATGAGTTCGGAATTCGAACTTCCGTTTGACGTCACCGCTCCGGAATTCGTCGAAATCGACGGCGTGCCTTATTGCGCGAAAAAAGAAACTGACATGTGAGGAGTTTGAAGATGATTGAGAAAGAAGTCATTCTGACCATCGGCGGAACTGATTTTGCGTTCCGCGTGACGACTGTTGCCTACAATGCCTACATCAACGAACTGAAGCCGGACAGCAAAGTCACGCCGTCCATCGACTTTGTACGCAAAGCTCTTGTGGACAAGAAGCAGCGTCCGGAACTCGACGCCTTGTGTGACCAGGGGCTTGCGGTTGAGATTGCGGGAAAACTGGTTGAGACCTTCCGGCCGGAAGTGGAGATTGTGGTAAAAAACTGACCGAGCGGCTCCGGCGTCTTGAAAAAGACAAAGGTTCACTCGATCTGCTGAGCGTTTATGCCCGGAAATATTTTCCGGGCAGACCGCTCGACACCGACTGCCTTGCCGAAGCCGCGTTTCTGGAATGGGATTACTGGCAGAAGTTCGGAACGATTCTCAAGAATCTTCTGGGAGGATGATCACTTGTACGGGCATTTCCACCGTTCGTTCGGGTGATCCGCAAGCCAGCGTTCTTTGCGCATTTTCACGTTCGAGGGATGATTGGAAGGAAGAAAACAGGAGCGAATCCCATCGAAGATACCTCCCGCAAGACATGTAAGAATAAGAAATTCAAGCATAGTAATCACCTCCAACAGGTAACATAGCATAAAAAAAGAAGAAAGCAAATACGATATGAGCACAGCCCTTGAAAAATTGACATATACCATTCTCCTTGTTGACAAGCTGAGTCAGCCAGCGCAAAATATTTGCAAATCAATGCAGAAGATACAAAAAGAAAGCCAAGCTGCATTTTCCAGTGTAATGAAAGGTTTTTCTGGACTTCTAGCTTCTTCAACAATCTTTTCATCTTTTACTGCTCCCGCCCGCGAATTTGAAAAATCTCTGAACGAGGTTGCTTCTCTTGGAACTTCTGCCGATGATCTTGATGCACTTTCAAAAGCCAGCAAATCTTTTGCCATGCAGTTTGGCGCAGACGCTGCTTCGGTTGCGCGGTCCGCGTATGATATTCAATCAGCGATTCACGGTCTTGCAAAGGGTGCACTTGCGGCGTTTACCTATCAGGGAAACATGCTCGCAAAGGCAACAAAAGCGGATGCGGCAACAATTACCAAGTTCCAGGGAACGATGTACAACATCTTTGAGAAATCCGCGAACAAGATGGGACAGGCGAAATGGATTGAAGCGTTGACCGGCAAGACAGCGTATGCTATCAAGATGTACAAATCCTCCGGAAATGATATGTCCCAGGCATTCACCAATCTCGGTTCAATCGGGCAGAAGGCCGGTGTTTCGCTTGATGAGCAACTTGCAGTTCTTGGAACTTTGCAGGGAACCATGGGCGGAGCAAACGCGGGAACGGCCTACAAAGCGTTTCTGAATACCGTTGGACGCGCACAATTGAAAACGAAAAGCGGAGAGGTTCTCAAGTTTTCCGATGAAAGCGGGAAGATATTGCGTCTCGCGGAGAACCTTCAGTCAAGGAAAATTAGTGGGAAGCGAAAACACATTGGTTTAAGATAAAAAATGGTGGTGGGAGATGGATTCGAACCATCGAAGTCAGCGACAGCAGATTTACAGTCTGCTCCCTTTGGCCGCTCGGGAATCCCACCACAGCTCTGGAGCGGGTGAAGGGAATCGAACCCTCACAATCAGCTTGGAAGGCTGATGTTCTACCATTGAACTACACCCGCTTGAGGTATGTGTGTAATATACTCCGTTATCGCATAATGTCAAATCATTTTTTTATTTTATTTTAATTTTTTTCCCGCACTCCTCATTCATCTTCTCCGGAAAAAGGCTCTGGTGAACTCAAATTGTACATATTTCTCAATATTTTTGCATTCCGCACTTGACATTTTATTTACCCGTGTTATCTTAAAAACAGAAGGATATTATACGTGCAATATGAGAAACAGCGCTGAGAAAAAAACTTTGCCGAATACTCCGCGGGGACGCGTCACCATCCGCATGGTCGCCGACCGCGCGGGGGTCTCCAGTGCGGCCGTTTACGCGGCGCTCAACCGGAACCCGCGCTCCAATATCGGAGTGAGCGAAGAAAAACGGAAGACCATTCAGAAGGTCATCGCGGAGCTCGGGTACATCCCGAACAACTCCGCGCGCATGCTCGTATCCGGACGCAGCAGCAATATCGGCGTGCTCCTCAACACCATTGACGTTCAGTTCAGCCGGATGCTCGGACGCGCGATTTCCGAACGCTGCATGCAGCATGGTCTCATGGCGTTCGTTGAATACTACAACTTCGATCCGGCGCTCGAGCGGCGCAAACTCGAAATGTTCTTCTCCCGCGGAATTGACGCTCTTGTCGCAATCGCCAGCGGAGATTTCAACCGCGATCTCTTCGAGGGATTCTCCGCAAACGGAATTCCGCTCGTTTTCTGCGAGCACAATGCGCTTTCCATTGCAAACAGCAGATACGTCGGAGTCAGCGAAACCGATATTGCGAATACGCTCGGCGAATTCATCACGCGCAACGGCGTACGCAGAACCGCGTACCTGAGCTATGTAGGATGGAGCAACCCGATCGGCGTCCGCGCGTTTCAGATCGCGGAGATGCTCAAACAGAAAAATGTCGTGCTTGCCGCTCACTGCGAATCCGCCGGGTTTCCCGACGTCGCCGCATTCATCCGGCAGATTTTCGAGATGCCCGAAAGCGAACGTCCGCAGCTTCTCGTCGCCTTTACCGATGAACTCGGAAGCATTGCCGTCAATGCCATTCTCTCCAGCGGGCATACCCTCAGGGAACTGCCCGTCATCGGCATCGACGGACAGGAGCGTCCGTTCGACACGGTCCCGCTGACTTCGGTCTATCTTCCCTTTGAAGCCATCGTCGACCAGATCTGGAAGAGCGTTGACGCCGGAATGCAGCGCACTCCCGTTGTTCCCGCGGATCTTCATTCCTCGCTTCTTCTGCGGGACAGTACACCGGGGATGAACTGATTTTTCTGAACCATCATATTGCACGTATAATAAACAAGGGAAACGGAGGAAAAAGGAAAATATGAGATATGAAACGGGCATTGCCTGTTTCAGAAATCCAACGGATTTGAGACGAAAAGACAAACGGAAGAGAAAAACGAAAGGCAGACAAAACAATGAAACACAAAGCGTCAGACATTCTCATGTTCCATCGGCGGAGAATCCGGTATTTCTCGCTTATAGAACTCCTTATTGTAATAGCGATCATCGCAATCCTTGCCGGGCTGCTCATGCCGGCGTTGAACAAGGCGCGGGGAAAGGCGTACGGAATCAGCTGCGTTTCCAATCAGAAGCAGATAGGAACCGCCTACAACATGTATACCGGCGACAATGCGGAGTACTGGCCGGAAATTGATATTTTCACGGCTCCGAGAATGTCGCATTTTGAGTTTTTCGCGGAATACTACAACCTCAACCCTCCCGTTTTTGTCTGTCCCGGCGCGCCCCTCCGGACCAGCAAGAACAAGGAGGAACTGAAGAGCTTCTATTGGGAAAGCTTCACTGAGGCGCCGAAACTCGATGCGTTCTACAAGGCGGAATCCAATATCACCAAACGTCTCTGCAGCTATGGAACCAGCGAATGGATTCTGATGAAACATGCGACGACCGAGGATAAGGGAGGACTCAACAGGCCGCTCAAGAATTCCAGCTTTGTCAGCCCCAGCGGCGTCGGAATCGTCGGCGACTCACGGCTCTACAACGTTGCCGCATGGAAACGCTGTTCGCCCAAGTACATTTTTGACGGCGAGTACGCTTCCGGAAACTGGCGGATCGCCTACAGCGGACCGCGCCACGGCGACAGCTCCTGCAACATTCTGTTCGCGGACGGTCATGTCGAGAACCGCAAAGAGGTTTACGCGCAGTACTACACGCGGAGAGAATTCGTCCGCATCAGCCCGCACCGCCGCGACCTTTAAGACAGGAGCATCCGCATGAAACGACACGCTTTCGCCATGCGTCTCAAGCCCGGAATGGCGGATGAATACCGCCGCCGCCACGACGCCATCTGGCCTGAACTCGTCCGCGAGCACCGCGACTGCGGCATTCACGACTATTCCATCTTCTTTGACGCCGCAACCGACACGCTCTTCGCTTTCTGCAAACTTGACGACGACGGGACCTTCGCCGATATGCCCGAAGACGACGTTGTCAAACGCTGGTGGAAATACAATGCCGATCTGATGTACTGTCATGACGACAACCGCCCGGTCGGGCGCGATCTCGTCGAAGTCTTCCATATGGATTGAGAAAGGAAAACAGAATGAACACTTTCAAATTATTTGCATTCGCCGCGCTGGCCGCCGGATGCGCCTGCGCCGCCGAATGCGCCTGCGCCGCCGAACCGCTCCGCTTCGATGCGGAGAAAGTCGCCGTCGACCCCTCCGTTTTCACTCAGAACAACAATCGTCCGCCGGACGGGAAGTGGGATTTCTGGACGAAAGACCGTCCGGACAACATCTGGCGCAACAAAAGCACTTTGCGCGCGCCGCTCTGCAAGGCCGACCGCGCTCCGGAGGATCCCGCATCCGGACTTTTCCGCGTGCGTCTTCCGCTTGCCGATGGATACTACCGCATTGAAGCGCGCGGCGGACGCGCGTTCGGCGTGGCGGTCGGGAACGGGGCGTTCAAAAAAATCGAGTTCCGCGGAGTTGTGGCGGACAGGGTTGAAGTGAAAGGCGGTTTTTTGGAGCTGAGAGTTGCGAACTGCTACGCCACGCCTTCCAATCCCGGCTGGGTCTACGTCGACCACTTCATCGCGATTCCGCTCGGCGCAGGGAAGCCGGACGCGAAGAAAGCGGAAATGCGGAAATGGAGCAAGGTTTACGAGGCGGAAGACGTCGCGGTTGAAAAGGATAAGATTGTTTCCGGCGACCGCATGGTTTCCGGCAAATGGAATCTCTGGGCGAACGATCCGCTGAAAAAACGCTGGTCAGGCGAAAAGGCTCTGCGCGGCGATGTGATCCGCGCGAACCGCAAGGTCGCCGATCCCGCTGCGGCAATCCTGACTTTCCGCGTTCCGGTTCCGAAAAATGTTCCGTGCGACATCCGGTTTTTCGGCGGTCGGACCGTCGGCGTCTCCTTCGACGGCAAGTTTTTCCGCCGTCTCACGAACGACATGCTCCTGGCGGGGGAAATCAAGAGCGAAACCGGCTTTGTCGAGTTTCAGATTGCAAACTGTTATGCGGAGGACAACCCGAAGCATGCCGGCAGCCCGTACATCGACCGTTTTGTGGTGACGCCGACAAAGAACGTCACCGGCTTCCCTCCGATGCTCAGTCCGGAACCGAAGGTGAACTACTATAAATACAGCGACCGCTATTTCCGCGTGGAGGCGGAGGATGTCGCCGTCGAAAAGAACAAGATCGTTCCGGGCGACCGCATTGTTCCCGGCAAGTGGAATCTCTGGGCGAACGACCTGTGGAAACACAAATGGTCGGGTGGAAAAGTTCTGCGTTCCATGCCGGTCATGAAGGACTGCTCTCCCGAAGCTCCCGACGCGGCGAAACTCACCATCCGCATTCCTGTGAAGCTTCCCGGAAAATACCGCGTTCAGGCGTTCGGCGGGCGCGCATTCGGAGTTTCGGTGGACGGCAAAAAGTTCCGTCTGATCGACATCCGCGGAGAAGTCGCGCCGGAGATCGAGGCCAAAGACGGCTTCCTGACCTTCTGCGTCGCCGCGTGCTATGCCGATCCGAATCCGAAAAACCGCGGCTCCGCCTACCTTGACAACTTTCTTGTAACGAAACTCGAAGACCGCGCACCGAACCCGAAACTTCCCGTTCCGGCGGGCGCCCGCGTGGAGGAGAAACTCGACCGCGGTGCAGTCGCCGCGCTCACCGCGGACGGAATGCTCGTCAGCTGGCGTCTGCTTAAGGAAGACTCGGCGGATATTGCATTCAACGTTTTCCGCACGCGCGACGGAAAACAGGTCAAACTGAATTCCGCGCCCGTTGTTCAGACTTGTGACTGGCTCGACGCAGACGGACGCGTCACCGACCGTTATCGCGTGGAGCCGGCGGGGAAGCGGGGGCTCGCGGGTGATGCGGTGATGTTTCCAGCTCCCTCGCGTCCGGGGCTTCTGCCGTATCTTTCCTTCAAACTCTCTGATCCTGAGGCGATGGTTCAGAACGTCGGCATCGGCGACCTGAACGGCGACGGCAAATATGACTTTGTCGTCAAGACTCCGCGTGCGGTGAACATCGACCCGTACCCGCGTTTCTGGTATCCGAGTCCGACGACGTTCAAACTGGAGGCTTTCCTTTCCGACGGCACACGGCTCTGGACCTACGACATGGGCCCCGGCATTGAGCGCGGCGTCTGGTACAGTCCCGCAATCATCTACGATTTCGACGGAGACGGCAAGGCGGAAGTCGTGGTCAAAGCGGCGGAAGGCGATCCGCGCGACCCGGACGGACGCGTCACTTCGGGTCCCGAATACTTCGCGGTGCTCGACGGCATGACCGGCAAGGTCATCGCCAAAGCGCCGTGGCCCTCCCGCGACAATTTTGAATCCTACAATTTTTTTTCGCGCAATCAGCTTGCGATGGCGTATCTCGACGGAAAGACCCCCGCAATCATCGCTCTGCGCGGAACTTACGGCACA
This sequence comes from uncultured bacterium, assembly GCA_900549415.1. Taxonomy (GTDB): domain Bacteria; phylum Verrucomicrobiota; class Lentisphaeria; order Victivallales; family UBA1829; genus UBA1829. The sequence continues at coordinate 15,721 of URNX01000036.1, forward strand.
ATGAAAGCCGAAGCCTGGCAGCTCAAAGACGGCAAACTCGTCAATCTCTGGAAGTTCGACAACACCGGAATGCCGCTCCGCTTTCAGCGTCAGGGCGCACACGCCACGATCTGCGCCGATTTCGACAATGACGGGCGCGATGAAATCCTGCTCGGAAGCATGGTCATCGACGACAACGGCGAAGTCCTCTGGTCCAACGGCAGAGGGCATCCGGATTATATTTATTATACCGACATCATCGCAAGTCATCCGGGGTCGGAGCTCGCGCATTTTTATGAAGATCCGCAGACAAGCGGCGGCGTTCTCATCGCCGATCCCGCGACCGGAAAGACGCTCTGGAAGCTGAACGAGCCGAACAAACACATCAACGACGGCTATGTCATTGACTTCGACCCGACCATTCCCGGGCCCGAAATCGGGGCGATCGACTTCAATGTCCGCGCGCCGTCGCCCGACCGCCGCTGGCTCTTCAGCGCGGACGGACGGCTGCTCAAAAAGGGACGCGGCGTCGGCGGAATGCGGCGCGGAATTTTCTGGGATGCCGATCTGGAGAAAGAGGAATGTCTCAACTCCATCCGCGACTTCAACGGCGGTCCGGTCGGCGGAAGTTTCGCGGGAACCAGACTCATGGTCTGCGATCTCTTCGGTGACTGGCGCGAAGAGGTGATTACAACCGTTCCCGGCGAACTGCGCATTTACACGACCCCGATTCCCGCAATGGACCGCCGCGTAGCGCTCGTCCAGAACCCCTGCTACCGCAACAACATTGTCAACGATATGCAGGGCTACTACAGCGACGCCCAGCTTCCGTATACCCCGACCACCGAATCGGACAATCTGAGTCTGATTGTCCGCACTGAACCGGGCGTGAAACCGTATCTTCAGCTTACCGTGAGCGCGTCGCGCCATGCTCCGCTTGACGGAAAACTCGTTCTTTTCCCGCCTGCCGGAATCACCGTTCCGGAAAACGAATGGAATGTTTCTCTCAAGCCCGGTGAAATCTGTGTCAAAAACTTTGCGCTTCCCGATACGCTTCCGGAACGTGTCACCGTGCGCGCGGAACTGCGGACAAAAGACAAAACGCTGCGCGGGCGTGTCCTTGTGGTTCTTCCGCGCAAGGTTGCTTTTCCCGATGGAACGATCCGCATTCCCGCCGCGAAGTTCTTCGCCGAACGCGGTGGAAAGGTCCGAATCGTCAAGGGACGCCCGACCGCACACGACGGAACGCTCGTCGCATGGGACAAGAAAGGACACGCGATCGACTGGAAGTTCACCGTTTCCAAACCCGGGCGCTACGAGCTGCGTCTGCACCGCACCTCTCCCGCGGAAGCCACGCGCTCGGTTCTCTGCGACGGCAAAGCGGTCGGGGAAGTTTATCTGGAGCCGACCGGGGGAATGGGATTCTCCGCCGCCGACTGGGAAGTCGAGGCGCTGAAGACTGCGGCCGGTTCCGTTATTCTTGATCTTGCCGCGGGCGAACACACACTGACCATGCTCAATCTTGACGGCGCCATGCAGAATCTGGCATATCTCCATCTGGTTCCCGCCGGGCCGGAAGGAGGAAGCAAATGAGCCGAACCGATCCAGCCGCCCAGCCCGAAGTCTTCAAGTGCGGCACGCTCACCTACACGAAAGCCGCACTCGTGACGCTGTTCATCTGGCTGCTCTGGGGCGACTTCTGCTTCACCCTGATGGAAACGGTGGTTCCGAGCATCGTTCCGCTTCACCTCAAAGGGCTGAACTGTCCGAACTGGCTGATCGGGCTGATTCTCTCGACCATTCCGAATCTGATGAACATGACGGTTTCTCCGTACATCAGTGTCCGGAGCGACCGCTGCCGGAGCCGCTGGGGACGGCGCATTCCGTTCATTGCGACGAGCATACCGTTTCTGTTCGTCAGCCTTGTCATGATCGGTTACAGCCACGACATTTCCGCGTGGATGAGCCGCACGGTTCCCATGCTGAAGGATGTTGCGCCGGGCACGGTCACGGTCGGCCTGATCGCCGTGCTGATGGTGCTCTTCCAGTTCTTCAACCAGTTTGTGAACTCGACGTTCAATTATCTGTTCAACGATGTCGTTCCGCAGAGCCACATCGGGCGTTTCGCTGGCGCATTCCGCATTGTCGGAACCGCCGTGAGCGCGCTTTACAACTTCTTCATTTTCCGTTATGCGGAAAGCCATTCGCGTGAAATCTTCCTCGGCGCGGCGATTCTCTACGCGGTTGGATTCGGGCTGATGTGTTTCATGGTGAAGGAGGGCGAATATCCGCCGCTCGATGAATCGCAGGAGAAGAAGGCGGGACGCTGGGAGACCCTGCGCACCTTCTTCCGCGAATCGTTCCACGAACCGTTCTACCGTCTGCTGTTCATCAGCGCGGGAATTCTCGCTTTTGCGGGCGTGGCGTGGAGCTTCCAGGTGTTCTTTCTGCTCGAAATGAAAATGAATCTCCAGCAGATCGGACTCTACAACGGAATCCTCATGCTCGCGGGAATGGTGGCGACTTTCTTCGCCGCGACCTTTGTCGACCGCTGGCATCCGCTCCGCGCATACACCTACGGCGTGATTTTCACGATTACGGGTCCGGTGATGAACTGGGTCTGGCTCTTCATTGACCTGCCCGGACACATCTTCTTCTATCTTTCGCTGAGCGCGCAGCTGCTCTATGCGTTCATGAATGCGCTCTCCTCGGCGTGCGCCATGCCGATCACCATGCGGCTCTTCCCGCACTCGCGTTACGGACAGTTCTGCAGCGCACGCGGAATCGTCTACTCCATCTGCACGATTCTCGGCGGATTCCTTGTCGGCGGGTTCTATGATGTTGTGAAGAGTCTCAGCACGGCGTATCTTTCCGCGTATCCGATTGTGGGACCGGGCTACTGTTACCGTCTCTACTTCGTCTGGGCGGGCGGCGCGACCCTGCTGAACTTCATCGTTATTTCTCTTGCGTACCGCCGCTGGCTGAAGCTCGGAGGCGACGCGAACTTTCACCCGCCCGCGCCGTGGACGAAAGAAGGATTCGAGCACATTCCGATCGTTGCCACGACCGGCTACAGCAGCCGCTGGCTCAAACGGGCGCTGCATTTCATGGATTTTGTGCAGTACGGAAGTCTTGTCATGGCGGTTGTCATGCTCTGGCCGTTCCATGTGCACGGCATGAAAAGCGCGAACTTCTGGTTCCTGACGGCGGTGATTCCGCTCTCCATCGGTGTTTCGTTCCTCTGGTATCTGCTTTCGCGCCGGATCCGGCAGGATATTGCCGCGGCGAAACGCGGGGAAATGCCGAAATACGGCATTCCGCATCATGGAATGATGATGGTGTTCGGAGTCAAATTCTCCCTGACACTCGGACTCGTCGTCGCGCAGTTCGTCGTTTCGATTCATCTGGAGAACAGCCTTTACGCCACGCTTTTTGCGCTCGGCAACATTGTGACGAACCTTCTGCTGATTCTCTGTACCTATGTGGTGATCCGCATGGAGCGCGGATACTCCGTCAAGGTTGACGAGGCTTCCATGATTCAGGCGGGAGTGAACTGAAACAAATTTGCGGAAAACAGAAACGCGCAGTTTCCGGTATGGAGAAAGACCGCCGGGACTGCGCGTTTTTTTATCCGTTTTTCCGGATCAGCGCGGCGAACGCGCCGTCGTGGTGCACGGCGGGGAGAAGACGCCGCTGCGAAACGAGTTCACATTCCGGGTGCGCAGCGAGGAACGACGCAACCTGCTGTTCGTCCTCCTCCGCTTCCACGCTGCATGTGGAATAGAGCAGATGTCCGCCCGGTTTGACCAGACGGATCTGCGCGTTCAAAATCTGTTTCTGAAGCGCCGCGACTTCGTTCAGACGTTTTGCATCGAAACGGCGCAGCGCATCCGGACGGCGGCGCGGAACTCCCGTGTTGGAACACGGAACATCCAGAAAGACGAGGTCGAAACTCTCCGCATCAAACGGCGGATGAACGGCGTCCGCTTCGGCTGTTTTCACGGATTCCAGTCCCAGGCGCGTGAAGTTTTCGCGCATCGGTTTGAGCCGCGCGGCGGAGCGGTCGGCGGCGGTGAATTCCGCATTTCCTCCGCACGCGTCGAACAGCATCACCGTCTTTCCGCCGGGTGCGGCGCAGGAGTCGAGAACGCGTCCGCGGAGAGCCGGCCGGCACAGCGAAACGCTCATTGAGGTGGCAGGATCCTGAATGTAAATTGCGCCGTTTCTGAACGTATCGGAAGCAAAGAGTTTTCCCGGATCGGAACATTCGAAGAAGCGGAAATCTCCGGCGAAATCAAGTTCCACAGGCACGCTTTCCGCAAGTTCGGCGGGAAGCTCCCCTGAACGCAGACGGAAGGTCAGCGGGGGATTGGCTCCGCATGCGGCGACCGCCTGTTCCGTTGCCTCCTGTCCGAACTGAGCTTCCCAGCGTCGGCGGATTTCCGGCGGGAACGACGGCTCGAACGGGCCTTTTCCCGCGCTCCGCAGGGCATTGCGCAGGACGGCGTTCATGAAGCCGGACGCCATGCGGTGCTTTTTGGAATGCTTGACCACATCGACCGCAATGTTGACGGCCGATTCTCCCGCAATCGCAGTCTGGAAGAGCGCCTGGGTGAGTGCGCAGAGCCCGATCATCTTCAGTTCCGGCTTGATTCCGCGCGAAACGGAGCGCATCAGCAGCGAATCCACAAGCTCTTTGTGGCGGAAATATTCGAACAGGATCGAGGCGACCGAGCGGGCGGCCTCCGGTTCGGCGGCGCGCACATGCTCCACACAGTCGTCGAGCGTAACGGCGCCGCCGTACCATTCGCGCAGCGCGGACGCCGCCGCAGTCAGAATTTTTTCGGAATCGCCTTTCATTCTCTCTCTCCTGAGTTGATCATCTCCTCCGGAAGCTGTCCGGCGCGGAAGAGTTTCCAGTTGATGAACGCCGCCGCGAATCCGCAGAATGCAAGGAATGCGCAGAGCACAATGAACAGATTCCCGAACCGCGTGTAGAAGGTCAGCCTGGGATTGACGGGAACGGGGACGCGGAAGACTTTTTCCGCCCGTTCCGGACGCTCCAGCGAGACGGTGTCCAGCACTTCGCCGCGCGGGGAGATCAGCGCCGAATAGTTCGAGTTCCCGCTGCGCAGGAGCGGCAGACGCGTCTCGACGGCGCGGAACAGACCGTTTGCAAAATGCTGATCCGGTTCCCAGCTCGTCGGATACCATGCGTCGTTTGCGATGATGAGCAGAAGGTTCGCCCCGTTGTACGCGTGCCCGCGCGAGAGGAACGGAAAGACCGATTCAAAGCAGATGGAGGTTCCGATCCGCACGCCCGGCAGAGCCTCCAGCGGATTGCACCGGCGCCCGGCTGTGAGGTTGCGTCCCATCCCGACAAGTTCGTTGAGTTTCGGGAACGTGTCTCCGAAAGGGACATATTCGCCGAACGGCACGCGGTGATATTTGTAGAAGAAATCCTTTACGTTTCCGCCGGGTTCGGTGATGAGCAGGGCGGCATTGAAGACCTTGTAGTTCTCCGGCGAATCTTCCGGAACCTGGAAATCGATGCTGCCGATGAGGAACGGGACGCGGTGGCGGCGCAGCAAGGCACCGATGCGGTCGCGGTACTCCTGCGAGAGCTCCGCGCCGCCGCGGTACGCGTATGGAACTGCGGTTTCCGGCCAGACGATCAGATCGAGTTTCCGGTTCGGCGCATTGCCGACGGGTACTAGATTGCGCATTTTTTCATTGCGGGCAAGCTGTTTTTCCGTGAGTCCCGTGCAGACGTCGAGCGCCTCTTTCGCTGCGGCGTATCCCGCGTTTCTGCGCTGTGAGAGATCCGGCTGAATGACCCCGATGTTCACATACCGCACCGCCGTTTCATTAAGCCGGTTCACCCGCAGAAGATGAAGTCCGGAAACGTAACACGCGAGCAGCAGGGCGAACGCCGTGAGCAGCGGCCAGGGTCTCCGGTAGGTTTGTCCCCGGACTCCCCCGCAGAACGAAATGAGCGCAAGACCTGCGCCGAGGTTCACTGCGGCGACAAGGAAGCTGACGCCGAAAACCCCCGTGAATTCGCAGATCTGAATCAGGGGCAGGTTGCGCCACTGCGAGGTTCCGAGGTAATCCCACGGGAGCCCCGTCATGATCCAGCCGCGCAGCCATTCGAGCACGCACCACATTCCCGCATTTGCGAGCATGAAGAGAATTCCGTTCAGCGGACGGCGGAACGGGACGAGTTCCGCGCAGTGCGCTCCGCCCTCCAGACGATCCGCCGGCGCAATGGAAAGATGACGCCACAGAAAATTGTAATACGCGCTCCATGCCGCGACGAAAAGCGCGAGCACGAACGAGAGGATGAACGGAATCGGAAGCGCAATCTCCCTCAGCCAGAGGAAGCTGAAGAGACTCCAGAAATATCCCCACGTCAGACCGCGCAGAAATGCGCTCCGCACAGAGCAGAAACGGCAGAGCAGAATCAGCGGAAGGAGCGCAATCCATGCGAGCAAACTCCAGTTCAGCGCGGGGAACATCGCCGCCGAGCACGCACCCGCCACGGCCAGTCCGGAATGCAGAACCAGCGAACCTGTCCGCGTCAGGAAAAACGGATGCTTTTCCGCAAAGTTCATGCGCCTGCGCCACCGGTGAAGACAATCGTCCGGTTTTCGTGTTCGATGATGCGTTTTTCCAGATGTGCTTTGACCGCACGGGAAAGCACCATCATTTCAACGTCGCGTCCGATGCGCGAGAGATCCTCCGGCCCGTATTCGTGAGTGACGCGCACGACGTCCTGTTCGATGATCGGTCCCTCATCGAGGTCTTCGGTGACGTAGTGGGCGGTTGCTCCGATCATTTTCACGCCGCGCTGGAACGCCCGCAGGTACGGATTCGCCCCCTGGAACGCCGGAAGAAACGCGTGGTGAATGTTGATCATGCGGTTGTGATACAGCTGAATGAACTCCGGCGAGACCACCTGCATGTACCGCGCGAGCACCACGAGGTCGATGTGATGCGCGTTCAGCAGCTCGATGATCCGCGGCTCGGTTTCCGCCTTGTTTTCGCGGCGGACGGGAATGCAGAAAAACGGGATGCGGAACTGCTGTGCGACGTATTCGAGATCCGGATGATTCGAGACGATAAGCGGAATTTCACATTTCAGCGTGCCTTCGCGCTGCTTCACGAGCAGATCGTAGAGGCAGTGCGACGCTTTTGAGACGAGCACCGCCATGCGCGGGATGTAATCGGAGTAGTGCACCGACCATTCGAGGCCGAGCGGCTTCCCGAACTCGGTCAGGCTTGCCTCAAGCTCGCTCCGTGCAACCGAAAGATCGGTCAGATCCAGCTTCAGACGCATGAAGTACTGTCCGCTCATGACGTCGGTGTACTGCTGGCAGTTCACGATGTTGAGTCCGGTTTCATAGAAAAAGTTGGTAATGCCCGCGACAAGCCCCTTGCGGTCCATGCAGCGGATCAGGAAAATTGCGTTTGTGTTTTCCATACTGAATCCTTATTGCCAGCCCATTGATCCGGGCAGGACGGTTTTTCCGCTCAGCGCGGGTTTTGTATCGACGAATCCCCAGCGGCGCGAGAGCGGCCAGAAGATGTTGAGTGCGCGTCCGATCATGTTCTTGCGGGGAATGAATCCCCAGTTGCGTCCGTCCAGACTGTTTGATGTGTTGTCGCCGAGCGCGAAAAACGCATTGTCCGGAACCGTCAGTTCCAGTCCCGGCGCGAGCAGTTCCGAGGCGATGTGTCCCTGGTAGCCGCCCTCCATCGAATAGATGCGGTCGAACTTCTTTGAAAACGCCGTTGCCGGTTTGAACTCCGCCGCGCCGCGCGGCTTGATGTAAAGCATGCGGTCGACAATCTTAAGCGTGTCGCCCGGAAGCCCGACGAGACGTTTGATGTAGTAGTAGCCGCCGAGCGGCTGAGTCGGCGACTTGATGTTTTCGGTCGTGAAGACAATGACGTCACCGCGCCGGGGCGGAAGATAATGAATGGAGACGCGATCCACGAAGAGATGATCGCCCGTGGAAAGCCAGCCGTCGGCGGCAACTTCGCCCTGTCTGAATTCCTGCCGGTGTTCCAGATCAAGATAGCGCGCCACCTGATTGATGGTTCCCGGAAGCGTGTAGACCGAGTTGCCGATCTGCAGAAGCGTGGTGTCGAAAATTCCGAGTTCGCGGGATGGCTGATACGCCCGGAATTCCCCGTCTTCCGCAATCTTCATTTCCGCCGGGCGCACGGCGAGATACGGGATTTTGAGCAGATTCGCGGCGGGGGAGTTGTGTTCGGCAAAACCTTTGCGGTCGACGTAGTGGATGCCGAACAGAGTCGGCTGCATGCTGCTTGTCGGAATCTTGAACGGCTGGAGATAGAGCGCGCGGATTCCGAACGCAACCGCGAACGCAACGGCGAGAATATCGAGAATGTTGCGGAGCTTGCGCTTGTTCCCGTGTACATCGGAGAGGCGTTCGAGCTTTGCGGAAGCGGAACGGATGAATTCCTCCATCGCCTTCCGGTCCGAGCGGTTCACCGCGGCGGCTCCGGAGACGATCCCCCGCAGTTCCTCTTTTTTCGCATCGGAAAGGATATCGTCATCCGAAATGAGACGGCGCTTTGCCGCGAGGACTGTTTCGCGCAGTTCCTTGCGCGGTTTCCGGAGGGTGAGGAATGCGAACATGGTTTATTCTCCGCTTGATTTCAGCACTTCGACGAAGGCTTCCTGCGGGATGTTGACCTTGCCGATCTGCTTCATGCGCTTCTTGCCCTCTTTCTGCTTTTCGAGGAGCTTGCGTTTTCGGGTGATGTCGCCGCCGTAGCACTTCGCCAGAACGTTTTTGCGGAGAGCGCGGACGGTTTCGCGGGCGATGACCTTTCCGCCGACGGCCGCCTGAATTGCAACCTGGAACATGTGCGGCGGAATGACGTTCGCGAGTTTTTCGGCGAGCATGCGGCCGCGCGAATAGGCAAAGTCGGTGTGGACAATTGTCGCGAACGCGTCGACCGGTTCGCCGTTGACCATGATGTCGAGCTTGACCAGTTTGTCGGCGCGGTATCCGGCATGCTCGTAATCCATGCTGCCGTAGCCGCGGGTGATGGATTTCAGCTTGTCGTGGAAGTCAATCAGGATTTCATGCATCGGAATTGTGGCGGTGATCATGACGTGGGAGCCGTCGACGCTTTCCGTTTTTGTGCATACGCCGCGTTTCTGCATTACCAGATTCATGATGTCGCCGATGTAGTTGTTGGGCGACATGATGTGCGCGGAAATGAGCGGTTCTTCGATGCGGTCGATCTCCGCCGGGTCGGGCAGATGCACCGGGTTGTCAACTTCGAGCATGGTTCCGTTTGTCAGATAGACATGGTAGATGACGCTCGGGTAGGTCGCGATGATGTCCATGTTGTATTCGCGGCGCAGACGTTCCTGGATGATCTCCATGTGGAGGAGTCCGAGGAATCCGCAGCGGAATCCGAAGCCGAGAGCGGCGGAGGTTTCCGCCTGGTAGGTGAAGGCGGCGTCGTTGAGCTGAAGCTTCGCCATGCTGAAACGCAGCTGGTCGTAATCCGCCGTGTCGATCGGGTAGATGCCGCTGAAGACCATGGGTTTGATTTCCTGGAAGCCCGGGAGCGCCTCCGCGCAGGGATCCTTGACCTCCGTCACCGTGTCGCCGATTCGCGTTTCGGTCGGGCTCTTGATGTTCGGAATGATGTATCCGACGGAGCCGGCGGAGAGTTCCGGCGTTGCCGCCATCGAGGGTTTGAACACGCCGACTTCCTTGATTTCGCTTTCGAGACCGGTGCTGAGCAGGCGCATCTTGTCGCCGCGCCTGAACGAGCCGTTGAAAACGCGCAGGTAGGTGACGACGCCGCGGAAGGAGTCGTAGACCGAATCGAAAATGAGCGCGCTGATTCCGGGCATGGAAACGAGTTTCGGCGGCGGAATGTTTCTGACGATGGATTCGAGCACTTCCGGAATGCCGGTTCCCTCTTTCGCGGAGACGGCGATCGCCTCTTCGCGCGGAATCGCGAGGATTTCCTCCATCTGGTCGAGACACATGTTGACGTCGGCCGCTGGCAGGTCGATCTTGTTGATGACGGGGATGATGTGCAGATTGTGCTTCATCGCGAGATTGACGTTGGCGACGGTCTGCGCCTGCACGCCCTGGGTTGCGTCGATGACGAGAAGCGCCCCGTCGCACGCCGCGAGGGAGCGGCTGACTTCATAGGCGAAGTCGACGTGTCCCGGAGTGTCGATGAGGTTGAGTTCGTATTCGACGCCGTCGTGCGCTTTGTAGAGCATCCGCACGGGGTGCGCTTTGATCGTGATGCCGCGTTCCTGTTCGAGGTCCATCGCATCAAGGAGCTGATCATGGGTCAAGTCGCGCTTTTCGATCGTTCCGGTCGCTTCGAGCAACCGGTCGGCAAGCGTGGATTTCCCGTGGTCGATATGAGCGATGATCGAAAAGTTTCTGATATATTTAAGGTCGGGCATCTCTTTTGTTCTCCGTTTTTATTTATAAGATGATAATGTAGCACGCTTTTCCTGTTTTTGCAAACCGGAAAAGCTCCGCCGTCCGCGCGTTTTGTCGGGAGCCCGCGCGCCGTCGTTCTTCCGAGCGGAAAATTTTTCGGCAGATTATGAAAAAATAAACTTGCTTTTCCGGGTTTGTGCTGTAAAGTCAGAAAAAACGGAGGATTTTCCATGAAAAAAGGTATTCTGATTCTGACGGTTTTGTGTTTTGCGGTTCCGCTTTTTGCCCAGCTTTCACAATGGACCAGCAGGGAGTGGGCGGCGGCTCAGGCCGAACTCAAAAAAGCGGCTCCTCAAAAGTATGCAGAAATCGAAAAACTGCAATCCGTCAACATGCTCGCGGCTATGGAAAAACTGCGCGAACTCGCGCGGGAGGAGAATATCCAGTTTCCCGATGTCTTCCCCCGTTTTTCCCATGACGGCGGCGCGATGGGACAGCGGATGCGTCAGCCTCAGACTCCGCACCGGGGAACGGTCGATGCGCTCGCATCGGCGGAAAGAAAACTTCACAAGGAACGCCCCGCGGAATACCGGGAGATTGAACGGCTGCGCGCGGAGGCGGATCTCAAGGTTTTCAAACTCGCGGCCAAAGCCGGAATCCGGCTTCCGGATTCGATGGAGATTTACCGGAAAAAGCTGAACGTGCTCCGGATCTATTTTCCGCAGGAATACCGGAAAGCCCGGGAACTTCAGCGCACGGATGCGGAGGGCGGCGCGAAGATTCTGCGCGGTCTCGCGGCGAAACTTGAACTCGGGCTCTCCGATCCGCCCGGCAAACGGAACGCCGGCAACGCCTCTCTGCCGCAGGGCGACGCCATGATACAGCTCCGCAAACGCTTTCCCGAAGAAATGAAAAAACTCGACAAGCTGAAACACAACGCACCCGTCGCATACCGTCAGCAGCTTCGGAAACTGATGGAAAAGATGAATGCGGAGACCAAATGAAGGAATTTCGTCATGTCTGAAATCATCACCGCCGCCGCGCACGTTCCGCAGGATGCGCGCAACTCCTACGCAGTCTTCCGCGGGACGCTTGCGGGGAACGTCGCAAAAATCCGCGTTTATGCGAATCTGTTCTACGAACTGCGCATCGACGAATCGCTTGTCGCGTACGGTCCCTGCCGCAGCCGCAAACCGCTGCTCTATTTCGATGAATACGTGCTGGAACCGACCGCGTCGCCGAAACTCGTCACCCTGAAAGTTCACGCCCGGAAGGGGGCGCCGGAGGCGTATGTCAGCGGAGTGACGGACTGGATGGTCCGCACGCTCACTGCTTACGAGACGGAGACTCCACTCTGCGTGGGCGATGTCGGCTACTGCGAATACTGCGACCTGGATTCGCCGGAATGGAACTGGTTCCGCCGTGTTTTCCCCTCCGACGGCTTTGAGGCTCCACGCGAAGGAACGCACATACCGGAGTCCGAGTTCCTGCCGCGTCCGATTCCCGCGTTCCACGAGACGGAAGTCAGGCCGCTGACGCTCTCCCGCTGGAACGGCGGCTGGCTGGCGGATTTCGGGCGGATGGTTTACGGGCGTCCCGTAATCTCCGGCGAATTCGACGGGACCGGAACGGTGGAGCTTGGCTATGTGGAATCGCTTGATTCCGGCTGGGCGCATTCGGAGGGGCGGCTGGAGATGTATTCCGACAAGCTCACCGGTTCCGGCACGCTGAACTGGAAGTCGTTCTGGAAACGTCCCTGCCGTTATCTTTTCCTTTCCGGCGCGCTGAAACGGATCGACATGGTGAGCGTGCAGGAGTACGGCTACCCGGTTGTCCTCAGCGGTTCGTTCCGCTGTTCCGACGACCGCCTGAACCGTCTGTGGGAGATTGCTGAACGCACACTCCGCATCTGCATGGACGACATCTTCAACGACTGTCCACACCGCGATCAGTCGCAGTGGATGGACGCTTTCGTGAGCGCCAAAGCCGCGCTTTCGCTCTACGGCGTGACCGACCTCACGCGGAAATGTCTGGTGCAGCACGGCATCTGTTCTTTCAAAAACGGACAGCTCCTCTCTCCGAGCATCCGGGGCGGAACGCTGTTTTCCGACTATGCGCTTGTGCAGGTTCTGTTCATCGACTGGTACTGGCGCGCCACCGGCGACCGTTCGCTGCTTGAGGAGCTTTTCGACAACACCGCGGAGGGATTCAAGATTTTCTTTGCTCTTGAGGAACCCGACGGACTGTTGAAAGACGTCGATCTGATCGGAAGGGGGGAGAGAAGCGGGAAACTCGACTTCTTCACACTCGGTTCTTCCATGCTTTATCTGGACAACACTTTCGAGCTGTGCCGCCGCGGGAAATCCGCCGGACTCAACGCCCTTTATTACGGCGCGCTGAATGCGATGGTTTCGATCTGCGCCGCGCTTGGGAAGCCGGCGGAGCTCTATCGCGAAAAGGCGGAGAAGGTACGTGCGAACTTCGCGAAAGTCTTTGCCCAGGAGGGGGCGGACGGCTGTTTCAAAGATTCCGATTCGCGGTTTGAACATTTCTTCCGCAACATCAATTTTTCGTGCGAGTTCGGCAAATGGACGGGCGCGGGCGCGGCGGCGCGGATTGCGGTGACCGCTCCCGAAGCCGGCGAATACGAACTCCTTGCCGGAGCTTACGCCGAATGGCGGCTGAAAGTCAACGGCGAACTTTTCTACGAGAACACCGAGCGGGAGAGCTGGACGCGTCCGGCTCCGTTTTACGATCCGGTCCGTCTGACCCTCTCTCTGAAAGCCGGCGAGAATGAACTGGAATTCGAGTGCGCGAACAGCAATTTGAACTGGGAATTTTTCTTTGACCTTCCGCTTCCGGTGACCGCGTGCGCGATCCGGGAGATTGAGTACGGAACAGGCGTTCCGGCTGGCGGCGCGGAATGGAAAACGGCGTCGCCGCGTCCGTGGTTCCCGCCGTTCCTGTCGCAGTCGACGAATGCCTACGCCGCATACACGGGGCTTCGGCCGGATGCGTCGGCGCTGAAGCGTCTTCTTCCCGAGGAATACCCGCGCAACTACATCAGCGTGCGTGTCCCGCTGTTCTGCCGGGAGACGACGGACGCGGCGGAACTGAAACGCTGGATCATGCCTGCGAACACGCCGTGGACGACGTTCTATCTGGTGTCGTCGCTGTTCCGCGCGGGGCTGAGCCGTGAGGCTCTGGACACGATCCGGCGGGCGTGGGGAGTGATGCTGGACCGCGGCGCGGTGAACACCTGGGAGGAGTGGGATGCGAATGCGAGTCTGTGTCATGCATGGGGATCTTCTCCCGCATGGTTTATGCTGCACGATATTCTCGGGATTCAGTACGAATCGCTGGGAGAGAAAACGATTGTGATCCGTCCGGATCTTTGCGGGCTGGAGCATGCGGAGGGGAGCGCGGCGCTTTCGGCGGACGGCCGTATGAAAGTGTGTGTTTCCCTGCGCAAGACTCCGGCGCATACGGAGGTGCGGATATCCGTCCCTCCGGGCTATCGCGTCGAGAAGGATTTCAGCCGTCTTGAGAACCCTGTCGAGATTTGAACGGGAAAAAGATTTGAGCGCGGACGGAGTTCCCCGAAAGAGAGACTCCGTCCGCGCTCATTTTTCCCATCCGGTCACAAAAGATGAACAAAGAGATTTTGTGAATAAAAACGGGGCTGTTGCTTGCCCGTAGGTTTTGTAACAGCCCCTTGCTCTTATAGTTCATTTTCCGGCTATTCCGAAGTGTGGACAGCCGGAAGATTGTATGAAAGGGAACCCGCGAAGGGATGCCCCGGTGAGATTACTTCATCAGAAGGAGATCCATGAACAGACCCGGTTTTTTGATTTCACCGATTCCTGGCGTGAACTGCAGCCAGCCGATGCGTTCTTTGCCGTTGTTCATGTTCACGATAAGATTGAAGCGCATTGACGAACCTTCCTTGAGTTTGAACGGGCTCAGCGAGCGCGGAACAAACTGAATCTCGTATACGGTTTTGCCCGGCAGGGGCTTGATCGCCGCAACGACTTCCCCTTTCAGCTCGCCGACTGTTTTTGTCAAGCTGTCGTAGATGGAGAGTGAGGCGTAGTGGCGGTAGACGACCGGAGCTCCTTTGAAGAGTCCGATGGAATATTCAAAGTCGTCGCCGTCGTACTTGACACTGTCTTTCGTGGCGTTTTTCAGCGGGTCGAACGCGATTTGAAGAGAATCGCCTTCCCAGACTCTTGCGGCGGAGATTTCATTCGGATGGAATTCCGCTTTGTTGACGGTGACCGCGATGTAGAAGCCTTTTTCGTTCCAGGCGGTTTTTATGTCCGCCGTGACCGCGTTGTCCCGAGCGGTCCATTCCGCCGCTTTCTGAGTGGTTTCATTAAAGAATCTGATGCGGTTTCCGGGGCTGGAGAGACGGATTGCGGGGATGTCTTTCCATTCGTCGAGGGACCCGTCGATCGTGACGTTCCTGATTTCGGGAACGAAGAGGGATTTCAGCGCAAGAGTTTGCTCGAAGGTTTGTCCGTTGAGGTTGAGCGCGAGCTTGCCCGCCGTCGGTTCGGTTGAGAAGGTTACGGGGACGCGGAAGGGGATGCGCACGCTCTTTCCCGCCAGGATTTCCGGAACAGCTGCTTTCAGAGTCTTGCCGTTGAAGGAGAGGACAATTTCGCCTTTCAGCGGTTTGATTCCACGGTTGGTGACGACGGCTTCAACGCTGTTGGGACCCGTCACGAAAACATCGTAATTGCAGGCGGCTTTTCCGTTGTCGGGGACAAGGGCAGGGCAAAGTTTTTTCACTTCATCGACGCTGAGAGCTGTTTTGAAATAAAGCGGGACGTCGCTGATTTCGAGCTCGCCCTTGACTGGATTGCCCATAACGTCGTAGAAAGTTCCGCGGAATTCGGGGCCGGGGGTGATGCTGACGGGAGCGCCGTTCCATTTCCAGAAAGTAACGGTGCGCTCTTTGCCGTTGTCGAAGATGTAGCATTTGTATTCAAAACCGAGGGGAACCGCACCTGCCGGTCTGGCTTCGTCGCCGATCATGTCGGCAATGGCGCGCATTCCGTAGAGAACGGGCTGGGGAACGTATTCGTAAGGTCTTCCGGTTGCGCCGGTTGCGGTGACCTGCCACGAAGCCGAACCGCCCCATGTCCAGAAGTTGAAGTGGGTATAGACCCCGGCGCCGCCAGCATAAGCGGTGAGCATCATGCGGAGGTTTTTCGCGGTATTGGTGCGGATGTAGGGAGTGACCTTGTTGTCGTTCATCATCTCTTCCGAGCGGATTCCGCTTTCGGTCGCCCAGTGAGGCTTAGAGCCGTACTGCGCAAGGACTTTTTCAAGGTTCTGAAGGTCCGTGTAGTAGTCCGGCATTTCCGCTGCGGAACGGTACGGATGCTCGGTGATGATGTCGAGGTATTTGTCTCCTCCGGCTTTCAGGACGTTGGAAATGAATCCGATATCGGTTCTGCAGGGCGTCGGGCCGGCGAATTTTGCGTTCGGGGCAAATTCCATGATATATTGCCGGGCTGTTTTGAGAACGCGGATGTATTCAGCCGGGGACATTTCGCAGTAGATGGACGGGTCCGGGTTCTTGCGGTATCCGTTCCAGATGTTCGGCTCGTTCAAGATTTCATAAACATCAATATAATCTTTATAGGGCATGACGTATTTGCGGATGGCATCGCGCCAAGAGGAGAGATCATAGCGGGAGAAAGAGCTGTAGCGTCCGTCTTTGTCGTCGATGCTGACATTGAGAAAGGTCTGCACACCGGCATTGTGGAGGTCTTTGAGAGTCGGAACGTCGGTGAAATTTGCTCCGCTCATCTGGCTCCAGAGTCTGGCGGTTCCAATGCGCATATCAAGGAAAAAGGGAAGTATGAATTCTGCGGCAGAAGCTGAATGGGTATCAATCGCAAGGCGTTTGACGAGAGAGGTTTCGTGTCCGATTCCGCCGAAGAGGAATCCGTGGTCGATCGTTTTTCCGTTGGCTGTCACTTGGAAGAGGAGAGTCTGCGGGCCGAGGTGTTTGACGGTATGGTTATAGGCAATATCGGTGTTTCCGTCTTTTGCAAGGGATACGGAAGGGAGAATCTCTTTTTCCAGTTCCTTGCCGTAAAAATCAAGAAGTCTGTAAGCAACGTCCGCTTTGAGAGGAGCTCCGGTTGTGTTGCGGATATTCAGTTTTGCGACGATTTTTTCTCCGGTCTTTTTGTAACGACTGTCGATTTCGCCGGAGATTGCGACGGGGGAGGGGTTTTCAAATTTGACTTCGCCGCTGCCCTGCCAGATGCAGAGATCGTCGAGCCAGGCAGTTTTGTCGACCCAGAAGGTCGGGTAGAACTGGTTGTCGCCTTTGTTGGCGTAGTTGCCGGAGATGTTTCCGACCGACTGACCGAATTTGGGAATTTCAAAGCGGTATTCTTTCCATTCCGGTCCGATGTCGAAGAATTTGCGGTAGCCGTCAGAAGTGCTGACGGCGGCAAAAAAAAGCAGTCTGGAGTGACCGGATTTCGATTTTGCCTTGAAGGTTACGACGGTGCGCTCCCCCATCTGGAATTTGACGGGGTTGAAGCGAAACCAGTTCTGAAACTGGGGACCTCCGTCCCCAAGTCGAAAAGAGTATTTGCCGGACGCTGCCTCCTTGTCGTCGATCTGCACAATCATTGCCTGAGTCCAGATCTTTCCGAGCCAGTCGCGGTAGTGTCCCCCGATGAGATTGGAAAAATCAGAGCCGGAAACTGCATACCATCCGCGTTCGGCGCCGCCGTTGAGAATCTGGTTGCCTTTGATGACAGCTTTCTGCTCCGGAGCGGGGAAGGTGATGGAGGCGTTCCGGATCCAGATGATTCCGGGCTTGGTAAAGGTCATCCGCCAAGTCGGTTCACCGGTAATGTCGGCGCGGACCGTGAAATTCTTTTCCACTTTCTGCCACTGCGGGAGGAATGCGACGTTTCCGCCTCTTTGATAATGGGTTCCGTTCTTTATTGAATAAGAGGGAGTCAGTTCCGCCAGTGTGGAAGGTTCCGCTTTCACTTCGATGGAGGTTTTCATATTTTTCCCGGCGTAGGCTGCGTTGGCGTCTTTCGCTTTGTCGTTCGAAAAGATTTCGAGAACGAACATGCCATATTCGCCGTTTTTGTCGACGGGACATTTGGTCGTGTCTATCTTCAGGCTTCCGTCCTGCAGTTCCACGACGGCCGCAGACATGGGCTTGTGGTTTTTGTCTTTGGGATTCCAGTTCCAGAGTTTTGCACGCCAGTGTCCGTTTTGGGTGACAAGATGATTTTTAATCTGCAGGTCTTTGGCAGAGGAAAAATCCATCTGCAGGTCTGCAGACGCTGTCAGGGTTGCTGCGCCGATCAAAGCGCAAAAGGCGAGTTTTTTCATTGTGTATTTTTTCCTTTCGGGTTAGTTGACGGATGGCTGCTGCAGCACGGCGTCATAGTGCTGTGACATAAAGCTCAACGCCGGAGCGGAGGTTTTTGCCGGAATGCAGAACGCTTCGTGGAAATCTTTCGCGTACTGGTAGATGGAACGCTGATTGCCCGCATGACCGTCGGTGTAGACGACATTGATTCCCGCGCCGTGGCGGAGATGCGGCATGGCGAATCTTCCCTGACGGTATTCGGCCATGTCGATGTTGGTGTGCGCTGTAGAACCCTGATAGTTGGTTCCTTCTCCGGGGGCGTAGATGGAGGCGTCAAAGAACATTGCGCCTTTGGAGGCCTGTTTCAGGGCATTGGTAAAAATAAAGAATGCAAGATAGGAGTAGTCGTCGGCCCGGTATACAATCGGGCTGCCTTGTTTGCTGTTTGATAGAATTCCCGAATTGAGGGCTCCTTCAAGGCGGGCGCGGCGCCAGTAGTTTGCATCGGCGTTTGCGGAATAACTGCCGTAGCAGGTGTCGCTGGAATTTGTCGTTTTTTCTGAATTGCAGGCTACTTCACTGTATTTTTTGACATAACCGAGATTTTTCAAGGTTGCCATTCCCAGTTTCCCAAGAAAGAAATATCCGTTCGAATCTGAAGAATAGTTTTGCTGAGACAACCCGAGCTGCTTTTCGCGAGCTAGGCAGTCAATCATTCTTCCCTTTTCTCTCGCCGCGTTTAGCGCGGGGAGGAGCATGCCGGCGAGGATGGCGATGATGGCAATTACCACGAGGAGCTCTATGAGGGTGAATCTGCATTTCCCCCGTTTCAGTCGTGGATTCGATGTCTGCAAATTACGTGTTTTCATTGTGATTGTTTCCTTTTGCTGGTTAGATTAATTTTCTGTCCGTGATTCCCAGACGGCTTCCGGACGGCTGCAGATGTTTTCTGTTTTCATTTTTCTTCCTTTCCTTGCTTTGTTGCGTTTTTCTGATGCTTCCAAATGTTTCTGTATACATTATATTCTACTTTCCCGAAAAAGTCAACCCCCTGCAATATGTAAGATTCGATGAAAGATATGGACAAAACGAGGAATTTAAGAAAAATATGTGCTGTTTGATAATTATTCCTGAAAAATATGAAGGCAAAAAC
>URNX01000037.1 GCA_900549415.1 uncultured bacterium
ACAGATCGGTTAGGAAGTCCGTTGAAGATATCCTGAATACTCTTTTGAATGAAGAAGCGGATGCAATCTGCAACGTCTGCCGCTATCAGTGAACTCATCCAGGCAAGCAGAACATTATCCTGGACGTTGTCTGTAAAAATATCAGGCGTCCGCAATTTCTTTTCCCTGTTTCCCATACAAAAGCGCGCCCGGTTCTTTTGAGGGAACCGGGCGCGGCGCTTTACGGACAGCCGATGAATATTACTTCATCAGAGCGCCGACCTGCTGATAGAACTCCATGCGTTTCGCCGCATCGGCTTCCGCTTTTTTGTAGAGTTCATCCGCATGAGCCGGGTTGGCTTTCAGCAGAGCTTTGTAACGGCCTTCGGAACGGATGAAGTCCTGGAAGGTTCCGTTCGGGGCTGTCTTGACGTCCCAGGTGAACGGAGTTTCGTTGGCCGGGTTGTAACGGTAGAGCGGATAGTAGCCGCAGTCGACCGCGCGTTTTTCCTCGGTCTGGGTCTTGGACATATCGATACCGTGAGCGATACACGGAGCGTATGCGAAGATGATGGACGGACCGTTGTAGGCTTCCGCCTCGAGGAAGGCCTTCATGGTCTGGTTTCTGTCAGCGCCCATCGCGACGGATGCGACGTAGACATAGCCGTAGCTCATGCTCATGAAGCCCATGTTCTTCTTGTAGGTCTTCTTGCCGCCCGCTGCGAATTTTGCAACCGCCGCGGTCGGGGTGGACTTGGACGCCTGTCCGCCGGTGTTGGAGTAAACTTCGGTGTCGAGGACGAGGATGTTGACGTTCTTGCCCTGAGCGAGGACGTGGTCAATGCCGCCGTAACCGATATCGTTTGCCCAGCCGTCGCCGCCGACGATCCAGACGGACTTGTCGCAGAAGTAGTCGGAGAGTTCGCTGACCTTCTTGAGGTGCTCGCATCCGCATCCTTCGAGAGCCTTTGCGATTGCGGCTTTCGCCTTGTTCTGAGCTTCAACGGCTTCCGGAGTCTTGGAGTTGTCCCAGTGGCTCATTGCGCCGTTGAGAGCGTCCTTGAGATCCGCCGGAGCCTTGTCGCTTGCGAGGATCGTTTCAACTTCCTGCTTGAGGAGAGCGCGGTTGGCGTCGACAGCCATGCGCATACCGAAACCGAATTCGGCGTTGTCTTCGAACAGGGAGTTCGCCCATGCGGGACCGCGACCGTTTTTGTCCTTGGTGTAAGGAATGGTCGGGAAGGTACCGCCGTAGATGGAGGAGCAGCCGGTGGCGTTTGCGATCATGACGTTTTCGCCGAAGAGCTGAGCCATCAGTTTGACGTACGGGGTTTCACCGCAGCCGGCGCATGCACCGGAGAATTCGAAGAGCGGCTTGCGGAGCATTGCGCCCTTGACGGTGGTGATGGGGTTGGAGCCCATGACGTTGTCCGGGAGAACATCGTTGAAGAACTTTTCGTTCTCGTTTTCGCCGGCAGCGCGTTCTGCTTCGAGGGTGGACCAGGTGAGCGCGGGTGCGAGTTTACCGCCCTTGTTCACGGTGCACTGGTCAACGCAGACGCCGCATCCGGTGCAGTCTTCGATGTAGACCTGGATCTTGTACTGGAGCGCGGAATCCTTGCCCTTTGCCGCGACGGACTTGAAGGAAGCCGGAGCGGAAGCGAGGTTTGCAGGGTCGATCAGTTTAGCGCGGATTGCAGCGTGCGGACATGCCATGCCGCAGACGTTACACTGAACGCAGGTGGCGGAGTTCCAGTGCGGAACGCGCGGGGCGATACCGCGTTTTTCGAGGCAGGCTGTGCCGGTCGGAATCTTGCCGTCGACGGACATCGCGGAAACCGGGATGCTGTCGCCCTGGAGTTTCATCGAGGGTTCGATGATCTTCTTCGCGAATTCGGAAGCATGATCCGGGAGGAGCTTGACCATCGGAGCGGACGGGATGCCGTCGAGGGAAGCGGGAACCTGAACCTGCTGGCAGGCGTTGATTGCGGCGTCGATGAGCGCAAGGTTCATGTTGACGACGTCATCGCCTTTTTTCTTGAAGGTCTTCTTGGTCATTTCCTTCATGCCTTCTTCCGCCTTTTCGAACGGAACGATGCCGGAGACCTTGAAGTATGCGACCATCATGACGGTGTTTGCGCCTTTGCCGCGGAGTCCGGGCTGTTCGGCGATCAGTTTTTCCGCATTGATGTTGTAGAATTTGATCTTCTTGTTGATGATCGTTTCCTGCATGTCGCGGGTGAGGTGCTTGAACACTTCATCGTTGCTGAAGTGGGAGTTCAGGAGGAACGTTCCGCCTTCCTTGATGCCCTTCAGGAGATCGTAGCGTCCGACATAGCTGAATGCGGAGCAGGAGACGAAGTCCGGAGAGGTGATGAGGTAGGTGCTCTTGATCGGTTTCACGCCGAAACGCAGGTGCGAAACGGTGACGCCGAAGGATTTCTTGGAGTCGTAGGAGAAGTACGCCTGGGCATCCATGTCATCGCGGTACTTGCCGATGATCTTGATGGAGTTCTTGTTTGCACCGACTGTTCCGTCGCCGCCGAGACCCCAGAACATGCAGTTCGTGGTGCCTTCCGGCTCGGTGACGATCTCTTCGTCAACCTTGAGGGAGGTGTTGGTGACGTCATCGTCGATACCGACGGTGAAGCCGTGGAAGCCGTCTTTCGCGAGGTGCTTGTAGACAGCGAGGACCATGGAGGGAGTGAACTCCTTGGAGGAGAGACCGTAACGGCCGCCGATGATGCGGATGTTCATGCCGGTGAGGGCGACGACCACATCGAGGTAGAGCGGCTCGCCGATTGCGCCCGGCTCTTTGGTGCGGTCGAGAACCGCGATGCGTTTGACCGTGGCGGGAAGCGCTTTCTTGAAGGCTTCGACGTCGAACGGACGGTAGAGGCGGACTTTGACGAGACCGAGCTTCATGCCGCGTTTGGCATTGAGGTACTCAATCGTTTCGTCGATGGTTTCGCAGCTGGAACCCATGGCGACGATGACGTCGGTTGCATCAGCCGCGCCGACATAGTCGAAGAGGTGATACTGACGGCCGGTCTTGGCTGCGACCTTGTCCATGTATTCCTGAACGATCGCCGGGGTGGCGTTGTAGAATTTGTTGACCGTTTCACGACCCTGGAAGTAGACGTCCGGGTTCTGGGCGCCGACGTTGGTGATCGGCTTGTCCGGGCGGAGACCGCGTGCGCGGAACTCTTCAATGTACTTGGGTTCGACAAGTTCCTTGATTTCGTCGTAGGAGATTTCGTGGTACTTGTGAACTTCGTGGGAGGTACGGAATCCGTCGAAGAACTGCAGGAACGGAACGCGTGCCTTGTAGGTGGAGAGGTGGGCGACGAGCGCGAGATCCATTTCTTCCTGGACGGAAGCGGCGGAGAGCATGGCGAAACCGGTGTTGCGGCAGGCCATGACATCGGAGTGGTCGCCGAAGATGGCGAGCGACTGAGCTGCGAGGGAACGGGCGGTGACATGGAAGACGGTCGGGATGAGCTCGCCGGCGATCTTGTACATGTTCGGGATCATCAGGAGCAGACCCTGGGAAGCGGTGTAGGTGCTGGTGAGAGCGCCCGCAACCAGAGAACCGTGAACGGCTCCGGCCGCGCCTGCTTCAGACTGCATCTCTGCAACTTTGACCTGCTGGCCCCAAATGTTCTTCTTGCCTTCTGCCGCCCACTGGTCAACCCACTCGCCCATGGTGGACGACGGGGTGATCGGATAGATGGCTGCGACTTCGCTCAGCGCGTAAGCGACGTGTGCGGCACAATAGTTACCGTCTTGTGTGTTTGTAATGCCCGACATTCGATATTCCTCCTTACCGGGTTATAAAGATAGAGTCTGTGCATGATCTGATTTCAAAACCTCGTTTTTCGGGGAGTCTTGAAATCAGATCGTGACACATTCGCAAGTATACATCTGAAAAGAAAAAAAGTCAAATACTTTTCCGCGAAAAAATGAGGTTTTTTGCCCTTTTTTCTGCAAAAAAAACGCGCACCGCCCTTTTTGCGGACGGTGCGCGCGGTGTTTTCAGCCGGGAAGCTTACTTTTTGATGCGCCAGTCGAGAGCGCCGACCGGGCACTCTTCGATGCAGGCTCCGCAGTCCTTGCAGGAGAGCGGGAGTCCCTCGTTGAACGCGGTGCCGACAACCGTCTGGAAGCCGCGTTTCATCGGTGCGAGGAGATGCTTGTTGATGATCTCTCCGCAGACTTTCACGCAGGTTCCGCAGCGGACGCATTTCTGGCGGTCGTAAATGATGACCGGATGACGTGTATCCGGAGCTCCGTGCGGACGTTCTCCGGAGTATTTCTTCGGATCGCAGCCGAGAAGCGTCGAGTATTTTTTCAGTTTGCAGTCACCCTTCGCGGTGCAGCTGCACTCAATGCAGCGCTCGCCTTCCTTCTGGATTTTCTCCGCCGGAATGGTCGGGGAGATTTCCGTGAAGGTCGTCTTGCGGAGTTCGAGCGGAATCATTTCCGGTTTCACACGTTCCGCATCGGAGACCTCATGCAGGAACACAAGGTCGTCCTTCTTGAGGCTGGACCAGTGACCGCGGGAGACGTTGAACTCCGGAGCGGGGGTGTATTCGCGCTTGTCGAGGAAGGCGAGAACGGCATCCGCCGTGCGATGCGCGGAGGCGATGCTTTCGACGACCGTTTTCGGTCCGGTTACGCAGTCGCCGGCGGCGAAAACGTTGTCCGTTCCCGTGCAGAGCAGAGTCTTTCCGCAGACTTCGACGTCGCCTCGTTTCGTGGCGGCGAGGCCGGCGGGAGCGACGGTGCGCTGGCCGATTGCGGCGATCACGGTATCGGCTTCGATTTCGAAGTCGGAGCCCGGAACCGGTTCCGGTTTGCGGCGTCCGGAAGCGTCGGGTTCGCCGAGCGCCATCTTCTGGCAGACGAGCGCGAGTTTGCCGTTATCCTTCTTGTAGAGACGGACCGGAGCGGTGAGAAGCTGGAGCTTTGCGCCTTCTTCAATCGCTTCTTCAATCTCGATTGCCTGAGCGGGCATTTCCTTCTGCGTTCTGCGGTAGACGATGGTCGCTTCTCCGCCGAGGCGGATGGCGGTGCGGGTGCAGTCCATCGCGGTGTTGCCGCCGCCGACGACCAGGGTTTTGCCCGGGTTCTTGCAGTCCTTCCAGTTCTTGTCCGCGATCGCGCCGAGCCAGTCGATGCCCATTTCGGCGAGTTCGTCGCCTTCGATGCGCATGGCGCTTGCCTGCCAGGAACCGACTGCGATGATTACGGCGTCGTAGCTTTTCTTGAGTTCATCGAGGGAGAGGTTCTTCCCGAGTTCGCGTCCGCATTCCCAGGTGACGCCCATCTTCTTGAAGTGTTCGAGTTCGCGGCGGAGGGTGTCTTTGGGGAGACGGAATTCGGGGATGCCGTAACGGAGCATTCCGCCCGCTTCCGGCTGCTTGTCGAACATGGTGACGGCAACTCCGGCGAGACGCAGGTCGTATGCGGCGGCGAATCCGGCGGGGCCGGCGCCGACGATGGCGACCTTCTTGCCGTTCAGCGCGGGAAGCTCTTCCATGTAGGTGTCGTAGTGCAGATCAGCGGCGAGACGCTTGAAGTCGTTGATGGAGACAGCCGCGCCGAAGATGTTCTTGCGGCAGTCCTTCTCGCAGAAGCGCGGGCAGACGCGTCCGACGGACATCGGCAGGGGAATGCGCTTCTTGATGATCTTCAGGGATTCGAGGAAGTTGCCCTTGCGTCCTTCGCGGACATATTCCTCGACGGAAGCGTGTGCGGGGCACGCCATGGTGCAGGGAGCTTCGCAGTCGCCGGTGTGCTCGGAGAGGAGCAGGTTCAGCGCGGTGCGGCGCATGTCCTGAACCTCTTCGGAGGAGGCGTCGATCTGCTGTCCCTCGCTCGGACAGGCCGAGCAGGAGGGGAGGAAGCGTCCGGTTTTGAGATCTTTGACCACGCAGACGAAGCAGGAGGTCGTGCGGGAGATCTTCTGATTGTAACAAAGGGTCGGAATATCCAGACCCATTCTTCTGGCTACGGAGAGAATGGTCTCTCCGGGCGCCGCGGTCTGCGGCTTGCCGTCTATGATGAAGTTGATGTCAGGCATTGCAAATACTCCGTTCACTTGTTGTTGGAATTGAAACCTTCGCCGCGGGGAACGCGCTTGATGGCCTTCTTCGGGCACATCTCCAGACAGGAGTTGCACTTGAGGCACTTGGCGTTGTCGATGACGAAGTCATTGGTGATGGTCGCCGCCGGACAGTTTTTGATGCAGAGTCTGCACTTGACGCACTTGCTCTGGTCAAGCTGAAGGTCGACGAGGGTGGAACAGACAAGCGAGGGACATACTTTGTTCTTGACATGAGCCTCGTATTCGTTGCGGAAGTAGCGGATCGTGGAGAGGGCGGGGTTCGGCGCCGTCTGACCGAGTCCGCAGAGCGCGCCCTTGCGGATTTTCGGACCGAGATCCTCAAGGAACGCAATGTCCTCTTCCGTGCCGTTTCCGGCGGTGATGCGTTCGAGGGTTTCGTACATGCGCGTGGTTCCGACGCGGCAGAAGGTGCACTTGCCGCAGGATTCACGGTGCGTGAACGAAAGGAAGTAGCGGGCGGTTTCGACCATGCAGCGGTTGTTGCCGATGACGATGAGTCCGCCGGAACCCATGATTGCGCCGAGCTCCTTGAGGGAGTCGTAGTCGACTTTGACGTCGAACTTGTCCGCCGGGATGCAGCCGCCGGAAGGTCCGCCGGTCTGAACGGCCTTGACGGATCCGGGTTCGGCGCCGCCGATGTCGTAGACGATTTCCGCGAGGGTGACGCCCATCGGGACTTCGGTCAGTCCGGGGAACTTGAGGTCGCCGGCGAGAGCGAAGATCTTGGTGCCTTTGCTCTTTTCGGAGCCGATTGCGGCGAATTTATCCGCACCCATGTTGAGCAGCGGAGCGATGTTCGCGAACGTTTCGACGTTGTTGATTGCGGTCGGCAGGCCGTTCCAGCCGCTGTCTGTCGGGAACGGAGGACGGAAACGCGGAGTTCCGCGCTTGCCTTCGAGCGAAGCGATCATCGAAGTCTCTTCGCCGCAGACGAATGCGCCCGCACCCTCTTTGATCTTGATTTCGAGAGCTTTTTCGCGTCCGGGCAGCTTGTCGAGTCCGGCTTCCTGAATCGCCTTGATTGCAATCTTGAGGTGCTTGATGGCGAGCGGGTATTCTGCGCGGCAGTAGATGAAGAGCTTGGTCGCGCCGGTCGCGTAGGCTCCGATGAGCATGCCTTCGAGAACCTGGAACGGGACGCTTTCCATCATGGAGCGGTCCATGAATGCGCCCGGGTCGCCTTCGTCGGCGTTCATGATGAGGACCTTTTCGGGGACCTGCTTTGCGGCGAGGAAGGACCACTTCATTCCGGTGGGGAAGCCGCCGCCTCCGCGTCCGCGGAGTCCGGCCTGTTTGATGGCGTCGACAACTTCGGAGGGCTTCATTGCGGTGGCTTTTTTGAGAGCGTCGAAACCGCCGTTTGCCTTGTATTCTTCAATGTCGCAGGGGACGATGCGTCCGGCGAGACGGGTCACATAGAGCGCCTCTTTCTGAGCGCGTTTTTCGGGAACTGTGAAGCGTCCGTTTTCGGAGAGAGCGAGGATGTCTTTTGCTGCTGCGTCGGTTCCTTTGACGGAGGAGTAGAAGACGGAGCCGTTGTCGGTTTCAACTTCGACGATCGGTTCGGTGTAGCAGTGACCGATGCAGCCGACTCCGACGACGGGGATTTCGCCCGCGTTTCGTTTAAGAGCCTCGAGGACTTCCCCGGCTCCGGCGGCGAGTCCGCAGGATGCGACTCCGACTTTGATGCGTTTGATCTGAGCCATGTTGATCAGTCCATTTTTCTGTATTCATTCAGGATTTTGACGAGATTTTTGCGGTCCAGCTTGCCGTACACGCGGCCGTTGATGGCCATGACGGGGGCGAGACTGCAGCAGCCGAGGCAGGCGACGGTCTGGAGAGAGAATCTTCCCTCTTTGTCCGTTTCGCCGTCTTTTATACCGAGTTCGGCTGTGATCCACTGCTGAATGAGCGGGGAACCTTTGATGTGACATGCGGTTCCGTCGCAGCTGCTGATCTGGAATCTTCCGGGTTTGACGCGTTTGAACTGGGCGTAGAATGTAAGTACGCCTTCGACTTCAGCGGGGGACATCCCGAAGTTTTCGGCGACTGCGCGCACGGCGTCGTCTGAAACATATCCTTCCTTCTGCTGAATCAACTGAAGACCCTTGATCAGATCTCCTTTTTCGTGTCCTATCTCTTCCAGATAGGAGAACTCTGACAACATAAATAAACCTCCCTGATTATTGTATGTTCGTAACTGCATAATCTATCATAATTTTCACTCTTTTCAAGATTGAAAAACGGATTTTCCCGCTTTCCGCCTGTTTTGTGCGTAAAATAAGACGTGACTAACAGGAGACTCCCGGCTTTCAGCGCGTTTTTGCCTGAATGCGGTAGCGTGTCGGGGACATGCCCATGACGGCTTTGAAGCGGCGCGAAAAATGATATTGATCCATGTAGCCGAACTCCGCGGCGATCTCCGCAACACTCTTTTCGGAATCCGTGAGCAGCGAGGCCGCCTGATTCAGTTTCAGGCGGTCGGCATAAAGTTTCGGGGCGACTCCGGTGCGGCGAAGAAAAATGCGGCGGAGCTGGTCGTCGCTCAGATTGCACATTTCCGCCATTTCGCGGACCGTCCACCAGCGTCGCGGGTTCTCCTTCAGTTCGATGAGAAGGCGCTCCAGAAGCGGATAATCCTCCTCCCTGCGCGAACACTTCGCAAGATACAGGTCGACAAGCAGTTTCTGGAATTCGATATTCGCCTGAATCTGAGAATTCGCCGCCGGGTCGCGCAGCAGTTCCATGAGCGGCAGGAGGCGGCGGACGTTTCCGAACGGAAAAATTCCGTTGGAAATCACGCCGGCGCGCATGAGCATGTCCGCGACCGGACCGAGAAAATTGATCGTATCCTCTTCATAAACATCGTGGAAGCCGCCGTAGATGTTGCGCGTGCCGGGAGTGATGATGACGCAGTCGCCGGTGCGCATTTCCGTCTCGAATCCGTTTTCCAGCCACAGCTTGCCGTGTCCGCGGAAAAGGTGCGAGATGGAATAGAATTCAAAAATCCGCACTGTGGAACGCTGATACGAATCTTCGGGGGAAACCAGGCTGCTGCCGCCGCGGAACAGCCACAATCCGTACTGACGGTTGATTTCCGGCATCGGAACATCCGGTTTCTCGAAAACAAAACAGCTCGTTTTTTTGTCATCATTCATGCGGTTTTTATCCATTTGCTTTTTTTGTTCACGGTGTACAGTAACACCAGACGGGCAATTTTTCAACAAACGGAAATCAGAAAAAGGAAACTTTTCATGAAAATCGGAGCTCTCGCAAATTCTCTGAAGAAGCCGCTGGGCGAAACGCTGGAAGTCTACTCGAAAATGGGCCTTCAGGGTATTCAGCTCGGCTTGTGGATGGACTGGCTGAAATATTCGGATTCTGAACTGGAATCCATCCGGAAACAGTGCGCGGAAAAAGGTCTTGAGATTTCCGCCGTCTGCGGCGACCTCGGCGGCGATCCCTTCCACATTGAAGCCGAATGCATGGTGCGCGCGGAAATCCTCTGCCGCTTCGCCGATATCGCGGTGAAACTCGGAACCCGCGTCATCACAACCCACATCGGCGTTGTTCCGGAAGACAAGAACGATCCGGTCTGGCCGCTGATGAAAAAATCCATCCGTCACGCCGCGGAACATTCCGCAAAATTCGGCGTGACGTTTGCAATCGAGACCGGACCGGAGCAGCCGGAAGTGCTCCGCGCCTTCATCGAGGACGTCGGTTCCGAAGGTCTCGGAGTGAACCTCGACCCCGCGAACCTGCGCATGGTCTCCTGTGTCGATCCGGTTCACGCGGTGGAAGTGCTCGGGAAATACATCGTCCACACCCACGCGAAAGACGGTGTCAACCTCTATCCCGGTTCCGCGAAGGCAATGTACGGAATGTGCAATCCGGACGGAACGAAACGCGTTTTCGCGGAACGCCCGGCGGAATATAAAGAGGTTCCGCTCGGTCAGGGACAGGTCCCCTGGGACGCCTATCTTGTCGCGCTCCGCAAAGCCGGATTCAACGGATTCCTGACCATCGAGCGCGAATGCGGCGATGATCCGGAAGGCGATATCCGTCTCGCTTACGACTTCCTCAAAAACAAAATCGGGTGAATCAAATGGAAAAACTGAAAGTCGCTCTGCTCGGTTACGGCGGAATGGGACATTTCCACGCAACGCAGTATCAGACTCAGCCGCGCTGCGAGCTGATGGCAATTTGCGATTCCGCTCCGGAGGCGTTTGCGAACGATTCCTCCGAAATCAATCTCGGAAACAGCGGAAAAGCCGACCTCTCGGCGCTTCCGCACTATCTCTCTTACGAGGAGCTTGTGCGGAATGAAAAACCGGATATCGTTGACATCTGTCTTCCCGGGCATCTCCATGCGGAGTATGCGATCCGGGCGATGAACGACGGTTTCCATGTTCTCTGTGAAAAGCCGATGGCGCGGACGGTTGCGCTTGCCGATGAGATGATCGCAACCGCAAAGCGCACCGGACGCAAGCTGATGATTGCGCAGTGTCTCCGCTTCGAACCGTCGTACCGGATGCTGCGCGAGGCGGTGCTTTCGGGCAAATACGGCAAACTGCTGAGCCTTTCGCTCTGCCGCAACAGCGCCGCTCCGATAGGACGCAACGGCTGGTACCGCGATGCGAAATGCAGTGGCGGAGCTCTCCTGGATTTGCATCTGCATGATACTGACACGGTGCATTACATCCTCGGCGTGCCGGACGCGGTGACGACGCGCGGTATTACGCGTCCTTCGGGCGGTATCGACGAGATGGTTTCGTTCTACGAGTACGCCGATGGTGCGCTCGTTACGGGAGAAGCCAGCTGGTGCCGCCCCGGCTGGTCGTTCAGCTCGACAGCCGTTTTTGAGAAAGCAACGGTCGAAGTTGACGGCAGCGGTGTGAAGATTGCGTATCCGGAGACTCCGTTTGAGCTCGTCAAGCCCGAAGGGGCAAACGGTTACTGGACGGAAATTGACTACTTTGCCCGCTGTGTTCAGGAGAATCTTGAGCCGGAAATCTGTTCGCCGGAAAGCACGAGGGATTCCATCCGCATCGCTCTTGCGGAAGAGCAGTCCGCCTTGAACGGCGGCCGCCGGATTGAACTGTAACAGATTCCTTATTAAATATAAGAAGAACGCGGCTTCCGAATTTTTGCTTCGGAAGCCGCGTTCTTTTCTTGACGGAATATATTATTTTTTCTTGAGGACAAGATCGAACTCAAGAGAACTCTTTGTGAGCTGTCCGCTGTAGGGTGTGAACATCAGACGGAGCTGAAGCGCATCGGACTTCCAGTTGCGGAGATCCTGCAGAATGACCGCAAATTTTCCGGTGAGAGTCCAGCTCGCTTTCGGAGCATCGACAACAACGGTTGTGACGCCGTTGTCGGGCAGGGCGGGAATGACAATCTGATACGGCTTGCCGGAGTCAAACGGTTTGCTGTAATCGAATTCTTTGCCGTTGACCGTGACTTTGACGCCGACGCCGGGAATAAAACGCATGAACTGTTCGTACATCAGGCGGCCTGTGGAGAACGGTTCCTCCGTTTCAACGGTGAGTTTTGCATGGACGGCATCCGGAGATTTCTGTGTGTACTGAATTTTCACGGGAACGCGGGAGTCGTCTGCTGTTGTGAGACGGCCTTCCATTTCAGCGCCGTCAAAGACGAACCCTTTCATCGGCTTGTATCCGGCGTCGTAGTGCTGAACCCGGAACGCCGCGCCCCATGTCGGATTTTCAAATGCATGGTAAACGGTTACCGCTCCCTGATTTTTGTCGAACAGTACTTGCGGCGCCTGTTCTGCCGCTTCAACTGCAGCGAGGGTGAAAAGTGCGGCTCCAGCCAGCAGACCTTTGGTGAGAGAGAAGACATTCATGATGATCCTCCTTTTGTTTGATTCATGAAAAAGTCAATGTTTTTCTATATCACCTTTTTTGTAAAAAGGCAATTGTATAAAACGGATTTATCTGGTATAAAAGTAAGATTCCGGAGTTTTTTCTGACTCTTTTTCTTCTGAAACAGCAGACTTTCAGAAATGCGCTGCCCAGGAGGTCGCGGAGAGAAAAAAACAGGAGATGAAAACGGATGCCAGCTTTTCCGTATCAGGCACATATCCATACAGATGATGAATCAGTTCCGGGAGGGGGTGTTGTGTTTTGATATGCGGTATTCGGCGGGAGTCATCCCGAAGCGGAGGCGGAACATGCGGTAGAAGAGTGTCCGGTCGGAAAAACCGCATTGACGGATGATTGTCTCGGTCGGGAGCGTGAGACTGCTCAGCTGGCGGACTGCTTCGCTGAAGCGCAGGTTCCGGATGTACCGGGCGGGCGGTTCTGGGTAGAACTCCTGCCAGTGGCGGAAAAAGCTGCGGCGCGAGATCCCGAACCGGCGCAGCAGAAGATCGAGTTCAATCTTTTCAGAAAAATGGAGCTGGAAATAGGAGGCTATCCGGCGCACGCGCTCCTCTTCGCTGCTGACGGAGCCGATACCGCCCGCCTGCACCTGCAGAAAAACGGTCTCTAGAAGCTGGAAAGCCAGGAGATCCATCTTTTCCACGATTCCGGGAAGCTCAATGATGCCGCTCAGCCCGCGCATCTGAGAGACCAAACCGTCGATTTCCGCCGTCCGGACGAAGGGGCGGCCGGGGAGGGTGAGATCAAAGCCGATGCTTTCGAATTTTTCCATCAGGCCGCCGCTGTAGTAGAGGGAGAGCGCTTCTCGGACGCCGTTGATCCGGTGTTTGTGCAGGATGTCGGGTTTGCGGATCAGGAGAAACGGGAACCCGGTGCGGTAGACATGGTCGTCGATGCAGTCTTCCGCCTCCTTTTCGGTGGAGCCCAGACGGAAGCAGAATTCCAGTTCGCTCTCAAGTCTGCGCACAACATGTCCGGCGGCGAGTCCTTCGGAACAGGAAAAAATCGCGAGCGGGAACGGGAAAGCGATCCGCCGGGGGAGTGTCGAGAGATGCAGCAGTTCATGAAACATTTTTTCTCCTTGTCGTTGCACTGGTAAGATACAGCCGCAAAACGGAAAGTCAATTGCGCAATGAAAGATTTGTTTATAAAATTGGCATGAATCAATACATCAATGGCACAAAAAAGGTTTGCTTTTAAAAATGGCGGAGAGTATATTTCCGGCAAACCGAATCCAGAAGGAGGTATCATGAAAAAAACAGTCGCTGCACTGCTGATGTCGGCAGTGGTATTATTCACAGATGCCGGAGAGATCCGGAATCTGCTGGAACATCCCGGTTTTTCACCGGAAATGACCGGATGGGAATTTTTCGGGAAGAACGGAACCGCGAAGGCTGTGAACGGAAATCTTGAACTGAATATCACAAAGAGTTCCGACGCCGGCTCATTGAAGCTGCAGCAGGTTCAGCGAGGGTTGCAAGTGGGACATTCCTACCGCTACTATTTCACGGTCGAGTGCGAAAAACAGCAGACACGTCCGATCGTTCTCTCCTACCGTCTGCGCAACAAACCGAAAAACCTCGGTCTTTTCAAACAGATAACGGTTACAAAGGGCGTGCAGAAACTGTTTGTGGAAATCGTTCCGGGAGAGGAAGACAAAGATCCTGCCGATCCGCCGGTGCTTTCGTTCTACATTGGCGAGCTGGACGGAAAAGTGACGTTTTCCGAACTTCTTCTTGTTGACCTCAATGAAATTGAGCTTGCAAAACCGCCGTTTTCCGCAAAATGGACTGTTTTCGGTCTGGTCGATCCAGATGTGAACGCAACGGGAGCGATTCCCGCCGCTCTGCCCGGAATCGAAAAGAAAGCGGTGAAGCCGTTCACTCTGAAAAAGAGCTCGAAAATTGACAGCAATCTTATCAATCTCCGTCTGGAGGCGGGGGCGAGCCGCAAGCGTTTCCGCGATACGGCTGTGCTCTACAATGAGTTCGAAGCGCCTGCAGACCGCCTGGTTCCCGTCGGTTTCGGGGCAGACTGGTGGATGGAAATTTCGCTGAACGGAAAACTTGTTTATTCGACTTTGGCGGACGGCAATGCGAAGAAGCCTGTTTCTCCCGCGAACCATTTTGTGTTTCTCCCGGTCAAAAAAGGGAAAAATCTGCTTTCGGTGAAAGTCATCGCCGGTGCGGAGGGATGGCGTCTGTACTGGGGCGCCGTTCAGCCTCCGCCGAAACCGCAGGTGTTTACGGAAAAAGAGGGATACCGCGCGATCAACACCGATGAGCTGGCCGTGAAGGCGGGAAGCGCGCTCGACCTCTCCGGGCTTGTCGACGCCCCCGCGGGAAAATACGGACACGCGGTGCTCTCCGCCGAAGGCAAGATCGTGTTTGAACAGAATCCGAATCCGCAGCGTTTCTTCGGATTCAGCTCCGAAGCGGATGAAAAAGTCTGGCGGACTTCGAACGACGAGGAGTTCGAACGTCTGGCTCCGGAATACGCGCGCGCCATCCGCGCACAGGGATACAATCTGTTCCGCATGCACGGATTCGACGGCTGGATCATGGCGTTTTCCACGGAGGACCGCAAGCCGCTTCCGAAATATGTGGACCGCTGGGACCGCATGGTTTATGAAATGAAACGGCAGGGAGTCTATCTGCAGCTCAATCTCTTTGCCTTCTGGCTCTTCTCCTCGGAGCGCGACTGGTTTCAGGTTGCGGAAAAACGGATGGCGAACAAGGTTCTGTTCATCATCGGCGAACCGAAGCTTCGCGCCCGTTTTGCGGAAACCAGCCGGATGATTCTCAATCATGTGAATCCCTACACCGGTCTGGCGTGGAAGGACGACCCCGTCTTTGTCGCGGTCGAATACTACAACGAACTCGGACTTGGCATTGAATATGCAGGACGGATGGAACAGGCGTATCCGGAGGATTTCCGCTTCCTGAAACGGAAATGGCGCGAATTCCTCAATAAAAAATACGCCGCGCTCCCGAAAGAGAAGAATCCGCATTCCGCCGCGGTTCTCGCGGATCCGCCGCTTCCGGTTTTCTGGGACCGTTCTCAGCTGCGCGTCGATTACGACGAGTTCTGGTATGAGTCGCTGAAGGAGACTTACCGTTTCTGCGACAAGGCAATGAAAGACGCCGGCTACACGGGACTGACGCTTCAGTGTCCGATGCCCGCGCTGCGCTGCGCTGCGGTTTCCTGGGAGAGCGTGCAGATTGTCGACGCCCACGGCTACCACTGTCATCCCGACGGCGGCGAGCAGCCGGGTGCGGTTGTGGAGCAGTCCAGTTCCATTGCGAACGGAGCAAGCCTGTTCCGCTATCCCTACGGCGGACGCATGTACGGGCGCCCCTTCTTCTTCAACGAACACAACTACGTTTTCCGGAATCCGTATCAGTATGAAAAACCGCTTGCGCTCGACGCCTACGCCGCGCTGAACGACTGGGATTCCCTGGCGATTCATGCGGGGGCGGTTATGTTGAAAAACGACCGCCGGGCGAGTTCGTTTCATGCCGCGAACAATCCGGTTCTCCGTTCCGGGGAATTCCTCTCCGCGCTCTTTTTCCTGCGGCGCGACGTCGCCCCGGCAAAACATAAAGCCGCGGTCGCTCTGAACAAAAAATATGTTTTCAGCATCGGCAACAGCGCATACGCGCTCGCACCGACGCAGAGCCGCATCGGGCTGCTGACGAATGTCGCGACGATGTTCACCGATCTGCCGCGTTGCGGCCGTGTCCCGGAGCCGCGGAAGCCGGATCTGGTTTTCTCCCCCGCCGGAACCGGAGAGATTGTCTGGCACGGATGGTTCGCGCAGGCAAAAGAGACTGCCGCCACAGATTCCTCGCTTGAAGCGCTGGTCAAAACCATGCGGGAACGCGGTATTCTGAGCAAAGACAACCGCACCGACCTTGCAAAGGAGATTTACCAGAGCGAAACCGGTGAAATCACCCTCTTTGCAAAAGAGAAGAAAATGACGGTCATCACCCCGAAGAGTGAAGCAGCCGCGCTGACGGCCGGTTCCACAGAAAAGCTCAATACGCTCGACATCAAAAAGAACAGCGTCAATTCGCTGATCGGGCTCGCGTCCGTGGACAACAAAGTTCTGACCGAATCCGCACGCATGGTGCTGGTGCTTTCCACGCGCATTGCGAATACGAACATGCAGCACGATCCGACCGGCGTCTACCTGCGCGTCATCGGTACGCTTCCGATTCTCTACCAGTGCGGCGAATACGATCTGCTGATCAAACGTGCGGAAGCTCTGCGCTGCTATGCACTGAGCCTGACGGGCGAGCGGATGGAGGAAATTCCGCTCGTGCGCACGGCGGATGGATGGAGACTTGCGTTCGACATGGCAAAACTGAAACACGGCCCCACGCCGTTCTTTGAACTCGTAACAGAAAAATAAGGAGTGTTGAAATGGCTGCATTTTCCGAAGCCGGACAGAAAACTTTGTCCAAACTTCTGGCATATTCCCCTGAATTCGATGCGCGCGTCCGGTGTTCTACCGAGACCGCGCGCAAGCGGGCTCTGAAACTCATGATTGTCGCTCCGGACGGCAAACCGGTCGAACGGGCGTCGATTCATTACAAACTCCGCAGACATGAATTCCGGTTCGGGGCAAATGCCTTCATGCTGAACCAGTTCCGCGGCGAAGAGGCGTGGAAGAACGAAGTCTATATAGAAAAGTTCACCCGGCTGTTCAACCAGGCGGTTGTTCCGTTCTACTGGGACGCGTATGAACCGGAGCGCGGCACATTCCGCCAGGAGAAGGGAAGCCCGTACATCTACCGCCGTCCCCCGGCGGATGAAGTCGTCGAGTTCTGCGAAACGCATAATCTTTATGCCAAAGGACACCCGATGGTCTGGCACACTCTGATGCCGGAGTGGCTGCCGCGCAACCAGTTCCGCCTGCTGGACGAATATGAGCGGCATATCGCCGGAATCGCAGAGCGCTATGCGGACAAAATCCACTGGTTTGACGTCTACAATGAAGGACTTCAGCTCGATTCTGTTTTCCATGAAATCTACAAGCAGGGGAATGTTCCGGAGCATCACATTGAAAAACTCTTTCAGCTTGCCGGAAAATATTTCCCCGCTTCCACGGAACTGATTTACAACGAAGGCCCGTGGATGAGCTGGAACAACTACCACAACAGCTATACGCCGCTCTACCTGCATGTCCGCCGTCTGCTTGATCTCGGACTTCCGGTGCGCGGACTCGGCTTGCAGTACCACATTGCGTTTTACGGCAAAATTGAAACGCTGGTCGACTGGGCGGGTCAGATGCTTGATCCTGCGCATATCTATGCGCATATGGATCTTTATGGTTCGCTCGGACTGCCGCTGAACGTTTCGGAAATTACGATTCCGGCGGAGGATCTGCTGGGCGACGGCTTCGCGTATCAGGCTCTCGTCGCGGAAAAAATGTACCGTCTCTGGTTCAGCCATCCCGCGATGAGCGCAATCACCTGGTGGAACATGGTCGACAACACCGCGTATCAGGCTCCGGATGCAATCAACAACAATCAGGGGGAAAACCGTTATCTCGGCGGTCTGCTCAACAACGATATGACCGAAAAGCCTTCGTACAAAGTCCTCTACGATCTGATTCATCATGAATGGACCACGGACGAAACGCTCGAATATGAACGCGAAGGACGGAACAAGCTCTACGGTTTCTGCGGCGACTACGATGTCGTCATAAGAACCGACGCCGGAACGTTTGAGCGTTCGCTCACCATTTCCAGATACGAACCGGATATTCAGGAAATTCAGCTCTGACCGGAAGAGAAACTCTCATGTCCGTTTGCGCAGATTTTCGGAAGATTTTTCCGAAATCCTCTTGACAATCCGCGCAATGACGGTAGATTAACAGAAACAGTGTATTGCAACAGTTGCAACTGCTGTTCCAAAAAAAAGGAAAAAACAGTTATGACACAGGATTCTCTTGTCTGCAAGGCATATGAACTTGCAAAGGAACGCTATCAGGCATTCGGCGTCGATGCGGATGCGGTCATTGAAAAACTCGCCAGGATTCCGATTTCCGTCCAGTGCTGGCAGGGCGACGACATCGGCGGTTATGAAAAGCGCGATGGAGCCGCCGGAGGCGGAATTCTTGCGACGGGCAACTATCCCGGCAAGGCGCGCACCGCGGATGAACTCCGTCAGGACGTCGATAAACTTATGGAGCTCGTCGGCGGAAAACTCCGCTTCGCTCTTCATGCAATCTACCTTGAAGCGGATCATCCGGTTGACCGCCGCGAAATCAAGCCGGAACACTTTGCAAACTGGACCGCATGGGCGAAAGAGCGCGGAATCGGACTCGATTTCAACCCGACGTTTTTTGCGCATCCGATGGCGGCGGAGGGATTCACCCTCTCTTCCCCGAACGATGAAGTCCGCAAGTTCTGGATCGATCATGCGAAAGCCTGCCGCGTCATCTGTGACAACTTCGGACGCGAACTCGGCACCCCCTGCGTCATGAACACCTGGATTCCCGACGGATTCAAGGACATTCCGGTTGACCGCCGCGGCGCCCGCGCCCGCCTGAAAGATTCGCTGGATCAGATTTTCGCCGTCGAATATTCCAAAAAGAATCTGCTCGATTCCGTGGAGTGCAAACTGTTCGGAATCGGAATGGAAAGCTGCACCGTCGGCAGCCACGAGTTCTACATGAGCTATGCAAAAGAGCACAATCTCATGCTGACCATCGACTCCGGACACTTTCATCCGACCGAGCAGATCAGCGACAAGATCAGCTCCATCCTCCTCTTCTTCCCCGAAATGCTGCTGCACATCAGCCGTCCGATCCGCTGGGACTCCGACCATGTGGTGATTTTCGACGACGAGCTTCAGTACATTGCGAACGAAACGATCCGCAACGACGTTTCCAGAATTCATATCGGCATGGATTATTTCGACGCCACGATCAACCGTCTTGCCGCGTGGGCAATCGGCTACCGCAACATCCAGAAAGCGCTCTGCAAAGCGATGCTTGAACCGTTTGCACAGCTCCGCGACATGGAGCTCTCTGGCGATTACACCGGCCGTCTCGCCGTCACCGAAGAGCTCAAGGCGATGCCCTGGCAGGCTGTTTTCGACTTCTTCTGCCTCAAGAACGGCGTGCCCGTCGGCAACGATATGCTTGCCGTCATCCGCGATTATGAAAAGAACGTTCAGCTGAAACGGGTGTGAACATGCGGAAGATCAAAGTCCAGAAACTGACACACGAAAATTTTCACCGTTACGGAACATTCGCTCCGCTGATCGACCCGCTGGCGGAAGAGGCCGCCGGACCGAAAGACGCGGAGAGCGTCTTCTTCCGCGACCTGCTTCAGCAGGATCTCGGCGGCGGGATTCCGTCGTATTCCACCTGCCGCGTGCTTCCGCGTCCGTTTGTGATTACGGATGCGGAATACCACAACCACACCTGCGAAGTCGCAATTCCGCTTGACGGCGACGCGGTTCTCTGGTTTGCCCCGGCGACTCCGGACAAAGAGTTCCCCGCCGATTGTGCGGAAGCGTTTTTCGTTCCCCGCGGAACGGTTGTTTCTGTTCGTCCGGGCGTGTGGCATCATGCGGCGTATTCGCTGAATGACAAACCGCTGAACGTTCTGATCGTTCTTCCGGAACGCACCTATGCGACGGATGCGTTCAGCATTCCGCTTCCGCCGGAAAACCGGGTGGAAATCGAACTTTGAAAGGAACCTTTATGAGAAAGCTGATTTTTGAAAAATACGCGGGCAACCCCGTTTTGACCGCTTCGCAGTTCCCCTCGGACATCATGTATGTGATGAATCCGGGCGCGATAAAGTTCAACGGCGAATATCTGCTGCTCGTGGACGCTGCGACAACTTCGACCCCGATTGTTTTCTGGATTGCGCGCAGTCGCGACGGCATTCATTTCACGCCCGATCCGGAACCGATCGACTGGCCGGCGCACCGTTATCATGAAACCTGCGTTTTCGACATCCGCGTCACGGAGATCGAAGGCGTCTATTATCTCATGTACTGCAGCATGACGGTTGAGCGCGGCGTTGCGCTCGGTCTGGTCAAAACCACCGATTTCGTTCATTTCGAGCGGATTCATCAGGCGGATATGGGATACGAATTCCGCAACGGCGCGCTCTTCCCCGAAAAAATCAACGGACGGTATGTCCGCTTCGACCGTCCGATGCCGAAAAACATCGAGGAACAGGCGGGAATGTGCGTTTCCTATTCCGACGACCTCATCCACTGGAACGCCACGGTCGACCTCATGCAGCCGCGTCAGGGCTGTTGGGATTCCCTCAAGATCGGCGCGGGCGCGGTTCCCATCAAAACGCCGGCCGGCTGGCTGGAAATCTACCACGGAGTCGACAACAGCTCCTGCAACGATTATATCTACCGTCTCGGCACGGTTCTGCTGGACTTGAACGATCCCTCGAAGATCATTGCGCGGGCGGAGCTTCCCGTGATGTGGCCGGAGCATTCTTACGAACTTTCCGGTCGCTGTTCCAACGTCGTGTTCACAGCGAACGCGCTTGTGGAAGAGGACGGCAACACGGTTCGGATGTATTACGGCTGCGCGGATACCTGCATCGGCATGGCGACTGCAAAGCTGGATGAACTGGTCGATTTCACGCTTCACGGCGAGAATACCAGAATCCGCAGATTCTTCCGTACGATCGGGGAGTGACGTTTCAAAATATTTCCGAAAAAACTTTCCCCCCGCTTGCTATTTCAGCGGGGAGAAGTATCTTACGGAAATACGCTGAAAAATAAAAAAGGCCCGAATCAAGCGGCTCTGCCGCCGCAAAGGAGAAATCATCATGTCATTTTTACAGGAAACGCCGGATTCCATTACGCTTTATTCGGAAAGACGGCGCATGACGCCCGGAGACGGCGCGTCCGTTGCATTTGAAAACGGAAAAATTGAAGTTTCCGCCGGATCTGTTCCGCTCTGCTTTCTGCGCGTGCGCTGGCAGCACGAACTTCCCGCCGGAACACGTTTCTGCGGCGATGCATGGGAACGGACTTACGGAGACGCCGCCTGGCGCGGCTTCGAGCCTTCCCGCATGATGCCGTGGTACTTCTTCGCCCAGCTTCCCGATTCCACGGTTGCCGCGTGCGGAGTCAAGGTCCGTCCCCGCTGTTTCGCCGCATGGACCGCCGACCCCGACGGGATCACTCTCTGGTGCGACCTCCGTTCCGGCGGACGCGGCGTGCTGCTGAACGGACGCACTCTCGCCGTCGCGGAAGTCGCGAGCGAGCTTTATTCCGGCATCAGCGCCTATGCCGCGACACGGAAGTTCTGCGCGCAGCTCTGTCCGGATCCGATTTTCCCCGCCGCTCCGGTCTACGGCAGCAACAACTGGTATTACGCTTACGGCAATATCACCGAAGCGAGCGTTCTGGAAGACTGCCGCTACCTCGCCGAGCTGACCGCCGGACTCGAAAACCGTCCGTTCATGGTCATGGACGACGGCTGGCAGAAACTGCGTCTGAAGGATCACAACAACTTCGGTCCGTGGGATTGCGGAAACGTCAACTTCCCGGATATGCCGCATCTTGCGGAAAAGATGAAGGCATACGGCGTCCGCCCCGGCATCTGGTACCGTCCGCTCTTCCTCAACGATCCCTCGCTGAAACGCGAATGCTTTCTGCGGGACATGCCGTACACGCTCGACCCCTCGCATCCCGAAGTTCTGGAAATCGTCACGAAGGACGTGACGCGTCTGCGCGAATGGGGCTTTGAGCTCATCAAGCACGACTTCACGACCTACGATGTCGCGGGGCGCTATGCGTTCGACATGCACCCGTGGCCGTGCGAAAACGGCTGGACCTTCTACGATCAGACCCGCACGACGGCGGAAATCCTGACGGATCTCTTCCGCACGATCCGCAAGGCCGCCGGTCCGGTCCTCATCATGGGATGCAACACGATCGGGCATCTCGCCGCAGGTCTGCAGGAACTTTCCCGCACGGGCGACGACACGTCGGGCTGGTACTGGGACCGCACCCGCAAGATGGGCGTCAACACGGTCGCCTTCCGCGGAGCTCAGCACCGGACGTTCTTTGAGATGGATGCCGACTGCGTGGGCATTTCCGGAGAGATTCCGTGGAAATGGAATCAGCAGTGGGCGGAACTTGTCGCGGAAAGCGGAAGTTCGCTCTTCCTCTCGCCGAAGCCGGGTATTCTGAGTGCGGAGGAAAACGAAGAACTGAAGCGTCTTCTTGCAATCGCTTCCAAAGGAAAAATCAACGCCGAACCGCTCGACTGGCAGGAGAACACCTGTCCCGAGCTCTGGCGCATCAACGGAAAAGAACGGCGTTTCGACTGGTTCGAGGCCGACGGCGGAGAGCCGGATTTTCTGTGGTAAGGAGAATATGAACAGAATCCGATACAACGCGATTCATCCGGGCGGGCTTTGGCTTGATACCGATGGAAAACCGATTCAGGCGCACATGCCGCGCCTGTTCTTTGAAAACGGCGTCTACTACTGGTACGGTCTGGATAAAAGCCGCACGACCGGTGACATGAAATACTGGCACTGGGGCGTGCGGTGCTACCGCTCGACCGACCTTTACAACTGGGAGGACATGGGCTCGCTGATTCCGCCGGATCTGACGGATGAGAACGCCACGCTTTCCCCGAAAAACATGCTGGATCGTCCGCATATTCTGCGGAACCCGGCGACGGGAAAATATGTCTGCTGGTTTGACGGCTGTCACAGCCAGTGCGCCACCGTGCTGGTTGCGGATGCGTTCACCGGCCCCTACCGCGTGGTGCGTCCTTCGTTCCGTCCGCTGGATATGCCGTTCGGCGATTTCGACCTTGTTCAGTCAGTGGACGGGCGCGGATTCTGCTATTTCAACCGCCCGCACAAAGAGCTGATCTGCGCGGAACTGACGGAGGACTACACGGATGTTTCAGGCGTGTACTCGGTGCACTTCCCGCGCATCTCTCCTCCGTACGTCCGCGAAGCCCCGGCGCATTTCGAGCGGAACGGTCATCATTACCTGATTACTTCAGGCACGACAAGTTTCTATCCGAACCCCTCGGAAACGGCGATTGCGGATTCGTGGCACGGTCCGTTCGAGGTGATCGGCGATCCGCATGTTTCGGATG
The DNA here is from genome assembly GCA_900549415.1 of uncultured bacterium. Taxonomy (GTDB): domain Bacteria; phylum Verrucomicrobiota; class Lentisphaeria; order Victivallales; family UBA1829; genus UBA1829. The sequence goes on from URNX01000037.1 coordinate 23,135, forward strand.
CCAGCCGGACTTCGTTTCATTCGCAGATTTCGCACATCTTCAAAGTTCCCGGCAAGCGCGATCTTTACATTGCTCTTGCCGACCGCTGGCTTCCGGAGGAGATGGATGAACCGTATGAGCACACGGAAATGCTGTTCAACGCCTGGTTCAATCCGGAATACACGCCGCACGATCCGGATCTGGAGGGCGGAATTGAGGCGTCTCTGGTGAAGAACATCAGCCTCGGACGCTACGTCTGGCTTCCGCTCCGGTTCGAAGGCGATGTTCCGCGCATCGACTGGCACGACGAGTGGCGGATTGAGGATTTTGAGTAAGTTTAAGTCCGTTATTTCGGCGGCGCGACAGTGTCGCGGATGATAAGATTGCAGGGAATGCAGACGTCTTTGAGGTCATGCTTTCCCTGCAATTGTTTTTCCAGAGTGTCGATCGCGGTTGACGCCAGCTGATCCATGCGCTGTTCCACGCAGGTTTGCGGCGGATTCAGATACTGTGAAATGTAACGGTCTTCAAATCCGATGAAGGAGACGTCTTCCGGAATGCTGCATCCGCATGTGGTGAGATAATGCTGGGCGAGGATGCTGATTCTTTCCCCCGCCGCAAGGATTGCCGTGACACCTGCGCGGCGCATCTGCATGAGCGAATCCAGAATGGAGGAGGTGAGCATGGCGTTCATCTGAACTCCGGAACAGTCCGGATGAGTTTCAATAAATTGATGAAAAGTCTGAATCCGCCGCAGAAAGGTGATGGCTTTTGTATTGTAGTCGTTGGTCAGCATGCCGATGTTGCGGTGGTTGTTGTCGTAAAAATATTGAAGAGCGGCGCGGATTCCCTGTTCCATATCGGAGTTGACACGGTAGACGCCCTCAATCGGATAGCTGTAGTTGTTGATGCAGACGAGCGGGACGCTGTGACTGCGGCTCCAGACTTTTTCGAGTCCCTGCGCGTAGATCAGGGAGAGTGCGCCGCAGATGGGAATGGAGTCTAGCAGGAACAGATTGTTCACCTGGAGCACGAGCGGATGATATTTGCGGTTCGAAAGCTGATTCAGCAGCTGTTCGAGAATGAGTTTCGCATAGCTGTGAATATCGTTTTCCTCAAGCAGAATGGCGACGGTGCGCTGTCCTTCGGGCAGGAACCCCGCGTTTTCCGCCGCTTTGAGAACCTGAGCGCGGATTTGCGGCGAGACCGGAGCCGAGCCGCTGAGCACGCGTGACACCGTTGCGGGCGAGCATCCCGCCGCTTTCGCGATAGCTCTGACCGTTGCTTTCATTTTTCCTCCCTGCTGTGTTCCGGATAATATAGCGTCTGTTTCATTCGTTTCAAGGACTCTTCAGTTTTTTCCGAGGGGCGCGACGCTGTTTCGCGAATAGAAACTGTATGGAACCTTCTGATCTTCAAGAGCTTTTGTGTCGCCCTCCAGAATCTGCTGGAGCAATCGGACTCCCCGTTTTGCCATTGCGGAAAAGTTCTGTCCGTAAGAGGTCAGAGAGGGAAGGAGAACACGGGAGATTCCCGGTGCCTCCCAGCAGATGACGGAAAGGTCTTCCGGAATGCGGAAGCCGGCGTTCTGCAGGTCCCGGAGCAGCGGAATCTGCGGGTCTTCATAATAAAACAGAAGCGCGGTCACCCGGTCCTTGCGGATGTTGTAGGCGAGGTCACTGAAATTCTGGTCAAAATCTCGCGGATAGAAAAATGTTTTGAGGTGGAGTTTTTCTGCGAATTCCAGAAAAGTCTTTTTCCGCATCGTATGTGAAAAGTCCCGCTGGGACATGTGGACTGCCGCAATCCGGGAATGTCCTTTCCGCGCGAAACAGGAGATTGCCGACCGGATTGCTCCGCTTTCATCGGAGTTCACCGTGTAGCATTTCAGTCCGTGGTTTGAATATGCATTGAAGCCTACGACCGGGCATTTCAGTTTCTCTGCCAGTTCGCGGTTGTTTTTCCCGTAATAGCAGAGGGAGAGAATGCCGTCAAACATGATATGCCGCAGAATCCCCGTGCCGGTCTCGGTGACGATCAGGGATTCATAACCCGCCAGAGTCAGTTCTTTCAGGACGGAATCGAGGAGCTTTCTGTCATAGACTCCGGAGCAGAAGGCGCGCGAAACGACGACAGCCACCCGTTTCACCTGCGTCACCGGGAGATATCCCTGGCGGCGGGCTTCTTCCAGAACCGCGCTCCGTGTTTCATTCTGAACCGGACCGCGTCCGGACAGTGCGCGGAAGACGGTTGCCGTCCCGAGATTCAAGGCCGAGGCGATTGTCCGCACGGTTGCTTTTTTCATAAATTCCTCCAGACACAATGTTTTTTCTGCTGATAGATTATCATCCCCCTGCAAAAAAATCAAGTCCGTTTTTTATTTTACTGCAATATTTGTTCCATTCTGTTCCATCGGGAAAATTGTATTTGCGGACAGAGTGTTTTATATTCTCTCCGCCGCATAAATTCAACTAACAGAAGGAAGTAAAAAACTATGCAGTGGCTCGACTGGATCATCGTGTTTTTCCCGCTCGCCGTTCTGATCGGACTGGCGGTCTACTCAAAACGCTATGCACGAAGTGTTTCGGATTACCTGGTTGCGGGACGCGTTGCCGGACGCTATGTGCTTTCGGTCGGTGACATGGCGGCCGGGCTTGCCGTCATTACATTTGTCGCCGGGTGTGAGCAGTATTATCAGACGGGGTTCGCCGTGGCGTTCTGGGGGGCGGTGTCTACGCCGATCACCCTCTTTATTGCCCTTTCCGGCTATATTGTTTACCGCTGGCGCCAGACGCGCTGTCTTTCGTTCGGGCAGTTCCTTGAAATGCGTTACGGCAGCAAGTTTTTCCGTATTTTCTGTTCATCGCTGCGGACCGTCGCGGAGATGGGGGCGAATGCGATCGGCCCCGCGATTGCCGCCCGCTTTTTCATCTATTATCTGGAACTCCCGCACAGCTTCACGGTGTGCGGAATTTCATGTTCCACTTATATTTGTCTGGTGACCGTGTGCACGGCGCTTTCGGTGTTCTTCATCCTTCAGGGCGGGCGGATTTCCCTGCTGATTACAGATTGTTTTCAGGGAATCCTCTTTTTCCCGATTCTGATGCTGCTGGTCGCGTTCATCCTCTGCAAATTTTCATGGTTTCAGGATATTGCACCGGTTCTGACAAACCGTGTTGCGCATCAGAGTTTTCTGAATCCGTATGACATTTCGGAGCTTCGCGACTTCAATGTCATTGCGATTGTCGTGTTCATCGTCGGGAGCGTTCTCAATCGCGGCGCGTTTATCGGCAACGACACCTCCGGGGCGGGACGTACTCCGCATGAACAGAAAATGGCCGGCGTGCTTGGCGCCTGGCGCAACGCCCTGTCGACAGTCGCTCTGCTCCTGCTTGGAATCATTGTCATCGTTTTTATGAATGAACCGCGTTTTCTGGGAGATAAAGGAGATTTCCGCGCCTCCAATACTCAGGTGCGGCAGAATCTTTCCGCACAAGTGCTTTCGGAAGTCGTCAAAGATCCCGTTCAGCGCGAAAAAGCACTCCGCGAAGTCCGCGGTATTACGCTGGCGCAGGAGGCGGAGAAACTTTCCAGACCGATTTCCAACAAAGACAATCTGGATACGGAATACTACAAGGCTGTTCAGACCGGACTCGGCACGTCGCCGGAGGCAAACTACCAGTTCCAGCAGTTCCGTTCGGTGTTTCAGCAGATGATGATGCCTGCCGTCCTGCGGGCAATCCTGCCTGTCGGAATGGTCGGAATGATTTGTCTGCTCATGATTATGCTGATGGTTTCAACGGATGCCGGACGGATTTTCAATGCAAGCGCAACCCTTGTTCAGGATGTCGTTCTGCCGCTTTGCAGAACGCGCATTTCTCCGGAAAAGCATCTGCGGATTCTGCGCGTGATGACGATGCTTGTCGGCGCCCTTTTTGCGGTGTTTTCCTTCTTTTTCATTCAGCTGGATTACATTTTCATGTTCACTACGATTATCGGTGCTCTGTGGTGCGGCGGCGCGGGACCGGTTGTGGTGCTTGGCCTTTATTCGCGGTTCGGAAATCTTACCGGCGCCTGGTGTGCGATTATTTTCGGTTCCGGGACATCGCTGCTGGGACTGATTCTCCAGCGGAACTGGGCGCTGCACGTCTATCCGTTCCTTGACCGGATGGGCTGGGTGGAACATGCGGATGCAGTCCTTTCCGCACTCTCGTCTCCCTTCGAACCCTGGATTGTCTGGCGGATGGATCCGGTGAAATTCCCGATCAATTCTCTGGAAATCTATCTCTTCGCAATGATTTTCTCGGTCATTGCCTATATCGCGGGCTCGTATCTCACCTACAAGCCGTTCAATCTGGACAAGCTGCTGCACCGCGGAGAATTTGCGGAAGCGGGAGAGCTGGAACAGACTCCGCAGAAATGGAGTCTCCGATCGCTGTTCAGCGGTCTGATCGGAATCACCTCCGAGTATACGCGCGGCGACAAATTCATTGCGTGGTCGGTGTTTGTCTATTCGATCATCTATCATTTCGGCTTCTGCTTCATCGCGATTGCCGTATTCAATGTCTTTTACCGGTGGCCGGTGGAATGGTGGTCCATTAAATTCTTTGTTGTCGGACTCATTGTTCCCGGGATCATCGCATTTATTACGGCGGTTTGGTTTACCTGGGGCGGAATCGTTGATATGCGCCGTCTGTTCATTGATCTGAACAATGAAAAAGATCGCAATCCGGAAGACAACGGGCAGATTCTGAAGGATCGCTGAAATTCAATAAAAAACAGCGGTCCAGAAGCCGTTAAAATGGAGCTTCCGGACCGCTGTTTTTTTATTCTATAAATTTTACTCTCTGATTTCTGTGCGGAACGGGGCGGCGGGAAGTCCGTTCGCTCCACGCAGGTTTGCTTCCGAGGGATTGTCGCTCCATGCATAATAGAGCGTAAACGGTTTGGCGGATGTCAGATTCAGACGTACCGTTTTGCCGGAGACTGCTCCGGTCAGCGTTTCGCGGATCCCGTCCGCATACTGCGCATGAAAACCGCGGAGTTCTCCATCGGCGCGGAGCCCGTCGGAACAGTGACGGAAGGTTACTTCCAGCACATTTCCGTTTCGTCTGCAATGGGAGAACTCCGGACCGCATCCGTCGCCGGAACGTCCGTATGCCTGTACGAGTGCCGCTGCTGCAAGACGTTCCCCGACTTCGCGTTTGCGTGCAGGGTGGATATTCGCGGATTCACCAAGATCAAGCGCGGTTGCGCAGAGATTCTCTTCCGCCGCACGAAGCTGAGCGAAGCGGATGCGCGCCCATTCGGATGACGGATCGAACGGCGAAGGTTCATGGTATCCCGCAAGAAGAACCTGGAGGAACGGGAGACGCGGATTTTCAAACAGGTTCCGCCAGTCGGCAATCAGATTCTTCATCAGCCCTTCATAGTCGGTTGGAATTCCGGTGTTGGATTCGCCCTGATAGAAAATCACGCCGCGCAGAGAGAGTCCCGCAAGCGGGCGGATCATGTTTTCGAACAGAATGGAAGGAGAACACGGATTGCCCCGTCCGTATGTGCGCAGCGCAAGCGTGTTTCCGATATCGCATTCAACTTCGTATTTCCAGAGCCCTGCCAGCGGAACCGCTTTTTCCGGTTCTCCGGCGGGGAACAGACGCATTCTGGCGCTTGGACCATGCAGTCCGCCATCGTAGATGAAGGAGTAATTCCGCACAGCAATAACCGCGTTTTCATCTGCGGTCAGCGAGGCCGGAACCGGATACGAGCGGATGAGCGCATAGACGTTGGAATCGACGCCGGTTCCGGTACGTCCGACTTCCGTCCCGTTGAAATAGGTGACATCGTGCTTGTCCGCCGCGCCGATTTCGAGTGTCAGCGCCCGTCCGCGCCATTCGGCGGGAAGTTTGATGGTGCGGCGGAACCAGAGAACCCCGTTTGAACGGAAGCCGAACGTCTTCCACAATCCCGGCAGTTCCGCCGTTTTCCATGCGGAGTCATCAAAGGCAGGATGCGCCCAGTCCTGCGCGCGTTTCCTGTCTGCGGGCGCTTTCTGTTCCAGCTCCTTCAGACGCGCCAAAACCGGGTCGAATGCGCGTGCTTGGGCTCCGGAATTGTCGTTGATCAGCGTCTCCCAGACTTCCGGACGCGAGGCGGCTTCATCGTATTCCGCGAGCATTTTTGCCGTTTCGGGGTACTGAAGCAGACTTGCGCGCGTGCTCCATGCCTCCAGATTTGTCGCGCCCCAGTTGGAGCTGATGATTCCGACGGGAACATTCAGTTCCGCAGACAGTTTTGCCGCAAAGAAAAAGCCGACAGCCGACCAGTTGCCGATTGTTTCCGGCGTTGGAATGCTCCAGCTCCCGGTGATTTCGTCGCGTCCGCCCGTTTCCGCGCATTTCCCGACATTCAGCATCCGGATTTTCGGGGTTGATTTTAGCAGAGCCTGCGCTTCCGCGAGACGTTCCGGCAGTTCGCGCAGGGGCAGTTCCATGTTGGATTGTCCTCCGGCAAGCCAGACTTCGCCGAAGAGGAGGTTTTCGGCTGTGACCGTTTTTCCGCTGCGCATCTCCTTTACTGTGAGCGTCTGGGGGAGCGTTGAGCCGGGCTGAGGCGGAAAACGGAGGGTGAATCTGCCGCTCTCATCCGAACGCGCGGCAGCGGTGCTTGTCCCGATGGTTCCGTGAACAATCCGGTATGGAGCCGTGCGTCCGCGAATGCTGAGCGGACGCTCCCTCTGCAGAACCGCATGATCGCGGAACTGCGTGGAAAGGGTGAGGGGAATCTGTTCCGTAAGCATCTTTTTCTCTCCTTTTGAAAGAAACGGACGGGGCGGCGGATTGCTTCGCCGTCCCGTCGTAATTAGTGCAGATGTTGTGTTATCTGTCAATTTTTTTTTTGAACATCTGTTCCGTTGCGGAGAATTTCGTATGCGAAGATTGCGGTCTTCTCCGGACCCGCATCAACGGCGGCATGGAATTTGAGCACGTCATTGACCGCCTTGAGCTGTTTCGAGAAGATGATCTTTCCAGCGGCGTCCAGCGCATTGACCGTGAATTCCCCGTCGCCCGCTTTCAGTTCGATATCCGCTTTCGCACGGTAGGCGAGGTAGGGACGGAAGGTTCCGTAGTTGTAAATCACAAGCGATTCTCCCATTGCGGAAATCTTCTGATTCCGTCCGTGAATGCGTGAGAGATGCAGAAGCAGAATTCGCTTGCTTTCGGTGAACGGAACGTTGTCGGTCGCGCCTGCGAAAACTGTGCAGTTGGTGTTGCTGTTCGTGACCTTCAGCGCTTTGCCCTCGACGTTGACTCCGGCTTTCGGAATGACAACGGCTTCGCTCTTCGGAGTCATGACTTTCATGACTCCGGTCTTTGTGTCGGCGAAAACCTGTCCGTCTTCGCTGCTGTAGCGTCCGTCAGCCGGAGCCTTGAGTTCCTGCGGTTCGTTGCCGTTGCGGAAGAGCGCGATGGGGTATTCGTCCTTGCCGGGTTTCGCGCCCGGTGCGGCGACGTTGGTTCCGATCTGTGCAGAGAGCGCATAGCGGACCGCCGCGTGCGGAGCAAAGCTCTTTGCGCGGGTCGCCCACTCCATGAACATGGTGGAGACCGGGTCCTTCCAGAAGTCGGAGGGGATGGTCAGAATGATGCGTTTTGCCGCCGGTTTGACATCACCGCGTACCCAGAACATGTGGAGCATGAGTTCGGAGAGGGAGGTGATCGGGGAGAAGAAGGTTGAGAACGGACCGAGATGTCCCGAATCCCATCCGTATTTTCTCTGATAGTAGGGACCGAGACGCACGATTTCATCCCAGTCCTGAATAGCCGCGATCGCTCCGGTTACGGCTCCGCCTTCGGCCATGTACTGGTTCGGATGACAGAAGTTGAACTCCGTAATCACAAACGGTTTGCCGAACTGACGGGTGGCCGCCTGTTCTTCAAGAAGCGGAATGAACGCATCCTTGATGATGCTCCGGTTGTGATAGAGCTGCGGCCATGAGAACTGACCTTTCCGGAAAGTGGGGTGGTCGTAGTAGAAATGGTTGTCCACAAAGTCATAGGGTTCGCGGACAAGAGCCATCGGGAGGTGGTTGCGGTTGTTGGTGTCGGCGAGGGGAACATTGACGCCGATTCCGCGCAGATAGTTTTTCATATCCGCATAAAACTCGTGCTGCACATCCACGGCGAAACGCAGGAACTTCGATTTGTCCGGCATCTCTTCGGAGAGTCCGTTTCTGCGGCACCACGCCTTGTAAACCGGTTCTGCAACCGCCTGGCGGCGCGGATCGGGATTCGGCAGGAACAAGGTTGGATCCGTATGAACCAGCGTTCCCTCGTTGACCAGCGTCAGCATGGTGAGGACCGGATCATCCTTCAGCGCAAGTCCGGTGTAGGGGTTGACCGTGCAGAGAATCTGCCTGGCGAAATCCTTCATATTGTCGCGGACGTCTTTGCGGAAAAGAACATCGAATTTTCCGTCATGAGAACTTGTATACGGATACGGGAAGCCGGAAATGCGTTCACCGAAAATATCCATGGTGATGTACATGCCGCGCTCTTTCGCTTTTGCTATCAGATAGAAGAAGTGATCCAGCTCTTCCGGAAGAATCTGCGGAAGTTTGGAGACTCCCTTCTTTGTCATCATTTCATCGAAGCGGTGCAGACGGATCATATTGTATCCGATTGCGGAGACGCGGTTCAGCAGACGGTCGACAAGTTCCTTGCTCTGAAGCAGCGCCATGTCGTTGTTGATGCTGATTCCGTGGAACCGGACCTTTTGCCCCGGACGTTTTTCAAATTCAAAATGTCCGTTGCGGATGACTGTGCGGCCGTATTTTCCCGCGGGCGCGTCAAGCATCCATGAGAAATCAAGCGGTCCTCCGGGAATGCGATCGTAGGAGAACTCGTACGGTCTCCAGCTGATTCCCTCTTTGATGACGAGCGGGGTTTCCATATTGTTGCCGATGGGGAAGGGAATGTCGCCCGCCGTTCCGGTTGCCGCGACGATCAGCCAGACGAGTCCGCCGGAACTGCGGAATGCGATCTTTTCTATCGGTTTGTTCTGTACTTTGAAGCGTGTCAGGAAGAGTGAAACGAGTGCGCCCGGAGTCTGTCCGCGCCAGACGATTGTTGCATTGGTGAAGTTTTCGATTCCGCCCCACCAGTTCGCCACATCGCGGCGGTTGCGCACCTCGAACGAATCTTTTGTTCCGTCTTGATAGAGCACATCGACGCAGCCGGCCGTGTCGCCGAGACAGTATGCGCCCGTGTGGAGCAGATTCAGATAATCAAATTGGGCTCCGTTGACCGGAACTTCCGCGAATTTTGCCAGATACATCCGGTCCGGTCCGCTCATGGCGAGAACCGATTTTCCCTGATTTTTCGCAGGGGTTACCGTATCGAAAACCACATTTCCGTAGCGTTGGTCTGCTCCGGGCTTGAAGGTGCGCAGATCGTTGTTCGGTCCCTGATCGGTCCAGCCGCCCTTTCTGTCGTCTGCTGTCTCGTCGGCAAATCCCATATTGAACGCCTTGCGCAAATCAAGTTTCACATTTTTGTACGGAAGGAATTCGATTTTCATGGAGCAGTCGATCTCTTTCCGCGCGCCGTCGGCAAAATAGACGACGATGTTTCCGACGTCTTTGTGCCATTTGTTGATCATGACTCTGTTCCCGGGAACCGTGAAACGGAAGAATCCCTGCATCGCGGGAATGGTGAAGGAGCTGATTTTGCGCGCATCCGGAGAAGTCCAGAGCCAGCCGGCTCCGCGTTCCGGACTGATCGTGAATTCTCGTTTCCCGCCGTCGTCGTATTCAAACCGGATTTTTCTTCCGAGCAGCGGCTGTCCCAGCCGGAGGGAGATATAGGATTCCTTTACATTCTGTTCCGTATCGGATTTCAGATTCACGGAATAGAGAATTTCCGCGGGTGAGTTGATTTCAACCTTGCCTTCGCAGTTGAACGGCCGCTTCTCTTTTGTAATGGTGACCGGTCCGGCAAAACGGACCGCGTTTTTCTCCCGCCGGATTGCGGAGGCGGGCAGGGTTGCGCCGGAGCAGTTGATGACAATCCAGTCATCCTGTTTGGTCGGGCGTCCGTCCGCAAAGTTGTCGGCGGTGTAGCTTACCCGGCTGATGATTTCGATTCCGGATCCGTTTTTCGGATCCACGCTTGCCCACGGGGTGAGACGCTCCACGCCGATGAGGGGGAGCGCCGCAAGAGCCGCAAGGCTGCTGCAGAGCAGTTTCAGCATAGTGTTTTCCTTTTTTTGTTAGAATGTAAGCCGGTTGTAGTTCCGGTCGATATAGTATCCTTGGCCGTTGTACTGGACCTTTATTTGCGCCTTCCCGGCGGTCTGGACGCTCCCGTCGAGCATCAGGAAATTGGCCCGTTGCGAATGGCGGATATGAACGGAAGCTTCATTGCCCAAAGTGAGATAGACGGCGCACTGACGGTACGGGGAAAAACGGATGGACAGATTGTCTCCGATCCAGATCGTTCTGCTCGGACTTCCGTAGACGATCCAGTTTACGTTCTGCTGACGGCATACGGATGTTTTCTTTGCATATTTCCAGGAGTTTTCGTCATCGTAAGAGCCGCCGTATCCGCCGAGGTTGACATTCATTCCGTATGCTTGTTCATTAAAACTTGTTTCTGTGACGATCGGCTGCGTCGGGCACTGCATGATTTTATACGGAACGGGATCTTTCCAGTGTGTTTCCGTCCCTTTTTTCTGAGCGTAGCCGAGCATGACCAGTGTTTGCGGCCAGTTGCGCAGAGCACCGTTTACCCGGTTCCCGTACGGTTTCAGCATCCAGTCTTCGTTGTCGTTTGTGTAGAATTCCAGCATGAGTCCAGACTGCTTGAGGTTGCCCGAACATGTGATTGCACGCGCTTTTTCCCGCGCTGCATTCAGGGCCGGAAGAAGCATGCCTGCGAGAATTGCGATGATGGCAATTACCACTATAATCACTTGTTAAATATATAATACAGTGTATATTAACACACAAACAACATGAGGAGAAACAACCATGAAAGCACTGATCTATGCACGGCAAAGCAG
>URNX01000038.1 GCA_900549415.1 uncultured bacterium
TGTGATAAGTCCTCTCGTTTTGTTTTGTTTTCAGGGAAGGTTAATAAAGCAGTTCGGAGAACTTATCACATTTTTTTGTCAATTCAAGAGCCTCCTCGCTCCGGAACCCTTTGCGATTTTACAGAAAATTCGTTACACAGACCCGAAAAGTCCAAAAACTGATAATTCCCTCTATTTTATCCCGAAGCGTCTTTGCCATTGTTCTTAATTCAGGAATGCTCGTTTCCTCGGCGAGCTTTATCCAGCGATGAAAAGCGATTCTCGCATGGTAAGATGTTTGGGCTCTTGAATAAATGCCCGCAAAGCCTCTTTTCTTTGAACATATACGCATCACCAAGCTCTTGGAATTCTTCTCGCATATTACGCAGAATGATTTTGTCTCTTCGACGGTCTTTGCCATAAACCTCAATAGTGGCAATGTCGGTCACTTTCCACTTCATCGCTGATTTTTTTGTTTTTGCCCTCATCTATGGCAAAGATCGTCGATGAGCCGAAAAATGTGGCGATTGAGATTCTGAAAAAATTGATTGCCGAACAAGTCTCCGTTTATCGTCGGACCAACGTTGTGAAATCGGAACTCTTTTCGGAAAAACTTCAGCGGACACTACCGCGGATAACTGTTAATGAAAAGTCTAGAGTATAGCTATGAAAGTCGAGGAGAGTAATATTTTTAAGGATTTTGTATGGAATAGCTTATTTTATTGTTATGGTTTATCGATATGTTTATGGTTGGTATTGCAGATTGCATTCATTTCTTTATTCAAATTTGTTTAGTTTGTGGGAAAATAATAATCAATTATGGAAACAGGCTTTTTCAAGCCTCTGGCCTGTCAAATGTGCGCTAAAATATTTTTTCGTGCGGTCTGCATTACTTCGCGTGCGAGGCGAGAATGCTGTCGATCGCCTGTTTGCTCTCGACTTCAAGAATCGGAGTAAGAATCAGGTCGAGATTGCCTTCCATGAGCGACGGAAGGTCGTAGGCGGATACGCCGTAACGATGGTCGGTGATGCGGTTCTGGGGAAAATTGTAGGTGCGGATGCGCTCGCTGCGGTCGCCTGTGCCGACTTGCATCCGCTTCGACGCCGCATGGCGCGCGGCTTCCTCCCGGCGCTGAATTTCAAGCAGCTTAGCTTTCAGAATGCGGAGTGCAATCTCCCGGTTGCGGATCTGAGAACGCTCCTGCTGGCTCGCGACGACAAGTCCGCTCGGTTTGTGCACGATCCGCACGGCCGAATCCGTTCGGTTGACGTTCTGTCCGCCCGGTCCGGAGGAACGGAAGGTGGAAATCTCCAGGTCCTCATGCCGTATTTCAATGTCGTCCGTTTCGTCCGCTTCGGGAAGAACCGAAACGGTGATGGTCGAGGTGTGGATGCGTCCGCCCGATTCGGTTGCGGGGACACGCTGGACGCGGTGGACGCCGCTTTCAAACTTCATCAGAGAAAAAACATCGATTCCCGAAAGGGAGAATGTTGCCTCTTTGATGCCGCCGAGATCGCTGTCGGACTGGTCGAGCACTTCGGCGCGCCAGCCTTTTTTTTCAGCGAATTTGAGGTACATCCGGAACATTTCCGCCGCGAACAGAGCGGCCTCCTCGCCGCCCGCCGCCGGACGGATTTCGACGATGGTGTCGCGGGCGTCCGCGGAATCGCGCGGGATGAGGGCGATGGTGAGCTGCTGTTCGATTTCCTGCGATTTGCGTTCGAGCTCTGCAAGATCGGACTGCAGAAGTGCGAGGAAGTCAGGGTCGGTTTCGTGCTCAAGCAGTTCGCGGTTTTCACGGATCTGGTCAAGTGTCCGGTTCCAGAGGTCAAAAGAGCTGAAGATTCCGGCGAGACACTGCCGTTCCCGGGAGAGGGCTTTGCATTCCGCCGGCTTTGAGTAGATTTCCGGCGCGGCGAGCTTCTCTTCCAGTTCTGCAAAGCGCTCCTTCATGGAGTCGATGTGAACGGCAATGTCCTGCGGCTGCATAATCTGAACACGAAAAACCCGTCCATGCCGGAAAGAAGAAACATTCCGGTTTGAGACGGGTTTCTGTAAAAAGGGCGATTACGCCTTTTTGCCGTAGCGCTTGTTGAACTTGTCAACGCGTCCGGCGATGTCAACCAGCTTCTGCTTGCCGGTGAAGAACGGGTGGCAATCGGCGCAGATGCCGACGCGCTGTTCTTTTCTCGTGGAGTTGATTTCCCAGACTTTTCCGCAAGCGCAGATGACTTTTGCGGGTCCGTAGTTCGGATGGATTCCTTCTTTCATTTTCGCAAACCTTGTTCTTATGGGTTATCTGTAATGCAGTTCTGTTTCCAAACGACAGCACAATGTGCGGTCGTGAAAACCAGAATATAGCACGTTTTTCCGGAATTTCAAGTTTTCTCCGAAGATTTCGCCGATTTCCTGTATTCTCTCGGCGCCGCACCGTATTTTTTGCGGAACGCAGTCGAGAAGTAGTATGGCGATGAGTATCCGCTCCGCCAGCTGATCTCTTTCAGCGGCAGGTCGGTTGCGCTCAGCATTGAACGTGCAAACTCCAGACGCAGTCCGATCAGGTATTCCAGCGGGTGCTGCTGAAAGTGCCTCCGGAAGAGCCGGACAAGGGTTGGCTGGCTGACTCCCGCGTTCCGCGCAATTTCTTCCAGACGGACGGCGTTCTGGAAGGAGCTGTTCATGAAATCCAGCGCCCGGAGCAGCGACTCCGGATATGCGCGGCGCTCCGCATGAAACGCTTCGGATAAACGAAACAGCAGATCGTAGACTCCGCTTGCGACGAGCGGTTCGGTTCCGCGCTCCTTCCGGTCGAGCAGATTCAGAAGTGTGCGGATCCTCGATTCAAATTCCGCCGGATTCTCCGGTTTCAGATGACGCATTCCGGTCAGTTTCAGCGATTCCACAAGCGGGTCGAGCAGAGTCCCCGTGATGCAGAGAACGAGTTTGCGGTAGTAACGCTGTTCATCGGTGCGGAGTTTCGTTTCGGCGTTGTGATGGACCAGATAGAGTTCTCCCGCGCCGACTCTGCGGGCGATGCCGTCGTCCTCGTAAACGACGGTTCCGGCGAGCACCATTTCGACGGCGAGGTCGGGGTTGTGATTATGTTGGAAAAAGCAGGCTCCGTTGCGCTCGACGGTCAAACCGTTCCGCAGGTAAAGGCTCTGGGCTGCGAATGCGGAACTCGGCCAGATGTGGCATTGAATTTTTGCGGTCTGATAATACCCCGTGCTCCGCAGGTCCCCGTGTTCGTTGCGCAGAAGATCCGACATTTTAAATCCTCTTGATTGAAATTTAAATCTTTTTCCGTTTTTCCCCTCTTCACTTTTTATTAAAAATAGCGTATAATATGGAAAAAGCAAACAGAAAAGGATCGATTATGATGAAAACTCCGATGCTGGCGTACCGTCTGCCGTACGGAAAATTTCTGCGCCGGGAATGGGAAACTCTGGAGTTTATGCGTGAGGCGGGAATCAACCTGGTCTGCATTTCTCCGATGAATACGGTGAATTCGGTCGGCGATCCCTATTCCGATTATTCGCTGATCTGGAAATGGGACGAGGTTTACGATTTCGGCGTTCTGGACCGTCAGATTGAAGAGGTGCTGGCGCATCATCCCGCCGCACGGTTCCTGGTGACTGTGGACTTGAATACGCCGCTCTGGCTTGCACGGCGTTTGTCTCTGGATTCGTTCTACCGTCTGACCGATTGCATTCTTCATCCGCAGTGGAAGCCGCTGACGGAAGCGTATCTGATCGCGTTTCTGGATCACTGCGAACGGAAATGGGGTGACCGGATTGAAGGCTGCATCATTGCGTGCGGACGGACCCTCGAATGGATTGAATGCCGCAACTTCGAACCTTCGGTCCGCAAGAACATCGCATTCCGTTCGTGGTGCCGGGAACGGAATCTGCCGCAGTATCCGGTTCCGCTGATCGACGGAGCGGAAAAACGTCTGCATGAATCCGTTTACGATCCCGCGAAGGAGGCGGAGTTTCCGGCATGGCTCCGGTTTCTCAATGAACTGACGGCGGATCTGGTCATTTCGTTTATCTCGACGGCGCGGAAGCATATCCGGACGAGTGCGAAAATCGGAATTTTCTACGCGCATATCCGCAACATCGGGATCGGCGGACAGCTTGACTGCGAACGCGTGCTGGATACCGCTCCGCCCGATTTCGTGATCGGCGCCGCATGCAACCGTCCGGCGGATATCGGGTGCAATTCCGGATACATCGGCGTGACGGAAATGCTTCGCCGCAGGAATATCGGGTTCATGTTTGAGTGCGATCGCATCACGAGCGAAGCCAACCTGAAAATGTCCGGATTCGTCACGCTTTCCGGCGGAATCTGGGAGGGTTGGAAGACGGAGGCGGATGACATTGCCGGATTGAAGCGCGAGCTCGGGATGGCGCTGGTCAACCGTCTCTCCTTCTGGTTTTTCAACATCTGGGGCGGAATGTACCGGAGCGCCGGAACCCGCGCGCTCATCTGCCGCGCCGCGGAGGTGTGGAAAAAATATGCGCAGCTTTCAACCGGTTCCGCCGCTCAGATTCTGCTTGTGATTGATCCGGAAAGCAACTATTTCCTGCACAGCTGGAAGGAGATCGACCGCTACACATCGCTGGAAAACCGCATCTCCGCCGCCGGGCTTCCGGCTGATACGGCAACCGTGAGCGACCTGGAAACAATGGAGCTTTCACAATATAAAGTTGTGATTTTCCAGAATCTCGCCGTCATGAATTCCCGCAAGGAGGCTTTGCTGAAAAACAAAATCTGCAAAAACTGCCGGACGGTCATTTTGCTGAATACTCCGGGAATCGTATGGAACGGCGTTTATGCGGAGGCAAATCTGGAGCGCCTGACCGTCCGGAAGCAGGAAGAATGGACTCTTGTTCATGCCCGGAATACGGATCTGCTGACGGAAGAGCGGATCCGGGAGCTGGCAAAAGCGGCAGGAGTGTTCTTCTGTTCCGAGGATGCCGCGTTCCATTGTTCGCGGGAACTGCTCGTCGTTCACAGCAAATCTGGCGGCGAACAGCGGGTGAATCTCCCGTTCCGCGCAAAACGGGTTGTTGAAATATTTGATGACCGGATCGTCGCCGCAGAAACCGACAGCTTTACGGATCGGTTCAGCACTCCCGGAACAAACATTTACTATCTGGAACATTGAAAACAAAATAAAAACGAAAGGCGGACAACATCATGAACACTCATGTGACTCAAAGAAACATTTTCGGTTTCAAGCGTAAATCCAGCGGATTCACGCTTGTGGAACTCCTTGTGACAATTGCCGTGATCGCAATTCTTGCGGGGATGCTTCTTCCGGCTCTGAACAAGGCGCGGGAGAAGGGAATGGCGATTCAGTGTATCAACAATCAGAAACAATGCGGCACGGAGGTGATGATGTATGCCGGGGAAAACGGCGATTTCTTTTCCACACGCCAGTTCGCCAAAGGATTCGGGACCTGGGCGGAAGAATTGCGGACTTTTCCCTTCGGTCCGGGAAACCGCGGCGGAAACGACGAAGGCTACAAGGTTCTTCCCGGTTCGTTCTTCTGTCCGAAAATAAAAGAGAACGACCCCGAGTGGCCCGCCTCCTACACCTATGGCGTTTACGATGATTTCGGCGGAACCTATGAAAAATATTTCGGTTCCCCGTATGTTTACGAATACACGGACAAGGCGTTTTCCGGATTCGACCTGAAGCGGCTTAAAAACGGCTCGTCTTATTTCCTGCTGACCGATTCCATTACCGTTGCAAGTTCCAACGCCGCCGCTGTCGGCAGGCAGGCCGCACGGCTCGGATGGGGAAGCGCAAACAAATTCGGCATTCACCTGCGGCACATGGGGCAGACCAACATGCTGTTCGGCGACGGGCATGTCCAGGCTGTCTCGTTCCCCGCTCTGCAGACCGGTTATCATCACGACCTGCGAAGCGCTTCGAAGGCTCCTCTTGAAATCTACCGCAGAGAAGATTACAAAGTCTCTTACTGAAAGTTAACAATATCCAGAAAGGAACGGAAATCATGAAATTTACGGCACTTCTCACTCTGATCGGCGGACTCGCCCTTTGTGCGCAGGCGGACTCTTCTTTCCGGCTTGACATGAACGGCGATGCGGGAATGACCGTTTCCGCAGAGAGCGCTGGAATCAGACTCAAACCGCAGGGATGGAAAAAAGCCGACCTGCGCAAAGGCTGTCTTTACGGCGAAACGAAACTTCCGGATGATCGGAACACTTCTCTGAAAGTCCTTTTCCGCACAGACCGGAAGGGAACCGTCATTTTTGAATTTGCCGGAAGCTGGAATGATGATCCGGAAAAACGCAGTAAAACCATGCTTTTTGATGTTCAGGTGAATGGCAAATCCATTCCGGAAGGCGGTTTTTCCCGCGTCAAGACCGATGCGAAGAAGGGAATTAAACTGCCGCAGGGCTTTGTTTGCCGCGGTACTCCTGTGTATGCGCCTGCGGATGGAGGGAAAACGCCCGCATCGGTGCTGGTCGACCACGACAACCGTCTGATTCTCTATTTCAAGGCGGAAGCGGAAACCGATTATGTCATGGCAATCTCATGCAGAGGGACGGCGGAATGAAAATCCTTGCATTTTTCCTGTTTGCCGCAGGGCTTGTTCTCTGCGCTCAGGACGCCGTGTTCCGTCTGGATCTGAACGGCGCGCCGGGAACGGTTCTTGAAACCTCGGATTCCAATCTGCTCTTCAAACCTCAGATGTGGAAAAAGCCGGAACTGCGGGAGTGCTCTCTTTACGGGGAGACCATTATTCCGGAAAAAGGCGCCGCCGCACTCCGCTTCACCCTTGCCGCTTCGGGCGGCGGTGTTGTGAACCTTGAATTCGCCGGGGCATGGAACGACGATGCCGGAAAACGCCGTTTCCTGCGTCTCGCGGAAGTGCGTGTCAATGACGCCATGATTCCGGAGGGCGGATTCATCAATACAAAGAATATGCGGGACGGCAAGCGGATTCCATCCGGTTTTCAGTTCCGCGGGAAACCGGAATACCTTGCGGCGGGCGGAGCGGAGGGGGAACCGGCGGTTCGCATCAACCATGACAACCGTCTGATTCTTCCGCTTGCGGTGAAAGCCGGAGAGAAATACCGTCTGATGATCCGTCTTTCCGCGGAACCGCTTCCGCCCGATCCGCGAACGCTCCGGAAACTTCTGCCGTTCTCGGAAAACTGGAGAATCGAACTCCCCGGGAAGGGCGGTTCGGCGGAAGTCCGCATGGTAAAGAAGAAACCGGATCTTTCGCCGGACGGCTCCACAATCTGGCTGAACGGGCTTGTTCCCGGATTCTCTCCGCGCAGCGCGGCTCTTATCGTGAATGAATTCGAGCACGACCGTGAAGAAGCGTTTTATGCCGGATTTGCCGCCGACTGGTGGATGGAGGTTCAGCTGAACGGAGCGACGCTTCTTTCCACTCTTGCAAAAGGAAACGGAAAGCCGTTCGATTTGGAACAGCACAAAGTTCTCCTTCCGGTGAAGAAGGGTAAAAATGTGCTGAAAGTGAAGGTGCTGAGCGGTTCCGGAGGATGGTTCTTCCGTTTCGGATCTCCGCGTCCCCATGTTCCGCCGAAGGTCTTCCGCGAAAACGCGGAATGGCGGGCTGTGGATATGGAGTCGCTCGAAGTGAAACCCGGAACGGCGCTCGACCTCTCCGCGCGGATTGACGCTCCGGCTGGCAAATTCGGGCGTCCGGTGATTGGGAAGGGCGGTGTTCTCGTGTTCGAAAAAGCTCCGGAGAAGACAGCCCGTTATCAGGGATTCTCCAGCGGTCTGCCGCAGGAGCTCTGGTTCGGCTGTTCCAAAGAGCAGTTCCGGAAAAATGCGGTCCGGATCGCCGCCGCGATTCGCCGTCAGGGTTACAATCTCTTCCGGGATCATGGAATTGACGACTGGATCATGCGCGGTTCGCAGACCGCTGCGGAATTCGATGCGGAGATGCTCGACCGCTGGGATTTTCTCTTTGCGGAAATGAAAAAACAGGGAATCAGCTGGCAGCACGTTGTTTTCTCCTTCGGGCTTTACGAGGGAGACGGCGAGCGGAGCCGGGCTTTCCGCAGCCGCGACATGCACAAGCTGATGATGACGATCGGGCGCGATCTGGAACGTCGGCGTTTCAAACTCGGCGCGGAAAAGTTCCTGAACCACGTCAACCCGTATACCGGGCTTGCGTGGAAGGATGACCCTGCACTGATTCTGGTGGAATTCTACAATGAGTCGTACAGCGGATTCGGCAGAATCGCCGAACTCGAAAAGTGGTTTCCGAAAGAGTATGAATATTTTCACCGGAAGTGGTCGGAGTGGCTCCGGAAGCGCTTCTCCGGCAG
Organism: uncultured bacterium; assembly: GCA_900549415.1. GTDB lineage: Bacteria > Verrucomicrobiota > Lentisphaeria > Victivallales > UBA1829 > UBA1829. The sequence continues at coordinate 8,327 of URNX01000038.1, forward strand.
ACCGGATGCGGAGCGTCCTCCGGAACTGCGCGGAGCCGGACTTCAGAATCCGCCCCGCTTCAAAACGTACGACGTTTCGCCCGGACTCATCGCGGAAACCGTCCGTTTCCGGATCGAGTGCGCGGAGGAGATGAACCGCTGGTGTTCCAAAGTGATTCGCGACGCGGGATTCCGCGGACTCGTTACGCAGAACGGCTATCATCCCGTTTTCAATGCCGCCGCTCTCTGGGATACGGTTCCGTTTGCCGACTGTCATGTCTATTACAAACATCCGAGCAATTGGGCGCGTCCGGGCTCTCAGGTCGGACAGGAGAGCGCCGCCGGAGAGTGTGCAAGTTATTTCCGCGGACTCAATGCGCAGCGTCTTTACGGGCGTCCGTTTGGCGTCGGTGAGTTCAATCACTGTTTCTGGAACCCTTATCAGCACGAGATGCCGCTGGTTTTCACCGCGTACGCCGCTTTGCAGGGCTACAGTACGCTTGCGATTCACGAGATGGCGGTTATGCTCGACGGCTTCTGGAAACGTCCGCGTCTCGGTCCGTTCCAGGTCGCGCCGAATCCGGTTCTGCGAGCCGGTGAATTTCTCGGAAACGCATTTTTTCTGCGCGGAGATGTTGCGCCGTCTCCGCACAGAATCATGCTGAAGGTTCCGGATTCCTATCTGCTTTCGAAAGACGGCGGAGAGGCTGTTTCAGCGGAGCAGAGCAAGCTCGCGCTTCTTGCGGGATTCGGAACGGCGTTTCCGGACCGCCCGCTTCCGGAAGGTCTGCCGAAACTTCCCGAACCGGATTTCCAGCTTCCGGTTTCCGGTCCTTCGAAAACGTATCTGCACGGATGGTTTTCGAGCGTCTCCGCTTCCGCAGACGATGCGTTCCCGCTGAAGGATTGTGTGGAGCAGCTCCGGAGAAAAGGTATTTTGAATGCGGAGAACAGAACGGATGTTTCACGTGGAATCTTCCAGTCGGACACCGGTGAAATCATGCTCAATGCCCCCGCCCGCCGGATTCAGGTCGATACTCCCCGGTCGCAGGCCGTCGCGCTTCCCGCCGGAGATCGGGCGGAGCTCTCCGCGTTCCGCGTGGAAAAAACAACAGCGGATGTTCTCGCCGCCGCGACTTCTGTTGACGGCCGTCCGCTGAATTCTTCCGCCCGGATCGTTCTGATTCTGGCGACCGCCGTTGTCAACCGTGAAATGCAGGTGGACGGGCAGGAGCCCGCGAAGCTGGTCGCTCTTTCACGCGGCCCCGCTCTGATGCGGACTGGTTCTTTTGAGTTGAAGCTGAAGAACCCGAAGCCGTTGGTCTGTTACTCTCTCCGTGCGGACGGCGTCCGGCTGGAGCGGATCCCTGTCGTGCGGGAAGGGGAAAACATAAAGATCGCGGTCGACACGGCCGCTTTGCAGAAGGGTCCGGCTGTTTTCTTTGAGCTGACGGAATCCCGCTGAGTTCCCGCGGGGCGGCGGTTCCGCTTTACTCCGCCGCCTTCGTTCCGGTAAAGACGGGCGGAAGCTCCGCGCATGCATCGTAAACGGCACGCAGGAAAAGCCCTGCCGCAACCGCCGCGAGAAAGTACCAGCTTCCCGGAAGAAACAGCGCGAGAAAGACCATTACAAAGAGGAACTCTTCGCGTTTCTTCCGCAGAAAAATCACCGCCAGCGCGATGGAGATCAGCACGGAAAGAACCGTCAGAACATTGGCGGTCAGAAATCCGTTCGCGTATTGCTGAAGATCCCACTGGAGCAGACGCGGAAACAGGTAGTTCGACGGAGCCGCTGTCACCAGCGGAAGAAGAACCGCCGTCATCGCGGCAATGCGTTCCTTCCAGGTCGCGCCGTCAAAGCGTTCGGTGCAGAAGATGCATGCTGGAAGAACCATGACGACGCTCAGCAGAAAGCGCGCGACGTTGTTCCCGATCTGCGGATAGCCTGCGAAGAAAAAGAACAGCGGCAGAATCCACAGCCCGAACACCGTGCGCATCCGCCGCTCCCGCATCAGACAGAGTCCCGCCAGGCCGAGCGCAAAGTATGCGTAAAGCGTTGAAAGAATGAAACGGAGTCCATGCGGGACAATCTTCCACATGAAACCCTTGTAGACCTCTGCGTCATGCAGACAGTACGGGAAGCGGAGGAAATCTCCGAACTGAATCCGGTTGATGATCAGCTGAAGAGCAACCACCGCGAACCAGCAGACCGCACCCGTGCCGAGGAAGCGCAGGGCGAACTTCCAGTTGTGCAGCTGTTCCCGGCAGTTGCGGATCAGCAGAAACGCCAGAAGCGGAGCGAAGAAAATATTGTTCAGCCGCACCACGCATGCATAGCCGAACAGAACCGAAAGCCCGATCAGAGTCTTCCATCCGTTTTTCGCATGGAGCAGGAGCGCAATGCAGCCGAACACGGTCAGCGTTGAAAGCGTGTCGCTGAGCGCATTGCAGTGCAGAATCGTGTATTTCGTGTAGAGATTGTAGGAAAAATCCAAAGTCGGGAACGTGAAGAAGGATTTGTAGATGTTATGCGCCCAGTCCGCCATGTCCGGCATCCACTGGTCCTGATACTGGTAGAACACGCTCATAAACTGATAGAGCACCACTCCGCCGAACGCCTTCGCCTCGCTCCGCGTCAGCTTGCGCAGGATGAAGTAGAGCAAAACCAGACAGAGCGGTCCCAGAAGATATGTATTGAAGAGCGTGTACGGAATTTCAATGTCGTAGAACTCTTTTGCTCCCGTCAGCCAGATAAATGGTACGTAGAGGAGGGGCAGGCCGATTGTGTAGCTCCACTGCCGGGCGTTGAAAACACCGTGCGCGATGTCGTATGCCGCCGCGAAATAGCTTGTTTCGTCGAACGGATGCGAATAGAGAGCCGGCACGCATCCGGTGATGTAGAGCATGATTCCCCACTGCAACAGCAGAATTGCGATCGCGGGATACCACAGATTGCACTTCACAAAAAAGCCGCGTGCGCAGAGCGCCGCTCCGAGAACCAGGATCGCTCCGAACGCCATCCGTCCCGCGTCGCGGATCGGGAAGTAGCGCAGAAAACGTCCGTCGCGCAGTTCTGTTCCGAGCCCGTTCAGCGTCCATGCCGTCGTCTGCGGATTGAGACGCACCTCTTTCATTTCGAGGCGGTATGCGAGCGCGTTTTTCTCGTAGTGCTTCACAACACTCTTTCCTGTTGCTTCCAGATAGACTCCCGGTTCCGGAACGATGCCGTCCGGCTTCGGAGAAAGCTCCGATGTGCGGAACAGCGGGGTTCCAGTCTGAAGAAAAATCTCTTCACCGAATGCACAGGAAAACATCAGAAAAAGCAAAAGAATGAATCGCATGTCAGGCTCCCAGGAAAAATTTCATTACAATAAAAGCGTTTCGGGCGTTTTTCAAGTTGAAATTCTGAAAAAACGGATAATATTATATAGAAAGGAAAACTGATAATGGAACTTTTTGATACACATCTTCACCTCTCTCCGGAACGGGACAATCATGAAATGATCCGCAAGGCGCAGGAACTCGGCGTCCGCTTCCAGCTTGTCTGCGCAGGCACCCTTGCCGACTCTCTTGCAATCCGCGATTTCGTGCAGGTTCATCCCGACGTCTTTTTTGCCGCCGGTGTTCATCCGCATGAAGCGGAGGGATATGTGAACGATCCCGCCGCGTTCGACCGTCTCGCCGCTGATTCGCGTTTCCGCGCAGTCGGAGAGATCGGAATTGATACGTTCTACTCCATTTCCCCGCTCGAAAAACAGATTGCGGTTCTGAATGACATGCTGGAATTTGCCCTGCGCTGCAAGGCGCCCGCAATCATTCATTGCCGTGCGGCGGAGGGAAGCGATGATGCGTATCAGGTCTGTTTCGATGCGCTTTCCGCATTTGCGGCGCGCGGCGGACGGTTTGTCGTTCACTGTTTCGCCGGAACTGCGGAGTGGATGCACAGGTTTGCGGCGCTCGGCGCGTATTTCGGAGTCGGCGGGATGCTGACTTTCAAGCGCTCGGACAACATCCGCGAAGTTGTGATGCAAATGCCGGAGGACCGGATTCTGCTGGAGACAGATTCTCCGTATCTCGCTCCGGTTCCCTTCCGCGGACGTCCCAATTCTCCCGAATATCTGCCGCTCGTTGCGCATAAGCTTGCCGAGCTCAAAGGCATTCCGGCGGAACAGGTTGCGGAGCGGACAACCCGCAATGCATTCGCTCTTTTCGGCGAGCCGGAAAGGAGATAATCATGGATGACTGGATCGATATTCAGAAGGACGACGCCCATGTTGCCCGTGAACGCGCCAAAGCCCGCGAGCTTCGCAAATCCGGCTGGTGGCGCGAGCAGATCGCACGCGGAATCTGCCATTACTGCGGACAGAAATTCCCGCCGGAGGAGCTGACGATGGACCACATTGTCCCCGTTGTCCGCGGCGGAAAAAGCGTCCGCGGCAATGTCGTTCCGTGCTGCAAAGAGTGCAACAATGAAAAGAAATACCTCACGCCTGCAGAAATGATCATGAAAAAACTGGGACTTTGACCTATGGGAACGACTGTTGAAATCCGCGGAATCTCGAAATCATATGTCAGGAACACGCGCGTTCTGAATCCGGTTGACCTGACCGTTCAGTCGGGCGAACTCTTCTTTCTGCTCGGCTCTTCCGGCTGCGGGAAGTCAACGCTTCTCCGCATCATAGCCGGTCTTCTGAAGCCGGATGGAGGTTCGGTTCTGTTTGACGGAACCGACGTGACGAATCTTCCGCCCGAGAAGCGGCGCGCCGCGATGGTTTTTCAGAACTACGCGCTTTGGCCGCACATGAGCGTTTTTGAGAATGTCGCGTTCGGACTTCAGATTCAGGGGGAAAAGAAAGCCGCGATTCGCGAAAAGGTTGGCGAAATGCTTGAGCTTGTGCGTCTCGCCGATTGTGCGGACCGCCGGATTCAGTCGCTTTCGGGCGGACAGCAGCAGCGGGTTGCGCTTGCACGCGCGCTTGCGGTGAACCCGTCGGTCCTTCTTCTCGATGAACCGCTTTCGAACCTTGACGCCCGCCTGCGCGATTCCATGCGTCTGGAGATCCGCCGCATCTGCAAGGAGCGCGGAGTGACGGCGCTTTATGTGACGCATGACCGGCGCGAGGCGCTGAGCATGGCGGATCGCATTGCGGTTCTTGACAAAGGCAATGTTGTTCAGCTCGGCACTCCCCGGCAGCTTTACCGTCGGCCGGTGAATGAGTTTATCGCTGGCTTCCTCGGAGACGCCAATTTCATTCGCGGCAAAGTCGTTTCGTTTGAGAACGGCATTGCGGAAGTTGCCTGTTCCTGCGGAATTCTGCATGCTTCGGCGTTCGGCAAGCTTGCTCCGGGAACGGAGGTGACGCTGATGATGCGTCCGGAGCATATCCGTTTCGAGAAGAGTTCCGCGGGGATGGAGGAACTCCGCTGTGTTTTGAAGGGCGGCAGCTATCTCGGCGACCGCACGGAATGGCAGTTCTTTTCCGTGAATGACGCGGTTACCGTGTTTGAAGTTGATCCGCCGCACCGCGAGCCGGGCTCGGAGTGGACACTGTATGTTGATCCCTCGAAAGTGATTGTGCTGAACGACTGAATCACTTGCGGAGGTGCGCCGGAGACCGTTTTTTTTGCGGTTTGCCGGCGGAAAAATATTTTTATTTTTTTATTTTTTGTTTGCCGCTTGCAATTTTTGCAAATTATTGTATATTATAAAATTCGTGTGCAATCCGTCCCCCCGGTGTGTCGCGACACCGGTTGGCATTCCAAGCTTTGAACACGGAGAAGAGGCGCCAAGCCCGTGAGGGGCGCGGCGGTACTATTCACCCAAACACTTTTTTGAAGGTTGTATCTGTTATGAAAGTCAGAGCGTCCATCAAACGCAGGTGTGAATCCTGTCAGATAATCAAACGTAAAGGCGTTGTGAGAGTCGTATGCTCCCGCAACCCCCGCCATAAACAGAAGCAAGGTTGAAACGGAGCGCGACAAGAATGCCTAGAATTATCGGAGTCGACATCCCGGCCAACAAGCGCATCGAATACGCCATCCAGTACATCTACGGAATCGGACCGGCGCTTGCAACGGAAATTCTCGCCAAAGCAAAAATCAATCCCGGACTCAAGGCCAGCCAGCTGACCGATGAGAACATTTCCGCCATTACCACTCTTCTTCAGAACGACTATGTGGTGGAAGGCGATCTCAGACGTATGCTCGCCCAGGACATCAGACGTCTCCAGGCGATCAACTGCTACCGCGGTCTCCGTCACCGCAAGAGTCTGCCGTGCAGAGGTCAGCGCACCCGCACGAACGCCCGTACGAGAAAGGGCAAGAAGCAGACCGTCGGAGCTATCCGTGACAAAACGCAGAGACGTGTAGCCGCGTCCACCGCGGACGCCAAAGCTGCCGCCGCCCCGGCAGGAAAGAAATAATTCTTTCGGATCTGAGATAAAACTTGAGAAAGGTTTCCAGGAAAAATGTCTGAAAACAAAGAAAAAGTAACGGCTCCGGCGGCGGAAGCGGCTCCTCAGGCTGAGGCTGCCGCAGCTCCCGCAGCTGCTGATAAGCGCAAAAAAGGCGGACGCTATGTTCCGTCCGGTATCGCCTTCGTTCAGGCGACGTTCAACAACACGAAAGTGACTTTCACCGACCTCCACGGCAACGTTCTCTGCTGGTCCACCGGCGGAAAGAACGGCTTCAAGGGTTCCCGCAAGAGCACGGCTTACGCCGCTCAGGTTGTCGCGGCCGACGCTGCGAAGAAGGCGGAAGCTCTCGGCATGAAGGAAGTCGAAGTCCGGATCAAGGGCCCCGGCGCGGGCAGAGAATCCGCAGTCCGCGGAATCGCCTCGACCGGTATGGAAGTCAATGCCATAAAGGACATCACGCCCGTTCCGCACAACGGATGCAGACCGCCGAAAAGACGTCGTGTCTGATCCGGCGAATCCGCAATCGTTCCGCAATGGTTCTGTCCCGGTTTCGGGACAGAGCGTGGTAGAATCAATTTATGGAGGTTTAAACAATGGCTGCCGCAAGCGTATTTCCCATGCCGCAGACGCTGGTCATGGATGAAAGCACAGCAACGAATAAGTATGCGAAGTTTACAGCACAACCGTTTCAGAGCGGGTTCGGGCATACGATCGGCAATTCTCTCCGCAGAGTTCTGCTCTCTTCTCTCGAAGGCGCAGCAATTTCCGCGGTCCGGATTGACGGCGTTTCCCATGAATTCGCAACGATTCCCTGTGTTGTTGAAGATGTCACCGAGATTGTTTTGAATCTCAAAAGAGTCAAGCTGAATCTTCACGGAGAGGCTCCCAAACTTCTTGAAATCAAGAAAAACAAGGCCGGCGAAGTCACCGCTGCCGATATCGTCTGCGACGGTACCGTTGAGGTCCTCAATCCCGAGCAGGTCATCTGCACCCTCGACAAGGATGTTCCGTTCCGTGCGGAAATCGAAGTCTCCAAGGGCCGCGGATGGGTTCCGGCGGAAAAGAACAAACGCCCCGACCACCCGCAGGGAACAATCGTGATCGACAGTCTGTTCAGCCCCGTCACTCATGTCCGCTACCAGGTCGGCGCCGCCCGTGTCGGCGAAGAAACCGAAATGGACAGCCTGGTCATGGAGATCTACACTGACGGACGAATCTCCGCCAAAGACGCCATCGAAAAGGCCGCCAAGATCCTGAAGGATCATCTCAGACCCTTCATGGGATCCCAGGCCAGCGATGACGACACGCTGTCGACCATCAGCGACGAGGACCAGAAGCTCTTCAAGATTCTTTCGCAGAATGTTGAAGTTCTCGACCTCTCCGTCCGCGCTATGAACTGCCTGAACAATGCGAACATCAAGACTCTCGGCGAGCTCTGCATCAGAACCGAGAACCGGATGCTCAAATTCCGCAACTTCGGCAAGAAGTCTCTTGATGAAATCAAGGAAAAACTGCACGGCATGAACCTCTCTCTGGGCATGACCTTCAGCGAGGAACTCGTCAATGCAATTCAGGCGGAAGCGGATCGCGTGAACAACGCGAACGGCAACAACGCCAACAACGGCAATGCCGAAGGCGGCGAAGGCGCCGAGGGCGAAGGCGAAGAAGCCGATGCCCAGAACGAAAACAATAATTCCACTCCCAAAAAAGAAGAAGAGGAGGCCTGATAAATCATGCGTCACCTTAAACATACCGCCAAGCTGGGTCGCAACTGCGGTCACAGAAAAGCGCTGCTGGTGAACCTTGCCTGCTCCATCATCGAGCACGAACAGGTTCAGACCACCATCCCGAGAGCGAAGGAAGTCCGCCGCCTCGTCGATCGTCTCATCTCGTTTGCCAAAAAAGGCACCGATCATCACCGCAGACTCACGATCGCCAAGCTCAAAGTCAACACGCCTTCCGACAAGGCTCAGACCAAGAAGCTCGTCGTCGAAAAGCTGTTCTCCGATCTCGCCAAGCGCTTTGAGAAGAGAAACGGCGGCTACACCCGCATCATCCGCACCGGCTATCGTATCGGTGACGGCGCGGAAGCCTGCCTGATTCAGCTCGTCGAAGCCGATGCTCCGGCCGCTGCTGAAGAGAAGAAGGAAGAAGCCGCGAAGTAATTCGCCTTCTCTTTCCGATCCGATTTCTGAAGCCCCGATTCGTTCGGGGCTTTTTATACACAGAAAAACATAAAAAGACAAGATTCTTTTCTTAAGGAATGTCCTGGATTACAAAATAAAAATCTTCTTTTCCGGAATAGTTTGCATTTTCTATTTGAATGTTGACCGTTTCAGTGATAGATTACCGGAAATTATAAAAACGCAAACAACTCAAACAAGGAGTTTTCAATGAGCAAGATTCGCGCAGAACACATTTTTACTTCGGAATCGGTTTCCGAAGGACATCCCGACAAAGTTTCCGATCAGATCTCCGACGCGATCCTCGACGCCTGCCTGGCTCAGGATCCCGAGAGCCGCGTGGCTTGTGAAACTCTCTGCACAACCGACCTCGTCGTCGTTTCCGGTGAAATCACCACCAAGGCGAAAGTAAACTGGGAAGCCGTCGTCCGCGGCGTCGTTGCCGACATCGGCTACACTTCCGCCGACATTGGTTTCTCCGCAGAGTCCTGCAAGGTCTTCATCTGCATCCACTCCCAGTCCGGTGACATTTCCCAGGGCGTGACCGAGGGCGAAGGTCTCTTCAAGGAGCAGGGCGCGGGCGACCAGGGCATGATGTTCGGTTATGCCAGCAATGAAACCAAAGAACTCATGCCGGCAACGATCCTTTACTCTCACAGAATCGTCGAGGAACTCGCACGTCTCCGCAAGACCGAACCCGAAAAGTACGGCTATCTCCGTCCCGACTCCAAGAGTCAGGTTTCCATGCTCTACAAGGACGGCAAGCCGGTCAAGGTCACCACGGTCGTCGTTTCGCACCAGCACTCCGACGATATGGACATCAACGTCTTCACACAGGTTGTCAAAGACGTCGTCAAGAAAGTTATTCCCGCTGAATTCCTCAATGACGATATTCAGTACTATGTGAATCCGACTGGCCGCTTCGTTATCGGCGGACCGAACGGCGACACCGGTGTGACCGGCCGCAAAATCATCGTCGACACCTACGGCGGCGTCGGCTCCCACGGCGGCGGCGCTTTCTCCGGAAAGGATCCCTCCAAGGTCGACCGTTCCGCTGCTTACATGTGCCGTTACATTGCCAAGAACATCGTGGCCGCCGGACTCGCCGACAAGTGCGAAATCCAGGTCGCTTACGCAATCGGCGTGGCGAAGCCGCTCTCCATCAACGTCGACACTTACGGAACGGGAAAGATCCGCAACGACGCCGATCTCGAAAAAGTCGTGGAGAAGGTCTTCGATCTCCGCCCGGCTGCGATCCTTGCGAAACTCGATCTGAAGCATCCCGCTAAGAACGGCTGGGCATATCGTCAGACCGCCGCTTACGGACACTTCGGCCGCGCCGGATTCCCCTGGGAGAAGACCGATATGGTCGACGCTCTCAAGGCTGCCGCAGCCGCATACCTGAAATAAGCGGTCCGGACCAATGACATCCGGAAAGAAAAAAATACTGGGCTTCGGCTCCGCACTCCTCGACGTTCTCGCCAACGTCGAGGATGATTATCTGAAGACCGTCGGCGGCGAAAAGGGCGGCATGGTGATGATCGACGCGAAGACTGCCGATCATCTCAGCGCCACGCTTCCTTCCACGCGCAAGGTGGTCGGCGGTTCGGCAGCAAACACGATCGCCGGACTCCAGAAGCTCGGCATGAAAACCGCATTCCTCGGCAAAGTCGGAAATGATGCGGAGGGAGATTTCTACCGCGCGGAATTCGAACGCATGGGCGGTGACGCTTCCCGCTTCAAAACCGTTGCGGACGTCCGCACCGGACGCTGCATCAGTCTCATCACGCCCGATTCCGAGCGCACCATGCGCACTGATCTCGGCGCTGCGGCGACCTTCAAGGTTACGGAAATCACGGCGGAGGATTTCCGCGGAATCAGCCATGTCCATGTGGAAGGCTACATGCTCTTCAATATGGATGTTTTCCTGCATGTTCTGAAGCTTGCAAAAGATCACGGCGCAACGGTCAGTCTTGATCTCGCGTCCTTTGAAGTCGTCCGCATCTTCCGCGACAAACTCGACGATATTCTCCGCCGTTATGTGGATGTTGTATTCGCAAACGAGGACGAGGCGCGTGAATTTCTCGGCGTCAAGGATGAAATCGACCCGGTGCAGGCGGCGGATGCTCTGCTGGAATTCTGCGGAACCGCAGCCGTCAAACTCGGCAAACGCGGAGCGTACATCAAGAGCGCGAAAGAAACGGCAGCCGTCAGTTCGGAACTTGTAACCGCGATTGACACCACCGGCGCGGGCGACCTCTGGCAGGCCGGATTCCTCTATGCGTGGCTCAACGGCTACTCGCTCGAAACCGCTGGAAAAATGGGGGCAATCCTCGGTGCGGAAGTCGTCCAGGTCATCGGCGCGGCAATTCCTCCGTTCCGCTGGGAACCCATTCGCGCACGCTTCCAGAAACTCATTTATCAGGATTCAAAATAAGGACAGTCTAAATGGCAACGAAAACTGCTGCAAAAAAGACCGCGGCGAAGAAACCCGCCGTAAAAAAGACAGCTCCGGTGAAAGCCGCCGCTAAGAAAGCCCCTGCAAAAAAGGCGGCTCCGTTTACCGATTACAAAGTCCGCGACATCGGTCTTGCCGAAGCCGGACGCAAGGAACTCGACATCGCCGAACACGAAATGCCCGGTCTGATGGCCGTCCGCGCAAAATACGGAAAGAAAAAACCGCTCAAGGGCGTCAAGATCATGGGAAGTCTCCACATGACAATCCAGACTGCCGTCCTGATCGAAACCCTCGTGGAACTCGGCGCTGACGTCCGCTGGGCCTCCTGCAACATCTTCTCGACGCAGGACCAGGCCGCCGCGGCCATCGCGAAACGCGGAATTCCCGTGTTCGCATGGAAGGGCGAGACCCTCGAAGAGTACTGGGACTGCACTCTCCGCGCCATGACCTGGCCGGACGGCTCCGGTCCCGACCAGATCGTTGACGACGGCGGCGACGCGACCCTTCTCATCCACCAGGGTGTCAAGGCGGAAAAGGATCCGAAGTCCCTCAACCGCAAACCCTCCTGCGAAGAGGAAAGCGTTATCATCAACCTGCTCAAGAAGACCCTCAAAGAGGATCCGAAGCGCTGGAGCAAGGTTGCAAAGAACGTTCGCGGTGTCTCCGAAGAGACCACTACGGGCGTGCACCGTCTGATCCAGATGGAAGAACGCGGCGAGCTGCTCTTCCCCGCAATCAACGTCAACGACTCTGTGACGAAATCCAAATTCGACAACATCTACGGCTGCCGCCACTCCCTGACCGACGGCATCAAGCGCGCGCTTGATGTCATGCTCTCCGGCAAACAGGCTGTCGTCTGCGGTTACGGCGACGTCGGCAAGGGTTGCGCCGAGGCGCTTGCCAACGAACGCGCCCGCGTCATTGTGACCGAAATCGACCCGATCTGCGCTCTTCAGGCGTGTATGGCCGGCTATACGGTTGCCACGGTTGAGGATGCCCTCCCGACCGCCGACCTCTATGTCACCACCACCGGCAACTGCCACATCATCACGGCAGAGCACATGTCGAAGATGAAAGACCAGGCGATCCTCTGCAACATCGGTCACTTCGATAACGAAATTGAAGTTGCCAAGCTCAAAGCCTGGCCCGGCATCAAGATTACCGAAATCAAGGGACACGAGTGCCCGGTTCACATGTTCACCTATCCCGACGGTCACAGCATCTATCTGCTCGCCGAAGGACGCCTTGTGAACCTCGGCTGCGCGACCGGCCATCCGAGCTTTGTGATGAGCTGCTCGTTCGCGAACCAGTCTCTTGCCCAGATCGCGCTTGCGACCAAGAAGCACGAAGTCAAGGTCTACCGCCTTCCGAAGGAACTCGACGAGGAAGTCGCCGCGCTCCATCTGGAGAAGCTCAACGCCAAGCTTACAAAGCTTACGAAGGAGCAGGCGGACTACATCGGCGTTAAGGTCAACGGACCGTACAAGCCGGAATACTACCGCTATTGATCAGCGGAATCACAGACGGGACGCCGGTTTACGCCGCGTCCCGCTTTTCATTTTAAAGGTTTTTCATGTTTGATTTTTTCTTCAGCGGATTTTCCGTGTTCGACCTTTCGATGCTGATTGTTTCGGCAATTCTGATCGGACTGAACAAAACCGGTATTCCGGGACTTGGGCTGGTTCCGGTTCTGCTGCTGACGATGGTGTTTCCGACGCGTCTTTCGACAGGGCTTCAGCTGCTGATGCTCTGCATGGCTGATGTCGCGGCGGTTGCCTGGTACCGGCGCAGTGCGAACTGGAAACTGATTCTGCGTCTGGTGCCGTCTGCCGCAGTCGGGCTCGGACTGGGAGCGGTTCTTGTTTCAGTCCTGAACGATTATGCCATGGCGAAAGCGATCGGCGCGATAGTGGTTCTGCTCTGCTGCATCAGCATTGTGCGAGACTATGTGCTGAAAGATAAAACGGTTCCGGCGCATTGGGCGGTCGGGGCGGGAGCGGGTCTTCTGGCCGGTTTTACAACGATGATAGCGAATGCCGCCGGTCCGGTTGCCGCACTCTATTTCCTTGCCTTGAAACTCGACAAGAAGGAGTATGTGGGAACCGGCGCGTGGTTTTTCCTGATTATGAACTGGACGAAGCTGCCGTGTTTCATTCTTCAGGAGCGGATAACGTATCAGTCGTTCAAAGCGGATGTTGCGATGATTCCGTTTATTCTTCTTGGTGCGGCAGTCGGCATCATGTGTCTGAAACATATTTCGCAGGCATGGTTCAACAAAATCGTTCTCGTTTTCTCGATTCTCGCCGGTCTGAAGCTGCTGATCTGGTAAAATTGCAGGCGTTCGTTTAAAAATTTGCAAAATGGAAAAGGGAATGTATAGTAACCCCGGCCATCGTGTTTCAACAAAGGAGGAAAACTATGGAACTCAAATATCTGAATCCCCTGATGAAGAGGGGAAGCGATTTCCTGCAGTGCAAGTATCCCATTCTCTGCGGTGCGATGACATGGGTGTCGGAACCCAATCTCGTCGCGGCGGTCTGCAACTCCGGATGCTTCGGATGTCTCGCGGGCGGAAACGCCCCCACGGAAATCCTGCGCCAGCAGATCGAACAGGTTCGCTCGCTGACAAAAAATCCGTTTGCGGTCAATCTTATCACCATCGCGCCCGCATATCTTGATCATCTCGCAATGCTTAAAGAGGCGAAAGTTCCCTACATCATCTTTGCCGGAAGCTTCCCGAAGGAAAAAGAGGTTCTCGCCGCAAAAGAAACTGGCGCAAAAGTCCTCTGCTTCGCATCGACCGTTTCGATTGCAGAACGCATGATTAAATTCGGCGCGGATGCTATCATTCTTGAAGGCAGCGAGGCGGGCGGACATATCGGTCATGTCTCTTCCGTTGTTCTGATGCAGCAGGTTCTCTTCCGCTTTGCGGATCAGGTCCCGATGTTCTGTGCGGGAGGAATCGCAACCGGAAAGATGATTGCGCACACCTTGCTCATGGGCGCAGCGGGTGCTCAGCTCGGAACCCGTTTCGTCATGACTGAAGAGTGCAAAGTCCATCCGAAGTTCAAAGAGGTGTTCAGCCGCGCGAATGCGCGCGACGCCGTTTCCACGCCGCAGTTCGACTCCCGTCTGCCCGTCGTCGCGGTCCGCGCGCTCCGCAACAAGGGAACCGATGAATTCGGCAAGCTCCAGCTTGCGCTGCTCAAGAAGCTGGAAGCGGGCGAGATTCACCGTCAGGAAGCGCAGGAGCAGGTCGAAAAATTCTGGATCGGCGCGCTCCGCAGAGCTGCAATCGAGGGCGATACCGACAACGGTTCGCTCATGGCCGGACAGTCTGTCGGACTGGTGGACAAGGTTGTTCCCATCCGCGATCTTGTCACCGAGCTGCTGACCGATGCGGAAAAGGAACTCGAACAGGTTCGTTCCAAGCTCTGCTGAAAAAACTCCAAATCCGAAAAGCTCCTCTGCTGTTTCCGCAGCCGGGGAGTTTTTTTTTACAGTTCCCCAGTAAAAAATGCTGCGGAGGTGCATTGATCGGTTAAGATTATCATGTTTTCTCAAATAATTATCAGTTTTTCTCATTTCGGCTCTTGACAATTCCGGAAAGAGGAGTTACGTTACAGACGAAACAGGAGGATTTTTATGCATCAGAACCAGAATAGAATCGATTTTGTCGGACTCGGATTCTGCAGCAACGACGATATTTGTCTGCTCCCGGAAATCCCGATTGACCATAAAGTGCAGATTATCGAGCACATCATTCAGGGCGGCGGCCCGGGCGGAACGGCAACCGTCGCGGCGGCAAAACTCGGACTCTCCGCGGCGTTCATCAGCGCGGTTGGCGACGATGCCGCAGGCGACCGCATGATCGCGGATTTCGAGGCGGACGGCGTCAGCACCGCCGGAATCGTGCGCCGCAAAGACAGCATGTCTCCGCTCGCATACTGCTGGATCGATGCGCCGACCGGCAAGCGCAGCGTCGCATGGACGCGCGGCACGCTCAAAGAACTGCTTCCCTCCGAAGTCGATATGAATCTTGTCCGTTCCGCAAAGATTCTTCACCTCGACGGACACAACACGGAGGCCGCGATCGCCGCGGCGGCAGAGGCGAAAAAAGCCGGAGTGATTGTCAATTTCGATGCCGGAACCATTCGTCCGGGCGTGGAAAAAATCATTGAAAATACCGATATCTTTTTTACATCGGAATATTTCGCCCGCGCATGGACCAAAGAGGAGGATCTGGAGAAGGCGCTCGTCAAACTACTTGATGAAGGCGCGAAGGTGACCGGAATCACGGTCGGCGAAAAAGGCTCGATGGCATGGATCGACGGAAAAATCGTCCGCTGTCCCTCGTTCGACGTCGGGCGCATTGTCGATACGACGGGAGCGGGAGACACCTTCCACAGCGCGTTTGCGGTCCGCTATCTCGAATGCGGCGACATCTATGAATCCATGCGCTTCGGTTCGGCCGTCGCCGGACTCAAATGCCGCAAGCTCGGCGGCCGCGCAGGGCTTCCCGACCGCAAAACTGTTGACGAATTCCTGAAAAACAACTGATACTCACAGGAGGAACAGCAATGGCAAAGACATTCAAGATCGGCTATCTTCCGCTGACGAAGGCAAACTGGACGAACGAGACTCTTGAAGCCGCGCGCAAAAACGCGAAGGAATATCTTCAGAGTCTGCCGGGAGTCGAAGTGATCGGCGGCGACCGCATGATCGATTTCGAGGACAAGGCGATTCAGGAACTCGATTTCTTCGAAAAGGAACGCCCGGACCTGATCGTCGCCCACTTCATGACATTTTCGCTCGGCGTGATCGTCCCGATGTTCGCGCAGCGTCTCAAAGTTCCCGTCGTGCTCTGGTCGATGAAGGAGCCGGATCCGAAGGGCGGACGCCTCCAGAACAACTCTTTCTGCGCCGCGAACATGAATTCCCATTTCATGTACCGGATGCATGTTCCGTATTTCCATATTCACGCCGAAGTCGGTTCCGCGGAAGCGAACGCCGGACTCGAAAAGGCGATCCGCGTAACCCGCACGGTCAACATGCTCAACCGCATGAGAATCGGCGTGATCGGCGGTCGCGTTCCGGGATTCTTCACCTCCAGCTGCGACGAGATGCTTCTCCGCACGAAAGTGGGGCCGGAAGTCAAATTCATCACCGAACATGAGGTGATCGAAGCCGCCCGCAACCTCAAGCCGGAAGAGCTCGACGCCGCAATGAAGACCATTCTTTCCGACGCCAAAGTCCATCCGACTGACGGACCGAGCGAAGAACAGCTCAAAAAATCCGCCGCGCTCTTTGCGGCTGTCGGCAAGATGAAAGACAAATTCCTCGTCGACACCTTTGCAATGCGCTGCTGGCCGGAGTTCATTTCGAACGATCTCTACGGTATTGCCGTCTGCTCCACAATCGGTCATCTGACGAACCACGGATTCCTCACTGCGTGCGAGGGCGACGCTTACGGCGCTGTCATGATGCGCATGGAACAGGAGCTTACCGGCGAACTGCCGTTCTTCTGCGACATGATTGTCATGGAGGGCGACTACGGCGTTGCGTGGCACTGCGGCGCGGCTCCCTGCAAGCTCTGCAAACCCGGTTACCAGCCTCAGCTCTGCCACAGCGCAACGGTGGAAGGCGGCGGAGTGAAGGGCGTCACCGACGAATTTCCGCTCAAGCCCGGACGCGTCACTCTGGCTCGTCTCGGCGAAAAGCGCGACGGAGACGGTTTCCGCATGCTGATTGCGACCGGCGAAGCGCTCGACACGGATCTCTTTGTCCGCGGCAACCCCGTCAAAATCAAATTCGATGCAGGCTGCGACAAGCTCCGCGATGTTGTTATCAGCCAGGGTTGGGAGCACCACTATGCGCTCTCCTACGGCGACATTGTCCCGGAACTTCTCGACATCTGCCGCATTCTCGATATCGAACCTGTGGTCGTTCAGTAAGAAAGGAGCTCGAATATGAGCAGCGACAAACTTCTGATTCATCTTTCCCCGAAACAGGGATACAACAAGGTTTTCGATGTGGGCGAATACAATATGGCGCTCACTTCGTTCGGTCTGATCCAGCTCGCGGACGGAACCTCTTACAAGGGTTCCACCGGCGATTTCGAAGTCGCGCTTGTCCTCCTCGGAGGCAAGTGCTCCGTCAAGGGCAGGGACTTCCAGTTTGCGGAAGTCGGAAAGCGCAGAAACGTGTTTGACGGCAAGCCGCACACGGTCTACCTCCCGCGCCATACAGACTATGAAATCACCGCGCTCGGCGACGTCGATATTGCGTACAACGCGTCTCCGGCAACCCGCGACACCGCGCGTCCGACCGTCATCACTCCGGAAGAGTGCAGAACCCTCTCGCTCGGCCGCGACAACTTCTCCCGCGCCGCCACGATCATGCTTGATGAGAAATTCGATTCCGAGCACTTCTACATCGGCGAAGGCATGATTCCCAGCGGCAACTGGTCCGGCTATCCTCCGCACCGCCACGACTTCGACAATCTGCCTGATGAAATCGACATGGAGGAGACTTATTTCTACCGTTTCGATCCCCCGCAGGGCTTCGGCATCCAGAAAGTCTACCAGCCCGACGGTTCCATCGACGAAACCTACACGGTCAAAAACAACGACACCGTTGCGATTGCCGAAGGCTATCATCCGCTCTGCGGCGCTCCCGGCTACCAGATGTATTACCTCTGGACCATGACGGGCAAAGTCAACCGCGGCCTCATCTCTTACAAGGATCCGCTGCACAGCTGGGTAAAGTGACATGAACGGCGACGACACCATTCTTCTCGGCATAGACTTCGGTTCCGGCGGCTGCAAGGTCTCCGCGATCGACTGCACGGGGCTTATGCTCGGCGATGCGTCTGTGGAATACACCACGCATTACGAGCATCCCGGCTGGTCGGAGCAGGACCCCGCCGACTGGTATGCCGCCATGTGTCTGGCGCTCCGCAAGCTTGAGGCGAAGGGCGTGAAACTCGGAAACGTCCGCGCTCTTTCGTTTGACGGCTCCACGCACAACGCCGTTCTTCTGGACGGCGCGATGAAGCCGCTGCGCCGCACGATCATGTGGACCGACCAGCGGAGCGTCGCCGAATGCGCTCAGCTCAAAGAACGCCATGCGGACTGGATTTTCAAAACCGCATATCAGATGCCGACTCCGACCTGGACTTTGCCGCAGATGATGTGGCTCAAAAACAACGAGCCCGATGTTCTGAAGCGGACAAAGCACATCCTGTTCGTCAAGGATTATGTGCGTTTCCAGGTCACCGGCGTTGCCGCGACCGATCACATCGAGGCGCAGGGGACGCTCTTTTACGACATGGCGAACCGCCGCTGGTCTCCTGAACTCGCGGAACTCGCCGGACTGGATCCCGCGGTTCTTCCGGAGCTCGTCAGCCCGACCGACCTCCTCGGCTCCGTCACCGCAAAGGCGTCCGCCGACACGGGAATCCCGGAGGGAACGCCCGTCGTCTGCGGAACATCCGACTCCGCCGTCGAGGATTACGGCGCGGGCGCGATTGAGCCGGGCGACTGCATCGTCAAACTCGCAACCGCCGGAAACGTCAATGTCATGACGTCTTCCGCGCATCCTTATCCGACGACTCTGACTTATTCGCATGTGATTCCCGGCATGTGGTACACGGTTTCCGCGACCAATGCCGCCGCGCTCTGCCAGCGCTGGTTCCGCGATCTTTTCTGTGATGCGGAAAAAGCCGCTGCGCAGAAACTCGGAATCAATGCTTTCGAACTGCTCGATCGCGAAGCGAACCGTTCGCCGCTCGGTGCAAACGGGGTGTTCTTCCATCCCTATCTCCAGGGCGAACGCTCCCCGTACTGGGATGCAAACCTGCGCGCCAGCTTCACCGGACTCGCCATTTCGTCGACGAAGGGCGATGTGATCCGCGCCCTTCTGGAAGGCGTGGCGTTCTCTCTGCTCGACTGCTACGGTCTGATTGAGCAGATGCAGCTGCCCGTCAAACGGATTTTCCTGATCGGCGGCGGCGCCAGGAGCCGTCTCTGGAGCGAGATTGTCTGCGATGTCTTCAACCTTCCGGTGCAGGTGCCGATTCCGGGTGACGCTTCGTTCGGCAGTGCGCTTCTTGCCGGAACCGGTGTCGGGCTTTTCGCGAACAGCGCGGACGCCGTCCGCAAATGCCTGAGAATCGACCGGGAGATTCATCCCGATCCGGAACGCGCCGCACAGTACGCCGCGCTCTTCCGCAAATACAAATCGGTGCACGATGCCCTTGCGCCGATTTACAGCATGAAATAACCCTTCAAGGAGGATAAAATGTTAGTCTCTAAAGACAGCTACATGTACGAAATGATTCGCACGGAACTTACGGACATTCTCGGCGACGAGAACGTCTGCACCCGTGACGCCGACAAGTTCGGTCACTCGATCGACTACTACTGGATCCCGGAAATGTGGCATGACCGCGGCATGGAAACCCCGAAGCCGGACTTCATCGTCCATCCCGGCAGCGCCGAGGAAGTTTCCCGTGTCGTCAAACTTGCGAACCACTATCATATTCCGGTCGTTCCCTGGGGCGGCGGTTCGGGTTCCCAGGGCGGCGCGCTCCCCGTCTACGGCGGAATCATCGTCGACATGAAGCGCATGAACAAATTCATCGGCATCGACAAGGAAGCGCTCACCGTGACCTGTCAGACCGGCATGATTGCGCGTCATCTGGAATGGCAGTGCAACAAGGAAGGCTATTCCACCATGCACCTTCCGGCTTCGATTGCGTGCGCGACGATCGGCGGTTTTCTCGCACACCGCGGAACCGGCGTTCTCTCCACGAAGTACGGCAAGATCGAAGATATGGTCATGTCTCTGGAAGTCGTCACTCCGACCGGTGAAATCATCCGCACGCTTCCGGTCCCGCGCCACGCCTCCGGTCCGGATCTCACCATGCTCTTCCTCGGCAGCGAAGGCACGCTCGGCATCATTACCGAAGTGACACTGAAGGTTCATCCGCAGCCGGAAGCCCGCGAATTCCGCGCCTACATCTTCAAAGATTTCCACACCGCAATGAGCGCCGGAGCGGAACTCATGCGCAGCCGTCTCCAGCCCTGCGCCGTCCGTCTCTACGATGAAGAGGAAACAATTCACCACGTCCGGAAAGTGTTCGGCATGGAGCTCGACAAGGGCGCGTATCTTGTCTTCGGTTTCGACGGCCGCAAGGACATCGTCGACTGCCAGATGCGTTATGCCCGCGAAATCATGGAAAAGAAATACAAAGGCAAAGACCTCGGCAGCAAAGGCGGCGACCTCTGGTGGCAGAACAAGTACAAATTCTTCTATCCTCCGTTCATGTTCCACATGCCGCAGGCGTTCGGAACCCTGGATACTGTTGCGACTTTCTCGAACATTGAAAATGTCTATCACGCCATGAAGAAAGTGGTCAACGAGAACTTCCCGCAGGCGCGTTTCATCGGTCACTTCTCGCACTGGTACGAGTGGGGCTGCATGCTCTACGCCCGCTTTATCTTCGAAGAGAAGGACGTTCCGAAGGATCCGCGTGAAGCCGCCGCGCTCTACAACAAAGTCTGGGATCTCGCCATCCGCGCGGCGATCGCGAACGGCGGCGTCATCAACGAACATCACGGCGTCGGACTCAAGCTCGGCCGCCTGATGAAGGAGCTTTACGGACCCGCGATGCCCGTGCTGGAAGGCATCAAGAAACAGCTCGACCCGAACAACATTATGAACCCCGGCAAATTAGGTTTCAAAGGAGTCTGATCATGAATATCGACAACTATACCGACGCAATTATGAACTGCCGTTTCTGTTTCATGTGCCGTCATCTTTCGGCAATCGGAAATGTGCGGTTCACCGAAGCCGACACCCCCCGCGTCCGCGCCGCAATGACCTACGGCGTCACCATGCATCCGGAACAGCTCGCAAATCAGGATTATATCGACACGCTCTACCGTTCCGACCTCAGCGCCTGCTGCCGCTTCCACTGCGTCAGTCATTTCGATGAGAACGGACTCAACCTTGCCGCCCGCGCCGACATCGTGGAGGCCGGACTTGCTCCTGAATACGTCAAAGCTATTGCCGCTGAACTCAAAAAGAACGAAAAATGGACCGGTAAAGGCGAGGGCGATGTCCTCTACTTCATTGACAACTACACCGCGGAAGCGAAGACCGTCGTCAAGGCGTTCGATGCCGTCATGAAAAAAGCCGGCGTGAAATATCAGACGGTCACCGGCGGCTGCATCGGCAAAGCTCTGAACATCCTCGGTTTCCGCAAGGAGGCGAAGGAGGCAATGCAGAAGTTTGCCCAGGTCATCAAGGCGAGCAAGGCGAAGACCGTTGTCGTCTCCAATCCTGCCGCTTACGATGCGCTGGTTCATGACTTCAAGGAGGCTGGCGTCAAGCTTTCCGCGAAGGTTATGCACACTTCCGAGTTCATCAAATCGCTCAAACTCAAATTTTCGAAGAAGGCCGGCAAAGCCTATTATCTCGAAAGCGATTATCTGAAGAACTACAACGATGATATGCAGGCTCCGCGCGAACTTCTCGCCGCACTGAAAACCGATCTGGTTCCGTTCGGCACCAACAACGAGGAATCCTACACCTGCGGCGAGGGCGCGGTCGTCCTCCCGAAAATTGATGAATCGCTTGTTGCGAAACTCGCGAAATACATCGAGGCGCGTGCCGATGATCCGAAGAAGGATCTCATCGTTGTCGCTTCTCCGTATACGAAGATTTTCCTGACGAAATACACGGCTCTCAACGTCAAGACTCTGGAAGAGCTTGCCGCTGCCTGCCTCTGATAAGGAGACCGGACTATGGCTCTTGTAACAATGAAGGAGATCCTCCTCCCGGCGCGCAAGGAAAAGCGCGCCGTGGGAGCGTTCAACATTGCGAACTACGAAACCGCCCGGGCGGTTATCCAGGCGGCGGAAGCGGAAAAATCCCCGGTCATCATCCAGCTGTACATGCGCCTTTTCGATTCGACGAAGGCGTTTGATCTTGCCGGCTCGCTGATCCGCATGGCGCACCGCTGCAATCAGCCGGTTGCGCTGCATCTGGACCATGGCGACAACGTCGGTCAGGTGAAGGATGCGCTTGCATGGGGTTACACCTCGGTGATGTACGACGGTTCCCGTCTTCCGTTTGAAGAGAACGTGCGTATCACACATTTCTGCGTGGAATACGCCAAAGCGTTCGGCGCGTCGGTCGAGGGCGAAATCGGCCATGTCGCACAGGGGGATGAAACAGCCCTGACCGATGTGAAGGAAGCGTATGAGTTCGCGAAACAGACGGGCGTTGATGCGCTTGCCGTTTCGATCGGAACCGCGCACGGCTACTACAAAGCAACGCCGAAGCTTGACATTCAGCGCTGCCGGGAGATTGCGGATTCCCTTCCCGAGACTCCGCTTGTCCTGCATGGCGGTTCGGGTACTCCGCTGGAGGACGTCCGCAAGTCGATCCAGGCCGGTATTGCGAAGATCAACATTGCGACGGAGTTCATGGATACCTACCTGAAGTCCACGCGCAGAAAGCTTGACGAACTGGATGGCAAGTTCCTTCCGGTCGACAAGTTTTATGATCCGATCGTGGATGACTGTGCCGCGCACGTCGCGCGCCTGATTCGTTTTTTTGCGGGAAAATGACCGCATCCGCCGCCGCACCGCAGGGGGCGGCGGCATTCCCTTGCTCGGGAACGGCCCGTTTGTAAGCGTTCTCTACCTCATAACTTCCGGCTTCCAACTGGGAGACACAGCGGTAGATACCATATAATAGATCTACCGGCTCGAATCCGGTGACGACCATCGGGATTTTATAGTGGGCGGCTAATCGGTGATAGGCCCTGTTGCCTGTGATGGCGCAGACATGTCCGGCTGTCAGGAAGCCATTCACTTTGCTTTCCGGATCTGATAAGATAGTCTCGATAGCGGGTGGTACCGTGAATAAGGAAGTCAATATGGAAAAGTTCGGAAGTCCTCGGCGTATGGCCTCTTTCAAAGCCATGAGGTGGACAGGTGCGGTCGTCTCAAAACCAATCGCGAAGAATACGATTTCCTTATCCGGGTTCTCCTTGGCGAGTGATAGGGCATCCAAGGGCGTATATAGCATACGGATATCCGCTCCTCTCGCTTTTACGCTCAATAAATCCTCCTTACTTCCCGGAACTCGCATCATATCCCCGAAAGAGGCTAAGATCACATTCGGCTGTGTCGCCAACTTCAAGGCGTAGTCGATTGTCTCGACCGGTGTTACACAGACCGGGCAACCCGGCCCATGGAGCAGTTGAAGATCCGGCGGCAACATCTCTTCCAGCCGATAACGGGCGATAGCATGTGTTTGCCCGCCACAAATCTCCATGATATACCAAGGTCGTGTCACCTTTTTGCGGATGGCCTCCAGAAGAGTTTGTACCTTCTCGTTGCTTCTATATTCGTCTACGAAACGCACTTTTGTAATTCTTTAAGGTCTTTCAGTGTTTCCTCCGCTTCTTTCTCATCTACAACAGATATAGCGATCCCTGCGTGAGCGAGGATATAATCCCCCTGTTTCACATCCACCCATTCAATACATATATTCTTTAGGATGCCTCCGAAATCAACTTTAGCCATGGTCATTTCGGGGATGCTTCGATCGATTGAGATAATCTTTCCGGGTACCGCTAAACACATATCGTTTCAATTTATTTAATAACCTCAAAGATACTTAATATGTTT
>URNX01000039.1 GCA_900549415.1 uncultured bacterium
CATTCCATCGGTCAAACTGACGGATTCCATACCGTCCACAAAAATACGTTTGCGTTCCATTCTTGCAAATTCCTTAAGGTTGAAGCAAAATTTTATTACATATATATAGCATACTTTAGTAGAAATGTCTAATCGGATTTTGAAAAAAGCGGCTTTTTTATTTAAGAAAGACCGCCCGCCGGGAGGAGAGAGAACCCGACGGGCGGCGAAGGGATGTTCGGTTTAAGCCGGAAGCATCAGGAGATGAAGAGCATCTCGCGGTACTTGGGCAGCGGCCAGATCTCGTCGTCGATGAGGAGTTCGAGCTGGTCGATATCGGCGCGCAGGGCGGCCATCGCCTTGATGACGGGCGCCTGGTTGCCGGTCTTGAGAGCGGCTTCGAGGTCATTGCACTTCTTGGTGACGCTGTCAAGGAGTTTGCCGATGACGGTTGCCGCTTCCTTCTTGGCGGCGACGCCGGCGGTGAGTCCTGCGGCCTTCATGTTGACAAGCGCCTGTGCGAGTTCGGCGACCTGTTTTCCGGCAGCGGGCTGGACGATCGTGCGGGACATGCTCAGGCAGAGCTCGCCCTCGATGCGGATCTTCTTGGCGTATTCTTCCATGAAGATTTCATAGCGGGATTCCAGTTCCGCTTCGGTGAAGACGTTGTACTTGGTGAACAGCGCCTTGCTCTTCTCGGTGACGAATGCGCCGAGAGCTTCCGGAGTGGTTGCGGCGTTCGGGAGACCGCGCTTTGCGGCTTCCTTCTTCCACGCTTCCGTGTAGCCGTCGCCGTTGAAGATCACGCGCTTGTGAGCCTTGATGATCTTCTGGAGGAGAACCTGGAGTTTCTCGTTGAAGTTTTTCTTCGGGAACTTCTCAAGTTCATCGGAGATCTTGTCAAGCGCTTCGGCAACGATGGTGTTGATGACCACGTTTGCTCCTGCGCAGGACTGGCTGGAACCGGGGGCGCGGAACTCGAACTTGTTGCCGGTGAAGGCGAACGGGCTTGTGCGGTTGCGGTCCGTCGCGTCGCGCGGCAGCGGGGGAAGGGTGTCCACGCCGATCTTCATGATGCCGCCGTGCTTGGAGGACTTGAGGCATCCTTTTTCGATCTGTTCGATCACATCGGTGAGCTGTTCGCCGAGGAAGATCGAGATGATCGCCGGGGGCGCTTCGTTCGCTCCGAGACGATGATCGTTTCCTGCGGATGCGGTTGCGACGCGGAGGATGTCGGCGTTGTCGTCAACAGCCTGGATGACGGCGCAGAGCATGGTCAGGAAGATCGCGTTCTGATGCGGATCGTTTCCGGGCTCCAGAAGGTTGCGTCCATCGTAGCTGACCGACCAGTTGTTGTGTTTGCCGGATCCGTTGATTCCCGCGAAGGGCTTTTCATGGAGGAGGCAGACAAAACCGTGTTCTTCGGCTTTCTGGCGGAGGATTTCCATGACGAGCATGTTGTGATCGCAGGCGAGGTTGAGTTCCTCGAACAGCGGGGCGATTTCATACTGTGCCGGAGCGACTTCGTTGTGACGGGTTTTCGCCGGGATGCCGAGTCTCCAGAGAGTCTGTTCAACATCGGTCATGAAGGTGAGGACGCGATGTCTGATGGAACCGAAGTAGTGGTCTTCAAGCTGCTGGTGCTTCGGCGGAGGAGCGCCGAACAGGGTGCGTCCGGTCTGCACGAGGTCGGGACGGGCGAAGTAGAAGTTCTTGTCGATCAGGAAGTACTCCTGTTCGGGTCCGAGTGTGACTTTCGGCATGTGTTCGCCGGATTCGCCGAAGCAGCGGACCATGCGTTTGACAGCCTTTGCAAGAGCCGCCGTGGATTTCAGCAGCGGGGTCTTCTTGTCAAGGGCTTCGCCGGTGTAGGAGCAGAACGCAGTCGGGATGCAGAGCGTTGCGCCGTTCGGGTGACGTTTGATGAACGCCGGGCTGGAGGGATCCCATGCGGTGTATCCGCGGGCTTCGAAGGTGGCGCGGAGGCCGCCGGAGGGGAAGCTGGATGCATCGGGTTCGCCGACGATCAGGTTTTTGCCGGAGAACGCGTTGATGGCTTTTCCGTTCGGTTCGGGCTCAAGGAAGGCGTCGTGCTTTTCAGCGGTTGCGCCGGTGAGGGGCTGGAACCAGTGGGTGTAGTGCGTTGCGCCTTTGTCGAGCGCCCAGCGCTTCATGGCGTTGGCGACGTCGTCGGCGATGGAGGGATCCAGCGGGGAACCTTCGGTCAGTGTCTTGTAAAGAGTTTTGAAGACCGGTTTCGGGAGACGTTCGCGCATACATTCAATGCCGAACACGTCCGTTCCGAATTCGTTGATGTCGAACCCGATCTTTTCGGTTGCGGGAACCTTGATTGCGGCAACCCGCTCGATCGCATCTATTCTTGTCTTGTTCATGTGCCATTCTCCTCTTTAAGCGCACAGTTTATTGGTGATGACATGGCTTATAGCACATGCAATGCCAACTTTTGCTCCGATACTATATCCGTATTCAGATAATTTTTCAAACCCTGTTGCGAAATATTTAAAAATTACATTTTTGTAACAGTAACGTTGAGTATGGAAACAAAAATGTAACCTCCGGTGTTCCGGAACCCGTCCGGGAAAGAAAAATCCGCAGATTTCTTTGCTTATTTATATAAAAGCTCTGTTATTTTTGCCGGTGTATGCTATTTTATGAATGTTGGCACAAAGAATGCTATATTCCGGGCAGCAACGGATAATTAACAGGGAGGATTGAACGATGGTTCAACAAAACTTTCAGGGACGTCCCGAATTTCCCCAGGGGCAGGGACTCTACGACTTTGAACAGGAACACGATGCGTGCGGCGTCGGTCTGATCGCCGACCTTGACAACCGCAAGTCGCACCGCATTGTGGAAATGGGCGTCGAGGCGCTGCGCCGTCTCACGCACCGCGGCGCAACCGGATACGACCCCGAAACCGGTGACGGCGCAGGTATTCTCACACATATTCCCGATGAACTCTTCCGCAGTGAAAAAGAGCTCGCCGCCGTTCTGCCTCCCGCAGGCGAATACGCGGTTGCAATGCTCTTCCTGCCCACCGGAGCGGCGGAGCTTGCCAAAGCTTCCGCTCTCTTTGAAGATGCCTGCAAGAGCGAAGGTTTCCCCGTACTCGCATGGCGCGACGTTCCGACCGACTCGACGAAAATCGGAAAGGCGGCCGCCGCAACGATGCCGGTCATCAAACAGGTCTTCCTCGGCAAGAAGGGCGCAACTCAGGATGAATTCGAGCGCAACCTTTACATCGTCCGCAAGGTTTTCGAGAAGGAAGCCGCAAAAATCGACTTCAAGGGCGGCCGCCCCTATGTCGTGAGCCTCTCTTCCCGCTCCATTGTGTACAAAGGACTGCTCCTCGCTCATCAGATTTCCAAGTTCTATCCGGATCTGGCAAGCGAAAACTTCAAGAGCGCGCTCGCGATTGTTCATCAGCGTTACAGCACGAACACTTTCCCGACCTGGCCGCTCGCCCACCCGTTCCGCTATCTCGCGCACAACGGCGAAATCAACACGATCCGCGGAAACCTCAATCACATGAGAGCGCGCGAACCGATGCTGGAATCCCCGCTGTTCGGTGAAAACATCAAGAAAATCATTCCCGTCATTCCGGACGGTCAGAGCGACTCGGCTTCGCTGGACAATGCGCTTGAGCTTCTTGTGGAGGGCGGACGCTCTCTGCCGCACGCCATGCTGATGCTCGTCCCGCAGGCATGGGGCAAGGATTACCACATCGGACAGGACGTCCGCGGGTTCTTCGAATATCATTCCGCAATCATGGAACCGTGGGACGGTCCCGCCGCCATTGCGTTCTCCGACGGCATCAACGCCGGCGCAATGCTCGACCGCTCCGGTCTGCGTCCCGCCCGTTATACCATCTCCGCCGACCGCACCTTCGTTCTCGCTTCGGAAACCGGCGTGCTTGACATCGCCCCCGGCGCCGTGCTGGAACATGGACGTCTCGGTCCCGGACAGATGATCTACCTCGATCTCGAAAACGGACGCGTCCGCTATGACGCTGAAATCAAGTCGCAGGTTGCGCGTCTCCAGCCGTACCGCCGCTGGGTTCAGGAAAACCGCATCACCATCAACGGCTTCCTTGACCAGGCGACGCCCGCCGCGATCGGCTACGACATCACCCGAAGACAGAAACTCTTCGGCTACTCCCGCGAAGATCTCGACATTCTGATCTCCGCCATGGCGCAGAACGGACAGGAACCCACCGGCTCGATGGGCAACGACGCCGCGCTCGCCGTGCTCTCTGAAAAACCGCAGATTCTTTACAACTACTTCAAACAGCTGTTCGCCCAGGTGACGAACCCGCCGATCGACCCGATCCGCGAGGCTTCCGTCATGACGCTGATGACCTACATCGGCAACCACGGCAACATCCTTGAGGAGTCTCCGAAACATGCGCATCTGGTGAAGATGCAGCAGCCGATCCTCTCCGACGAAGACCTCGGACGTCTCCGCGATCTGAATCTTCCGGACTTCCGCACGCAGACCATCAAGATTGCATATACTCCGGAAGTCGGACTTGAACAGGCTCTTGAATCCATCTGCGCGGAAGCGGAAAAATCGGTTCGCGAAGGCCGGAACGTCATCATTCTGAGCGACCGCGACCTCACGGACGAGGAAAGCCCGATTCCGTCTCTGCTTGCCGCATCCGCCGTCAATGCGCGTCTGCTTGCCGCCGGCATCCGCAGCGGTTCGGGCGTGATTCTGGAAACAGGCGACGCCCGCGAAGTCATGCATTTCGCTCTGCTGCTCGGCTACGGCGCGACTGCAATCAACCCGTACCTCGCACTCGAAACGGTTTCCGAACTCGTCAAGGAAGGCAAAGTCAAACTTGATCCCGCCACGGCAACCGGAAATTACATCCATGCGATCTGCAAGGGACTGCGCAAGATCATGTCCAAGCAGGGCATTTCGACCCTCCGCAGTTTCCGCAGCGCCCAGCTGTTCGAGGCAGTCGGACTCAGCTCCGAGCTGGTTTCCAAATACTTCACCGGAACCGCCTCCCGTATCGGCGGCATCGGTCTGAAGGAGATTGAACACGAAGTCGCTCTCCGCGTGAACGCCGCCCGCGGCGAAACGTTCGGACAGCCCTATCTGCTCCCCTCCGGCGGTCAGTACAAGTTCCGCAAGGACGGCGAGAGCCATCTGTGGACTCCGGAGACCATCACTCTGCTTCAGCAGGCGGTCCGCAACAACGACTACGGCAAATTCAAACAGTACACCAAGCTCATCAACGAGCGCGAGCACGGCATCTGCACTCTGCGCGGACTCTTCAAATTCAAAGAGACCACGCCGGTTCCGCTTGAGGAAGTCGAAAGCGCATCCGAAATTGTCAAGCGCTTTGTGACCGGCGCAATGTCCTACGGTTCCATCAGCCCGGAAGCCCACACCACGATCGCCCGCGCTATGAACGAGCTCGGCGGCATGAGCAACTCCGGCGAAGGCGGCGAAGACCCGGCGCGCTATGTGACGAAGCCCGGTGAAGTCAGCCTTTCCAGCGCAATCAAGCAGATCGCTTCCGGACGTTTCGGCGTTACGGCGGAATACCTTGCGAACGCAAAGGAACTTCAGATCAAGATCGCCCAGGGCGCGAAGCCGGGCGAAGGCGGTCAGCTTCCCGGACACAAGGTCAACGACCTCGTCGCCCGCGTCCGTCACTCCACCCCCGGCGTGACGCTGATTTCGCCCCCGCCGCACCATGACATCTACTCGATCGAAGACCTTGCGCAGCTGATCTTCGACCTCCGCAACGCAAACCCGAAGGCGCGCGTTTCCGTGAAGCTCGTTTCCGAACTCGGCGTCGGAACGGTTGCCGCGGGCGTTGCAAAAGGTCATGCGGATGTGGTTCTCATCAGCGGACACGACGGCGGAACCGGAGCAAGCCCGCTCTCCAGCATCAAGCACGCCGGGCTCCCGTGGGAAATCGGCCTTGCCGAAACCCAGCAGACTCTGCGCCTGAACAAGCTCCGCGACGGCATCCGCGTACAGGTCGACGGACAGCTCAAGACCGGACGCGACGTCGTGATCGGCGCCCTGCTCGGTGCGGAGGAGTTCGGATTTGCAACCACGGTTCTGGTCTCCATGGGATGCCTGATGATGCGCAAGTGCCACGACAACACCTGCCCGGTCGGTATCGCAACGCAGGATCCGGAACTCCGCAAGCTCTTCAAGGGCAAACCGGAACACGTCAAGAACTTCCTGCTCTATATTGCTGAAGAGGCGCGAGAAGTGCTCGCAAGCCTCGGACTTCACTCCATCGACGAGGCTGTCGGACGCTCCGACCTGCTTGACACCGCCGAAGCCCTGAAGTTCTGGAAGACGCAGAACCTTGACTTCAGCCGCATCTTCGCCCAGGTTGCCCCGGACGATCTGCCGCGCAAGTCCTCGCGGAAGCAGGAACGCCCCGCGACGTTCGACGACGAGAAGCTGATTCCGCGTCTGACCGACTCCATCGAAAAGGGAGAGAAGGCGCTTCTCTACCTCCCGCTCCGCAACAAAGACCGCAGCGTCGGAACGCGTCTGAGCTATCACATCGCGTCCCGCTACGGACACAAGGGACTGCCGGAAGACACAATCAAGGTCGAGTTCAGCGGCTGCGCCGGACAGAGCTTCGGAGCATTCCTTGCTGCAGGCGTTACCCTGACCCTCAAGGGCGAGGCGAACGACTACGTCGGCAAAGGTCTCTCGGGCGGCAAAATTGTGGTCCGTCCGCCCTCTGAAAGCCGCTTCGTTCCGGAGGAGAGCATCATCGTCGGCAACGTCATCGGCTACGGCGCAATCGCCGGAAAGATGTTCATCAACGGACTCGCGGGCGAGCGTTTCGCCATCCGCAACAGCGGCATGACCGCAGTTGTGGAAGGAACGGGCGACCACACCTGCGAATACATGACAGGCGGTCTGGTGATCGTTCTCGGCAAGACAGGCATGAATTTCGCCGCCGGCATGACGGGCGGTATCGCATACGTGCTCGATGAAACCGGCGACTTTGACCTGCGCTGTAACCTTGCGACCGTGGACCTTGAGTCGATCCACAAGGGATCGGAAGACGAGGAACTCCTTCTCTCCCTGATCAAGGAACACGAAGCCGCCACCGGCAGCCCAAAGGCCGGACGCATCCTGCGCGAATGGGAGGACATGATCCCGAAATTTGTGAAGGTCTTCCCGGTCGAATACCGTCAGGCGCTCGGCAAGATGCACAAGGACGACGCCGAAATCAACCGCACCAAGCACAGCAACTGATTGAGAGAAGGAGGCAACTGTTATGGGAAAGAATCTGAAACGCGCATTCTATGACGTTCAGCGTCAGGCGCATACATATCGTCCGCTCGAGGAGCGCAAGCTCGACTTCAAGGAAGTGGAGGTTCCCCCGAATCCGGAAGTCCTGAAACTTCAGGCGGAGCGCTGCATGGACTGCGGCATTCCGTTCTGTCATGGAACCGGCTGCCCGCTCGGCAACCAGATCCCCGAATTCAACGAGGCGGTCGCCAACGGCCGTCTTGAGGACGCCTGGAACCTGCTCTCATCCACGAGCCCGTTTCCGGAATTCACCTCGCGCATCTGCCCCGCTCTCTGCGAAGGCTCCTGCACCTGCGGTCTCAATTTCGAACCGGTCACGGTTCGCCAGATTGAGCGCTACATCGTGGAACAGGCTTATGAAAAGGGACTTGTGAAGGTCCGGCACGTGGCGAAACGTTCCGGAAAATCGGTCGCCGTCATCGGCGCCGGTCCCTCCGGACTTGCCGCCGCGACGATCCTCAATCAGCACGGACACAAAGTCACGGTCTATGAGCGCGATCTCCAAGCCGGCGGACTCCTCCGCTACGGCATTCCCGATTTCAAACTCAAAAAAGAGATCATCGAACGCCGCGTCAAGCTGATGGAGGCCGAAGGCGTGAAATTCGAAACCGGCGTCAACATCGGCGTCGACATCTCCGGCGAATACCTGAGGCGCAAATACGACGCCGTGGTCGTCGCCGCCGGAACCCGTCAGCCGCGCGATCTCAAGATTCCCGGACGCGAACTCGACGGCATTCTTCCCGCGACGAAGTTCCTCGCGGAGCAGAACCGTCTGGTTTCCGGCGAACACACGGGCGAACATCCGTATTCGGCAAAGGGCAGGCGGGTTCTCGTGATCGGCGGCGGCGATACCGGCTCCGACTGCGTAGGAACCTCGATCCGGCAGGGCGCGGCGTCCGTCGTTCAGGTTGAAATCATGCCGCAGCCGCCGGAGAAGCGTTCGGTCAACACGCCGTGGCCGATGTGGCCGTACATGCTCCGCACCTCCTCCAGCCATATGGAAGGCTGCGAACGGAAGTGGAACATTGCGACGAAATCGTTCTTCGGCAAAGACGGCAAAGTCGCGGGCGTCAAGTGCGTGCTTGCCGACTGGGAGTTCTCGTCGCAGGGCAAGCCGTTGAAGTTCACGGAAAAGGGCGAAGAATTTGAGATTCAGGCGGATCTGGTTCTTCTCGCGATGGGCTTCACCGGAATTCCGGCGGAGGATCTCTACCCCGCCCAGCTCGGACTGTCCCTCGAGCGCAATCTCATCAAGGCGAACCCGGATGGCGAAACGGCGGTTGCCGGAGTGTTCGCCGCCGGAGACGTCAAGTCCGGACCCTCTCTTGTGGTCCGCGCGATTGCCTCCGGCCGTCAGGTCGCTGCGAAGGTGAATGATTACCTGAACACTCTGTAAGGAATTTATACAGGTCCCGGGGGAGCGTCGACGTCCGTTGCGCACAGACTCCCTCTCTCAAGGCGCTCCCCCGGGTCTGTATTTTCTGATCCCCACAGGCGGGAATTCCGGAAAATGAAATCCGGAGTTCCCGCTTTTTTGACTTTGCGGAATAATGATGAATTATACGGGACGGCCGTCCCGTTCGGTGAAGTATTCGTTCGTTTTCAGTGTGCGTCCGTTCTTGAGCGTGAACGGTGCGCAGCCGATGTTGGCGGTGACGACGGTTCCGTCCGAAAAAACGGTGCGGGCGACCGCGTGCAGGCGCCGTCCGTCAAATTCCGGCTCCGTCAGGAACTCGTGGCGGAGCATTTCCGCCGTGAAGGTTCCGCGCATTTCGCGTGACTGCTTCAGACTTTCCGCATCGAATCCGGTCGGCAGAAGCGCATAGAGTGCGCAGTATGCCGGATATTCTCCTTCGCCGATTCCGTAGGATTCGGAATCCGCGGTGTAGTTGAGCACGGAATCGTGGAAGACCAGCTGCCAGAGCGGAACCGGAATCAGCGGCAGACTGCACTGCGGCAGGAACGTTCCGCCGACCGGACAGAACGCGCCGAGATCGACGATGTCCGCGCAGTATTCGTGCGGACTCTGCTCTGTCGCCACCGAGCCGAAAATCTGTTTGGCTAATTTCAGAACTTTGCGGCGGCTTGCGTAATCCTCCCGCTGTCCGTGGCGGTGTTCCGGATGAAAACAGGAGAGCGGAACCGCGGAACCGAAGACATCCAGATAGATGCTGCCGCGTCCGGTCAGTTCCGCAATCCGCGGCAGATCGCGCTCCGCGTATTCAAGTGAAAAATCGGAGCAGAGATGCCAGGCGCGTCCGCCGCGCCAGATCCCTCCGCGCCGCAAAGCGCCCGATTCATCGCGGGAAATCTTCTCTTCGGGAAACTCCGGACTGTTCCGGTAGCATTCGTAATAGTTGTCGTGGACGGAGAAGATATAGCCTTCGGAGAGCGAACGGGCGTACTCGGCGGCGGCGCGGAACTCCGCTTCCGTTCCGCGTTCGGGATTCGGCGGAAGGCGTGTCGGATACATGCTGTCGTAGCCGCCACGGTTCCATCCGGCGTTGTAGACGCAGACGCGGTCGAATCCGTTCGCTTTCGCCGTATCGAAAATTTCGTATGCGGTCCAGTTCGCGGCGAGGCCTTCCTGAGACTTGCGTTCAGGGGCGGTTGCAAAATAACTCCAGGAGTGCGGAACCGGAGCGGTGCGCGTGGCGTAGACGTCGTGTTTCCAGATCACCGCGCCGACCAGTTTTTCAACTTCCGGACTCCGCGCGATTTTCTCTTTGAGGGAGACGAACCGTCCTTCGGATTTCACGATTCCGCGATACCATTTCGCCAGCCGGTTGTAATCGCTGCCCGCGGGCATGGCGGTCAGCCGGAGTTCGCGGCGGTAGTTGGAAACCAGCGCATTGAAATCAAACACGGGAGAGAACGAGACTTCGCCGGGGACAACGTTGACTTCCGCATGCACGTTCATATCGCAGTAGTCTTTGAGATGAACGGCAAGTCCGGCTTTCTTTTCCGGAAGAATGCCGAAAAAGGTCATGTTCAGGCTTCCGGCGGCGGTCATGTCGAATTCCTCGCGCCGGGATTCGGGGAAGGTTAGCTGTGCGCCGTATCCGCAGGGAACCGGACACTTCACGCGTTCGCCGCTGGAGAAGCGGAGCAGACGGTTCGGGAAGGTGAGTGTGATGTCTTCTTCTTCCAGATTTTCGATCCGGTTGACTGCGAAGACCGCGGACTCTTCTTCCAGTCGGATTTCAAATTCAAAAAGAAAATCCGGAACATTGAGCGGACGGCGGTACTGGTTCTCTTTGAAGCGTGCAAAACAGTCGAGTTTGCGGAAGCGGATCCGCATGGTTCCGTTTTCGCATTCCACGGAATGTTCCGCATGTTCGCGCAGGGGAAAATCCCAGCAGTGTCCGTAGCGGAGCTGAAACGGTGCATTGCTGTTCCAGATTCCGCCGAAACGTTTGTCCGTGAGTGTGAGACGGAGCTGTTCGTCCAGTTCGACGGCGTAAAAACTGTTTTCAATTTTCATTTGATTTCCTTTCGTTTGAAGGTTTGCGGTAACAGATCAGACGGCTGCCTTTGAGCGGGCAATCTGCAGAAATTTCTTTTCCGCGTCCAAGATTTTTCCCCGTTTCCGGATCGAAAAATTCCATTTCCTCCGTGAAATGGAGCCGGACGGGGCTGGAGAGACGATGCACGGAGATGACGCCGTTTCCGACGGCAACTGCATTTCCGGCTTCGGAATGCGGAGTGATTCCTGCCGCTTTCGCCGCATTGTGAACGAATTGCGGCGTGAGTCCGTCGGGCTGTGCGGAGTAGATGATTGCTGCTCTGTTTTCCGTTCGCTTGATTCCGATTGCCGGTTCGCCGGAGGCGCGCCAGCGTCCGATGATTTTGAATGCCGGATCGCAGAGAACGGTTGAATACGGAAGTCTGTCGAACTGGGAAAAGCGTTCGCGCGTGATGAACAGATCGCCGAGTCCGGTTCTTCCGGAACAGGCTTGAACGAGCGGATCGGTGGAGCCGGGGATAAATTCCGTGCAGTCGGAGACGGGGGCTATTCGGTCACGGACCTGTATTCCGAGTTCAGAGAGCGCCGGAGCCGCGAGCCCCGGAATGCGGTTGTGGAGCGCTCCGGCGGAACCGGTGATGACAATGACGTTTCCGCGTTTCATCGCTTTGGCTTTCAACGCGTCGCGCTGAGCGTCGGTCAGTGTTTGCGGGGCAATAACGATCCAGAGCTTGTAGTCCGGAAGATCTTTGCGCGTGAGGTCGTCGAGCAGAAGAATGTCCGGCGTGATTCCGCTGAGACGGCAGATCATGGCTGTACGGGAGGGAGCGGCGGAGGCGTCGCGGTTCAGAAGTCGTTCGCGTTCATCGAGAATGAGTGCGGCTTGCGTGCGGGGGAGGGCGTCGCGGTGCTGAACGGACCAGTCGGCCGCACGGCAGGTCGTGCGGATGGCGTTCAGCGCGCGGGGATCGTTGTACCAGCTGTCGAACATGTCAAAATAGTAGAACCCGTCGCCTCCGCAAGCGAGGACAGCCCCGGCGTCGCGGTAGATCTGGTCGCGGAATTCATCGAAGCTGCGCGGGTATCCGAGCGATTCGCGGCTCCATCCGGCGGTGATCTGGGAACGGGGCGTGCGGTGATCCATCTCCTGCATGTAGACCAGCCCTGCGGCGTGTGCGGCTGCAATGGCGAAGTTCGCGGATGCTCCGACGCCGCCGAGTTTGCGCATGGCGGAGTAGGCGCTGACCTGAAACACAAGGTCGATGCCGTT
This sequence comes from uncultured bacterium, assembly GCA_900549415.1. Classification (GTDB taxonomy): domain Bacteria; phylum Verrucomicrobiota; class Lentisphaeria; order Victivallales; family UBA1829; genus UBA1829. The sequence continues at coordinate 12,042 of URNX01000039.1, forward strand.
GTCCTGTGAAAGCTGTTTGAGAGAAGACCGTCCGGTCTGTCCCCAGAGCGGAGAGCTGTAGTAGGTTCCGACGATGACCGGGCGTTCCATTCCCTCTTTCAGAGTCCGGGCGAAACGCCGGTTCATTGCGGCGATGGAGTCGGTGATGAAGTCGCGTCCGTCCGCAATCCTGCGGTCGGGGTTGCTGCGCGTATTGCTCCACTGCGCCGCTGATTTCCATTCGGATTCCCGGAACATCGGGGCGTTTTCGAGCGTAACTGAGGGATCTCCCCATGCGCGGCGGAGCGCGTTGTCTGTGCGGTATTTCTGTTTGAGATACTTGCGGTATGCGCGCAGACTGGCGGGGGAGTAATCTGCCTGACCGCGTCCGGCGCTGTATTCCCATTGCAGGAACTGGTCGTCATGTCCGCCGTTCAGGCCGAAGCCGGCGACGATTTTTCCGGCGGGTGACTGCTTCAGGAACTTTGTCAATTCGCGGAGTCCCCGGCAGACATATTGCTGATACTCTTCCGATGCGTATGAGACTGCCCAGTGGCGGTTCTTCTTCGGGTTCGGTCCCGGAACGCCGAATCCCGCAAATGCGCAGAACTGCCGGACGCCCGGCTCGCCCTTTTCGTTGCGGAAAATGCTGTCGGGATTGTTGCGGAAGAAATCCTCGCCGACGTCGACGTTCACATTGATGAGCACCCGCGCTTCCGGCGCGGCGTTGTGAATGTAGAGCAGTTCTTTTTCGAGACGGGAGAAATCGAACGAGCCGTCCGGCTGAAGCGCCGCCATGTCCCAGGTCATCTTGTCCCAGAACAGAGTGACGCCCGCATTGAAGGTCTGAATCAGATTGATTCCGGCGTCCGCGAGCGGTTTGTAATCAATGGAGCCTTTATAGCTTTTCAGAATGGTTTCCCTGCCGTCGAGGAGAACGATGGGGCGTCCGTTTCTCCGCACGACTTCCACCGTTGCCGGTGAAACTTTTCCGAGACTTTTCAGCACGGATGTGCGGTCTGGCGCTGGAGCTTTGGGTGTATAGATTCCTGCCGGCGTTTTTTCCGGCGTCTGCGGAAGGATTTCCGCATTCCGCACGCGGAATGTTACAGGATTCCCCGCGAAAACAGCCTCAAGGCGCATGTACTTCACGCCCGGGAGGGCTTTCGCGCTCCGTTCAATCTCAAACGTCCCGCACGAGAAAAGCGTCTGATAGAGTGCGGATGGTTCAGCTTTCATATCGACGATAAGTTTGTCTTCGTTGAGGCTCAGCAGACGGATAGATGCAGCCGCTCCGGGAGTGCGTTCGAGAATATCAAGCATCAGTGTTCCCGTGTGAATTTCGCCCTCTTTCACAGGAAACGTTTTGGAGCTCCAGACCGTGCAGCCATCCGCATTGAGCTTGCGGATGACGCCGTTTTCCTCCGCGGAGCGGCTGCCGAAATTGTCGGCTGTATTCTCCGCCGCGAAAACGGAGACGGAGAATGCGAGTGCGGGAAGCAGAAGTTTGAACAGAGTCATAATCCCTCCGCGTTTATTTTTTCGGAATGACGTTCATATAGAGTTTCGGCTCAGCAAACCAGACGGTTCCTGTGGATTTCCCGAGGAAGAAGCGGACCTGGAAGAAAGCCGCATCTTTGGGAAATTCGGGGAATACGGCGCTTGCTTCGATATCGCCCCAGTCGAACGTTCCGGGAATCATCTTTGTGTCGCGTCCGATGAGATATCCCTTCTTCGAAAAGAAGGAGAAGTTGACGAATCCGCCGTTTGCGACGTTTTCGTTTTTCTGACGGAAGCGCATGGTGATCTGAAGCGCTTCGCCCGCGCCCGGACGCGGAAACTTTTTGAGGTCGAATCCGCCTTGGCATACTCCGTAGTAGCGGGTTCCTTCCGGGCTGGAGATCTTGAGCGCGCGGATTCCTTTTTCCGCGTCGAACGGGACGGACTGGAAGTTCCCGCTTCTGTCTTTCGGTTCAATGGCTGTCCAGAACGGGATTGCGCCTTTGTCGTCTGTTTTGAATTCCGGATTGCGGAGCGGAATTTCGACTGCGGAGAGCATTCCGGCAAGAAGGAAGAGAGCGGCAAGAGTAAGTGTTTTCATGATTCAGGTCTCTTAAGATATGCGGATCCATTGATCCGGCTGTTTTTCCGCATCGATCGCAGTGCGGAGGACATGGGCGATATGAATGGTTTCCGCGCGGTCGACCGGCGGAATTCCGGTACGGAAAAATTCAAGCATGGCGTCGATGAGATTCGGAAACATGCTGCTGAGTTTCGGAATCTGCACAGCGTCGTCGCGTCCGAGAATCCGTGCGGAAAAACCGAGCTTCGGATGAAGCGTCATTGCGGCGCGGCGTCCGTCGCCGAAGCGGAAGACCACATGGTCGGCGTTCGCGATTTTCGTATGGAGCAGACTTTCGATGCCGGGTCCCATGACGGAGACGATCATCTCCAGCTGGTGGATGGCGTATTCCCAGAAACTGCTTCCGCCGCCTTCGGTTTCCATGTATTCCGCATGGAATTTTCCGCGCGCTTCGATGAGTTCCGTTCCGAAACGGAGCGCGGAACTGGAAAAGAGCGGGGTGTGAAACTGGTCGGCGCGCGCAAAAAGCCGTTCCGCCGCCGCGCCGTCCGGAGCGAACGGCTTGTCGATGAACACCGGCTTTCCGGAGGCGAGGACCGCGTGTGCGAGTTCTTCATGTTTTTCCGGATTGGAGGGGGCGAGCACGCAGAAGGCGTCACATGCTTCGATGAGTTTTTCCTGCGAACGGAACGGGGAAATCTGCATTTCTCCGCACCAGACTTCGAGCGGACGCGTTCCCGGTTTTTCCTCCCAGGCTCCGGCGATTGTGAACTCTTCGCGGAAGCGGGAGGTGCGGAACCAGTTCGGGTAATTGTTCGCGTGCCATTCGTCGAGAGAGAGGTCGATGAATCCGATTTTCTTCATGTTTTCTCCTTTACATTTTTCCGCCGCGGTAGTCGGGCCAGAGCCAGTATTGTGTGGAGCTTGGACCCGAATTGTTGTGTTTCAGTCCGACGGTATTGTACGCGAGGGAGCCCGCGTGGCCGTCGACAAAACCGAACGTCGCGCGCATCCCATGGCAGTAGAAGGTGCGTCCGCTGAGATGTTCCTGTTCGAGCGAATCATAGAAACGGACGTACACCATTTCCGCCGCGTCCGCCCGGAGTGTGTCCGCAATGACCGCTTTCGAACTTGGATTTACGATGCTTTCCGGTTTGCGCGGTTTGCAGACGTATCCCCACAGATTGCGCGGCGCGCCGCCCGTGAAATAGCCGAGATAGGAGTTGTAGCCGTAACGTGTGGTGTAACTTCTTCCCGCGAAATCCTCCGGCGGCATTGCGGCGTCCTGAAGGGGACGCGAGATCGCGCAGCCGTATTTGAAGAGCTTTTTCGGCACATACTTATGCTGATCAAGCAGATAAACGGGACGTCCCTTCTCTCCGGCGATGCTGTCGTCATCTCCGAGAGGGAGAAACTCGTAATCTCCAGCATACTGATTGACGCCGAGCAGAATCTGCTTGACGCTGCTGAGACAGTTTGCTTCCTGTGCTTTCTCCCGCGCCTTGTTCAGCGCGGGAAGAAGCATGGCTGCGAGGATGGCGATCACGGCAATTACCACGAGGAGCTCCACAAGGGTGAAATTTGTGCGTATGGCGCGCATGCCGCCTGTATGTTCATCAGTCTTTTTCATACGGGCATCCTTTCCGTTGTTTGCTTGGTTAGAGAGAGACGGTTCTCCCGTTTCTGGAGGAGTCGTAGACGGCGAGCGCGATTTTCAGCGCGGCGATTCCCTCTTCAATTCCGGTGGTGAAGGGACGGTCTTCCAGTTCCTCTTCGATGAATTCCGCCATTTGGCATTTCCATGCGGAGTCGCCGCGGGTGGCTATGACGGAATTCTGCATTTCGAGTGTGCCGTCCGGTTTGCAGACTCCGGAGGAGAGACGTGTTTCGCCGGCGGCGTAATCGACTGTGATTGCTCCGGTGTCGCCCATGATTTCGATTCCGGAGAACCCGGCGCAGCTGGTCCAGCCGCAGTCGAGATAACCCATCGCTGAGTTGCCGAACTGAAGAAGAGCCGTCATGTTGTCTTCAAGTGCAATGGGCTTGCGGAGAGTGGCGGTGAGACCGGAAACGCGAGTGACGTCGCCGATCAGCCAGCAGGCGAGGTCAATCGCATGGATTCCCATGTCGAGGGCCGCGCCGCCGCCCGCGATTTCCGGATTGTAGAACCAGTCTGTGACCGCCCAGCCCGGCCATGGGCCGTTGTGTGCAAAGCGGATGCGGATCATGTACGGCTTTCCGATTTTTCCTTCCAGCAGAGCCGCGCGTGCGGCGCGGACCATGGAGTTGAAGCGGTGGGAGAAGCAGACGGCGAGGCGGCGTCCGGTCTCCTTCTGCGCATCGCGGATTGCGAGCGCCTCTTCCAGAGTGACTGCAACGGGTTTTTCGAGGATTACATCGCATCCGGCTCTCATGGCTTCGATTGCGTACCGCGCATGGAATTTGTTGGGAAGACAGATGGATACAAGATCGGGTTTTTCATGTGCGAGCAGTTCGGAACAGTCGTTGTACTCCCGTTCGAAATGCCACTTTTCACGGACTCCGGCGAGCGATTCGGGGGAGACGTCGGCAATGGCGGTCAGTTCGCAGTTTTCGTTTGCGGCGTAACCGGGGATGTGGGAGGCGCGGGCGATGGCTCCGGCTCCGAAGACGGCGACTTTAAGTTTTTTCATTTGCAGACCCTTTCATTTAAGGTTGTGAATCTGATTTTTCAGGAAATCAACGGCAAGCCGGATATCCGCGTCGGGATCGGCTCCGGTTTCGCGCTCAATGGTCAGATAGCCGTCGAATCCGACGGCGTTCAGCGCACGGAGGTAAGACGGAAAATCGACGGAGCCCGCACCGAGCGGAGTCTCTTCAAACAGAAGCCCGGTTTCCTTCTGGAGCTGTTCAAAGCCGCCGCGCGCAAAGGCGTCGTAGACCTGTTCGGCGTCGCAGTCCCGGTGATGCAGACCGTCCTTGGCATGCGTATAGACGATCCACGGGCGGAGAATTTCAACCGCGCGGACGGGGGAGACGTTACGGACCATGACGAGGTTTGCCGGGTCGAGGTTGACGCCGACTCCGCCGTCGGTTTTCTTGAGGAACTCCGCCAGCTGTTCCGGATCTTCCGGTCCGGTTTCGATGCCGAAGACGATTCCGCGTTCTTTCGCGGCATGTCCGAGCGCGGTGAGCGCGTTCAGCATGACGCCGTACCGCGGGTGCGCCGGGTCGCGGGGGAGGACGCCGATGTGACCGGTGACGACCTTTGCACCGAGTTCGCCCGCGGCGTCGAAGACCTGTTTCATGCGTTCGAGTTTTCCGGGATTTTCCTTTTCATCCTGAAAACCGTAGCCGCCGAGTTCGGCGACGAGTGCGGAGATTTCAAGACCGAGCTCCTCCGCATAGCGGCGGAGCCCGGCGCGGTCCCCGTTCAGAATCTCCGCATTTGCATAACACTGGATTCCGGAAACCTGCATGACCGCGGCTTTCCGCATGGCCTCCCGCAGGGGGACGCGGAACGAATCAATCAGAATGCCGATCTTCATTTTTCAAATCCTTTCGGTTGTTTCTGTAAAACGGTTTTGCTTATTTTGTGCGGTAATCAATTGTCGGCGGCATCGGACACTGCGCTTCGGTCAGCCCGAGCGCTTTGAGGATATCCAGATACAGGTGCGAGATCATGATGTCGCCCTCGCGCGCATCGGGCAGTTCGAGTCCGCCGTTTTCTGTCAGAATTGCCAGAGCTTCCCGCGGACTGCCTGTCCGGAAGAGCGCGGCGGCGTACTGCAGGCGGACGGTCGGGCGCATCCGGTGCTCCTGCGGGAGCGCGTGGTAAAAATCAAGCATGGCACGGTGCGCTCCGTGAATGACCAGCAGCTTTGCCGTCTCCTTGACCAGATAGGCGTCCGCCTCCGGAAGGAGCGCCGCTTCCGTGAGCATATTCAGGGCTTCCCGCGAATGGTCTTTGCCGCGGAGCAGGACGTTCGCCCGCAGGTGCAGAGTCCATGCGTTGCGGGCGAGTTCCAGCGCGCGGAGCGAATGTTTTTCGAGCCGCTCCTCGTCGTGCGCCCGGAAGTGACAGAGCGCAAGATGATAATGTTTTTTCCAGCACTCCGGAGCCTGCTGAAGTCTGGGAATCCATTCGGGGCTGACCTGGAAGGAGCGCGGCGGTTCATCATCCATTCTTCCGGAACAGAGGTCCACCCACTCTTTTTCGTCCGGACCTGTCTGACCGAAATCAAGGTGCGGAGCAAATTTGTCTGCGAGTTCCTTTTCGGCGAGCGCGGCGGCTCCGTTTCCGTGCATCCTGAGCGTTCCGCGGCGCAGGGCGAGGGGACGGGTGCGGAGGAGCATGTTGTCCATCTCCGGTTCGGGGAGGAGTTCATCCGCAAGAGCGGTAACGCTGCGGACGGCATGTTCCCAGGAACCGAAGACGTCCGCGGGTTCCGCCTGGATTCCGCCGTATGCTTCGAGCCATTCCCACGCGGTCCGCGGCGGCATTGGGAGACACTCCTGCTGAGTCTTTGCGAGCCCCGCCTGAAGCTCCAGATAATCCTGAACGCCGGGACCGAGCAGTTTTCTCTGCCAGTTCGCCCCGCCGGAGGTTTTGCCCCAGACGAAGAGCTTGCGTCCCTGGAGCCGCTTTGTGGAGAGATGAATGAAGCCGGAGCCGTCGCGGTTGAAGAGCGCTTCATACTTGCGCGATTCCGCGGGAATGTTGTAGAAATGGTCGCGGACAAAGGGGAAGTTTTCGGGATAGGTCTGGTCGAATCCCTCTCCGTCCGGCATGGTTGTTTTCGTGAGGAAGTGCGAGCCCTGATCGTATTTGTTGAGATACGTTTCCATTGCGGGGACGACGACGCGGCATCCGGGTGTCATGGGCGCCGCGATGTTGCTCCACCAGTACATGGGGACTATGTGTTCCGAAGGGTTGAAGATGCGTCCGCGGGCAAACAGAAAGCGCGAATCTTCCGGAAGGATGAAGTCAATCTGAAACGGAGTTTCGCGGTCGCGGCTGTAGTCGTAGATTCGCAGGACGGGGCCGAAGTCCGGATCGTCGAGTTCCGCCGCAAAGCGCGGGGAGCATGTGTTTACGTCGTGTCCGCGCCGTCCGCAGTTGAATTCGATGCCGCCTGCGAACCATGCGTTGCGGATGGCGAGATTGCAGGGGCGGAATTCGGTGTTTGCGGTCAGCAGTTCGCGTCCGGCGGTCTTGTCGAACAGGCTCCAGAGGCGTCCGCCGAGCGGGAGAACGAATTCGGCGCGCAGAAAATCGTTTTCGAGAATTGCGGAATCGAATACGAGCATCTGCTTCTGATTGAGGTCGTAGTCATCCTGCATGGTGTAGGGGAGGGAGTCGGAGAACATGCCGTAGTTGACAAACAGGCCGTCGTCTTCATCCAGACGGGCTTCGATGGTGGACTTGATCGGGTCGCGCAGCGCCGGAAAGCGGCTGGCGGGTCCGACCGGAGTTCCGGAAATCTGTTTTTTTGTGAAGGTGAGAGTCGTTTTCATTTCATATGCCTTTCCGTTGTTTGGCGGATGATAAGTTCCGGTTCGAGCATGACGGTTTTGAAGGGGGTTCCCCGGATCATTCCGGTTATCGTTTCGGCTGCGCGCCGTCCGAGTTCCCGCACGGGCAGATGCACCGTGGTGAGCGGGGGGACGGTGAGCTTTGCCAGTTCCGAGGCGTCGTTGCAGCCGGTTAGCATGAGATCGGCGGGAACCTTGACGCCGCATCGGCGGAAAACATCCAGCAATGTCTCCGCCGCGTCGTCCGAAGCTGCGATGATTCCGTCCGGGCGGGAGTCCAGTTCCGCGATGCGGAGTCCGGCTTCTTCAACTTTTGTTCCTTCATAACTTTCCGTCTCAAAAACATGTTCGCGCTTGAGAGTAACGCCGTTTTCGAGCGCGGCTGAACAGATCCCGTCGTAGAATTCCGCCGCGATCGGGATGTTGCGTCCGGGGTAGACAAGCCCGAGGGAGCGGCAGCCGCATTCGATCAGGTGTGAAGCGACGAGCGCGCCGGCTTTGGCGAAGTCGATGCGCACGGCCGGATCATCGCGTCCCGGCAGATAGGATTTGACGAACAGATGCGGAATCGCGAGCTTGTCGAGTTCGGCAACGGTCATGGCGTCAAGACGATAGGTTCCGAGGACGAATCCCGCATAGTTTGTTGCGAGTCTGGTGAGGTTCTCTTCCTGGAATGTGCGGTGGCTTGCGAGAATGTCGAGCAGAAAACCGCTCTGTTCGAGAGTTTCGCTGAGAGCGGACACCATCTTCATGGTTACCGGATGACAGAGGTCGCGGCTGTCGTAGAGCAGCAGCGCGATTTTGCGGGAGCTGAGACTTGAGACGTTGCGGATGAACGTTCCTTTTCCCCGTGCACGGTAGAGATAACCTTCGTTTTCGAGTTCTTTCATCGCCTGCCGCACGGTGTTGCGGGATACGCTGTATTTTGCGGAGAGTTCCGCTTCGGAAGGTATGGGAAACTCTTCCGCAAAGGCTCCCGCGCGGATCTGTTCAATCAGAGTCTCTTTCAATGCCTGATACTTCGGTTTCATGAAATGTACCTATCTTTCCTTTTGCTGTAATATATGCATGAAAAAAAGAAAAGTCAAGGGAGTTTTGTTTAAATGTACCAACATTTAAATCCGGCAAAAAAATTGCTCTCCGGATTGCGTTCGGAGAGCGATTTTCCTGCTTACTTCGCCTCAAGAGCCTGAATCTGTTTTTTCTGAGAGGGCGAGAGCGTCTCTTTTTTGCAGAGTCCGATCTGCTGTTTGATTTTATTCTTATCCTTTTCCGGATCAAGCAGATAGATATAGGCGAGACGGAAATCCACTTTGTCGCGTCCGGAAATGACGGGATCCTCAAGGATTGTGCGGAGGACGCTGCATAGCTTCTGGCTGGACTGTCCGCTTGCTTTGCAGGAATTGACGACAATCCACCATGCCCAGCGGCGGGAGCCGGAGTTTTCCGGTCCGTTTGCGGCGTTGCGGGCGTAGTGTTCCGCACGGTCGTAGTCTTTTTTCTTCTGGTACGCCTGCGCGAGCGTCATATTGGCGTCAAACGTATCCCAGACGGTGGGTTTTTCTAAAGAAAGCACGTTTTCCGCGGATGCAATGGCGGCGTCGGGATCGCCGCTGCGGAGCTGCGCGGAGGCGAGCTGGCGGTATGCCGCAATGCGGAGATTCCGGTGGAATTCTTCGCCTGTGAAACGTTCGGCGAGGGTGATGACTTCCTTGAACTCTTTCCGGTTCATCATGGGGCGCGTGAGTTCATAGAACGGTCCCGCAAGCCAGACGGAGACGTCGGGATGCCGGAGTCCGTATTTCAGAGCTTTGAGGAAGATGGCTTCCGCCTGTTTGCCGTTCCCGAGAGCGGCGTGACAGCGTCCGGCGCTGCAGAACGCGTCTATTTGCTCGCGGATGGAAAGTCCTTCCGTGTTTGATGCGCGTTCAAACAGGTCAAGTGCGCGTTTGTGTTCCTTGCGTATGAAATACTGTTTGCCGCAGAAGAGGGATGCGCGGGCAAGCTGTTCGCTGTTTGTGGAGGCTTTGATTGCCTGTTCCGCGAGTCCGATTGCAAGACCGTTGTCTTTCCCTGCGGATGCGGCGTTCGCACGGGCGAGCAATTCCTCAAACGGGGTGTCGCGGCGGATGGTTTTCGCAAGCGTCAGCTGGCATTTATTGAAATCATCGTTCATTTTCAGGCGTGCGTAGCATTCCGCCGCACGGCGAAGATTGCGTTCTTTCTGCTGTTCCGAGCAGCCGGGGAGCGCAAGAGCTTCCTGAGCGGCTTTGAGAGCTTCTTCATGCCGCTTTTCCTTGATGAGCCAGGACATGTACAGATGTATGGTTCCGGCTTTCTGATCGGCGTTGACCGACTCTTTGAGGCAGCGTTGATAGGCTGCGGCGATGGTCGCCTTGTTGTTCGTACGCAGGGCGATTCGGAACAGTTGAACGTTGCAGAGACGGTTGAGTTCTTCATCAAATCCCTGCGAAAGGATTTCCTCACAGACGCGTTTGAGACGGACATCGTCATTCAACGCTTCGTAAGCGCGGATGAGACCGCTTTTCGCGGCGCGGATATGCCAGTTGCTTCCGGACTCCTCTTCCGTCGTTGCGACGCCGCGGAATGCGCGGACGGCGTCTTCGTAGCGTTTGAGCGCGAGACATGCATTGCCGATGATGACGCGGATTTCCTGTTTTTCGCGAAGTTCACCCGTGGACTGCCGGAGGAAGACGTTGCCCGAACGGATGACATTTTCGTAGTCTTTGATCCCCTGGTAGCCGTGAACGAGCATGGCGGCGGCGTTCATGCGGGTCTTGTGCGTGGAAGCGTTTTCGAGCAGATAGCCGGCGGTGCGGATGCATGTTTCAAAATCTTTTGCATCGCGGGAGGCGAACATGGCCTCGCGGAGTGCCTCATCGTGTTTTTCGAGCTGGAGATCGGGAAGCTCCGCCGCCTGTTGAGCGACTTTTGCACGCCGTGCCTGAATCTGCTGCCAGAGCTTGTAATCGCCCTTGAGCCTGGCAGTGTTGGCGTCGCGGGAGAGAAGACCGTTGCAGATTCTGTATGCTTCGAATTTCATTGCGACGGGAAACTCTTCGCTCTGCATGATGCCGGAATAGCAGCGGGCGGCCTCGCCGCTTGAATCGTCGTCACGCCAAAGACTTTTGAGTTCGTCGATCTGATTTTTGAAATCGTTCTGGAGTGCACGCGCCCGGCCGTGCATTTCGTTGGCGGACTCACGGGCGCTTTTACGCTCGTTGGCGGATTTGGAAAGCCTCTGCGCTTCCCGGAACGCGTGTTCTGCTTCGACATAGCGTTTCTGCCGCCGGAAATCATTTGCGGCGCGGATCGCTTCCTGGCGGGTCAGATACCGTTCCGCCGCCGTCGCCGACAGCATCATCAGACACAGCGCATATAGAGCAATTTTGCGATACATATGAAACTCCTGTCTACCTGTTGGTCTTAAAACAAATTTCCGTGAAAAAGAATGGAAATTTTTAATCCTTTTTGTTCTTTTTATACTATAGCGAAAAATGCTGATTTGTCAATCCCCTCTTTCTTTTTTTCTCTGATGTTTTCTGAAAAATATTGACTATTCCGTTTTTTATGATATATTAATTGTCCCATAAAACTTTTTAGGAGAAGGGCAATGCAGCTTCAGCTGATCAAAGGAAAAATCCACCGAGCAAGACTCACTCACTGCGATCTCGACTATGAGGGGAGCCTTGAAATTGATATCGACTATCTGAAGAAAGCGGAAATTCTTCCGTACGAGAAGATCCTTGTCGTGAATGCGACGAACGGGGAGCGCCTGGAAACCTACGCGATTCCCGGGGAGTCCGGCTCCCGCGTCTTCCGTCTCAACGGCGCCGCCGCGCACAAGGGACACGTCGGCGACATTGTCACCATCATGGCGTTCGGCATTCTTGACGAAAAAGAGGCGCAGGGCTTCCAGCCGAAAGTCGTTGTCCTCAATGAAAAGAACGACGTTGTCGCCGTCCGCAGAGGAAGAACTCCGATTGCGGAGTGATTGCGGAGATTATGTGGAAGTATTACGCTCTTCTTTCGGCGTTCTTTGCCGCGCTGACCGCGATTCTCGCAAAGGTCGGCGTGACGGGCGTTAATTCCAATCTTGCGACAGCGATCCGTACGACCGTGATTCTCGTTATCGCCTGGGGGATCGTGCTGGCGTGCGGCGTGGAAAAGCAGATTGCCGGGCTTACCGGCAGGAACATTCTGTTCCTGTGTCTTTCCGGAGCGGCGACCGGGCTTTCGTGGCTCTGCTATTTCAAGGCGCTGGATACGGGCGACGTCTCCAAAGTCGCCCCGATCGATAAACTCAGCGTTGTGTTCACCATGGTGCTGGCGTTTATCTTTCTGCATGAAACCGTCGGTCTCAAAGTGATTGCCGGAGGATTTTTGATTCTCCTCGGCTCTCTGGTCATCATCTGGTGACCGTTTCTCCGCTGCATCGGCGTTCTCTGCGTCAAGGATTCCTTTTCCGAGCGCGGAGCGTTGTTGAAACCGTATCTTGGAACCTGCGCCTTGGGAATGCGTGAGCGCCTTTGCTGTTTTCGACAGGCGGACTTTGGAACGTCTGCTGGATCGTCTTCAGAGACTTGCTCTGAAAACTGCGGCGGAAGATCTCCGGGCGGCGTTCTTTCTTATGAAATATTGGATGTCCTGACCCGGGCGCACCGCCGGAGCTGGACCGTCCCGGTTTTTTTCGAGGTTCCCGGATGATATGTGCGCAAATCTGGAGAAGCCGCTGAGCGTGCGTGAACAGGTCTGGAGACGCGCCTACCGCCATGCGGCGATTTTCTGAATTGAAAGAGAGGCTCATTTTGCAAAGAATAAGAATTCCTTCTTCTTTTCCTGTTGACTTTTTCTGCAACAGCGTTTATAGTAATGCCGTGGCTTGAGAACAAACATAGGAGGAGAACAAAATGAAAATGAAACGGATTTTCGCAGTATGCCTGCTCGCTGCGTCTGTTTTCTGCGGAGCGGAAGAGGACAATTCAAAATTCACTCCGCCGCAGAACAGCGTTCCCGGTAAAATCTGCGTTCTGATCGCGGATGTCGGGACGATCGACACCGTCGCGAAGACAGAGGAATTTCTGACGCAGATCAAACAATTCAACGTGGATGATACGTCGCGCCTTTCCGATGCGGACAAGGTGGCGGATCCCAACCTGGCGAAGATTGAGGTCACTTACCGGTTCAACGATTCTGTCCGCAAGTACAGCGACCGGGAGCGCGAAATCGCCGCGCGGAACCGCCGGATGGAACGTGTGCTGGAACAGCTGCGCAACTCAATTGTCGGCAACGATAAAAAACGCAGCATCGTCGTTGCGAAAAACTATCTTCAAAGTTTTCTGCAGCCCTATTCCTCCTGCATTCAGGTGATCGACCGTGCGAATACTTCGCTTTCGGAAGTGGAGAAGGCCATCGGCGGAAACTCGCAGCAGGATGTCGCTTCCGCCTGCGTCTTCCTTACCGTCATCATGCAGGATCTGAAGGAATCGTCGCAGACGGTTCAAGTCGGCAACACGATGGTCAAACGCACGAATTACACGCAGAAAGCTGTGGCGAACCTGCGCGACTTCAACGGCAATGTCGTGAATTCCTGGAACGCCGTCGCCAGAGTGTCGCACCGCCGTACCGGAGCAAGTTTGGAAGAGGGGTTCAACCCGGCTGACGATTTGATGGAGGACGTCCTCAAGCAGATCGCGGAAAAACTCGGAGACAGTCTGACCGCCTCGCTCAAAATCCGCTGCCGTGGTCCCAAAGGCGACAAAGAGTTTGACGAAGAAGGGGTCACTCTGACGCTGAACGGGAACGATTTTGAAAGCGGAACCCGTGTTCTTGCCGGACGTTATGTGCTCAAAGCGGAACTGGACGGCTATCAGACCATTACGCGGAATCTTGATCTGAAGCCGGGCGCTCCCCGCACAATAAAACTGAAATTCGTTCCGGCGTCGAAAGCCGCCGCCGCGGATGAAGAATAAATGAAAAATAAAGGACTTTGCGTAAAATGAAGTTGAAAAAACTCTTGTTCGGAAGCTGTGCTGTTTTTACGGCGGCTCTGCTGACCGGGTGTATATCGTTTCACGATTACGGCCCGACACCGGCGGACGCCATGACCGACAACGAAAACATGCCTTACGTCGCCCAGGCGCAGAAGGCGTATGAACAGCGGATGCAGTTCAGCAAGCCGGTGGAGATCAAACCGTCGGGGAAGGCGCAGCTTTTCATCACCGGAAACATCAGCCCCGAGTATCCTCCGCAATTCAAACGCGAACTTCTCGTTCTCTTTGAAAATGCACTGATGGGCGAGGTCGGCAAACTCCGCGACTTCCGGATCGTCGGCTCCGAAGCGCGCAACATGTCCCCGGGAGCAACGATTACCAATGTCGATGACGAGGCGGAGCAGCAGAATCGCCCGTATCTGCTTTCGTTCCATATTCTGAGGGTCTATTTTACGAATGTGTCGCAGGGGCTTCTGCGGACTGCGGATCTCATCAGCGATATTTCCGGCGGCGGCAGAGACTACCGGCGGAGCACAAGAACCCTTCGCGAAAATCATCTCTGGGCCGCATATGCGCAGGTTGAAGTCGCTTTGACCTCCCCGGCCGGACAGCGGATATTTACATTCAATGAAGATGTTACAACGCTGGATCCCTTCCTTGCTCCGTATCCGGATCCGAACAAGCTGAAGGACGCCGTCGCGTACGCCGCTCAGAAGGCGATGCGTTCCTACGCCCTCCAGTTCGGACCGCCGATGTATGTGAAACAGTCGATCGGCGGCGGACTCTTCGTCCAGATTTCCGCCGGCAGCGAATACGGCATTCAGAAAGGGCAGAAGATTGAGTTCTACAGACATGCCGTCCGTACCCTTCCGGCACTTCCCGGCGAGCAGCCGAGAACGGAAGCCTTCCGCACTCCCGTCGCATACGGAACGGTCGGCGCGTGGGATGCGCCGGTTGAACGCAATTTCGCATGGGTCTATGTCCCAGGCAATGAAAAACCGGAAACTCATCGCGTGTTCACTTGGACTTCGGCGCGCGTTGTGGAATAATGAAGGAGTGGAAAATGAAGAATTCTCTGAAAAAACTGCTGCGTCTTCTGGCGCTCGGGGCGATTCTCTTTGCCCCTTCCGCATTCGCGGACGACGATGATGAGGATGACGTCACCGAAGGCAAGGACATGCGCCCGATCGTCTCCATCGACGTCGCCAACATCAAAAACAAAACGGACAATCCCCACGCAAACTTCCAGGCGCTGATCGACCGTCTGAATCATGAGCTGGTTCAGACCGGCATTTATCAGGTGCTGAATATGGAAGATTTGGAGAAGACGCTTGTGGACAGCGAGAAATTCGCCGTCGCGGCTGACGACGGCGGAACGAAAACCGCCGTTTCCTCTCCTGCGTTTTATATCCGCATGACCATTACGACATACGGATTCTCAAATGAAAAAACACACGATTTCTACAATGTCTCCGAGCGCGGCGACTATGTCGCAACCGTGGAGCTGATCCTGAACCTCGTCAATGCCCGGACTGCGACGACGGTGGCTTCCGGGAACATCTCCGCAACCAGCGTTGCAAGCAACACCTCATATCAGGGACAGCGGAAGATCGGGAACTATTCGGAGCAGGCTCTTCAGGCAGCCTGCAAAAGCGCTTGCCAGAAGATTGTCCGCGAGCTTGTCAAGCACACTCCTTTCTACGTGCTGGATGTGGAGGGAAATCAGGTCGTAACCGATATTCCGCCGAGTGTCGGAAAAGTCGGCGCCTACTTTGACGTTTACAAGCCGGGCAGGAAGATCCGGAACCGCCGCACCGGAAAAGTTACGCAGAAGGAGACCAGAATCACTACCATCCGCCTGACTTCGATCGGCGAGGATTCCTCCACCGGAGAGATTATCTATCAGCCGACGTCGCCCGTGACGGACAAGTGCATCGTGCGTCCGGTTCCGCGTCAGGCGCAGTCGGCGCCTCAGCCCGGAAACCCCGCCGCACCGTTCTGAACCGTCCCGTATTCATCGGAAAATGCGCTGTGTATCTCCGCAGCGCATTTTTTTTGCAATGATTTTCGCTTTTTGATTTGCAGAATTGCCATTTCCGTGGTAAATTGTCACTTCAGAATAATTCATCAACAGGAGGCTGAAACATGCGCGTTTTTGTTGCCGGCGGAGCAGGATACATCGGAAGTGCCTGCACCGAATATCTCCTCGACAGAGGTTATGAAGTCACCGTTTTCGACGATCTGATCACCGGTCATATTGAAGCGGTTGATCCCCGTGCGAAATTCATCAAAGCAAACCTCGCCGACCGCGAAAATCTCAAAAAGGTCGTCAAGGAAGGAAACTACGACGCCATCATGCACTTCGCCGCATTCTCCCTTGTCGGCGAATCCATGAAGAACCCCAGCAAGTACTTCAACAACAACCTCGCGAACGCGATCAACCTCGCGGACGCCGCAGTGGAAGGCGGAGTCAAAACATTTGTTTTCTCCAGCACCGCCGCAACCTTCGGCGAGCCCAAGGAGATTCCGATCAAGGAAGACGCTCCCCAGCTGCCCATCAACCCCTACGGCGAATCCAAGCTCTGCTTTGAGAAAGTCCTGAACTGGTACAGCAAAATTTACGGACTCAAATATGCCGCTCTCCGCTACTTCAACGCCGCCGGCGCAACGGAAAAGTACGGCGAAGATCACAACCCCGAAACACACCTGATCCCGATTCTGCTTCAGGTCGCTCAGGGCAAACGCGAAAAAGCAATGCTTTTCGGCGATGACTACGATACGCCGGATGGAACCTGCATCCGCGACTACATTCACATTCTCGACCTCGCGCAGGCGCACGAAAAGGCGCTCTACGCCCCGAAGAGCGGACACTACAACCTCGGCACCGGCAGCGGACTCAGCGTCATGCAGATTCTCGAAGCCGCACGCAAGGTTACCGGACATCCGATTCCGGCGGAAGTCGTTCCCCGCCGCCCCGGCGATCCCCCGCGTCTGATTGCGGACTCCACCCGCGCCCGTCAGGAGCTCGGCTGGAAGCCCCAGTTCGAGAATGCGGAAGCGATTATCGCTTCGGTCTGGAAATGGCTCCAGAAGCACCCGAACGGCTACTCCAAGTAACACCCTCAGGGCGTGCGGATTCAACTCCGCGCGCCCTTTTTCAAAACCGGATTGAATCATGGCGGAAAAATGGCATGAACTCGGACCTTACACGGTCTTTGACTTTGAAACCACCGGAATGAGCCCCGTGCGGGATCGTCCTGTGGAGATCGGCGCGGTGCGCATTGAAACCGACGGCTCGACTTCGCGCTATTCATCGCTTATCAATCCCCAGATGCCGATTCCCCGCCGCGCAACCGCCGTGCATCAGATTACAGATGAAATGGTTGCGGAGGCGCCCGTGTTCGAAAAAGTCGGCGCGGAGTTTCTCGATTTCGCAAAAGACAGTAAACTTGTTGCCCATAACGCCCGGTTTGACCTCGCTTTCCTGCAGGAGAGTCTGAACCGCTGCGGGCTTGCTGTCTGGGAAAGCGGCGCATACGACTCGATCGCAATCGTGCGCAAGGCATTTCCCGGAATGCCGAGCTACAGCCTGCAGTCCCTGCGCCTTGCTCTCTCTCTTGGCGCGAATGTCACGGGAGATGCACACCGTGCGCTTTACGATGCGGAAATCACCGCGGAACTCTTTACGGTTGCAATGAACCGCCTTTACCAGCTCTATTCCTGAGCGTTTCCCTTTTTTAAAACAAAAAACGGACAGGATATTTTGTATTCTGCCCGGAGAGATTCTGTGTGTTTGCGCGGGTCAGCGGACCATGCAGGCGCGGGCTCCGTCGATGAGGTAATTGTCGCCGGAGATGAAGGCGGCTTTGTCGCTGGCGAGATAGAGAATCAGGTCGACGACTTCCTGCGGTTCGGCGGCGCGACCCATCGGAGTGGGCATGTTCGCCATGCCCGGGCGGGTGAGGACGGGACCGGGGGAGACGCAGCAGGCGCGGACGTTGTGGGGGGCGCCGAGCAGCGCGAGACCCTTGACCATGCCGATCATGCCGCTTTTCGCCGCGCTGTAGTCGACGCTCCATGCTGAGCCGGTGACGCCGTCGATGGAACCTAGGACGATCATGACGCCGCGTTTCTGTTCTATCATGGTTCCGATCACGGCGCGGCAGAAGAAGAGGGCGCCCTTGAGGTTGACGTCGATGCCCCAGTCGAGCACTTCATACGGACGGCTCTGGAAGGGTTCGGGGCAATTGAAGATGCGCCCGGCGAAACCGCCGGCGGTGTAGATCATGATGTCGACGGAGCCGCCTTTTTCCCTGGTGAAGGCAACGGCGTTTTCGATGTCTTCGACTTTCCGGACGTCGCACTTGACGCCGTAGGCGTTTCCGCCGTTTGCGCGGATATCCGCGGCGAGCGCTTCGACTTTTTCGCCGTTGACGTCGGCGAGGATGACGGTTGCTCCCTGTTTTGCGAGATCCTGTCCGGCGAGCAGTCCCATTCCTGAGGCTCCGCCGACGATGATTGCAGTTCTTCCGGCAAAATTCTGTTCCGACATGGTCAATCCTTTCTGTTAGGAGTTTTCATGGAAGAATATACCCGTGTTCCCGCGCGAAAACAACCTGGTTTCTCTCTTTTTAATGAAAAAATGAATGAAAACGGAAATTATTTGCTTCAATTTTTTGTGTTTTTTGCAAATGAAGCAATCCGTCAAAGCCGTTTGTGGTCTTTGAGCACAAGCCCCGTTTCATCCTCCGCTCGGAGAATGTAGTAAAGCGCGAAGTCCTGGTCGTTTGCCCACGGGTCGAAAAATTCGCCGCGCCGGGCAGGAGCGATTTCAGAACCGTCCGGATTCAGCATGGTCACCGAATACGGATGCAGATAGGCGCAGGACGCCGTGCCGTCCGGGAAGAACAGGCACAGCAGATTGCGCAGAGTCTTTTTGGTCTGCATGCGGAGCGCGTCGTCGCCGATTCCCTGCGCATGAAGGAGGGAAGCATAGGCGGAAAGACAGCTCCAGTAATGAAGCGTGTCGCCGTAGAGCGCCCGTTTGCCGAACCAGTAGTCGTCCCAGTGGCGGATCGGCAGATTGTTCCATTTGTGGTCGGGCTGGTCTCCGTTGAAACGTTTCAGAATTGCGGCGTGTTTCTTTGCCTCTTCAAGCAGCGCCGGATCCCGTTCAATGAGGTTGTAATACGCGGAAAGAATCGACAGCGCGGGAGTGACGATTGTCTGTTCGAATCGAACTTCATGCGGAGGATAGAGAATTCCGTTTGCGCGGATGTTTTCAACATGCGTCCGGACGAGTCCGGCGAGCTCGCGCGCCGTTTCGGTTTTGCCTGCGTCGCGGATCGCTTTGACGGCATCGGAAAAGATGCTGCCGTTCGGATAGAACTTTGCTCCGCCTTTGCCGTAGTAATCGCGCATGGAACGTTCGATCCAGACGAGATACCGGTCGTCTTTGTAAAGGCGGTACATCTCCAGCCAGAAGGTGATGAGCCACGGTGCGTTGTAAAGACGTTTGAACTTGGCGTTCTTGCCGATGTTGTTGCAGACTTCCCCCGTTTCGGTGTCGAAGACCTCGCGGAGAAGAAACTGTTCGAACAGCTTCAGCGATTTTTCCATTTCATCGTCGTGTTTCCGCTGGAGGCGTCGCGCGATGAGCAGTCCCATGCCGAACCGTTCGCGGCAGGCGTTGTGGTCGGCATTCGCATAGTCGAAATACGGCGCGTTTTCTTCGCAGTCGTAGATCAGATACGCGCCGCAGAGCGGGCTGCGCGGGTCGGTCATCTGCTGCTTGCGGATGATGAAGCGGATCCGGCGGTCGACAACCGTTTCCAGATCTTCCGAAACAAATCCGTTCGCACGGAAGACACGTCCGTTGATCCGGAATTCAAACTTGTGTTCTCCGGTTTTCTCCGGCGCATAATCGACAAGAACGGAACTGTCTTTGATGCGGAACGGAATTTTGTTTCCGTTGCAGAAAACTTCCGCCGTTTCCGGTTTTGAGGCGCATTCCGCCGTGATGCGAAACCGT
>URNX01000040.1 GCA_900549415.1 uncultured bacterium
TTTTTTTTTTTAATGATACGGCGACCACCGAGATCTACACTCTTTCCCTACACGACGCTCTTCCGATCTCTCCATCTCCATCCCCAATCCGCTCTTCCATGGATTCCCTGTTGGCGTTGTTCAAAACTCTCCCTGTTACCTCCTGCATAAAAAAGTTCGTTATCAATTGGAATTGAATAATCAAGCGTTTTCACATATCCCAATGAGTCGTAATCTAATGTTTGGTTTGCTTTGTAATACCCACGCTGTTCAAAAAAATCATCTTTATTTGAATAGCCATCATCTGTATGGAAAACTCCTGAAATTCCTATTTCTGATTTGTTTTTATCAAATGTTACGAGAAAATCATGATTTTTTGCTGTTGATTCAGAGGATTTTCCCCCTTTTTTCGTTACACGCGTAAAGACAGCAACAAAATTTTCTTCACCCAAAACTTCATTACAAAGTTTCTTGAGATTATCCTGTTCTTTTTCATCAATCGAAATAAAGATAACCCCATCATCCGTCAGCAGATTTCTCGCCAGAATCAGCCGGGGATACATCATATTGAGCCAGTCGGTGTGGTAGCGACCGGAAGTTTCCGGATTGGCACGCATAGCGGCACCATCAGAATCAGTCTGCCCGGTCAATGCTTTGTATTCCCCGATCGGGTTGCGATAGTCGTCTGGATACACAAAATCCTTGCCGGTGTTGTACGGAGGATCGATGTAAATCATTTTGACGCGTTTATGATAAGAACCCTGCAGGAGTTTCAGAACTTCCAGATTGTCTCCCTCAATATAGAGATTGCCGCTGTCGAACTTTCCGGGCGTACCGTCCTTTCCGGAACTTTCTTCCACGCACGGACGCAACGTACCCATCGACGGAACCCGTGCATAAGCGCGGGCCTCCTCCTTGCCGTTCCAGGTGAATTTATAATAAGTCTTCCGTTTTCAACCTCTTCCCCGAGCAGAGCCTTCAACACCTCAAAATCAATTTTTCCTTCGGTAACAGCCTCCGGGAAGAGAGCTTTCATCTGTTTGATATTCTCAGCGATGAGATCCATTGATTTGCCAGTCATTTTTTCCATATCTTCAATCCTTTTTCCGGCGAGTTCAAATCGGGATGCCGGCAAGTTCATTTTCCTTTTCACTCCTGCATTGATTTTTGCAAGCAGAGGATTCCGGCCTCCGGAGACAAGGAATCCGCCTTAATATAACATTGGCTGCGAGTGAAGTAAACCGCTCCAATGAAATTTTTTTGGAATTTTCCGCCGGACCCGTTTACGGCACCTCCCCTTCACTGCGCGCGGCGGTACTCCGCGGGGGGATAATGCTGCAACTGACGGAATACGCGCGAAAAATAATAACGGTCCGGGAAACCGGTCAGCTCGGCGATCTCGTCAATCGTTTTATCCGAATAGCGCAGATAACGGCACGCGGATTCCACTCGGATCCGACGGCTGTACTGCTGCGGACTCTCGCCAGTCTCCTTACGGAAATGACGCAGAAGCGTACGCAATTCCGTACCGCAGCGCACGGCAAGCTCCGCATTCGAAAGCGGATGCGCTATGTTCTCCCGGATCAACGCAGAGACACGTTCCGCAAGAGGTCCCGGCGACTCTCGGTAGAGCATACGGTCGCGCTGCAGACTCAGCAGAGCATGACAGAGCACCGCCGCGGCTATCACTTCACAGCGGAAGCGGTACACATCGCCCGCCTCCTTCAACTCAAGCCACTCCAGAAAAAGCGCACGGCATTCCGGAGTCAGCGGAGTTTCATGAATCCCCGGCTCAGAGAAAACGACGTGTTCCGGAAGAACAAAATGAATGTAAAACTGCTCGAACGGCTTCCGCGCGAACGTCGAAAAACGGAAATGTCCTGGAATCACGTAAATACGGTCGGTCCGCATCTCGATCTCCCGTTCCCCGACTTGGAGACAGCCGCCTTCGGACGGATTCCAGTAACAGCGCCAGAACGGGGTAAAAAGGTTCGGCTGACACCACGGGTATATTCCCGTTTCGTAGCGGGTCAGGTAAATTTCCGGAAGCATTTTATCGTATACCATACATTCTCCATCCTGTCGCAAAAAGATACATCTTTCGTTATAATATCCATTTTATTTCCCCGTTTGTCAAGTATATTAGCTGATAAAATCAGAAAAAAAATCAGGAGCGTGCAAAATGGCTTTTTCAGATACCAGAGAGTGGAACGCATACTGGATCTCCAGCGGGGCGGAGATGGTCGACTGGCGGGCAAAAGTTCTTCCCGCCCCCTGGTTCCGAAAAGAGTTCCGGATCGACAGGGAAAAATCGTGCGAAGCATTTGTCTGCGGACTCGGCTATCATGAAATCTGGCTCAACGGACAACGCGTCGGAGATGCCGAACTTGCGCCCGCGCCGACGAATTACGACCGTCATGCCGGATACCTCCGATACGACATCTCCGCATATCTCAAACCGGGACTCAACACCGTCGGCGCCGTTCTCGGAAACGGGCTCTACAACTGTCACACGACGGAGACCTGGCACTTCGACAAAGCAACATGGCGCGACTATCCGAAGCTTCTTCTCGAAATTGTCGCAGACAGACAAACCGTTCTCTCCAGCGACGACACCTGGAAGGTTTCAACGGACGGTCCCATCACCTTCGACGGCCTGCGCAACGGAGAGTACTACGACGCCCGCCTTGAACTTCCCGGATGGTCGAAAAACGGATTCGACGATTCCGCATGGAACCGCGCCGTCATCACAGCCGGACCCGGCGGACTGCTTTTCGAACAGACCGCTCCGCCCTGCCGCGTCCGCGAACTTTTTCCCATGAAAAAGATCAGGCCCGGGCTCCTGGACGCCGGAGTCAACATCGCCGGACGCGCGGAACTCACCGTCCGCGGCGTCCGCGGAAGCGAAATCCGAATCCAGTACGGCGATGTTCTCAACCCGGACGGCTCGCTGCATCTCGACGACATTGCGCGTTTCGTCAAGAGCGGCGAGTTTCAGACCGAACGTTACATTCTCAAAGGCGGCGGCACGGAGACCTGGCATTCGCGCTTCACCTACCACGGCTTCCGCTACGCCGCAATCGAAATCTCCGGCGACGCGGAAATCCTCTCCATGACCGCGCAGGTCATCGGAAGCGACTTGGCGGAAACCGGCGGATTCTCCTGTTCGCATCCGGACCTGAATGAACTCGGACGCTGCACGCGCCGCTCCATCCTGAACAACTTTGTCGGAATCCCGACCGACTGTCCGCACCGCGAGAAAAACGGCTGGATCAACGACCATCAGCTTGCCTCCGATTCCGTTCTTTTCCAGTTTGACGCAAGCGAACTCTACCGGGAATTTCTGGGAACGCTCCGCGACTGCCAGCGTCCGAACGGTCAGCTGCCGGGCATGGCGCCGACTTCCGGCTGGGGCTACAACTGGGGCAGCGGTCCGCTCTTCGACAACTTCCTGCTCGGGGTCCCGCGCAACGTCTACATCTATCGAGGCGACAGCTCGCTTCTCCGCGAAAACTACGACGCCTTCAAGCGCAATCTCCAGTTTACAGAATCGCTTGCAAAAGACGGAACAGTCCGTTTCGGGCTTGGCGACTGGTGTCATTACGACAACGCCCGCGCAGTGGCGCCCGAATTCGTCACGACCGCGTGGCATTACCGGAATCTGAAAATCTTCGCGGAAACAGCCTCGCTGTTCGGCTTTTCCGACGATGCCGCACGGACGCTCGACCGCGCCGCGGAAGTTGCGGAGTCGTTCCGCAAACACTTTTCCAACGGCGGAGGTTCGTGGGCAAAAGATGAAAAAACCGCGCTCGCCCTGCCCGCCGCATTCGGCATCTGTGATGATGCGGAAGCGCGTCTTTCCGTTGCGCTTCTCGAACGCAAAATGCTGGAAGACGAGTGCATCGCGGACTTCGGAATCGTTGGAGCGAAATTTGTTCCGCGAGTTCTTGCGGATTACGGGTATGAAAACACGGCATTCCGGATTTTCACTCAGGAGAAGTTCCCCGGCTGGTGCAAATGGATCCGCGACGGTGAAACCGCGCTTCTGGAAGATTTTGCCGGACACTGTTCGCACAGCCATGTCATGTACGGCGACCTTGCGGCATGGATGATGCAGTATCCCGGTGGAATCGAGCCGTCGTTTACGCGTCCGGGCTTCCGCGAGGTTGTCCTGAAACCCAAATTTATTGATGCTCTTCATTCGATGAATGCGCATTATGATTCCTTCTACGGCCGGATTTCCGTTTCCTGGGCTCGCAACGCATCCGGCATTGAGCTGACTGTCTCAATTCCTCCGGCCATTCCCGGAACCCTGTTTCTTCAGGACGGAACCTCACACGCATTCAGCGGAACGCAGCATTTTCAGATAGGATAAATGTTTCATTACACACTGAAGGACTCCGGAGCGGTTTTTCCGGAGTCCTTCATCATTTTCCCGGCTAAAGGGGATCCTGCAGATGATCACCAGTTGTGGAAGGCGTCCACATCGTAGAGATTCAGCTTCTCCACATAGGGAGAAACCGTCGGGCCGGACTGAGGCTCCTCCGCCAGAAGACGGAGGGGGCCGGTGACGCCGCCAAAGCCCCAGCGGTCAAATACACGAATCATCAGGATGTTCTCCTCCCCGAACCGGATTGCACTCGAAGGAATCGGATAATTCCGGATGCGGGAATAGGAATCGGGATGTTTCGCAAGCGTCGTTTCACCGATCTTGACGCCGTTGAACCAGGTTTCATCCGCATCGTCAACCGGTCCGCCGGAAAGACGGATCGAATACGATTTCCAGTCCGCCGGAATCCGGACGGGAACCCGGATCCATGCGTAACCGTCATACGGCTTCTTCATGTCCGCCGGAGCGTTTGCCGGATACTTGTAATGCGGGTTCGGCTGGGTGAAGCCCTGTTTCTCCCACGGGATTCCAATTCTGTACGGTTTGAATCCCTGCGCATCGGAAACCTTGCCGTCGCCGCGCGGATCCAGTTTCAGGAAACCGTCGGTCAGCGCAAGCGATGCGCTCTCCGGAATCACCGTGTTGTGACGCATCCGCGTGTTGCCGAAAAGGCTCAGATTCTGTTTGAGCGGAAGATTCAGGTTTGCAAACAGAGTGTTCCAGATCCGGGTCGCTTTCTCCCTGTTCCAGAACGCATCCTCGAACATGTCGGGCGTAAAGCCGACATAGATGATCGCTCCGCCCTGATGAAATCCGGTGCGGGCGAGAACCGCGGGACGCGCGGCAACCGTCCAGTCCGGAGCTTTCACGGCATTGAGCCGGCGGGCGGTGCGGAAGTAGAAATCCGCCTCCGTCATGCCCGCGAAGAGCGGATCATTTGCCGGCAGCTCCGCACGGAACATCAGTTTCTTCTCCGTCGACATCGGCACGGGGAGGAGATCCAGCGGCGCCCCGGGGAGGCACACAATGATTCCCTTTGCATAGTGACCGCCGGAAAGATACGCCTCAAAGTTCTTGCGGAACCGTTCGCGCATCTCTTTCGGAACCGCATTCCGTCCGAGAATCACAACGCCCTTCGTGAGAAAACCGTTCGGGTCGTATGGATTGCCTTTGACGCAACCGACGCCGAGGCGTTTCAAGGCGGCTTCGTTTTCCGCATCGCCGTAATAGATCGCCGCCTGATTCGAAATCGGAAGAGCCGGATTGGCGAATTCCGTCAGAATGTTGTCGACTATCCGGGTCGCGACCGGATCCTTGCCGTAGCGGGACGTCACGTCGAGCTGACAGAACAGCGCATAGCCGCGTCCGTTTTTGTAATCCATCAGCGCGGAGAACATCAGATTGAATCCGCAATCGACAATCGTCCGGAAGTGACCGTAGGAAGGCTTGCGGATGACGTTTCCGGCGACCATGCCGCCGTTGCCGATCTTCCATTTGTCGCGCGGGTAATGGAACGTCGTATCCGGGTTGCTGACGTGTTTTGCGGGACGCGTGTCGGAGGAACCGCGCCAGTCGCGGAAATCTGCATCCGTCAATCCCTGAATGTACGGACTGTCGCCGCGGCGGATGAACGCCTCGCGGCTGCTCGGAGATTCAAACACGAAGTTGGCGAGGTTGCAGGGCTGCTGTTCGAAGAAAAGGATCTTCTTGCCTATGCGGAAGTCGCCGCTCCGCTCCATCTCCTTCAGGAAGCCTGGAACATGTTTTCCCAAAGCGTTCTGTCCGATGATCAGAACTCTGCACGAACGGACTTCGTCCGCCGTGGAGACTTTGCGGAACGGATAACCGGCCTTCTCCAGCAGCGCCGCAGTCTTTCCGGCGGGGTCGTAAAGCCCGGCGGGCTCGGTGAAGCGGAAATCCGGACGCGCCGTCCGCGGAAAAACCTGAACGGCGAACTCATCGGTGTCGTAACCCTTGTCATCGAGAAACACATCAAGCGAAAGTTTGCCTTCGGTCCGCGCCGCGACTTCCGGAGCAGTCAGATTGACCGGAAGTTTGAGAATTGCGCCGGGCGCGACGTTTTCGCTCAGCTCGCCGCCGTCAACGGTTTTCCCGCCGACCGTGAAAGTCCAGCGGAACCGGAGCTTCTGTTCACTCATCCGGTCATTCACGACGACGATGCTTTTCCGGAACGTTTCATTCGAGAAAAACGCGTGATCCTTGTTCGTGAAGTCATCCGGATCGCCGGCAAGGAAGACGCGGAGCGGAGAGTATTCCCTCTGAACCAGGCGCCCGAACTCTTCCAGCTGCATGAAATCCTGAACCACGTCCAGTGCGACATGATTGTCGGGACGGAGCCCCTCCTGCTTGACGTTGTCGTCGTCCTCCCAGTACATCGGGTGATGGCAGCCCGACGCGGAAAGGCGGAACAGCTCATGCAGCGAAGTGAAATCTCCAAGGGAGGAAATATCGTATGCGCGCCATGAGCGGATCACGCGGCGGCACATTTCCGCGGCTCCGCGGATATAGTTCACCGAATTCGGCGTAACCGGAGAAAACCGGAACCATTGACCGAACTGCACCGGGGCGATCTCGTCGCGAAACACGGAATCGCCGAAATAACGGGCGGCATGTTCCGCGGTCATGTAGTGTCCGATCGGACCGTCGAAGTAGATGTACTGGAGCGGATAGGGAAAGGAGGACTCGAAGGAGACCAGCGGCTGCGAGTGTTTTTCCGACCAGATTTTCGGCCAGTCCTCCTGTTCCTG
This sequence comes from uncultured bacterium, assembly GCA_900549415.1. Taxonomy (GTDB): domain Bacteria; phylum Verrucomicrobiota; class Lentisphaeria; order Victivallales; family UBA1829; genus UBA1829. The sequence goes on from URNX01000040.1 coordinate 7,138, forward strand.
AAGCGGAGTTCCGAACGACTGGTAGTTCATCGACCCGAAAACCTTGCCGAAGTTTCCCGCCGCGTGCGGCACGCATTCACGGCTCGGATCAAGCGAACGCATCGTGCGGTCCGCAACTTCAACGAGCTTTCTCGCCTTCAGAACCCGTTCCTTCGGAACATACGACGTATTGTTCAGATAGTAGGGATCCTGACACGCCGGATAGCTGCAGGTGTTGAAGTCGGTATACCAGAGAACGATGCTCGGAAAAGCCCCGAAGAATTCCAGATAGTTCTCCACCCACCCGCGGTACTGCGCCATGTCGTCGCCTTCATAGAACGGCATGGGGAAGAAATTGCTGATTCCCTGGCGTCCGCACTCGCGCAGATAGGCGGGAGTGTTGTAGTATCCCGCATTGCGCTGAATGATGCTCGGATTGAAACGGACCGAATCGAAATTCATGCGTTTCAGCTGGGCGACGTACTGCGCGACCGCGCGGGGATGCGAAAGATACATGTTCAGCGAATCGAACTGCGGACTCGTGCTCATGCGGAAACGCTTCTTGAAACCGTTGAGCCGGAATTCGCCGTTTTCCACCCACAGCTCCCGGAACCCGAAGTCGCGCTCCGGAAGCATGTCCGCCGTTTTGCCGTTCACGGAAAGCGTAACGCTCTGCGCGTAAAGTTCCGGAGACTCTTCGCTCCAGAGAACCGGATTTTTCCACGGCTCCGTAAAGACGATCCGCTGTTTTCCCGAGCCGTCCAGACGGAATTTTTTCGAGAAGCTTTTTTCCGAACCGGCGCGGCGGTAGCGGAACGTCAGTTCCGCATCGCCCTTCACGCCCCGCGGATTTTCAACCGTGGCGCGCATCTCCAGCGTTCCTTTGCGGACGGAGGGAAAGGCGACCGCGCTCTTCACGAAAACCGGAGAGGGGCCGGCTTCCAGCCAGGCGTCGCAGAGAACAATGTTCCACGTGTCGCGCATGTCCGGAAGATTGCGCCAGTAAAGACGGATGAAGTGCGTCAGGAAAACCGAAAGAACGTTTTCCTCCTCAAGCAGATCCGTGACTTCGATGCGGCGCGCGTTCGGAACGGCGGCGAACGATTTGTAATCCTGACGGAACGACTCAATCAGTTTTCCGTTCAGATAGACGCGTCCGTAATCCGCATTCAGATTCTCGAAATTGAGAAAGATGCGTCTGCCCTTCCATTCCTCCGGAACCTTGAAGGTCCGCTGATACCAGTCCGCCGTTGTGCGCGGGCCTTCCTGAACGTTGAGGCTTTCCAGTTTTCCGTTTTTCCCGCGGTAAAGCTGGAAGCAGGAGGAACGGCGGCTGCCCGGAATGCGGACATAGCGCTGTTCCGCCGGAACAACAGGCGAAAACGCATAGCTGTCGTCTTCAAACATCCGCCAGTATCCGTTCAGGGAAATCGACTGCCGGACGCCCGAATTCACCTTCTGCGCATCGCCCAGATCCCAGAGACGTTTTTCAAGCTCTCCGGCGGCTTTCCGTTTCAGCGAAGCGAATTCCTTTTCCGAAAACTCCGGAGCGGAAAGCGTGACCCCTTCCGTAACATTGACCGAATCCAGACCGCTCCATCCGCCGGGCAGCTCAAGCTCCCCCTGAAACGCGTCGTCAAACCAGATTCCCGCTTTCCGTCCTTCCGGACGGATGGAAAGTTTCAGCGGGCGGGTCAGATTGATGACATAAGGAGAATCCAGCAGTTTTCCGCCGCCGTTGAGCGTGAGTTTTCCCGACGCCCCGGTCGACGAAACCGTGATCAGGCTTTTTCCGCTTTTCAGGGAGAGGAGCGGCTGGGCGTTCGGAAAACGCTTCACCGGAGCGCTGAAACGGAATTCCAGTTTTCCTTCACTCCGGCGGACCCGCTCCACGGGAACCGGACGCATCGTTTTCGCGTAACTGCCGAGAAAATCGGCAAGAACTTCATTGTCCGAGAGCTGGACGTCGTAAATTTTCAGGCTGTCGAACGCGCCTTCCGCGACTTCCGCCTTGAAACGGTCGGAACCGCCTTTGCCGAGCCAGACATCCCACGAGCCGTTGAAACTGTATCCCGGCTCTTTCCAGTCCGCCTGGGATTTGCGGGCGGCGGGTTTGCCGTCCAGATAGATCGCCTGCTCGCCTTTCGCAAGATTCCAGGAAAAAGTGATGTGAACCCATTTTCCGGCTTTCAGATCCGGATTTTTCACAAACAGCTGACGCTGTTTCGGAGTGCAGACGCTCAGTTCCAGCTGACCTCTTGCGTCTTTCACAAAAATCAGAAAGAAATCCGAGCGCCACTTGCCGGCCTGGAACAGATAATAGGATTTTCCGTCCTTCCGTTCCCAGTTCGGGCGGAAGAAGAAGGAGACCGTTCCTTCGCGGGCGTTCAGCTCCGGCAGTTTGTTCAGATTCACCGCCGTGACCTGATCGTAGGCGATGCGCTGAACCGCAAGCGCCTTGCCGTCCACGCCGTCGACATAGTTGCTCTTGCCGGAAACAACGGCCAGACCGCAGGGTTCGCCGCGGCCGTTGAACACGGTCGGATTTTCGTCAAACGGCACGATCACTTTCGGGAACGCCGCCATCAGACAGCAGGGCGCCAGAAGCGCCGCTGCGAGTGTTGTCATCAATCGCATAAGAGAGACCTTTCAGTAGTGGAGATCCCCCGGAGACGAATCCACGGGAAATCTCCGGAAGAACAGGAAGAGTTTATTTCCCGGAGAAATCCGCAAGGATTTCCGCATCGGAGAGCTGCCGGTTGTAAATCTTCAGATTGTCGTATGCTCCGCCCGCAGGCTCGTTGACGTTCCGTCCCAGCTGAAGCTTCCACGGAGCCTTGAAGCTGTAACTGCCGTCTTTCCACTCCTCGCGGACGGTGCGGGCGGCGGCTTTGCCGTCGATGTAAATCACACATTCCCCCTTCGCAACGTTCCAGGAAAACGCAAAATGAACCCATTTTCCAGGCTGGAGATCCGCTTTTTTCACAAAAACCTGACGCTGCTTCGGAGTGCAGACGCTCAGCTCCAGCTGTCCTCTGGCATCCTTCACAAAAACCAGAAAGAATTCAGAACGCCACTTGCCCGTCTGGAACAGATAGTGCGCCTTGCCGTCCTTGCGTTCCCAGTTCGGACGGAAGAAGAAGGAAACCGTTCCTTCGCGGAAATCATTTTCGGAAAGATCGCGGGTCAGAAACGCCGCAGGCTTTCCGTCCACGACAAGAGCTTTTCCTTTCATGCCGTCGACATATTCCAGCTGTCCGATCACTCCGCCTTCCGCGATCTTTTCTCCGTTGGCTTTGAGCACCGACGGAGTTCCGTCAAACGGAATGACGACCGCGGGTTCGGCCGCCATCAGACTTCCGGGAAGAAGAAGCGCCGTTGCGAGTTTCAGCATTTTTTTCATGGTAACTTTCCTTTCGTTTATATTGTCTGTTTTGAGGGATCATTTCGGAAAACTTTTGACAGCATCTTCTGCACACCGCGCAAGAAAACGGGCGTCGGAATTGCCGATGCTGTTCGGAACGAACCGGATATCCTCCGCCGTTCCGCCGAACAGAAACAAATACCAGACACACGCCTGCAGATATTCTCCCCGATCGTTCAGATGCATGGCGTCGCGGATGATCCGCATCTCTCCGGTCTTCTGATCCTTGCTCCAGTAGAGCCTTCCGACCACGTCTCCGGCCTGCGGCGGAAGATCGGGGAAGTGCAGAGTTCCCAGGAGCGCAGGATCATAGTTTTTGAATTTGACAGGTGATTTTTCCCGCGCAATCTGAACCGCAAGCCCCGTCGGAATGACACGCGCATGAATAGATTTTGCAAGCGCCAGATAGTTCGCCGTCAGCTTTTCATACATCGTATTCTGATCAAAGCCCCACTCTGAATCCGGGGGCATGACGCGCGAATCGTCGGAACGGTACGACCAGGTCTGCTGAATCACGATTTCCGCCTGCGGCTGATGTTTCCGGATAAGCGCAATCAGCTTCGGCGCGCCTTCAAACGTTTCGCCGCGCCAGCTCTCGTGACTTGCCTGCTGAATGGTCACAATATCCCACCGGTCCGCCGTGAGCAGATCCTGCAGGCTGACTTTGCCGTCCGGGCGGCCCGGCAGTTTCAGATTTGTCCAGTACGGACGGTGAGAGGGATCTTTTTCCGTCTTGCCGTATTCGCCGTAATGCCGCCAGATGGTGCAGCTGCCGATCATCGCCTCACCGAGCTTCAGTTTCTTCCCCGAGGCTTCCGCAATTTTCGGAAGATAGGTCAGCACGCTCAGCGAAAAGCTGTTGCCGACCATCAGAACCTTGAGCTCCGCGGCAGAGCCGGAAAGCGAGAAGGCCGCAAGAGCCGTCAACAGCAGATGTTTCCAGTTCATTCTCTTCCCCTCCCCTTACAGTCCCATGAAGTACATCGAAGAACCCGGTGCGCGGATCGGGAGCTGATTGAACTTGTGACTGGACACATGCCCGTCCTTGTAGAGCCAGTTTCCGCTCATTCCGCCGCCGTGGACATTGCCTGCGGCGGAGATGTACGGCTTGCGGTCGCCCGAAATCGGCTGCGGAACCCAGTGATGCACGGCATTGATGTCATGCGGCGTATTGGCCAGCACTGCCGCGGAATATTTTGTGAACATCGCCTCCCCGACGATGATGCGCCCCCTGATGTCTCCGATACGGCGTCCGTTCGGCTTCTCCTCCGTCTCTCCCGCGGTCCGCCACCAGGCGTAATTGTAAGCGGGACAGCTGGAATTGTCCCGGCACATCGTCGGCAGATAATTGCTCGAGAAACGCGTGGACGGAGTCCCCTCGAACTCCGGGAACAGACGCGACATCGCCGTCGGGCAGACATACGTCGATTTTGAAGAGTACCAGTAGCGCGCGGGCGTGTAAATCGAGAAGTATGCATAAGTTCCCGATGTCGGGCTGACCGACTTTCTCGCGTAGGAAGTTTTCCCGTAATCGAAAATGCTGTCCGTGAACGATACCGCGCCGCCCTGCATGAGATTCGGCAGATAGTCGTTGTTGTCCACCGTATACATGGCAAGTCCGCTTCCGACCTGTTTCATGTTCGCCGTGCAGGCAATTGCATGCGCCTTTTCCCGCGCCGCATTCAGCGCCGGCAAAAGCATTCCCGCAAGGATTGCGATGATCGCAATTACTATAAGGAGCTCTATGAGGGTGAATTTGTCGGTTTTCCGTCTCCGGGGCGGCATGTCGCGGTGCATTGATTTTTTCTTCATTTTGTCTGACCTTTCTTTACTTTATGGTTGCTGATTTCTTTCGTAATGTCGGGAACGCTGTTTTCCACGAAGAGCTCCATGTTGATCGAAATCTCCACGGAGTTGCGGCAGCCGAGCATGGGACGGTTGTTGAGGAGATATTCCATCCAGCGCAGCAGCTCTTCCATCGAAAAATCCACCCGGTCCAGCTTATCGGTTTCTCCGGCGGGGTTCATGTCCACAATGCTGTCGTAGCTCATGACGCCGATGTTTTTCATTTCATCGGGAAGATTCGGGAGAACCGCCAGACGGAAAAGCGAAGCGGAATAACACATGACGAACAGAATCGCCGTCGGGCGTTTGTTCTGTTCAAAAAAATAGTTCCGGAAGAATCCGCTCAAATCGCCGCTGCGCTGTTCGAGAATATCGATCCGGCAATCCGGAGCCAGACGTTTCATCTCCGCGCAGAACAGAAAAATGCGCCGGTCCGCATCTTTATGACGGAAATCCTTGTGGACCGCGATATGCCTGCGGTGTCCCAGACGGTGCAGGTGCTGCGCCGCAAGCGAACAGCCGAGCACATCGTTGCAGCGGAGGATGATATCCGTATTCAGCGCCGTTCCGAACATGGAGATGGAGAAGATGTTCGGATTTGCTTTTTTCACTTCCGCGACGACGTTTTCATCCGGCTCCGAGCAGTAAACCACGGTTTCCGCATCCGCTATGGCGTCCAGAAACGCAATCCGCTTCTCCCGGTGATTGGTCGCGATGATCGTAAAACCGTCGTTCGAAAGCTGCTGAAGAAGAATGGTCCCGAAAAAGAGCAGATAGTGGTTGTTGCTGAAATCCACAACGATCTTCCTTGCGGTCTCCTGATTGGCGTAATATCCCCGTTTGTTCAACGCGTCAATCACGCGCTTCCTGGTTGCGGGACGGACAGTCGGTTCGTTGTTCAGGACGCGGTAAAGCGTCATGACGCTGATCCCAAGATCCCGCGCAAGCTGGCGCATGTTGATTTTCGTTATAAACTTTTTCGGTTCCATTGTCATATACCGCCTTTCACGAAAGAAATTATACAACATTCCGGCGAAAATGTCAATAGGCAAACCGAGAAAAATGTTCTAAAAAAATGTGACGCGCGTCACTTTAAAGTGTCTGAAAAAAGCCGGTGCGGATTGCGCCGCACCGGCGGAAAAACAGAGCGGTTCACTTCAGTTCCCGTTCCACGGAAACCGCTTCGCCGTCCGTCTCGACCGTCTCATCCGGAAGATGAATTGCGGCGCGGATTCCGGCGGGAATCCCGAAGCGGACCGTTACGGAGCTTCCGTTCGATTTCAGAGATCCCTGAATCATTCCCTGCGGAGTCGGAACATTCATCTCCGCGCTTTCCAGAACGTTCAGCAGCGGATTCAGTTCGATTTCGCGCCATGCGGGAGCCGTCTGCTTCAGTCCGAACACCAGCTCCGGAAGATGCGAGATTGCATGCGCGCTCCACGCATGGGAATACGACCATCCGGTGCTGAATGTCTCCCACACGGTCCCGCTCGGAATCATCGGTGCCCATTTTTCGCGGATAAACGCGAGGGCTTCCGTGCGCAAACCGAATTCACCCGCGACGTCGAACAGGTAGGTTGCCCAGAACGACGACGGCTGCGCGCAGCCGGAAAGCGTCCCTTTCAGATACGGCAGGATGCGCGTTTCGAGCATCGTTTTCTCCGCTTCCGGCGCGAGTCCGCAGAGAAGCGCGAGCACCTGGTCGTGCACCGACGGAGTTCCGTTCCGTTTCCCGTCCCGGTCGAGTTCCGGAACGAACAGATTCTGTTCGGGGTCGAAGAACGCTTTTTTGAGCAGAACACGTTCCGCCGCGATTTTCTGTTCCAGCAGACCGGCGTCCGCCGCATGTCCTGCGTTCTTCAGGAACTTGCAGTAGAGAGTCACCGCGTAGAGATGCCAGAGGTTGAGGAAGGCGGGAGTGTTGTCGCGCGGCAGATCGCACCAGTCTTCAAACAGCCAGTAGCGCGGGTCGGCTTTCACGAGTCCGCGCGAATCGCGCATCCGGTCAAAGTATGCAAGAATATCTTCGGCGCGGGATTTCTGCTCGCGCAGATGCTCCGTTTCGCCCGTCTGGAACCAGAGGTCGTGCAGAGTCGCAAGCCAGGTCAGACAGAAGTCCGGCAGGACGCAGCCGCAATCCGTCGTCGGGGCGTCGGCAAAAGTGAGGTTGTCGGGCGCGTGCTGTCCGGAAATGGAATGAATGCCCTGCCGCAGAAGAGCGGAGTCCGCGGTCAGAAAATGGGTGTTTTTCGCCTGAACCCGCGCATCGCCCCACCACTGGGACTGCTCGCGCCATGGGGTATCGACAAACGCATCCATTGAGCAGACCCTCTGCGTGTGGACCGAAGCGCGGTAAATTCCGTTCAGCACCTCGTCGGAACAACGGAACGAGCCGGAAATCTTCATCGGATATACGGAGGAGCGCCAGGAAAGTTTCAGTTTCAGCGGATGCTTGTTTTCGCGAACGACAACGCTCACGTGGCGGACGCCCATGATCTGATAGAGCTCGCACCGCTCCCGTTCCGCTCCGGCAATCACACGGGCGGCAAGCGAGATCAGACAGCCGCATCCAGGCTTCGGCTCAAAACGGACGCGTCCTTCGGGGAGCCAGTGCGAATAGAGCAGATCGAAAACAAGCCCCGGCTCCGCGCCTTCGTATTCCAGAACAGGCGTTCCCGTAAGCCACTCCTCCGCTCCGAGGTCAAATGTAACGCAGGTCAGGCGTCCGGCTCCGGAGGCGGGAACTTCGCAGCAGAGGAAGCCGCCCTCTTCATGCGCGGGCGGAACTTCGCCGTAAACGAGTGAATCCAGTTCATATTTTGCGAAATCCCACGCGATGTTGTGTTCGGCATACGGCAGAGCCGCCGCAGGCTTCGCGCAGATTCCGCACGCAAACGAAACGACCGCCGCGGGCACCTGTTCGTGTTCATCGAGCATCGGAATGCTGCGGTGTTCGAGCGCCTGCCACGGGAGACTTCCCTGAACGGCTTCCGCCGGATGACACCAGTCGGGCTGCGGCGGAAGACGGAATCCGGTTTCCGCGGTTATCCAGCTGCGGTCGTCATGACGCAGATCGACTTCCTCCTGCCATCCGAGCTGAATGCTGAGACGCGCGGTGTCATGCGCATACGCGGTGTTGCGGAAAATCGTCCACTCCTTGATGCGCGAAAGAATCTGAACGCCGTTGTCCCATTCCGCGGAACAGAGAAAGCCCGCACGGTCGGCGTGATTGTAAGCGAACGTTCCGATTCCGGGATTGTACGCTTCAACGGAAATCCAGTTGTGTCCGTTTTTGAGATACGGCAGAATATCGACCTCATCAAACGGCCAGTGATGCTGATATCCGCGCACGGGACCGCGGCAGACATAGCGTCCGTTGACATGCAGACGGTAGCTTTGATCCGCCGTAATTTCCAGCGGCGCCGACGACGGCATTTTTTCCATGTTGAAATCGTAACGGAATCCCGCATAACTGTTCTGCATGTAGAACGCGTTTCCGGGCCAGATCCAGAGGGCTTTCGGATTCATTTTTCTGCCTTTGCAAAAAATTAGGTGTTGCTTGCGCGCGTATGTTTTTAATATACCGGAGCGCGCTTCCCTTTTCAAGGCAAAAAGAGAAAGAGCCTCTCATCTGAACTCAAAAAAAATTCCACCGACGGCTTTCCGCGCGGCAACAGGAATGAAGCGCAGAGTCCTCAAACCTCCCGGATGCGGTCGGCGTTCATCACCGAAACCGGCACGAGTTCATGCCGGTTTCTGCCGTCGGCGCGCCAGTCGAGATAGAGCTGCACGGCGCGGCAGCCGAGCTCGTACGGATGCTGATCCACCGTCACAAACGGAAAGACGCTCTGCACGCCGGGCAGATTCCCGAATCCGGCGAAAGAGATGCGTTCCGCGCGGACGGGATCGAGACGGCGCAGAGCCTGCCACAACTCGAATGTCATGGTGTCGTTCTCCCCGACAATTGCGGTTGTATCGGGGAATGCGGAAAAAATCATTTTGAGAAGCTGTTCACGGGAACGGTTGTTGCTGTAGAAAAAGCGATCCTCCATATCCGGAATCTCCGCGTGGCGGAAAGCCTCAAGGAATGCGGCGCAGCGCGGATTTCGCGCAAACGGGAAAGAGGAATACATGACAACAACAATTTCCCGATGTCCCTTTTCAAGCAGAGCTTCCGCCATCTGAAGCCCGCCGGAATAAACGTCGGAAGTAATGGAGTTGCGTTCCGGATCGGCGTCAAAAAAGGAGTCGACGAGTACGCCGGGCGCAGTGAGCGGGAAGTTCGCATAGGAGGCGAGAAAGACGCCCTCGATTCCGTTTGCAAGCATTTTCCGTTCGGCGATCCGAACCTCTTCGAGTTCAGGCGCCATGACGGAGAGCAGATAATTGTTCCGCAGCGCGCCGTCGATCACGCCGTGCATGAGCTGGTCGGCATAGAGGTTTCCGCAGCGGATAAGGAGTCCAAGCGATCCTTTGACGAGTTCGGAGCGGTCGCGGATATAGGTTCCGTCGCGGGAGCTCGAGCCGCGCCGGAGATACCCGTCGGCGATAAGTCTGTTGACCGCTTTGTTAAGCGTGATGCGGTTGACTCCAAGCTCATCCGCGAGTTCATATTCCGACGGCAGCCGCACATTGGGCGGATAGAGTCCTCCGTCGATTCTTTTCTTCAGCACTTCAGCGATTTCTTCCAGTTTTCCCATAGTTGCCTCCTGTTTAAGAGAACTATACACCGCTTTTTAGATATGTCAATAAACTTTTTCTTTTTCCTGAAAAAGATATTGACTTTTTCGCACTTATGGAGTATAATGTAAACAGAGCACAGAATATTGAATCATCTAAAACTAGAAAGGTTGAGAGAAAAATGAAAAAGAGTATCAAAAAATTCACCCTTATAGAACTTCTTGTAGTAATTGCAATTATTGCAATCCTTGCCGGAATGCTTCTTCCTGCGCTGAATTCAGCGAGGGAGAAAGCGCGCGGCATGCAGTGCCTCGGCAATCTGAAGCAGATCGGAAACGCCGCACACATGTACAGTAACGACTGGACCGATTATCTGGCTCCGGCTCTGAAAGGGTCACCGGACGGAAACACATCGAACTGGGCCAACGCTTACGGGCGTTTTTACATGAACGGGAAGGTCAACGCAGCAGGCAACGCAGTCTCCCCGGCCTCATGGAAGTCGTTTGCATGTCCGCGCGACACTTCGACATCCACAAACCCGCGCCGCAGCTACGCAATTATCCGCTGTATTGTCACTCTGGCGCCTGCAACCCTGGGGTACAATCTGAACAAACGCGTCAGTTACCGCCAGCCGTCCCGCACTTACATGATTGCCGAAGCGGATATCTGGGGACTTCTGCGTCCGACCAATCCGACCGCTGACGGACCATGCAAAGTTGCCGCAGCCTACATAAACAGCTATCTGAATTACTTTGACAGTTCCAAGCAGTTCGGTCCCAACCACGTCAATCTTGCAAACATTCTTTACATTGACGGCCATGCCACAGCAAAAAAGACTTGGAACGGAGGACGCGGTATGACCGAAATGTACTATCCGAACGACTTCGGAAGTCAGAAAAACCAAATCGCGGCATACAGCGATAAATAATAGAAGGGAACCCTTATGAACAAACTTATTCTCTGTTGTGGTCTGCTTTCAGCAGCCGCTTTCGCCTCTGCGTTTACTCCGCCGTTTGAAAACCTCAAAATCAACCGGAATGATAATTCTGTACAGATAGCGTATGGTCCGCAAAAAAGCTTCTCCGCCGGTGGCGCAATCTTTCCAAAAGAACTTTCGAATCTCGTTACCATTTCCGAAGAGGACAAGAGTCTTGTAATCGATACAACGCATCTTGCAGAAAAGGCTCCGAAAGGAGTGATCCGGCTTAATTTCAACGGAATCAAAGCAAAAGATGTCATCAAACAGCCAGGCGACAGGACAAACCGAATCTCAGTACGTTTTTCCTGTGACCGTTCAGGTATTCCGGTCACCATTCTCATTGAAGGCAATGCACTGGACAAAGACGGCAAACGCAAACATTACTGGAAAGATAAAAACGCCATCTCCATCGAGGGGGAACAAACCATATCATTCGATCAGATCTTCCCCGAATCCATTTCCGGGCTTTCGGTCCGTTTCCAGGTCCGCGGAGGTGCAGTGTTCCGGCTGCATGAAATTCTCTGCGAACCGGTGACAATCAAAACTTCACTCAATCCCGCGAAAAATTATCTCTGGAACGGAGGAGCGGAACGGCAGTTCTACGGAACCTTCATGAACACGCCGCGATTCGCTTTCTCGGAAAACATTCCGGAGAACTGGGAATCCCGTGTGAAAATCGATACAGAAATCAAGCACTCCGGCAAAGCGTCGTTTCGCTTCGACAAAACGTCATGGCCGCAGCGCACCTACTTCAACCCGGTTCCATTTGAACAGGGAAAGCCGATCCAGTTCACCGCATGGATCAAAGCGGATGCTCCTTGCGATGCGGAAATGTCCATGTTCAATGGAAACGGCTCCGCTTATCTAAAGCCGATTAAACTCTCGACGGAATGGAGAAAGTATGAAATGTACATTCCGGCATGGGGCGAAAAACCGGCAGGAATCACAAAAATCGGCGGAATGGGTCCGGGCGGACTCGCCACCATGCAAGGACACACATATCCGCATTTCATGTTTCCGAACAATGTCACCGTCTGGGTTGATGATATGGCGGTTCACTCAGGCGGAAAAGGACAGCATACTCCGGAACGCGGAATCATGCTGTCCGGCCAGCTGGACAACCCGTCTCTGCGTTATACGAACGGTGCAGAAGTTACGGCAAAACTGCATTTCAGCAATATGGAGCCCGCGGCCGCCATCGCTGCTCCAGCATGGGAACTTTCGGATTTTCATGGCAGAATTCTGAAAAAAGGAGTCGTCCCCGCCGTCTCCGTCGCGGCAAACGGAACTGCCAGCACGGAATACAAAATACAGCTTCCAAAGGATAAATTCGGACCGATGAACCTTCGTTTCACAATGAATGACGAAACCGTCGGATTCATACTCGGTGTTCTCCCCGATGGACAAAAAAACCTCGACAAACGCATCGGGGTCAATTATTCCTACAGCAATCATGACCGTTCCGTGGAAATGCTTTCCGCGTTCCGCATCGGAGCCGTGCGCATCTGGAGCCACCACGAGCGTAATGTTCATCGCGGGTTCACCGCCGCGAAACCGTTTCATGACGCGGGGTTCTACACATTGATGTGCATTGAAACCCAGCCGGACCGTTCCGCCGAAAGTCAGGTTCCGCGCGATCTCAAACCATGGGCGGCGACAATGAAGACTCTTGCAGCAGAGCATCGAGGATTCATAGACGCGTATGAAATTCTAAACGAACCGAACATCTGGTCCGGTCTCCGCAAGAATCCCGATCCCGCAAAATTCCGCGACGTTACACCCGAAGTGAACGCAGAATGCATCCGTGTGCTTGGCAAAGCCATTCATGAGGGCGATCCGAACACAAAATTGGCAGGACCGACGACCTGCGGAACCGCACCCGGATGGCCCGTCGCAGTTCTCACGAAAGGAGCCGACAAGGATCTCGACATCATCTCCGAACACTGCTACCGCGATCTGCCGGAACTCCCCGATTATGAACCGGAACTGAAAACTCTGATGACCGCCGTGAGAAGATTCAAAAACTTCCCCGTAATCAGCACGGAATCAGGTTATCAGACCATGAGCATCTACCCTGACCACCAACGCATCTCGGATTTAGGACGCAATCAGGCGGACCGGGTGACGCGCCTCACGCTCATCGGAATCGCCAACGGACTGGATCAGTTCTATCAATTCAGCTTCTGCATGCGTGAACAGGGCAACGGGTTCGGACTCACTCTGATGGGCGGCGCGGACAACGCTTATTACCCTATTGCAAGCCCGACACTCTATGCGACCCGCGGAATGATTGACCGCATCTACGGAGCAAAACCGCTGAAACGCCTTCCACTCGGCAGCAATTACCGCTGCTATCTCTTCGACCGCGGAGATGTCCGTGTCGCCGCACTCTGGAAATGGAACGGTGCGGCAGAAACAGTCAATTCCGGCTGGAAAAACGGAACCATGTTCGATATGTTCGGAACGAAAATTGCACAAGATCAATTTGTTCTCAACACCTCTCCGATTTATTTTGAATCAGCAGCAAGCGCGGCGGAACTGGAGAAACAGATTGCGAAACTGCCGCTTCGCGGAGATTCCAAAGTCCTTGACATCGTTCCGCGCGCTCTTGACTCCTCCCGTTTCGAAATCGAGATACGCAATCTCACGGGAAATACCCTTTCCGGAATCCTCTCTGTCGGCAAAGAGAAAAAAGAGTTCAAAGATCTCGCCCCGGAAGCCTGCGTAAAATATGCATTCCATACTCAAACCGCAATCGGTTTAAAGGAACAGACTCTCAAAGCGGAAGCCCTGCTCGCCTCCGGACAGCGCATCACGAAAGCGTTCACACTCAAAGGAATCTTCCCGGCACGCTCCGGCAGCAAAATCATCGTTGACGGAAACAACCGTGATTGGTCAGCCGTGACACAGAGCCAGCCGCTCACCTGCCGCACCAAACTCAACAGCTGGACTCCGGCGGAGGATTCCACAACCGCTTCCGCAAAGTTCGCATGGGATCCGGACTATCTCTATGTCCTCGTCACGGTCAACAAAGGAAGCATTCAGGAAAGCTCCATGAAAACAGCCGGAACGCTCTTCCTTGGCGACAGTGTACAGATCGCCATGGACACTATCCGGAATGCCACCCCGGGACAAATCGGTTTTCAGGATGACGATTTCGAGTATTCAATCGGCAACCTGAACGGAAAGACTCTTGTCTACCGTCACTTTGCCTCCGCTCCCAGTTACGACAGTCTGGAAAAACAGATCGGAATTGCTCAGGATGTCAAAGCAGCGGTTTCCGTCAAAGACGGCAAGACCGTTTACGAGATTGCGTTCCCCCGCCGTGCCGTCAGCCCGTTCCGGCTCGAACCGGGATCGGCAATGCGCATCAATGTCCTTGTCAACATTGCAAATGCAAAAGGACGCGCCGGCTATCTGGAACTCACTCCCGGAATCGGCGCGGCAAAACAGCCGGGCAAGTTCATGGATCTCATCCTTGAGAAAAAATAAGCACTCTGCTGGAGATTTTATTATGGATTATCAGAGAGCCGACACCGCGTGGATGCGCGGAAACTTCGGAATCAGCGTGCACTGGACGTCGCACACCGTCATGCAGAACGGAACAAAACTGCCCTATGAGGACGCCGTCAATCTCTTCAACCCGGAAGAGTTCGCGGAAACTCTCGACAGCGCCGGGGCGCGGCACTGCATCTTCACGCTCACTCATGCAGAAGAATATCTCGCAATGCCGCATCCGCTCCTCGATAAACTCCTCCCCGGGCGCACAACAAAGCGCGACCTCATCGGAGAACTCATCTCTGCGTTCGAAAAACGCGGCATCCGCTTCATCGCATACTATAATCACTCCTGCAACGGACAGGGCGATCCCGCATGGAAAAAAGCATGCGGATATGCGGACGGCATTCACGGAAATCTCGACCGCTTCGCTGAAAACATCTGCGGAATCGTCGAATATATCGCAAAACGCTACGGAACCGGAATCGCCGGCTGGTGGTTCGACAGCTCCTATTCCGTCGACCCGCGCGGTCCGCACAACTCCATCTCCTGCGACATGACCGGATGGCAGTTCCCCTGGCGCGCGCTCACCAACGCCGCAAAAGCCGGATCCCGCAACTGCGCCGTCACCTTCAACGCCGGCGTCGGCTCCCGGTTTCTTTACGACAACTGTCAGGATTACTACGCCGGAGAAAGCGTTGAGCTCGACGAACCCTTCTCGCCCGACGCCCTTCCCGGCATGACGGATCACCGCTGGATCTGCGCCGATTCCCCCGACTGGGTCTTCAACGCAAAAGCCCAGACCGCCGGATTCGCGCCGCTCCGCTTCTCATCAGCACAGTTCCGCGAATACCGCGAAATGCACTGCGCAGAAGAACGCATGGTCACATTCAACTTCCAGATCGACCAGTCAGGAAAGCTGAATCCCTGCATCCGCAAGCTCTGATTCCTTAACGAACTCCGCCTTTTTTACGCCCTCTGTTTTCCGCCTTGCGCAACAGGGGGTGTTCTGTATTCTCAGGGAACTTCCGTTTCATATTTGCTGTTCACTTCACAGCGGATGTTCTCCGGAACACGGATTTTCAGTTTTCCGTTTTCCCACAGGAAACGGATCGCCCCGCGAACCGTCGGGACCTCACCTTCCGCAAAAGTCAACGCTCCGAACTCCGGCACAATACGAACCGCAGCCGCGCCCGGCTCCAGCAACTCCACGCCGAACACGGATCGTGCAATCTGATAAGCCGGCGTTCCGCCCCACGCATGACAGTAATCGCCGCAATTCCAGCACTCCTTCAGACTCTCCGGATGTTCCGCAACAACCGCATCCCAGCGTTTCAGAAGAGCGAATCCGTATCTGCCAAACTCGCCGCACATCCGCAGCGCGTCGAACACGAAATGCATGAAATAGGGCTGCGGCTGAAGCAGGGATTCGTCTGTCAGAATCCGTTCCAGCAGAGCCGGCGCCTCCGACTCCGGAACAATCCCCGATGCAACCGCCAGAGCGTTGGTGTGCACGGAATATGCGACAGAATCATCATCCGCCGGAAGCCAGAGGCTCGGAGCAACCGATGTCAGATGCGGAATGCCATCGCGGAAACAGCGTTTTTCCGGATCCCACAGTTCGCGACGGAATGCCGCCGAAAGTTTCTCCGCGCGCAGCCGATACTCCGCCGCCTTTTCCGGCAGATCCAGCAGCTCCGCAAGTTTTGCCCCATCATTCAGAGCCAGGACGTAAAATGCCGTCATGCACCCCATTCCGCGCGAAGCGGGCGGATGATGATAATTGAACTTCTCATCCGCCGCCCAGTCGATAAACAGATAGTTCGGCGCTTCGGAAACAAGCCCGGAAGGTCCAATGAATTCCGTAAAGCGGCTCAAAACGCTGTCGATCTGCGGAAAAACCTCGCGCGGAATGCGGAAATCACCGGAATACATCAGGTAATCCAGCACCATCCGTGTGTAAAGCAGGGAATAGGAGGTGTGGAACATGAATCCCCCGCTCTGCCGGAGAAGATACGCCGTGCGCAGAATATCCGCGGCGGCAAGACGCGTCTCGCCGTAGAGCGCACAGGAAATCAGCGATTCAATCATGTAGTCCCCCGTACAGCCGAGTCCCTCCTGATGAACCGGAGAGTCAAGATGCAGGCGCATCATGCAGAGCCGCATCGTGCGGTCGATACAGCCCCGGACGCGCTCCAGTTCAAGATCGGAACAGCGGAACGGCGACGTTTCCGGCAGAGGAAAGAAGCGCCTGTGCAGAACGACCGAATGCAAACGCAGCGGCGAATATCCGGGCGATGCAAATCCGCTGCAGCTCACTGAAATTTTGACGTAACGCATGACATTCAGACGCGTCAGACGGAACGTGCGCCGTCCGCCTCCGGTTCTGTAACACATTCTCTCATGCGTAAAACCGCGGTGCTCCTGAAAGTCGAACTGAAGTTCCGCCCCCTTCTCCGCTTCGACCTCGAACTCCAGGTGTCCAACCGCCTCTTCGGGGAAACGGAGCAGGAAAACCACCGGAGGTCCCGGCTGAATCTCCATGAATCCTCCGCCACCGCACAGGGCATCCGGATTTGAAATCCGCCGCGTCTGTTCTTCAAACGGAATCTGCACAGCATCCGGACGGATCGTCTCCTCCTCAAGCGGAGGAAGATTCAGCTCTTTCAGCTTCCAGTCCGCCGCAAGCTCCGCAGGAACGCTTTCGGCAAAATCCCAGGCGGAGTCATCGTACTCCGGAGCCAGATAATCTTCCGGAAACAGTTCCGTCTCCCAGAGACGGGGACCGCCATATGCAAGGTTCAGCGCAACCCGCCACGTGGAATCGGTCTGCAGCAGAATTTCCCCGTTCCGCCGCAGTTCGAACATAAAACCGGAATGCCCGACGGAATAATCGGTCTGCGCCTCCGGAACATTGATGAGCTCCGCCACGACCGTATTGCGTCCGCGCCGCAGAAACGGCGCAAGGTCGCGCCGTGAAATGAACCACCAGTCCGGCGCATCGGCTTTCGCGTAATCTCCGCCGACTTCAACCGGTCCGTCATCCACAAACCGTCCGTTGACGTACAGACGGAACTTCGTGTCGCCGGAAAAGAGAGCGATCAGATTCTCCGGCTCCTCTTTGAGCTCGAACACACGACGGAAGACCGCCATCCGCGGATGAGCAACATGCGATTCATCAAAACAGGAATGAAGAGTCTTTCCGAAATCGGGAAAACGTGCGGCGGGCGGACGAATCCAGGAGACATTCTGCGGCATTTGCATAATCCTTCTTGCATGGGAAATTTGTCTTGGGAAGTATATAACACAGCCAGACATTTTGTTCCGGCCGAATTTTCAGCAGAATGCTTTAAAACAAAAATGGAGGCGTGAGTGGGAGTTGAACCCACCGGAACCGGTTTTGCAGACCGTTGCCTTAGCCGCTCGACCATCACGCCATATTGACTTTCGATGTGACAATATATCACCGTTCCCGGAAAATGCAAGCGTGTTTTCTAAAAAAATCCAAAGGTTTATTTCCGACCGGTCACACAGACCATCTCCGACGCCGGATCGCAATGGGCTTCAACCTCCGAAAAACCTGCGCCGGAAAGAAACGCGCACAGCTCCGCCGGCGTATAAACCTTCATCCCGTGAATGCGTTCGGTGTATTTCTTCGCCGTCTCAGGATTGCTGGAATCGCAGCAGACCGCAAAGGTTCCGCCCGGACGCAGCACGCGGAAAACCTCCCGGACGTCGTTCGCAGGATCCGGCCAGAAGTAGATCGTCTCGGATGCCGTCGCCAAATCAAACGAAGCCTCCGCGAACGGCAGATTTGAAACGCTTCCCTCCACCGCCTCCACCAGCCCTGTCCGCACCGCGCGGCGGTTGAACGCAAGTGTCTTCTTTACGGAAACCGGCGAATAATCCACGCCGCAGAAGTGCGCCTCCGGCGCGCGGCGCAGCATCGACGCGATAAAAAAACCGCCCCCGCAGCCGATATCCAGAACCTTCCCCTGTTCCGGAATCCGGAAGAAGCGCATCGCGAACTCCTGAAGCGGACGATGATGTTTGTTCATTTTCCAGAACACAAGAAAACTTCCGGGGAAAACTCCCGGACGGGCAAAATTCTGTTTCCATTTCCAGTAAAACATAAGAGACCTCGTTGAAAATATCTGAAATATATTGCCGGAAACGGGAAATGTCAAACATTTCAGCGAAACCGTATAAAAAAATAAAATATCCGTTGGACTTTTCAAAATGGAGTGCTATATTAAGACCTCAACTGTAAAATATCCCTGTGGTGTAACGGTAGCACAAATGGTTTTGATCCATTTAGTTCAAGTTCGAATCTTGGCGGGGATACCACTCGCTCCATACTTTTCCTGAAGAAAAGCGGAATGAAACGCATTCCGTCACTTGAATTTTTCCGAAAACGGTGTATAGTTCAAACTCCGTGTTTATATGCACGGCAGGATGAATTGTATCAACTTCACAGATAGGAAGAAAGGAAACAGAAAATGAAAAGAACGTATCAGCCTTCGAAAATCAAAAGACTGCGCAAATGCGGTTTCCGCGCCAGAATGGCTACCCGCGGTGGACGTCAGGTCCTCGCCCGCCGTCGCCAGAAAGGCCGCAAGAGACTCGCTCTCTGATTGAAATGACGTCAGACAGAGTGGACAGCGCGTCTTCCGTTTCCCCGGTCGAAGTCTGCAGTTTCCGGCTCAGCCAGGAGAGCAGACTCAAGCTGAAAAGCGAATTCGATGCGGTCAAGAACAACGGAAGACGTGTCACATCGCGGTACTTCACCGCGCTGGTGTCCGGTCAGGAATTCGGCATTTCCCGGAAATGCGGCGTGATATGCAGCCGGAAATTCGACAAAAGAGCCGTCCGCAGAAATCGCGCGAGGCGTCTCGTTCGCGAAGCGTTCCGGCTTCTTCAGCCGGAGATCGCTCCGTGCGGAATCGTTGTCATCCCCCGAAGAGAAATTCTCCGGGTCAAAATGCAGGTTGTCAAAGCAGAGCTTGCAAAAGCCCTGACCAAAGCCGGAATGATGACGAAAATCTGAATCCGCCCTCCATCGCGGCGCGGATTCTCATGATTCCCATCCGCATTTACCGTCTCTGCATTTCGCCGCTCCTCCCTCCCTGCTGCCGCTTTACTCCGACGTGTTCCGCATACGGTCTGGAAGCGCTCCGGGTTCATGGCGCCATTAAAGGCTCCATTCTCACGGCGTGGCGGATTCTCCGCTGCAATCCCTTTTGCCGCGCCGGATACGACCCCGTTCCTCCTAAAAAGAAATCTGCCGGAAACGACTCCGCGGTCAAATGCCGGTCCGAAAGGTTTTTCAAGTGAAATTTGACAAAGAAACTCTTGTCGTAGTCCTCATCTGTGCGGCCGCCCTTGTCGGCTGGTCCGTTTTCTATCCGCGCTGGCAGGCAAAAAACGCCCCTGCTCCGCAACAGCAGCTCCAGAGCGCGGCGCCCGCTGCCTCCGCACCCGCCTCCATCACCCCGCAGGCTCAGAGCACTCCCGCCCTTCCCGCCGGGAACTCCGCCGACGCAGTCGCAAAGCCCCGCGTCCAGACGCTCGATTCCCGCGACACCCACTACTATTTCAACTCCAACGGCATCCTTGATGAAGTCGTTCTCAAAAACTACTTCCGCACCGCCCCCCGCGATGCCGCCAAGGACGCCGTAAAACAGTCGGTAGCCGTCCGCGAATCCCAGGGACTCGAGCCGTTCGCCGTCTCCATCCCCGGCATCACCGTCAAGACGGTCGCCATGAAAAAAGTTTCCGACAGCGAACTCATCGTCACCCGCACGTATGCCGGAGCGGTTCCCCTGACCGTTACACAGACCTTCACGACAGACAAGGCAAGCGACGTTCTCAAGTGCCGCATGGAAATCTCCACCTCCGCACCCTCCGGAGTCAACCTCCCGCAGGTCGTCGTCTGGGGAGGAACGCTCCCGCCGCTCAAACAGCTTGCAAACGATGACCTCCGCGATGTTCACAAGGTCGAACTCTGCCGCGCCAACGGCGGCGTCACAACCGTCGACCCGACAGCGAAAGATGAGAAATTCCAGAAGGCTGCAACCACCGATCCGCTCGAGTGGGTTGCCGTCTCCAACAAATATTTCGTCTCGCTCCTCGCCGCGAAGCCCGTGTTCAACGCAGGCTGCAAAATCGTCAACCCGTCCAAACGCGACCTGAACGACTCCGCAGTCTACCGTCTCCCCGGCGCCGCAGGCGTCTACGCCAACATCAACGTCTATCCCGGCAAACCGTTCGTCTCGGACTACCAGTTCTACCTCGGACCGAAAGATCTGAAGGTCATGTCCGACCTCCCCGCGAGCGCGACAAACGCGGTTCACCTCGCCTACTGGAGCTGGCTTGAGCCCCTCTGCCGCCCGATGCTCTATCTGCTCAATCTGCTGAAAGACATCACAGGCTCCTACGGACTCGCAATCATTCTCCTCACCGTTCTGGTGAAACTGATTCTCTGGCCGCTGATCCACAAAGGCAACAAATCCATGCGCCGCATGCAGCGTCTCCAGCCGAAACTGAAAGAACTGAAGGAAAAATACAAGGACAACCAGCAGGAATTCAGCCGTCAGATGATGGAGCTCTACAAGCGCGAGAAGGTCAGCCCGTTCGGAGGATGCTTCCCGATGCTGCTTCAGCTTCCCGTATTCATCGCGCTCTACTCCACCCTCGATTCTTCCGTGGAACTGCGCCATGTTTCGTTCCTCTGGGCTCAGGACCTCTCCCGTCCGGACCTCATCGGGCCCACGATCATGGGAATCGGCCTGCACCCGCTGATCCTGATCTCGACGGGGCTCATGGTGCTTCAGCAGAAGCTCTCCCCGCCGATGGCCGACGCCTCCCAGCAGAAGATGATGATGCTCATGCCGATCATCATGCTCGTCTTCTTCTACAGCTTCCCGTCGGGACTCGCACTCTACTGGTGCGTCAACAACATTTTGAGCATATTGCAAATGAAATACAGTCAATACGCGGCGAAAAAAGAAGAACTTGCGCTGAACAACACAAAACCAGCCTGACCCTTTTTCACCGCACAAACTCAGGAGAACTGAAATGGAAAATGAAGAAATCCGGAATCCGGAAGTTTCCGCAGCAGCGGAACCGGTCGCAGACCAGAATCTGAATACCGCGGCGGAAGAGACCGTTGCCGTCGAAGAAGAAGCCGTCGCCGTCGAAGCCCCGGCTCCCGAACGCGAACCCCGTCCGCAGATCGAAGTCACCGATGAAATGATCGAGAAGTCCTCCAAGACCCTCTCCACCATGCTCGATTTCCTCGGGCTCGAAGGAACCGTCAAGGCGGAAAAGCGCCCCTCCAAAATCAACCTCGTCATCTCCAGCGAAGACGCCGGACGCATCATCGGACGCAAGGGACAGTCTCTCGAAAGTCTCCAGCTCCTGCTCAACCGCATGATGCAGAACGGCAACGAGGATTTCCCGAAAGTCTATATTGACATCGACGGCTACTCCTCCAACGGCAAAACCGTCGGCGGCGAGCGCCGCCCCTCCCGCGACCGCGGAGAGCGCGGGGAACGCCGTGAACGCGGAGAACGCAGAGGCGGACGCCGTTTCGACTCCGGCAAAGAGGACATTCTCCAGCAGCAGGCGCTCGACGCCGCCAAGGAAGTCCGCCGCTGGGGTGAACCCGTCACCCTCCCCGCAATGAACTCCCACGACCGCCGGATCATTCACATCACTCTCGAGAACGAGCCCGATCTCCACACCGAGAGCACCGGCGAAGGCGCCATGAAGAGCGTTGTCGTCTCTCTCAAAAAGTAAACGGAGGAACCCATGAAAAGCTTGAAGGGAAAAGCCATCGTCTTCCTCGCGGACGGCATGGCCGATGAACCCGTTGAAGCGCTCGGCGGCAAAACCCCGCTCGAAGCGGTCGACACTCCGTACATGGATTCCATCGCGCGCAACGGCGCGTCGGGAACGTTCCTGACCCTCCCCGAAGGCTTCCCCACGTCATCCGACGCCGCAAACATGTCCGTCCTCGGATATGAACTCGCCAGCTTCTACCCCGGACGCGGTCCCATTGAGGCGACCAGCCAGGGCATTCAGCTCGGTCCCGACGACATCGCGTGGCGCTGCAACCTCGTCACCGTCGAAAACGGAATCCTGCGCGACTACTCCGCCGGACACATCTCCAAAGAACGCGCCAAAGCGTTCATGGACGCCCTTGCGGCGAAGTTCAACAGCGACAAGGTCACCTTCTACAGCGGCGTCAGCTACCGTAACCTGCTGGTTCTCCACGGTGCGGAATTCTCCGCGGAAGTCGATTACTTCAAACCCGACTCCTCGCAGGATCTCCCCGTCTCGGAACTGCGCATGAAGGCGAAAACTCCCGCCGCGCAGCACACCGTCGACTTTGTCGAAAAACTCATGGCGGACGCCGCCGCGTTCCTTGCGGATCATCCGCTGAATAAAAACGGCGAAGTCCCCGCGAACTGGATCTGGCCCTGGAGTCCCGGTCACAAGCCGTCGTTCCCCGGCTTCTCCGGCAAATACGACGGCCGCACCGCCGCGGTCATCACAGCGGTTGACGTCATCTCCGGCATCGCCAAATGCGCCGGCATGGACGTCATCCCCGTGGAAGGCGCTACAGGCTATCTGGACACCAACTACGCGGGCAAAGCAGAAGCCGCAATCAAGGCGATTGAGGATCACGACTTTGTCTATGTCCATCTGGAAGCGATCGACGAGTGTTCGCACGAAGGCAATCTGCAGCACAAGATGCAGGCGATCTCGGATCTCGAGAACAAGATCATCAAGCCGGTTATGACGGCGCTTGCCGGACGCGACCTGACGTTTGCGATTCTTCCGGATCATCCGGTTCCGCTGCATCTGCGCGCGCATACGCGTACACCGGTACCTGTTGCGATCTGCGGACCGCACATCGTTCCGGACGCCGTCCAGCATTATTCGGAGAAGGACGCGCCGCATGGCTCACTGGGCTTCATGCACGGCGAAGAATTTGTCCGGAAGGTGCTGAACATCGCGAAATAAACATCTTCAAAGAGTTAAGAGCAGATCGACCGCCCCTGAAAAGGCGGTCGATTTTTTTGTTTTTTCTCCTGAAAACGGCGAATCTTTCACGAAAAAGACGGAAAAACAGAAAAAAATTCAATTTTTTTTGAAAAAGGGGGTTGCCAA
>URNX01000041.1 GCA_900549415.1 uncultured bacterium
AATGGATATTATGTGAACCCGGAAATCTGTACGGTCCGATTTTTGCTTTCTTTTATTTTAGCACATACCCGCGATTTTGTCAAGAGGCAAACGAAAAAATCTTCCGCAAATCTACGCAAATGAAAAAAATGCAAAAAAACGGTTCTTTGCGGCGCGGGCAAAAGTCAGAAATACTCCACCGGACACGGAGGGATGGAGTCGAGAAAACGGCTGCCGTACGATTTCGTCACAATCCGGCGGTCCAGAACGACAACAATTCCCGTATCCGTTTTGCTGCGGATCAGACGGCCCACGCCCTGCCGGAACTTCAGAACGGCGTCCGGAATCGAATAGTCGCGGAACGGTTCGCCGCCGCTCAGACGGATGCGCTCCAGGCGCGCTTCGATCAGCGGATGCGAGGGAACCGCAAACGGAAGTTTGGTGATCATGACGTTGCTCAGGGCGTCGCCGGGGACGTCTACGCCCGTCCAGAAGCTCGCCGCACCGAACAGGACCGAAGGAACGGAGCTGGTCTTGAACTGCTCCAGCATTGCGGAACGCGAAAGTTCGCCGCCGTGGACAAGCAGGTTCAGTCCGAGATCCCGGATCTCGTCCTTCAACTCCTCCGCACAGGTGCGGAGCATCCCGTAACTCGTGAAAAGGACAAAGGCGCGACCGTTCGTGAATTTCAGGAAACGGATGATTTCATCGCACACCGCGCCGTAATACTCCTCGTCCGTCGGCATCGGCATGGAGCGCGGAAGATAAAGTTTCACCTGCTTCGCGTAATCGAACGGGGAATCCAGCACGATTCCCTCGCCGTTGCCGAAGCCGACACGGTTGAAGAAGTAGTCCAGACTGCCGTTCACCGCAAGCGTCGCGCTCGTCAGAATCACCGATTTTTTGCCGTTGAACAGGATGTTGTGAAGAAGCGCGGCGACATTCAGCGGAGCGGCGTCGAGCTCGATCATCTGCGTGCGCGAAACGGAGGAAAGTTTGCCCTCCGCCCAGTAGACATGTTCGTTCCACGCCATCTCCGTAAACCCGGCGATCTCCTCCTGAAAGCAGAGACACCGCTCGTGCATCGACTGCAGTTCCGTGCGGAAATCGGCGTCCGTCTGTTCCGCGATGTACTCGCGCAGCATCTTCGCCACCTCGCCAAGCTGCGCGGAAAGATTGTCGGAAAAACGTCCGGGCTTCACAATCCGCAGCACGGAGTCCTTGCGGTCCCGGACAGCCTCCTGGAACTGCAGAAAATATTCGGTTGCCGCATCCTGCACCTTCGCGATCGTGCCGCGGAGCTGGAGCGACGCCTCCCCCGCGCGGAGCAGCAGACCTTTGCCCGTCGCCGGATTGTAAAGGCGGTTCAGGAAGTAGCGCAGCGCCCCCGAGCGCAGCGAAAGTCCGAGATGCGATGCGGCGGAATCCTCAAGCGTATGCGCTTCATCGAACACCACCGCGCCGTAATTCGGAAGCGGCGAAGCCTCCTGCTGTTCGAGCGCGCGGATCTTGAGATCGATGAAAAACAGCGCATGATTCGCAACCACGATATCGGCGTCCTCCCACGAGCGGCGCGCCTTCCAGTAGAAGCAGTTCCGGAAAAATTTGCACGAGGGCCCCGAACAGTTCGCCGCCTCGCTGCACACGCACGCCCAGAGCTCGTTGTCGACGGGAAAATCAATATCGTACTTGGAACCGTCCTCCGTCTTGTCCGCCCAGTCAGCAAGACGCTCGACGGCGGAAAGCATGTCGCCGGAGGGCAGATAGTCGTCGCGGTGACCGCCGCGCGCAAGCAGAAGACGCCGTTTGCAGACATAGTTGCCGCGTCCCTTCGCAAGCACGAATTTGAGATCGAGGTTCAGCAGTTTTGCGAGAAGCGGAAGATCCTTGTAGACCAGCTGCTCCTGCAGATTGAGCGTTTCGGTCGTGATGAGAACCGGCTTCTTCATGGAGAGCGCGGCGTAAATTGCGGGAATCAGATAGGCGAAACTCTTGCCGACTCCGGTCGGAGCCTCGACGCAGAGATTGCGTCCTTTTTCAAACGCGGAGGCGATTTCGTTCGCCATGACGGCCTGCTGCGGACGCGGCTCGTAGGAGCGTCCGCCGATTTCCGCCAGTTTCTTCAGTGGACCGTCGTCGGAGAAGAAAGCGACCGTCTCCTCCAGACATTCGGGAGGAGGCGGAGCGAAATCGGCTTCCTGGAGCTCGACGTCGACTTTCGCGAAGTCCAGCGAGTCGAGCCCGGAACAGTCTTCCTCTGTCTCTTTTCCGTTGGGAGGTGCGGCAGGGGCGACCATGTTTGCGAATCCTCAGGATTGGTTCCGGGAGAACGGAGTCTCCCGGAGGATCATCAGATCTTGCGCCATTTTTCGTCGATGCCGGAAACTTTCCAGTATGCTTCCGCCATGTAGATGGCGTCGAGAATGACGCAGCGGGTCATGGCTTCGATGACGGGATAGATTCGCGGCAGGAGCGAGGGGTCGCGGCGGGTGATCGGGGAGAGAATGGTGTCTTCCATCTTCTCGACGTTCACGGTCGCCTGCGGAACGGAAACGGTCGGAGTGGGCTTCACAGCGCAGCGGAAGCGGATGTCTTCCCAGGTCGTGATGCCGCCGAGAATGCCGCCGGCGTGGTTGGTTTTGAAGCGGACTTTGCCGGTTGCCTTGTCGACATAAGCTTCGTCGTTGGATTCCGCGCCGAGCATGTCGGCGACGCCGAATCCCGCGCCGAACTCAATCCCCTTGATTGCGCCGATGGAGCAGACCGCATGGGCGAGGAGCGCGTTCATCTTGTCGAACACCGGTTCGCCGAGTCCGGCGGGAACGCCGCGGGCGATGCACTCGATGACGCCGCCGGCGGTTTCGCCGTCCGCTTTGACCTTGAGAATATCTTTTTTCATCTCTTCCGCAAGCGCGAGATCGGGGCAGTTGATTTCGTTTTTGCGGTAATTTTCCTTTGCGAACTCGTAGGTGACGGGTTCTTTGATTTTGATGCCATGGGAAGCGATGGTGTAGGCGATGACGTCGATGCCCATCTGGTCGAGAACGGCTTTTGCGACGGCGCCGCCGGCGACGCGGCTTGCGGTTTCACGTCCGCTGGCGCGTCCCGCGCCGACCCAGTCGGCATACTGACCGTACTTTTTGAAGAACCCGTATTCCGCATGTCCGGGGCGGATGGAATCCTTGTAGGAACGGTACTGGTCGATATGAACGTCCTGAATGTCGTTGTTGGGGATGATCATTCCGACGGGAGCGCCGGTGGTGAGATCATTTTCCATCACTCCGGAGAAGATGTAGACGAGGTCTTTTTCCTTGCGGGGGGAATCGAGCGGAGTCTGACCGGGTTTGCGCTTGTTGAGTTCCGCCTGAACCATCTCTCCGGTGATTCTGATTCCCGGGGGAACGCCGTCGACGATGACCATGAGACCGCCGTAAAGCTCGGGCGGGACGGGGAGATTTTTTCTGAAGCCGCCGGCATAGGATTCGCCGCAGCAGGTGATTTTGAAGAGTCTTCCAAATGTGTTTCCGAACATGTTCTGTTCTCCCGGGATAAATTCGCGGGTGCGGCACGATACCGCACCTCCATAATATAATATACCGCATATTCCCGCAAAAATCAAGAACGGGTTGCAAAGAGTTCTCTTCCGCCGTTACATTTCAAACGGCTTGAGATGTTTTCCGACTTTGAGTTCCTGCGGAAACGGTCCGGCGCACAGATAGCGCAGACGGTATGCCCGCGGAGCGCAATGATTGATCCGTTTGAAGAACCTGGAAAAATTGTATTCGTTGGAAAACTCCAGACGCCGCGCGATCTCCTTGATTGAAAAGTTTGTGGAGGTCAGAAGAGATTTCGCCTGCATGGAAAGTTCCGCGTCCAGCATCTTTTTGAGCGACATTCCGAAATCGGCGCGGAACATCCGGCTGAGCTTGTCGTAGGTGCATTTCTGAACCGCCGCCAACTCGTTCATCGTGGTCCGCGCAGAGGCTTCGTTGCGGATAAAGTCGATAAGACGCGCATATTTGATGAAGCCCCGGACAAAATCGCGATACGAAATGCTCGGCTCCACGACATCAAGCAGTTCAAGAAGGATGCTCTGGCGGAGCTTTTCGAAACGGAAGAAATTTTTCCAGCTGATCTCCCCCGACTCCACCTCCCGGAGCCCCTCGAAATGTTCCGGAGCCGGACGGTACTCGCAAATGCTGTTGTTGGTACTGAAAAGGTCGAGTCCGGGCAGCAGTTCCACATGGAATTCCAGCGCATAGAAAACGAGTTCCGGCGGATACTCCACGCGAACGGTCACATTCCGGGGAATGAAACAGGCGAATCCCGGGCGCAGCTCCAGCGCGGCCCCGCTGTTTTCCTGACAGACCGAGCCGTTCCCCCGGCAGACGAAAAAGAGGCGGTTTCCGAGCCGATAGTCGCAGCCCCGCCAGTTCGGATTTGCAAGATTGAATACATTCAGCGTCCAATGCAGATTGCTGGAGATGATCTCCAGATCTCCGCGGTGCGAACGGAAATGATGAAACGGATGCGCTTCCATAAATCCTCCTTTTCCGGAATATAATCTCTCTCTCCGCCTTTGCAACTGCAAATTTCCATAAATTGATATTTTTTCAACAGATTTCGCTATTGTGCTTTTCAATTTTTTGTGGTATAATTACCCCGCGAACAAAAAACAAAAAGAAAGGACAACGCATCATGAAAACTCATTCAGCCGCCCGGACGCTTCGTCCGGGGAAAAGCAAAATCATGAAATTCACCCTTATAGAACTCCTCGTAACGATTGCGATTATCGCAATCCTCGCCGGAATTCTGCTTCCGGCGCTGAATTCGGCGCGGGAAAAGGCAAGAGCGGTTTCATGTTCCGGAAATCTCAAGAGCTTCGCGCTCGGAACAATCACCTATGCAGGTGACTGCGACGACTACACCATGATGAACGACGGCGTCGCCGATGCGGACGGCTTCAAACGGTGGTGGACCACCAATGAGCATTTCCGCAAAATCATGAACCAGAAAGGCCCCAAACGCTACTACTGGACGCGCGGTCTGCTCTGTCCGAGTTCCGGAGCTCCCGCCGGATGGCTGGAGGCGAACTCGGATGCCGGAACCGCTTCCATTGCAAAATCCTATGCCATGAACGGATTCGCCGAGAACTGGACGGACAAGGATTTCTACCACAACAACACCTACAGACTCACGGAGATCTGCGAGCCATCCCGGGCATACATGTTCCTCGACGGCAAAGTTGAAATCGCATCAGGGCTGGCTGACCCTTTCGGCCCGAATGGATACTTCACCCTCGGCGGCGAGACGACGACCGCTCTGATGAGTCCGGCGCCGCGGCACAGCATGCGTTACAACGTCGCTCACTGGGACGGACATGTTTCCACCAAACAAGCCTCTGCCGCCTCCTCCTTCAATGAATCCATTTACCGCGTTCGCAAAATCATCAAAGCTGCCGGATGGGAAGCCAAACCGTAATAAAACAAGGAGAATGCCATGAACGGAAAAATCTTCACCCTCGCGCTTCTGCCGCTTTTCGCGGCGGGGGCAAATCCGATTCAGAATTCGAGTTTCGAACTCGGACTGACCGGAGTCGGAACCATCAACTATCATAAAAAAGCCGGTGCGGAAAATTGGAAGCCACTGACAGCGGAAATCGACTCCACGACCACCGCGCACGGAAAGAGCTCTCTCAAACTCACCATGCCGATTCCGAAAATGGAGTGCGAATTCTCGCTTCCGGAAATCGCACTGCCGAAAGCCGGAAAATATACGCTCTCCATGTACCTGAAAGCAGACCGTCCGGGAAAAGTCCGCCTCCAGCTCTATTACGTCGAATCGGACGGAGTCAAGTGGGACATCAAACTCAAGTACGTAAATGTTACAACCGGCTGGAACCGCTACTCTGCGACATGGAATTTCAGCGGCAAGGGCTCCGTCGCCATTCCGAATCTGATTCTCGATGACAACCCCATGACACTCTGGGTCGACGGCGTTCAGCTGGATGAGGGCGACACGGCGAAGCCGTACACTCCCGCCGCCGGAGTCGAGGCCGCCGTTTCTCTGGAGGGTGACCGCGACTGGATTTATGCCGGAAAGCATATGCTCCGAATTCATGCGGCAAACTATACGGATTCCGCGAAGACCGTGGACGTGAAGCTGAACGAGTCGGAGGCGGATACCGCATTCCGCCGGAATCTTGCTCCGCTGAAAGTTGAACTCGCTCCGCATTCGGCGAAAACGATTCCCGTGGATTACAATTTCAATCATTACGGCTTCTCCGTTTTCAGCGGAACGGTTACTGACGGCAAATTCAATCCCGCCGCATTCGGCGTGTTCGCGAAACTGCCGGACATCAAGCTGGACCCGGAGAAAGATTTCATGATCGGCGAAAATGAGCCGCCGTATACGCGCCGTCACCGCAAGGAACGGTTTGCCGCGGCGACCATTTTTCAGGATACGCCCGAGAAACGGTGGGAGCTTCTTCGCGCTTCCGGAGTGCGGATGTGTCGTTACTGGCTCCGCTGGATGCGGTTCGAACCGGAAGAAGGGAAAATTTCAAATTTCCCGCATGACGACGATATCGCCATCATGAAGCGCGTGGGTATTGAACCGGTAGTCCTGCTCGGCGATTCCTCCATCTCCACAAAAAAGGGACACGAGAATGAAAACTGGTTCATCATCAAGCGCAGCCGGCAGGGGAAACGGACGTATCTGAGTTCAGGAACGGTCCGCAATTTCACCCGGATGGAGGACTGGAAGAAGCATGTCCGGGACGTTGTTTCCCGTTACAAAGGAACGGTGCGCTATTTTGAAATCATGAATGAACCGAATCTTTTCTTCGAACCGGCGGAGTATGTCCCGTACCTGAAAGCCGCATATGAAACGGCGAAAGCGGCGAACCCCGACTGCGTGATTATCGGAATCTGCGCGACAGGTGATTTCTCCGGAAATCTCGGCGGATTCATTGATGAGTGCGGCAAGCTCGGTGCGTTCAAGTACTGCGACGCCGTCTCGTTTCATCCCTATTCCGCCCAGCTGGACAGCGCTGCGGTTCCTGCACAGCAGCAGATTCAGCACCTGAAGGCGCTCCTGAAAAAGTACGGTGCGGAAAAACTGCCGCTTTGGAACTCGGAGCTCTATTACATTCATTCTCTGAAAGAGAACACGAAAATCATGCAGGTTCCCTCCTCTTCGCGCCATCGGGCGCAAGCGGTCCTTCCTGCCGCAAATGCTCTGCGCCGCTATCTGATCGACCAGTCGAACGGGCTGGCACATACATTGGCTTTGGAAGCCGGACAGTTCCAGAACCCTTTCTACCAGCCGCGTCTTCCAGTTCCTGAAAACTGGAAGTATCACCGCCCGGTTCCGGCTCCGCACATGATCGCGGGGAATGCGTTCTTCCGCTTCACCGCCGGAAAGAAATGTCTCGGTCCGTGGGTTCCGCTTGCAGGCTGCAATGGTGCACTCTATGAAAACGCCGACGGTTCGCAGACCGCCGCGGTCTGGGCAGTTGAGGAAGACACCATCTTCCGCTTCTCCGCCGAATCCGGCGTCAAGGCGTATGACATGTTCGGAAATGAAATTGCCGCAACCGGCACACTTACAGGCAAACCGGTTTGGTTCACCGGACAAAATCTGAAGAAGAACCTGGCTCTTTCCCCCGCTGAAACGTTTGCGGTTCGCGGAATCCGCGCAGTCGGCGGAGATAAAATGCAGCTCGCAGTCGACGTGCTGAACCGGAAAGCGGAAACGCAGACTGTGCAGGTCAAACCGCGCGGAGTGAAAGGCAAGCAGTCCGCCGTCATCCCAGCCGGAGCGGCGCACACATTTTTCTTTCCGGTAACGGACTT
Organism: uncultured bacterium; assembly: GCA_900549415.1. GTDB lineage: Bacteria > Verrucomicrobiota > Lentisphaeria > Victivallales > UBA1829 > UBA1829. Next base: position 7,836 of record URNX01000041.1, read on the forward strand.
CAAAAAAGAATGCGCCGTCATCGTTTCCAACGAAGAGAAAATGCAAAGCGTCACTCTTCCCGTAATCCCCGCACGCAAAGCGCTTAAAAGCGGAACAGAACAGGTCATGCCTTACGGTGCGTTCCGCGTCACAGCCCTTCCGGAAGGACTCGACTTCAGAATCAAAGTCCGCGATGACAAACGCGGCGATTACGAGGCGAAAACTCCCTGGGAGGGCGACGGCGTGGAGCTTTTCATAGATTCCCGTCCGTTCACCGGGCTCGACAAGGGAATTTATAACGACCATGTTTTCCGCGTGTTCGCGAATCCCGCGACGAAATCGCACAAAGCGTCACTGAGCACGAGCGCGAATCTGGATTCCTCCGCGATCCGCTGGAACATCAAGGAAAACGGCGCGGATTATGAAGTTTCCATACTCATTCCGTGGAAGAGCCTCAAAATGAACGCGCCAGCAACCCTCGCGTTCGATATCGCCGTGAACGATTCGGATGAAAACAAACGCATCTCCTCCATTCCGTGGAGCGGAAACGACGACAACCATAAACACCGTTTCAACTTCGGAACGCTCATCATCAAGTAAAGGATACAGCAAATGAAAAAATCAATTTCCCTTCTTCTCGCCGGACTCCTTGCCGGAACCGTCTGTGCAGACACCAACTGGAAAGCATGGGTCCGTCCCGCCGGAACCGTTACGGAGGGTGAGAATGCCTCCTTTACGGCTGAAGCAAAAGAGAAAACAGGATTCTCCACAAGGATAAAACTGGAAAACGGCAACTTCTACAAAGTTTCGTTCCGTCTGACTTTTCCCGTCGATGCGCCGGCGAGCTTCAAGTACGGGTTCTACTCCCCCGACCTCCCTCTTGCATTTCAGGAAGCTCCGCTCGCAAAAGGAACTGCCGCACCGGAGTTCTACCTCTATGCAAATAAAGATTCTGAGCTCTGGTTCCGACTCTATTTCACCGCCCAGGATCAACTCAAAGGCACATTCAGCTGCCCGGTGATTAAAAAACTTTCTGCGGAAGATGTGAAAAAAGTCGTCCTGGATGAACACAGCGACATTCCCTCCAACTGGTTCATCCCCGGCTGGATGCAGAAAGCAGGATTGAAACTGGAAACCGTTGACGCCGCGGATCACATCGACGAAGGCAAGGCGTTGAAGCTGACAGTTCCGGAAAACTACAATCGTCCGGACAACGCGGCAATCCGTTCAAGTGCCCTCCCGCTTCTGCCGGATACCAACTACAAAATCACCGTCTGGATAAAAGGCAACAGCACCGGAACCGTTTCTTCCATCGGCGTGGATTCATGGATCGGGCGCGGACTGAAACACTATTACGCAGGCGGGGGAGTCTCCGTTTCCACTGAATGGAAAAAGGTGCAAATCAAATTCCGTACGCCGTCGCTCAAAGAACATCCGCAGCTTGATTACCGCGTGACACGCGCCAAACTCGGCTTCCGCCCGAACGGAGGGCTGACAGAAGTCCAATTCAAAGAATTCACTCTCGAACAGGAGAAATAATATGGAACTCAAACGCAAACCCGTCATTCTCGATACCGATATCGGCACCGACGTCGACGACACCTGGGCGCTTGCTCTGATCATGCGCTCGCCCGAACTCGAACTGAAGGCGGCGACACTCGTTTCGTACGACACCGCGTTCCGCGCACGCCTCACGGCAAAACTTCTTCGCACGGAAGGACACCCGGACATTCCTCTCGGCCTCGGTCCGACAACCAGTACGGATACAAAATACAACTGCCAGCAGGAGTGGCTCGGCGACTTTTCGCTCAACGACTGGAAAGCTCCCGTCTCCCGGGACGCGGCGGAACTCATCATCGAACTTGTCCGCAACTCTCCGGAACCGGTGACACTCTTCGGAATCGGTCCGTTCTCGAATATCGCCGAAGTGATCCGGCGGGCTCCGGACGTTGCGGAGAAAACAGATTTCATCGGACTCGGCGGAAGTGTGCACTGGAAGTATTTCGGCAAACCCGGACACTGCAGCGAATACAACATCGTCAAGGACGTCGAAGCCGCGCGCTCCGTGCTGAGTGCAAAGTGGCATTCGATTCTGCTTTCCCCGCTCGACACCTGCGGCAACATCATAATCCGCGGAGAACGCTATCAGCGACTGAAGCGCTCCTCCGATCCGCTCGCAAAAGCGGTGATTGACAACTATATTCTGTGGCGCAAGTTCCGTCTTTCGCTCTTCCCCGGCGATCCTCCGTACACTCCGGAAACGGCGTCCAGTCTGATCGCGGATGCGGCTGCGGTTGCGCTCTGCGTCAACCCCGGACTTGCGGAAATCAAACCCGTTCCGCTCTCCGTTTCGGATCTCGGCGAAACACTTGTTGACGAGACACACGGCGTCCCCGTCCCGTGCGCGCTGCAGTGGCGCGACGTCGAAAAGTTCTACGACTTCGTGGAACACCGCCTGAGCGGACGCGCGGAATAATTCCCGTCTTCCTTCTCAGCGGAAGGCTGTCTTGCTCCGCTGAGATTTTTTAAATCTTCCCCGTTTTTCATTTTCCCCCTCTCATTTTTCCGGGATGAGCCATAATTAAGACAAGGACAGAAAAAACGGACAGATTTAAGATGAACGCATCTCCAGTTACAAAAGTAAAAAACAGCATTCAGAAGAGCATCGCACTCGGGATTGTCCGCGAGGGCGACCGGCTGGAGTCCGTCCGTGACCTCTGCCGGACTTACAACACATGCAAGGACTCCATCTGCAAAGCTCTTGCCGAACTGGCGAAAATGGGGCTCATCGAACTCGAAGCCCGCAAAGCTCCGCGCATCCGTCCGTGGAAAGAAAAGAAAATCGCCCTTCTCTACGCAAGCAAAACGGAAGTCTTCTATGACATCTTCTGGAATGAATATGCGCAGGGAATTCTCGCCGCGTTTGAGGAACATCCCGAATATAAAGTTGCGATTTTCAACATCGCAACCGCCGGCTCCGCCGCCATCGCCGAAGCTATCGAAAAAGAGAACTACTGCGGAATCATCTCGCTCGGATACCAATATTTTGACCGCGACAACTTCCGACATCTCAACGAATTCGGACTTCCCATGGTCTTTACCGGTCCCGACCCAATGGAAGGAACCGTAAACTTCTGTCCGGAGTTTTCCGCCGCGCTCAATGAAATCGCAGAACGGCTGCAATTCCCCGAACTACCCGTTCCGCTCTACTGTCTGCATACGAGATCCGGTTTGAAAAACGTTACGTATTCGGAAAAATTCTATCAGACCGGAAAAATGCTTCAGAAGCACTTCGGCATTTCAATTTCCAAAGACGACATCGCGCAGAGAGAGAATGACGACGATCTCGCTTTCCTTGCACAGATTACGGAAAAACTGCGTCGCAGAAAACGCCCGAACATCGCCATCCTCGACTCCGACAGCATCGGTCCGGTCTTTTTCCGCGCTCTGCATGACACAGGTCTGCGCTGTCCGGAAGATATTGCGGTGTTTTCCTTCGACAATCTTCCCGCTGCGCAATTCACGATTCCCGCATTGACCACAATCGATCTCAAGCGCGCCGAAACCGGACGCCTTGCGGCGCAGCATCTGCTGGACTGTCTCGACGGCAAACCGGCAATTTCCACACAGTATTCCGCCGCAGTAATCTTCCGGGAATCCTTTCCGCTGAAAACCACTCATCATAAAAAATATAAAACAAACAACGGAGAAACAAAATGAAAGAAAAAACACGGAATAACGGAACGAAAAGGCAAAGACGCAGGAGCGTAAGATTCACGCTCATAGAACTTCTTGTGGTAATTGCAATCATCGCAATCCTTGCCGGAATGCTGCTTCCGGCGCTGAACGCCGCGCGGCAGAAGGCGCGGGACATCAACTGTCAATCGAACTTGAAACAGCTCGGAAGCGGAGTCATTCAGTACTCCGCCGATTTCAACGATTATCTTCCGCCGTATGTTCTCACCGACTGGTCGACCTCATGGCAGGCGCTCATCCTCCAGTATGTCGTTCCTGGAAAAAACAATTACGAATGGCGGGTGCAGAAAGATTCGAACGTCGCCGACAGCTGGTATCCGGTTTCTAGTGTATACACCTGTCCGGCGCAGGAACAGAAAAGAGACGCAGACTTCATTTGGAAAAACAATTATTCCATCAACTGGAACATCGCTCATTACGAACCGCAAACGACCGGCGGACGCCGCCGCTGGCAGAAGATCACGAAGATCAGCAGACCCTCGCTGCGGTACTGTCTCGGCGACAGCAAAAATACGCCAAAGCTCTATTTCGGTTACGGCGAATTTATTCCGTGGCGGCATGGAAGCGGGAAAACGACAAACTTCGAATTTGTCGACGGTCATGTCGGAAGCGTTCCCTATGGAATTATGATGCAGAACAACGATGAACAGGGTTATGCCTGGGGCGAATACAAAGCAAACTGAGAAATACAAAAAAATGAAAAACAGAAAAACATTTCATCATGTCGGCAAATATCTGCTTACGGGTGCTGCGGCGCTCCTGTGCGGTCCGCTCTTCGCCGCAGAACTCGCGGAAGCCGGAGTCCGCATCACTCCTGAGGGCGACCTGCTCGACAGCAAGGGCAATCCGCGCGCATGGATCGGAACCGACTGCTCCGGCGGTTCCGTCAGTCAGCCTGAACGCGGAGGCAAAGCGTTCCGCGGACGCTACAACGACAAATACCGCTGGATTTACGAAACAAACGTAACCGCGCCGCAGCTGCATCGTCTCGGCTTTCATATTCTCTCCACTGCGACGCCGGATACCTGCGTCCGCGCTGTTTTCCCGGAATACAAAGGATTCGCAGCGAAAGATCCCATTGCGGAATATGACGAGCTGATTGCAAAGTATCATCTGGAAGGCATGCGCCCCTGGTCGCTTTACAGCAAACTCATGCCGTACATTTACGACCAGCAGATTCTCTTCTGGAAAAGTCTCGGCAAAGATCACATGCCGGTCATTCTTCAGATGCAGGATCAAATCTCACAGCTTTCCAAAGAACGCGCGAAACTGAAAGGCATTCTGCCGGACGGCCTCTTCTTCGGTTCCACCAACCACTCCGGCGGTACAATTGCCGTTCAGATCGGACGGAAGGAAGGACAGGACATCTACCGGAAGATCTACCGTCACCGTCAGGAGGAGGCGCTCCATTACGGGACCCGCCCGTTCGCCTACAAACTCTTCAACGAGCCGATTTACTGGAACTATTCTCCGGAAAACAAGCGTCTGTTTGCGGAGTCGCTGAAAAAACGTTACAAGGATATTGCCGCTCTCAATACCGCATGGGGCAGCGCCTTCTCCTCGTTCGACGCAATCGTCGAATTCAACGGGAAAAAGGCGGCTCAAAGGCTGTCGACGTGGAATATCACAAGTTTCAGCAGGAACAAGTCACCGAACTTGCAAAGCTCCTGCTGAACGACCTGAAAGAGCTCGATCCGGAAGCGCGTGCAATGATTCAGCTTCATGGACACGACACGCACATCCGCGTTTTCCCGCACTTCGATTACTGCGCGCTCTCCAAGCTCACCGCGCTCATTTCCGCCGGAACCGGAAACAATCCGCTCACAGCCTGGATGAATTATCCCGAAGGAATCCCGTTCCGCGATCTCGACAACGTCCCGCAGGACATCCGCATCGGATACAGCAAGGACAGTTTCTACTTTGCGTTTGCGGACGGCAAGCCTGTTCTGAACACGGAAGCGTATTCGGAAAACACCTTCGAGGGCTTCCGCCGCATGATCTGGCATGAAATGGCGGCCGGCAAAGAGACTGTCATCGCGTGGGCATGGTTCGGACTCAACTGGGGACCGGACGTCAAGAAACCGTTCTCGTTCGCACTCATGAACCCGAACGCATGCCCGCCGGAAGCGCTTGAGGCATTCGAAGCGACGCGGAAAGAGGTCGAAGCGGTCGGCGATATTTTCCTTCCCCGCAAGAATGCGCAGAAAGCGGAAGTCGCTGCGCTGTTCTCGTATCCGACACTGCGTTTCAACCACATGCTCCAGGAACCGGAAATGATTGCATCCTCCGCTCCGATGCAGATTCAGGTTCCCGTCGACACCATTCTCGAAGAACAGCTTGCGGAGAACCGCCAGAACCGCTACAAAGTCATTCTCGCTTCGGGCGTCCACTACGTCTATCCGGAAACCAATGCGCGCCTGCGCAAATGGATTGAAGACGGCGGAACGCTGATCGTCAATCAGGGACTTCTGAATCAGGATGAATACGGGAGTCCGCTCAAGGATGCGCTGATTCCGTTCCGTGAAACGCGCGGCAGCGGCAAGCTCGGCCGCATGGAGCCTTCGGGCATCCGCTCACTCGCGACGAGCCGCCTCGCCGGGACTTTCGACGGATGGCAGATCGCGGACCGTCTCCACGGAATGCCTGCGCATCTCTTCCGCAAAATCGGGACGGGTGAACTGCATGTCATCGCGGGAACTCTGACGGATTTCGGCTACATCTCTCTCATCCGTCCGGTTCTTGAGAAAAGCGGTATTCAGCCGACCGCGAAAATCACCGATGCGAAAACCGGGGATTCCATCCCGGGAATTGAAGTCCGCCGCTTCCGCAATGGAGACTTCACCGGCTGGTACTTCTGCAATATGAACGCCGCTCCGAAGCTGATCTCCGCCGTTCTGCCCGGAACGGAGGGCTCCGCCATCGTCGACCCGTTCGGAAAAGAGTCCTATATTACGCAAAACGGAAAGCTTCTTCTGAGTCTTCCGGCGAAAGGCGAACGCTTTGTTCTGATTTCGGGTCCTGCGGAAGCGCTGGAAGCGCGGTTCGGCAAATTCCCGTCGAAGAGCGATGCCGTGCGCACTGCGGAATTCCGCAAGACTGCCGAAGCTCTCGCCAAAAACGAGCGCAAATGCCGCAAATCCGTTGCGGTGAACATTGCCTCTGCTGCAAACGGAGGATTCTACAACTACCAGAACTATCCCGTTGATTCCATCTGGCAGGAAGGCGGCGTCAAGGAGCTCCGCGCGTTCCCGTACCATGAAAATGTGTTCGGAGATTTGAAGTTCGACATCATCCGTTTCGATTACAACGAAAACCGCACCTCCATCGGTCTGCGTTCGAAACAGCATCCGGAATTTCCGGAAAAGGTTTCACCCCCGCTCCACGGGAAGTTCCGCTCGGTCGCATTCCTGCTGGCGGCGACTCACGGTGTCTCCGGGGAAACCGTCATGAAACTGCACTTCCGCTATGAAGACGGCAAAGGCGTTGAGGTTCCCGTCCGTCTCGGACGCGAAGCCGGCGACTGGATGCTGGAGAAAAACGGACAGGAGATCATGCGGAACTGCGTATGGAAAACCGATGACGGCAAGCGGGGTGTTTTCCTTTACGAATGGGAAAATCCGGAACCGGAGAAAGCGCTTTCCTCCGTGGAACTGATTTCGGCGGATTCGCAGTCCCAGCCGCTCATCGCGGGCGTGGCAGCAGTTCCCAGCCGCTTCCAGACCGCCTATGCGCACACCGTTCCGCTGAAAGATCATATCGCGAAAACAATCCGCGGACGCTTCCTTCCGGATTTCGGCGGCTACGCCTTCAGCCACCAATTACTCATGGAATTCAAACAAGCTCTTCCGGTCCCGGCGGACAAACTGAAAAGCGCCGTTCTGCGCTTTGAAATCCGCAACAATCCGGACCAGTGGAACATTGTGCGCCCGTGGATCTCTCTGCCCGTTTCGCTGAACGGCGCCATCAACGGCGTTCCGGCGAGCTCCGTTCCGGGAGTCTCCTCCAGAACAAGCGGACTGGTGAATATGATCCTGAACGAGAACAATCCGCAGTTATTCACCGAAATCGAAATTCCGCTTGCGGAAATGCTCGACGGAACTGACAAAAACGGCACAAACGGAAAACTTGACAGCATCACCTCCATTTCGTTCGGCGCATGGGGACAGACTCCGTTCTCCCGCACCATCCGCAACCTGCGAATCGAGTATTGACGAATGACTGTTCTGCACCTTTGATCAGGGAAGCGACGGCAACCTCCAGGTTCTCGCCCCGTTTGCAATTCCCGTCGCCTGTACCGCTCTCCTGTGGAGCCGCGGATTTCTCGCAATCGCAAAAGACGCGTGGGAACAGTACGGCGACCGCACATTCCTTGCGGAAAACTACCCGACGTTCCGCCGTTTCGGAAAATATCTGGAACGCATCACCGGACCAGACGGGCTTTCCAGAGGACACTGCGCGTTCAGTGACCATTACGCAAAAGATCAGCCCGACGAGGTGTTTCTCGAAAACGCGCATGTTCTGAATTCGTTCCAGCTTCTCGCCGAATTCGCCGGAATTCTCGGCAGCAACACCGATGCGGAATTCTGGAATGTCTGCGCGGAACGGAGAAAATCCGCAATCAACCGCTCTTTGCGGAACGGACTCTCCTACGGAAACGCCACGCAGAGCGAAGCCGTTCATGCGCTCAGCTTCCGTATTGTTCCGGAAACGGAACACGGGGAACTGCTGAATCAGCTCTGCCGCCAGCTCGGAGAAGACGGTTTTATGCGCACCGGATACACCGGAACCGAACTCCTCATGCGGCTGCTCGAAGAGGAACCGAAACCGGAACTCGCCATGAAACTGATCCGCAGTTCTCTTCCGTACACATGGTCGCACTGGCTGGGGCTCGGGTTGACGACATCGCCGGAAACGTGGCTTCCCGAACTGGAATCCAACCGGAGAACGACGCTGAATCATCCGGCGCTGTGCGGCGGACTGGGAGCATGGCTTCTCCGTGTCTTCTGCGGAATCCGTCCGCTGGAACCGGGATACCGGAAGGTACAGATCCGCCCGATGGACCATACGGATTTTTCCGTCACGCTTCCGACTCCTTACGGAGCATTACGCGTGCAGCAGAAAAACGGGCGAACAGAAATCCGGAATCCATTCGGAACAGAACTGGTTCCCTGAACCCCGGCTCCGGAACATCCTTCCCGGAGCGAATTATTTTAAAATTCCGTCTTCACGCTTTACTTTATACACTTATGGGTGTACATTACCAAATGTAAAACCAACAGGAGAACTGAACATGGACAATTGGACCGATCGCTGCCACAAGTACACTCTCGTGGACGGAACTACCGGATTTCAAATCAACTTCGCCGGAATGAATTTCACCGACGCGGACATCGAAGACATGAGCAAACGCTTCGTCGGCGTGCATGAAGAAATGCTCAAGATCGAGCGCGGAGAAATCAAGAACCCAGACGAGCACCGCAAAGTCACCCACTTCACCGACCGCTCCGTCTACACCGGCTCCGAAGAGTATCAGGACGTCGAAGCTTTCGTCGAAGCTGTCCGCACCGGAAAAATCGTCGGCTCCACCGGAAAGAAGTTTGAAGCCGCCTTCATCAACGGTATCGGCGGATCCGCTCTCGGCCCCCAACTGCTCCAGATGGCGATCAACGGTCCTTACTGGAATGAGAAATCCGACGCCCAGCGCAACGGCTATCTCAAAATCTACTTCCTCGACAACACCGACACCGCCGGTCTCGCCGACGCTCTCCAGGTCGCCGATCTTGAAAAGACCCTCGTCGTCAACATCTCCAAGTCCGGCGGAACCCAGGAAACCAAAAACAATATGATCACCTGCATGAACTACTATGCGGCAGCCGGACTCGACTTCGCAAAGCATGCATGTGCAATCACCATGAAGGACAGCGAGCTCGACCAGCTCTCCCGCGGCGGCAACTGGCTCAAAGTCTTTGAAATGGCTGAATCCATCGGCGGAAGAACCAGCGAAACCAGCATCGTCGGCCACCTCCCCGCGGCTCTCGCAGGAATCAGCTTCAAGGATCTCCTCGCCGGAGCATGCCACATGGACAGCCTCACCGCCAACCCGCAGTTCACGCAGAACCCCGCCTACATGCTCTCCGCAATGTGGTACATCGCCGGAAACGGCAGAGGCGACAAGAACATGGTCATCGTCCCCTATTCCGACAGACTCATCCTCATGTCCCGCTACCTCCAGCAGCTCGTCATGGAAAGTCTCGGAAAGGAACTCGACCTCGACGGCAAAGTCGTTCATCAGGGTCTCAACGTCTTCGGCAACAAGGGCGGCACCGATGCTCACGCATTCATCCAGCAGCTCAACGACGGACGCAACGACTTCTTCGTCACCTTCATTGAAATTCTTGAAGACGCGCTCCCCGCGCCCATTTCCAAGGGCATTGCAATGGGCGACTACCTCCACGGCTTCATGACCGGTCTCTCGAACGCCCTCCGCGGCAAAGGACGCCAGGTCATCGAACTGCGCCTCAACAGCGTCTCTGCATTCAACGTCGGCATGCTGATCGCCCTTTATGAGCGCGCCGTCGCCGCATATGCGGAACTCATCCACATCAACGCGTTCCACCAGCCGGGCGTGCAGGCGTACAAGCTCGCCAGCAAGGGAGTCATCAAACTGCTCACCAATCTGGAAGACGTCTTCGCCGGAATGGCTCCGGTCTCCGGAACCTCCGCGGAACTCGCCGCGAAAGCAAACCTCTCCGCGCAGGAATATGAAGTCGACGGCATTCTCGCCAAACTTTCCGCCAACACCGGAAAGCGCGACAACCCCGTCAAAGTCACCCGCGCATGGGATGCCGCTAAAGGCTGGATCTACTCCATCACCAAGTAATCCGGCAAAACTGACGGAGACGGCGCCGGGCGTGCCGCCTCCGTTTTTCCATTCAATCAGGATAAAATGACGGATCGTGACGACAAAATGACGGAACTGCTCAGGCGGTATCCCGTCAAGCTGAACTCCTACTGCAAAGCGCTGGCGGAGCGTTCCCCCGCGGTTGCAAAACTTTACCTTCCCGATCTCAGGGAACTCGACAACCCCGGACTCTCCTCCGACGGGTTGGCGGAACTGGAGCAAAGCCCCGTCCCGAATCTGATCCGCCGTTACCGCGACCGCGCGGTTCTGCTGACCACCTCCGAATGTTTCGTCCGCTGCCGCTTCTGTTTCCGCAAACGGCTCTGGGCGGACGGCGCATCACATTTCACGCTCTCCGATGAAAACCTCGATGCCGTCTGCGCGTGGCTCGACCGCAACCCCGAAGTCGATGACATTCTTCTGAGCGGCGGCGACCCGCTGGTGATGAACGACGACCGCGTCGTCGAAATCGCCTCGCGCATCCGCAATTCCGGAAACGTCAGAACGGTTCGGGTCTGCTCCCGTGCTCCCGCCGTCGAACCGGCGCGCATCACGGGAAAATTGACGGAACGTCTGTCCGTCATTGACGGATTGTGGTTCGTCACACACTTCGATCATCCCGATGAACTGACGCCCGATGCGGAAGCCGCGCTGAAACGTCTTGTCTCGCACGGGATCCCCGTTCTCGACCAGACCGTGCTTCTGAAAGGTGTAAATGACGACGCCGAAACGCTGCGGCATCTCTTCAAACGTCTCGCCGCGCTGCGGGTGAAGCCGCACTATCTGTTCCATATCGACCCGATTGAGGGTGTTTCGCATTTTGCCACGGGCGTGGAACGCGGACTTGAGATTCTGGAAGATTTCCGCTACACGCTCTCCTCGCTCGCGCTCCCGATGTTCGCCATCGACCTTCCGGAAGGCGCGGGCAAAGTCGTGCTCACCCCGGACTGCCGCGACGCCGACGGGCGGTACCGCAGTTCCGTTACCGGGAAATACATCCGTCATCCGCTGGCGGATTTGACGGATTCAGGAGAGTAAACGAATGCTCCGGCTGCTCAACCAGATTCGCGCGATTCTTTATCCGGCGGAAAAATACCGTCTGATCTTCATTTCCGTTCTGGTTTTCTTTTCCGACCTTCTGGAACTCTGCGGACTCGGTCTCATCATGCCGGTCATCGCCCTGTTCCTGAATCCGGAACTGTTCGAGCAGAACACGTACCTCGTCTATATCCGAAACTTCACGGGCAGCCTCTCCAACAACTCGCTGATGATCCTGCTCTGCATGGTCTGCGCTCTCTTCTTTGTGGCAAAAAACATTCTTCTTTACCTCATTGCCCTGCTCCAGACCCGGTTTGCCTACACGCTTTCCGCGCGCCTCGGTTCGGAACTGCTGAAACGCTACATTGAGGGAGATTACCGTTTTCATCTGAAAGGCACCACCGGCGGAATGGTCGAAAAACTTCAGCAGACCCGCAATGTCATCCCGCACTTCATCAGCGCCCTGATGATGCTGTCATCTGAAGCCGCTCTGGTTCTGCTGATTCTGGTTTCCGTGTTCATTCTCGCTCCGTATTCCGCGCTCGGGATTGCTGTTTCCGGAGCGATCTTCTCTGTTCCGCTCCTGCTTTTCATGCGGAAAATGGTTCAGCACCTTGCTGCTCTGACCTTCGAGCGCGCCGTGAAACTGAATTCATTCATTCTGTTCACCGCCAACGCTCTGAAGGAGATCAAACTGGCGAACCGCTGCAAGCCATTTGTCCGCGAAGGACACAAACTCGAATATGAAGCCATTGAAATGCCGCGCCTCCAGTTCATTTACGGACAGATTCCCCGGTTCGCCATAGAAGCCGGCGTCGTCTTCCTCGGAATGGGAACGATTGTCGTCCTGCTGCTCTGCGGCATTGCTCCGACCTCGATTGCGCTGCAGATTTCCTTCATCGGACTCGCCCTGATGCGCATGACTCCATCCGTCGCCCGTATTCAGTACAACTGGGTGCTCATCCGCGGATATCAGTTCTTTTTCGACAAAATCTACAAGGATCTCCAGGCCATCCGACTGGAAGAGCCGCCAACCGAACCGCCGATCACCTTCGAACACGAAATCCGTGTTGAAAACCTTTCTTTCGGATACGACAAGGATTCCCCGGTTCTACAGAACATCTCGCTCACGATTCCGAAGAACACCTCTCTTGCGTTCTCCGGTCCGACCGGATGCGGAAAAACAACGCTCGGCGATCTCATTACCGGGCTCTTCCCGCCCGATTCCGGACGCATTCTCGTCGACGGGCGCGACATCCGCGGAAATCTGGAGTCGTGGCGTGCGCAGATCGGTTATGTTCCGCAGAACATCTCGCTCATGAACGGAACGATTGCGGAGAACATCGCCATCGGCATTCCGCCGGATCAGATCGACCGTCAACGCATTGCGACATGTCTGAAAATTGCACAGGCGGAGGATTTTGTTCTGAGCCAGACCAATGGAATCGACCATGTTCTTACGGAAAACGGGCGCAACCTTTCGGGCGGCCAGCGTCAGCGTCTTGCGATTGCCCGCGCCCTCTATCCGAACCCCGCGTTTCTGATTTTCGATGAAGCCACGAGCGCTCTGGACAACGCCACGGAAACCGCGTTTGTGGAAGCTCTTTCCGCCCTCCGCGGCAAATATACGATGCTGGTTATCGCCCACCGTCAGACCTCCGTCGACCATTGCGACACCGTCTTCCGCTTTCCCGCACCGGCGAAAAAGCCGACGCACACCTGACAGGCTCTCTCAAAAAGGCGCAATGCGTCTGTCTCCTGCGGCGAAAGAGACCTGAAAACACACCTCACTTGTGCGTCTGCAGAAAATCATGAATCGTAGCGGCGAATTCCGCGCCGATTCCGCGGACACGCGAAGCGATCTCTTCCGCCGAGGCTTTCCGGAGCATCGCAACGGAACCGAACTCGCGCAGCAGCGAATTGCGGCGTGCTTCCCCCAGTCCGGGAATCTCATCCAGAAGCGATTCCGATATCCGCTTCAGACGCAGCTGGCGGTTGTATGAAACCGCAAAACGGTGCGCCTCATCCCGCAATGCCTGAAGGACTTTCAGCGCCGGACGGTCACGATCCAGAACAACCGGCTCACTCCGTCCGGGAATGTATATCTCCTCGTTCTTCTTCGCCAGTCCCACAACGGGGAACGGCGGACAGTTGATCGAAATCAGGGCGTCCAGCGCAAGATGAAGCTGTCCCTTTCCGCCGTCGACCATCAGCAGATCCGGAAGCGGACGCTTCTCCTCCAGAAGACGGGAAAAATAGCGTTTGACGACCTCGTTCATCATTGCAAAGTCGTTCTGTCCCTCCACCGTCTTGATGCGGAAACGGCGGTAGTTGGATTTGTCCGGCCGCCCGTCACGCGAACAGACCAGACTCGCCACAGCAAAGGTCGTGCCGAGGTTGGAAATATCGAAGCCGACAATCACGCGCGGCGGCTTCGGTAGATGCAGAGCCTTCTGCAAGTCCAGCACAGCCTCCTTTCCGGCTTCGGACGGAATATGCGCGTGCTCAAATGTGCGCACCTTGTTCCCCAGAACCGACTGGAGGTTGCTCAGGACATCGCGGTACGACGCGGCTTTTTCAAACTGTTTCGCGGCGGCCGCATCCATCATCTTCGCCTTCAGTTCCTCCGCAATCTCCTTTGTATCGCCGTTCAGAATAGCGACCACCCGGTCAACCCGCGCCATATACTCCTCTTCCGTCACCTCGCCGACGCACGGGCGGCAGCAGTCGCGCACCGTTCCGGCAAGACAGTGCTTGCGGTCTTCTGCATCCGGGGCGAGCGATTTGCAGGAGCGCAGACCGAAACGCTTTGTCAGATATTCACTCAGTTTGCGGAGCGCAAAACCGTGCGGAAACGGGCCGAAGTAAAGACACGCGTCCTTCTTCTTCAGGCGCGTCAGACGGATGCGCGGGAACTTCTCGTTCCGGTCGATCTTCAGCATCGGATAACGCTTGTCGTCGCGCAGAAGAATGTTGTAATGCGGCGCATACTCTTTGATGAAGCGGGACTCCAGCAGCAGCGCTTCATCCTCGTTCTTGACGATGAAAGTCTCCCAGGTGTCAATCGAATTGATGAGCGAACGGAGCTTGGGATCGGCGCGAAGCTGCTGCGAAGGCTGGAAGTAGTGGGACATGCGGCGGCGCAGATTCGACGCCTTGCCGACGTAAATCACCGTGCCGAAGCGGTCGCGGTAGACATACACGCCCGGTTTCGCCGGGATGTCGCCGGGATGAAAATCGGAGCGCGCCATGCGTCACCGTCCCGGCTTTTTCTTTTCCGCACGCAGACGATCCCAATACTGCAGACGGCGCAGAATTTCGCGTTCAAAGCCCCGTTCCGGAGGATTGTAGAAACGCTGGCGCGGCATTGTTTCGGGGAAATAATCCTGTCCGGAAAAGCCTTCCGGCGTGTCGTGGTCGTAAACATACCCTTTGCCGTAACCGATCTCCTTCATGAATTTGGTCGGTGCATTCAGAATATGCGCGGGCGGATTGAGCGACGAATACTGTTTCGCCGCCGCGCGCGCCTTGTCCCACGCGACCTCCGCGCTGTTCGATTTCGGTGCGGTTCCCAGATAAATGATGAGTTCCGCTATCGCAATATCGCCTTCCGGCGAACCGAGACGCTCATAGGCGTCCCACGCCGCAACCGCCATCGGCAGAGCCTGGGGATCGGCAAGGCTGACATCCTCCATAGCAAACCGCGTCAGACGGCGCAGAAGATAGAGCGGATCTTCTCCGCCCTCGATCATGCGCGCCGCCCAGTAGAGCGCCGCATCGGTATCCGAACCGCGCAAGGATTTATGCAGCGCGCTGATGAGATTGTAGTGTCCCTCGCGGTCCTTGTCGTAAACCGGCGCGCGGTGCTGGACGATTTTTTCCAGATCCGTCCGGTTCATCACTCCGTCTGACGGAGCGAGATCGTAGATGCTTTCAATAAGATTGATGAGATAACGCCCGTCGCCGTCGGCAAGGTCGCGAACCATCGACATCGCGTCATCGTCAATCGGAAGTTTGCGTCCGACGATTTTTTCCGCCCGTTCAATAATCTGCTGAAGTGCGGCGGAATCCAGCGGTTTCATGATGAAGACCTTGCAGCGGGAGAGAAGCGCACTGTTGAGTTCGAACGACGGGTTTTCCGTCGTTGCGCCGACGAGTGTCACCGTGCCGTTTTCGACGTAGGGCAGAAAACCGTCCTGCTGTGCGCGGTTGAAGCGGTGAATCTCATCGACGAACAGCAGCGTCCGTTCTCCGTAAAGCCTCCGTTTTGCGGCTTCGTCAAACGCCTTGCGGAGGTCGGCGATTCCGGAAAAG
This sequence comes from uncultured bacterium, assembly GCA_900549415.1. Lineage (GTDB taxonomy): Bacteria > Verrucomicrobiota > Lentisphaeria > Victivallales > UBA1829 > UBA1829. The sequence continues at coordinate 23,825 of URNX01000041.1, forward strand.
ACGGCGGAGAGCGCAACGAAATGCATGTCGGTTCCATTCGCCATCAGCCGTGCAATCGTGGTCTTTCCGCATCCGGGCGGACCCCAGAGAACGAAACTGGAAATGCGTTTCGTCTCCAACATCTTGCGGATCGGGCCGTCAGGACCGAGCAGATGCTCCTGCCCGACGATGTCGTCGATCGTTTCCGGACGGAGCCGGTCGGCAAGCGGCCGGTCTCCGGGTTGTTCAAAAAGCAGTCCTTCTTCCATAATCAATGAATCGTGACGGGATTTTCACGATCCTCCTTCTGCAGACGTTTCAGCAGCGCGTTCGGCGACCCCTGCCAGCGGGCGAGAATCAAATAGCCGACCGGAACCACGAACAGAGTCAGAATGCACGCGGAAAGCCCGCCGTAAAACACAACCGCGCCGAGACAGCGCCGGCTTGCCGCGCCAGCACCGGTTGCAAGCAGCAGCGGAATCGCACCCGCAACAGTCGAAATGCCGGTCATGAGAATCGGGCGGATACGCAGCTTCGCCGCCTGGAAGAGCGCCTCCTCGAACGGGACGTCATCATCCCGCAGCTGGTTCGCGAACTCCACAATCAGAATGCCGTTTTTCGCCGCCAGACCGATCAGCATGATGATGCCGATCTGTGTGTAGATGTTCATGGTGAAGCCCATCAGATTCAGCGCCGCAATCGCGCCGATCATGCCGAGCGGAACGGTCAGCATCACCACCAGCGGGCTGATGAAGCTCTCAAACTGCGCGCTCAATGCCAGGTACGAAACAATCAGGGCGAGCGCGAAGATGAACAGCATCGAACCGGAAGTCTGTTTCAGCTCTTTCGACTGGTTCTTGTAGCCGATCTGCGCATATTCCGGCAGATTTTCGCGCACGGTGTTTTCGAGGAACGTCAGCACATCGCTGAGCGCATAGCCGGGGGCGACATTGCCCTGAAGCGTAATCGAACGCACGCGGTTGTAGCGTCCGAGCCGTCCCGAATCGCCGCGTTCCTCCAGTTTGACGAGGTTGTCGAGCGGAATCAGCTCGCCGGAATATTTGGAACGCAGATAGATGTTGCGCAGATCCTGAGGCGTCGCGCGGCTTTCGCGTCCGGCCTGAAGCATGACGTCGTACTCCTGACCGCGGTCGACGAACGTCGTGACCTGCTTGGAACCGAGCATCGTTTCGAGCGTGGTTCCGATGGAAAGCGCGGAGATGCCGAGCTCCTGCGCGCGCTTTGTGTCGACTGCGACATGCAGCTGCGGCGTGGTCTCCTTGTAGTCGTAGTCGATATCGACGAACCCGGGATACGAGCGGCATTTTTCGAGAATGATGTCGCGCCATTTGACCAGTTCGTCGTAATCGGGGCCGCCGATCACAAACTGCACCGGTGTTCCGAACCCGCCGAGTCCGCTCGGGAGAAACGGAATTGCGTTGATGCCCGGAATCTTCGCCAGCTCCGGACGAAGCGAATTCATGATCTGCTGCGAATTGAGCGTACGCATGTTCCACGGCTGAAGTTCGAGAATGCAGAATCCGGTGTTCGCCGCGCCGTCGCTCTCGCCGAACGAAGGGAGAACCACCATGAGACTGTTCGCGTTTCCGTCAGCGACCGGCTTGTAGAGAACGTTTGTCACATCGCCCGCATAGTCATTGATTGCGTAATAGTTGGTTCCCTCGGGTGCGATGATGCGGGTCATGATCACCGCACGGTCTTCAGTCGGTTCATATTCCGAAGGCAGGCGCATCCAGCCGGCGATCATCAGAATGCAGATGGCGAAAAAGACCGCCGCTGTGATAATCTTGAACCGGGCGACAAAGCGGAGCGAACGGTCGTAAATCCGTTCGAGAAACGCCATGCACGCATCCACACAGCGGATCATCCAGCCTTTTTCGGTCGCCGACTGCGGCTTCAGCATCTTCGAACACATCATCGGAGTCAGAGTCAGGGCGATGAAACTGGAGAAGCAGACCGCCGCAGTCATGGCAACCGCGAATTCGGTGAACAGCTTGCCTGTCTTGCCCGCCCAAAGACTGATTGGCATGAAGACCGCCGCCAGAACCAGCGTCGTCGCAATCACCGCGAAGATCACCTGATTCGCTCCGCGCGTCGCCGCCAGAAGCGGCTTCTCGCCAAGCGAAATGCGGCGGTAGATGTTCTCCAGCATCACGATTGCGTCGTCAACCACCATACCGATCGCCAGCACCAGCGCCAGAAGCGTCAGCAGGTTCACGCTGTAGCCGAAAATGTAGAGAACAATGAATGTTGAAATCAGCGAAATTGGAACCGTCACCGCAGGAATCAGCGATGCGCGGAAACTGCCGAGAAACAGGAAGATGATCAGCAGAACCAGCACGGCGGAGATGATCAGCGAATCGCGCACTTCATGAATCGAGGCGTTGATGAACAGCGCTTCGTCGCGGATCACTTTGATCTGCATTCCCTCCGGCAAACCGCTCTTGTTGAGTTCCGCAACAAGTTTTTTCACCCCGTCTGAAATGACAAGCGCGTTCGATTTGGACTGCTTGTGAATGCCGAGTCCGACCATCGGCTCCTTGTTCGTCATAAAGTTCTGACGGGGACGGCGTGAGTCGATTTTAACCTCCGCCACATCGCGCAGACGCACGTAGTCGCCCGCCTTGTCGCGCTTGATGACAAGATCCCGGAAATCCTTTTCTGTCGCATACTGCCGCTTCAGGCGGACCGTGAACTCACGTTCGGACGATTCGATTCGCCCGCCCGGGTTCTCGACGTTTTCCGAGTTGAGCACGCTGATGATATCTTCCGCCGTCACTCCGCGCGCCGCCATTGCCTGACGGTTCAGCCAGATGCGCATCGCCTCTTCCTGCGCGCCGAAAATGCTGACACTCGCCACGCCGTCAATGACGGAGAAACGGTCAACGAGGTAGCGGTCCGCGTAGTCGGTAAGTTCCATGCGGCTCATTTTATTCGAAGTAAGCGCAAGGATCAGGACAGGACTTCCGCTGGAATCGTACTTGGCGACAACCGGGGTGTCGGCATCGTCCGGAAGCTTTTTCAGAATGCGGCTCACCTTGTCGCGGACGTCGTTCGCCGCCGCGTCGATGTCGCGCTCCACTTTGAATTCCAGAGTAATGCGCGAACGCCCGTCGCGGCTGATGGAGGAGATGGTGTCCAGCCCTTCGATACCTGCCACGGCGTCCTCAATGCGCTGGGTGATTTTTGTTTCAACAACGTTCGATGAGGCGCCGTCATATGTGGTGTCGATGGAGATCGTCGGCACGTCGATATCCGGGTATTCACGCACCGCCATGCGGTTCAGGCAGATAAAGCCGAACACCACAAGCAGGAGCATGAACACGATCGTTGCAACCGGACGGACAATGGAAAACTGACAGATCGTCATTTCGTCATTTCTCCCGCTTTTGACGGATTGACGAAGTTGACCGTCATTCCGTCAACCAGCTTTGCGACGCCCTCTGTGACGACGGTTTCACCCTCATTTATTCCGGAAACAACCTCCACTTTCCCGCCGCGGCGGCTGCCGAGCGTCACTTCATGACGCGTCACCCGTCCGTCACTTTCCGCGGTAAAGACGAACTGTTTTTCGCCGAGACTGACCACGCACTTCTCCGGAATCATCAGAGCCGAACGGCTGCCCATATCGACGCGGACGAGGAACATCATGCCGGGACGCAGCTTCATAGCCTTGTTGTCGATGACGGCGCGCACCTCCACCATGCGGGTGTCGAGGTTGATGCGCGGAGAAATCGCGGTGATCTTTCCCTTGAACGTCTCATCCGGATACGCCGGACTCTTGACGCTGATCTCATAGCCGGTTTTCAGCGCGGCAAAATATTTTTCGGGAACAGAAAAATCAACATTGATTTCGGAAATGTCGTCAAGAGTTGTGATTTTTGTTCCGGGCGTCACAAGATCACCGAGACTGACGAGACGCATTCCGAGACATCCGGCGAACGGAGCATGAAGATGACGGTCGTTAATCTGCGTCTTCGCCACGGCAAGCAGGGTTCTGGAACGTTCAAGTTTCGTCCTCTGCTCGTCAATTGATTTCTGCGAAACGGCATTGGATTTGGAAAGGCGGTCGATTCGTGCCATTTCGCGCTCCTGTTCATCGAGGTTGATTTCCGCCTGGTTGAACTCCGCGCGTTCCTTGTCGTCATCAAGCCGGACAAGCAGCTGGCCCGCCTTCACCTGGTCTCCGTCTTCAAATTTGACTTCGACGACTTTTGCCGTAACGGTTGCCGTAATTTCCACAGCCTCTTTTGCACTTCCGGTTCCGAGCGCTTCAATCACATCGGCGAACTGTACTTTTTTCTGTACCTCCGCAACAACGGAGGGTGTCACCGCAGCACGCTTCTTCGCTATTCCGCCTGATGCAAGAATGACCTGATAATAATAGACTGCTCCTCCGACGACAACAGCTCCGACGAGCAGTTCGGAGCACACCTTCAAGATTTTTTTCCACATGGCTGTTCCCTTTGCATTTTTGAAAAATATTTTCTTATATATATCGCAAACAACGGAAAAATCAAGAGCACAACCTGAATTATTATACTATTTTAATCTTTTACGACTTCCGCTTTTCAGCAATCGGGCACCTCTCCTGGCGAGTCATTCAGGGCAATCCGCCCGCGCTTCGGTAAAGCGCGGCAATTCCCCGCAGAGTGAAGAGTTCATCGGCAAGTTCGAATCCGGGAATCTCCCGCAGGAAAAATCCGGCGTCGCCGCCGCAGGCCACACGGCGGATCGGCACGCCCGGATACGCAAGTTCCATCCGGCGGAGCAGCTCGCGGACTGCCCCCAGCGCCGCGCAGTCGGTTCCGAGGTCAATCGCATCGACCGTGTTGTTCCCCGGAAATGAAGGGACACGGGAAGTCACCTCCGTCACCGGCAGTTTCGCCGTGTAATCATGCAGGGATTTGCGCAGAATCAGACGGCCGGGAAGAATCGCCCCGCCGCACATCCGGCGGTTGGAATCGACGAATTCAAGATTGATCGCTGTTCCGAAATCAACGCACAGAGCGGGCAGAGCTCCTGAAAAAATCAGCTCCGCCGCATTCGCCAGCCGATCCGCGCCGAGCGTCTCCGGATGTTTCATGTACGAAAGATCAACCGGACAATCCGGCATCTGCGAACTCACAATAAACGCGCCCGCATCGCGGAATTCGCGTTCCAGAGCGGGAACGACCGAAGCCGCGGCCATGTTTTCCGATGCGTAATCCGCAACCCGGAACTCCGGAGTCGCAACCGTGTCAAGCAGACGCAACGAAGAGCCGGAAAGCTCCGCCACCTGTACGTGCGTGTTTCCGGCGTTGAAAAGACGAATGATGGACATGTTCCGGATCAGCCGCCGAGTTTTTCGATGATGCTGATCAGCGGCATGAACAGAGCCATAACGATACCGCCGACGACCACAGCGAGGAACACAATCATCAACGGCTCAATCATCGAGGTCAGCGCGCCGACGGCGTTGTCGACTTCTTCGTCGTAGGTGTCGGCGATCTTGTCGAGCATCTCCGGCAGCTTACCGGTCTCCTCACCGACCTCGATCATACTGATCACCATGTCGGGGAAGATTTTTGTGGTGTTGAGCGGACCGGCGATCGTTTCACCCTCCTTCACGGCGTCGTGCACTTCCTGAATCGCATCGCAGACGATTTCATTTCCGGCGGTCTCTTTCACGATGCTGAGCGCGTTCAGGACCGGCACGCCGGACCCCATCAGCGTTCCCAGCGTTCGCGAGAATTTGGAAATCGAGGATTTGGAAACAATCGGTCCGAACAGCGGCATATTGTACTTGATGTAGTCCAGCCAGTAATGCCCGAACTTGGTTTTCGCAAAGAGCTTGAAGACAATGACAATGCCGACGATGCCGCCGACGAGCACGAGAATCTGCTCCTGCATGAACCGGCTGATCGCCATAACGATCTGCGTCAGACCGGGCAGCGGAGCGCCTTCGAGCAGTTCATTGAAGATTTTTTCGAACTTGGGAACGATGAAGATCATCAGACCGGCGGTAATGGCGCCTGCAATACAGAGAACGATGGTCGGGTACACCATGGCCGATTTGACCTTCCCCGCGATTCGCGCGGCTTTTTCCATGAACGATGCGAGTCGGTCGAGAATCAGTTCGAGCTTACCTGCAGCCTCACCGGCGCGCACCATGTTGAGATAGAGTTTGTCAAACGATTTCGGATGCTGCGCCAGCGATTCGGAGAAGGTGGAACCGGCTTCGACGCCGTTCGCGACTTCCCCGAGAATCTTCTTGATGATCGGATCTTTCGACTGTTTTTCAAGAGTCCGGAGAGAACGGATGAGCGGCAGACCTGCATTCAGCAGAATGGAAAGCTGACGGGTGAAAATCGTGAGCTGTTTTGTTTTAATGACTGCGGGACCAAGCGAGATGTTGATGTTCATCGCGCTTTTTTTCTTGGCTCCGGCTTTTTTTGCGGGCTGCGGGGCGGCCTTTTTCTTTTCAATCTTCCGGACCTGCTTGATGGAGGTCGGGAACATACCCTGGTCTTTCAGAAAAGCGGTTACCGCTTCTTCGTTCGCGGCCTCTTTCTGACCTTTCCGCTCTTTTCCCGTGGCGTCCATCGCCGCATATTGGTACAGAGGCATAGGGATCTTCTCCTTACTTACGGTGTTAAATAACTATTCCTCTGTATAATAGCATCGAACAAATGATATTTCCAGTGACAAAAGCGACTTTTCTTCAGAAAATTTTAAAAAAAATAAAAAAGTCCGCTTGATTATTCGCGAAACTGGTGTATCTTATGGACACTCAAGCGATACGCCCCTATCGTCTAGAGGCCTAGGACACCAGGTTTTCATCCTGGCGACACGGGTTCGAATCCCGTTGGGGGTGCCAC
>URNX01000042.1 GCA_900549415.1 uncultured bacterium
TTTTTTTTTTTTTAATGATACGGCGACCACCGAGATCTACACTCTTTCCCTACACGACGCTCTTCCGATCTCGTCAGGAGAAAGCCTTATCTGATCAGGTTCAATCTCCTGAATCTGGTTCAGGGGAATGATAACGGTTTTATCGCAGTAATGGCGCATGAAATGACACATATCTGGCAATACGAAAAAGGAGAACGGGGCGGGCACCGCGCGGATTTCAAAAATGAGATGTCCCGGATCGGTATCGACTATAAGCAGTTCTGCGGTCCGCTCTGGATCCGTTCGGATTCAGCCGTCGGTTACTGTGTCAATGTACGCAGGATCATGCGGCAGGACTGTTCTGCCGCGCTCAGGGTGATCGCGCAGAACCCGTGCAGCAAAAAGCGCGACCGTGAATATTTTGAAATCATCAGAAGAGAACTGTTTTAACACAGAAAGGATTCATTCTATGGATAATTCAAACACAAATTTACTGATTTTCGCCATTCAGGAAGAGCGGATTGATACGATTCGCTTCATCCTCAAATGCGGGGTTCCGGTTGGGGAAGATATTTTGCAAACCGCTATCGAAACGGACAATGCCGAAATTATCGAGCTGTTTGTCGACCGGATGAAGACGGAACTGCCCGTCCGGAATTTCCTTGCAGAGGCAAAGTCGGTTGAAATGGCGAAATGGCTGATTGAACAGGGTTTCCCCGTCGACCAGCCCTCATCTCTCAGCAAACTGCTTCCATATGAAGCATCTGAAATCCCGGAGGTTGCCGCTTATCTCAAGGAACGCTGGCTAAAACTGCATCCGCCGCTTCCGGCGGTTATTCCGCATTCCGGAACTGGGGCGGGGGCAGAAGAAGAGCTGCAGTTCTCCAATTCGCAGATGACGATTCAGGAACTTCATCCAGTCGACTGTGACCCGGCAAAAGGAACGTTTTCGATTGAATACAACGGAGAAGTCTTCCAGGTGACCAAACGCTTTCTCTCCAGTTTTGCTCGGAAGCTGAAAGTCTCCACAAACATCTTCCGCTATTTTTCCGGAGAAGAGGTCTTTGACCGCGTGGCGAAATACAATCCGGATTTGCGTCTGCGCGCGACATTCGATCATCTGACCGGTGAGATTCTTGGCGTGGTCGATGCGAACAAAAAGATTCTGCCACCTGAAATTGCTCACCGAATTTTTGCTGAAGACCCGCGTACGCAGGAGCTGCAGTATCGGGATGGTATCATTTCCGCTTGGATGGTTCTGGATGAAAATTTCTCGATTGCCGGTGACAGCGATTACTCCCGCAGACTCACCCTTCATTACCCGGTTGATGGCGTGAGTCTTCCCTCCTTTTATCTCGCGGTTGAACGGCTGATCTGTTCCAACGGCGCGACGATGCTGACGGATGCTTTCCGGACGGAAATCGAAGTCAATGACAATTCCGGCACGCACCTTTCGCGTTTGGTCTCCTCGTTCAGCAACGAGCACGGATTCCGGACCATGCAGTCCAGACTCCGCGTCGCCCACGAAACACGTGCCTCGATTCATGAGCTTCTTGTTGTTCAGGAATTGATTCAGACATTGATCACCTCCAAGTCCATGTATAGCCGAGTCAACGAACGGCTGGAGCAGATGGCGGGCGATCCGTGCGCACAGTACGAAGTCACTTCGCTGAACAACATCAACACCAAACGCCGCCCGCTCCTTCCCGTGCAGTGTTCTGTCAGCGATCTCATCAATTTCTGTTCGGAGTTGGCGACGCATCACGGGAAGGAGCTTTCCTCGCCTGAACGGATTGATGTGCTGATCGGGCGTATGCTGTCGCATGAATTCGATCTGGAGGATATGTATCATACCAGAAAAACGGCGCAGGCGTTCTTCCTGGAAAATCTGGAGTCCGCAAATCTGACAGAGGAGTTCGCCGGATGAACGATTTCCATTTTGAAGAACGTCCGTATCAGACAACCGCCGTTCAGGAAGTGTTGGCGGAATTTGCCGCCGGACGCAAATCGGTCCTCCTGGAGTCGCCCGTCGGCTCCGGGAAAACCGTCATGGGACTGATGATCATCCGGGAAATGCAGGCAAACAGCAGGACTCCGCTGACGGTCAACTGGGTTGCATCCAGAAAACATATTCTCGACCAGACCAGGCTGGTTAACGAAATGTACTTCCATTGTGATCTCCGTTATGTTTCCGTCTTCAGTTCCAATCCCCCTAGAGCTGATATGATTGTGCTTGATGAGGCGCACCACGAGGCCACGCAGAGCTGTGTTGAGATGTACGAAAAAACAGGCAATTCGCTGATTCTCGGACTTTCCGCGACTCCGATGCGGACCGACCGGATGCGTCTTTCGTTTCAGTGTAACGTGGAGTGTTGCGGGATTCAGCAGCTGATTCACATGGGCGTGCTTTCCCCCTACGATTCGTACAAACTGCCGGTTTGGGATTTGAAATTCGTGGAAAAAATTTTCTGCGAAAACCCGGAGAAATGGGGAAAGACAATCGCGTTCTTCTCCCGCATCGATGAGTGTCACCACTTCCGCAACGTTCTTGAAAGCGCCGGAATCCGTTGTGAAGTCGTCACCGGATCAAGCAACAAAGACAAACAACTCGACCTTTTTGTGCAGGGCGACGTTCAGGTCGTCGCAAACGTTTCCGTTCTGACAGAGGGCTTTGACCTTCCGGAGCTTCAGAGTGTGTTTCTGCGCGACGCTTCGCGTCTGCCCACAATTCAGATGGTCGGACGCGGTCTGCGCAAGGCTCCGGGCAAAACGTCATGTGCGGTTGTGCAGAGCAGCAAGAGTGCGTATCCGGCAGAGCGGATAGCTGCCCCGCGCCAGAGTTTCCGTTACATGAAGAATAAATGGCTCTCCTGCGGCGGCGATACGCAGATCATTCTTGATACGGTTGAGAAGTCCTTGCAGCGTCTTGAGAAGCGTGGAAAGCTGAATTTGGAGAAAAAACACCGGTTCGGTCCCTTTGTACGCGAGGTGCGGGTGAGATAAGAATAACGATAAAACAGAAGACCAGTAAAGGAGGCGGGGGTATGTATAGCGAATAGTGAACCCGTCCATGATACGCCAATACTAGGAACGGTAGAGAACAGATTACGGTATTCCGTCCGTTTTTTTATAAAATCGGCGAAGATACGGCTTGCGAAACAGGAAACAATGCACTATATATTATCCGGTGTTTAACATAACTGGACAAACAGAAGGAGCATTGCCGACTGAGCAAATTGCAAGAGAAATAAACGTATTTTTTTCAGCAGACGTCTGCCCTAAAACGCCAAATTAAAGCAGATAACGTAGATGCTGACGGGATACATCCTTTGGACGTATTCTGTTTGCATTCGTTATCTGGTATTGGCGTACCATGGGCAGAGTGCAGCAGGGTGCGTCTTTTTTTTGCAGAGCCAAAATCAAACCAAAGGTATACAAGAGGTATTGTGTGGTATCATGAATGCTTTGGTCCCGGCATGCTGAATGCAATAAAACCAAAAAACGTTGCAAAGGAGTGTAAAATGACTGAAACGAAAGAATCAAAAGCGATGCAAGTGGCAAACTGACTGACAGAAAAAGCTGTTGGTGGAGTTGGTCCACTCTCCAGTGCAGAAGATCTTGCATTGGAGTATCTGAACAACCCGGATTATGAAGATAACGATGCTCGTGTAGAGAGTTTGATCAACTGGGAGACCACAAAAAACTTTTCTACAGGTTTTATTACCGGGCTTGGAGGTTTTGCTACATTGCCGATTGCGATCCCGGCCTCTTTGGGCGCATCGTGGATTCTGCAAGCGCGAATGGCTGCGGCTATTGCAAGAATTTATGGTCATGATCTTAAAGAAGACAAAGTCAAAACTTTAATTCTTTGTGTTATCATCGGGCAGGATGTTAAAGAGGTTTGCAAACAGGCTGGAATTAGGCTTGGTTCCAGTTTGACTTATGCCGCTATCAGGAAACTTCCCGGAGAAGCTTTGAAGCGAATCAACCAAGCTGTCGGTTTTCGTTTGATAACCAAAGCTGGAGAAAAGGGAATAGTCAATCTAACCAAGTTTATTCCTGTTGTTGGCGGAGTTGTCGGAGGAACATTTGATGCTGTTACGTGTAGAATTACAGCGAAAGCTGCTCAAGCGGCTTTTCGCAAGTGACTCAGCTTCAGCTTTCCGGTTCTTTTCCTGGTTCATCGACGGTAAAGTAAATAACCGTGCCTGAAACCGTGGTTATTCCCTGATTTTGATGATTCCAGAGATTGTCTTTTTTTTGTTACATTTAGCCTGGTTCCTTTCGTTTGGTTTTGGGTGAAATCAATCATGGAAACAGGCTTTTTCAACCTCTATCCCATCAATGTACACAATTCCTCGGACATTATCGGGAAGTGTCACTGGTCATTTAGACATACAAAACTGTTTGACTTGGAAAAAGAGATTCCGGTGCAATTTATGGGCACCTTATAGTCCACTTATTCGACCTGTTTGAGAGCATCTCATCAAGAGATGCGGCAGGCTTCCAAAAGGGAAGATCAAAGCTGAATTTGAGGCTGAAACATGGGAATGGAGGCAAAAAAATGGCTCCGGCAGTAGGATTCGAACCTACGACCAAGTGGTTAACAGCCACCTACTCTACCGCTGAGCTATGCCGGAGCGTTGTATCAAGCATTATCGCTTGGTATGCCATTAATATACTGCACTTCTGAAAAAATGCAAATGCTTTTTCGCATTTTTTTTGTTTTTTTTTGAAATTGCCTCTTCGCACTCAATTCAACCGCATAAAACAACCGAAAAACAACAAAGATGCGGGAAATAATGAAAAAATTGATTTTTTCTCTGCAACTCGGCTTGCATTTGCCAACGATGGCAATTATCTTATACCGGAATCCAAAAAACAAAAGGACAAAATCATGGATCTGCTTAAAAGAAAAAACGCTCCGACTCTCCCCGTAAAAGTCCTCCAGTTCGGCGAAGGAAATTTCCTCCGCGCATTCATCGACTGGATGATCAATGAAATGAACAAGCAGGGAAAATTCAACGGGCTCGTACAGCTCGTGCAGCCGCTCCCGAAGGGTCTCACCGATTTCATCAACGCTCAGGACGGACTCTATACTCTCATCCTCCGCGGAATCTCCGAAGGAAAAGTCGTTGAAAAGCGCGAGGTCATCGAATCCGTCAAGGGATGTCTGAATCCGTATGAAAGCTGGGAGGCGACCGTCAAGGCGGCGTGCAGCCCGGATCTCCGCTTCGTTTTCTCCAACACAACCGAGGCCGGAATCGAACACAAGCCGGAACCGTACACACCGGGAACCTGCCAGAACACGTATCCGGCAAAGCTCACAAGCCTGATGTTCGAACGCTGGAAGGCATTCGGCGGCGCGGCGGAGAAAGGCGTTGTCTTCATTCCCTGCGAACTTATCGACAAAAACGGAATCACGCTCAAAAAATATATGCTTCAGTATGCCTCCGAGTGGAATCTTCCGCAGGGATTCGCCGAATGGCTCGAAAAGAGCTGTCTTTTCATCAACACGCTCGTCGACCGCATTGTCGCCGGATATCCGCGCGCGGAAGCGGAAAAAATCTGCGCGGAACTCGGATATCAGGACAACCTTCTGGACTGCGGTGAAATCTTCCATTTCTTCGTGATGGAAGGTCCCGAATCCGTTCTCAAGGAACTCCCGCTCAAGGAGTGCGGACTGAATGTGGTCGTGACCGACAACCAGTCGCCGTACCGCACCCGCAAAGTGCGTTTTCTCAACGGCGCGCATACAGCGGACGTTCTCGCTTCCATCATAGGCGGTCTTACCTTCGTCGACGAGATGATGAACGATCCAGTCTTCGGCAAAATGGTCCGCAAGGCGATTTACGGCGAAATTTTCCACACGGTCAATCTGCCCGAAAACGAAAAACAGTTCTTCGCGGATTCAATTGTGGAACGCTTCCTGAATCCGTTCGCACAGCACCGTCTGCTTTCGATTTCCCTGAACTCCGTATCCAAGTGGAAAGTGCGCGTCATGCCGAGTCTGCTGGATTACACGAAGCTCAAAGGGGAACTGCCGGAAGTTCTCGCGTTCTCGCTCGCGGCGCTGCTCCGCTTCTACCGTCTCAGCAAAGACGCGGAGGGCAAGGCGACCGCGAGTTGCAACGGCATCTCCTGGCCGGTTTCCGATTCGCCGGACGTCATTGATTTCTTCGCCGGAATTGCGGGCGACTCCACGGCGGACTATGTCCGGAAGGCGCTTGCAAACACCGCGTTCTGGGAGATGGATCTCAACACCGTTCCCGGACTGACCGCATTTGTGACGGACAAGCTCGAGGCAATCGACAAGGTCGGCATCCGCGAAGCCGTCAAAACCGTTCTCTGAGGAAGCACCGCCATGCAGAGCATCCGAATCAATCCTCTGGACAATGTGGCGGTCATGCTGGACGACTCCTCCGCCGATGTTCCGCGCGGGCACAAGTTTGCGCTCCGGGACATCGCTGCGGGAGAGAACATCATCAAGTACGGCATGCCCATCGGCCGCGCAACATGTGCCATCCGCAAGGGGGAGCATGTGCATACGAACAATATGAAAACGAATCTTGACGGCATTCTTGAATACACCTATTCGCCCGTCGAAATCACTCTTCGTCCGGAGCCCTGCACGGAAACGTTCAAGGGCTTCCGGCGCAAAAACGGCGCAGTCGGGATTCGCAACCATATCTTCATTATTCCGACGGTCGGCTGTGTGAACAAGCTCGCGCATACGCTGGCGGAACGCCTGAACCGTACGCTCCCCGCGGGAAGCGTCGACCGCGCGATCGCACTGGAGCATCCGTTCGGCTGTTCACAGCTGGGCGGCGACCATGAGATGACCCGCGCGATTCTCTGCGGACTCGTCAAGCATCCGAACGCGGGCGGCGTCCTCGTCGTCGGGCTCGGATGCGAAAACAACACCATCGATTCGTTCCGCGAAAAACTCGGAGAGTTCGACACGGAGCGCATTAAATTCCTTGTCGCTCAGAAAGAATCGGATGAGGTTGCGGCTGGAATGGAAATCCTGAAGGGGCTTGCCGCACGCGCGGCGGAGGACGTCCGCACGGATATTCCGGTCAGCGAGCTGGTCGTCGGACTCAAATGCGGCGGTTCGGACGGACTCAGCGGCATTACGGCGAATCCGCTTGTCGGGCGGTTCTCCGACTGGCTGACGGCACGCGGAGGAAGCACGATTCTGAGCGAAGTCCCCGAAATGTTCGGCGCGGAAACGCTCCTCATGGCGCGGTGCCGCAGCCGGGAAGTTTTCGACAAATGCGTGGCTATGGTCAACGACTTCAAGCAGTATTTCACCCGTTACGGGCAGACCATTTACGAGAATCCTTCGCCGGGCAACAAGGCAGGCGGCATTTCAACGCTCGAAGACAAGTCGCTCGGCTGTACGCAGAAGGCGGGAAGCTCCGCCGTGAACGACGTGCTGCTCCCCGGGGAGCATGTGCACGAAAAAGGACTGAACCTGCTGACCGGACCTGGCAACGACATGGTGGCGTCGACTCTGCTCGCGTCCTCGGGAGCACATCTGATTCTGTTCACGACCGGACGCGGCACGCCGTTCGGAACTGTCGTGCCGACGATGAAGATTGCCTCCAATTCCGCGCTTGCGCAGTTCAAGCCGAACTGGATCGACTTTGACGCCGGACGCGTTCTGAAGGAAGACCGCGCTGCCGTGGATGCGGAATTCTTCGCAAGGATTCTCGCGGTTGCCGGCGGCGCGGAAGCGGCGAATGAACGGAACGGCTACGAAGAGATTTCCATCTTCAAAGACGGTGTTACGCTGTAACGCGGCAAGCTCCGCGCATACCAAAAAAGCTCCGGCTTTCAAAAAAGGAAAGTCCGGAGCTTTTTTGTGGCTTTGACGGATTGGAATCAGGGAATGAAATCGTATTGGATCTCAGCCTGAACGGTGTCGTCCATCTCCATGTCATGCGTTTTGAACGGAATGAGGAGAATGACCCAGTCGATATAACGGGCGCTGGAACGGGTCGTCGGGAGGACCGCATGCGGTTTGCGTCCTTTGGCTTCATAGACGACAAAGGAGAATTTTCCGTAGCCGTAGCGTGTGAATTTCTGGAACAGAGGGATTTCGGGAATGACGATATCGAGGTTCGCGTTCGGAACGGGGACCGGGAGGGAGGGCGTCCCGAGGAAAATTTTGGAGTGGTCGGTTGCGAGGACTCCGCAGAGCGGCTGGATGATGTAATCCGCCTCTTCCGCTTTTTTGACGACGATCATGCCGAGTTCCGCCAGGCGCAGTTCGAGGACGCCCTGCGTGTACTGTTTGTCAGTCTGCGGATCGAAGTAGGTGTAATCCATCGCGACTTTTTTGTTTCTGTAGTCTTTGAAGCTGGCGGAGGAGATGCCGCGTTCGACAACGGAGGAGATGAGGTACTGTTCAATCGCATTCCGTTTTGTGTTTGTCATCCAGGGTGTTGCGCATCCGGAGAGCAGAAGCAGCTGGACGAGAGCCATCAGCGGAAGAGTGAATTTCATCGGGAATCCTTCATGTTGTTATGTTAAGTGCATAATATACAACAGAAGCGGAAAAAAATCAATAATCCTTCCGAAAAAGTTGCTTTTTCGTGAAAAAAACGTTTTTTTTGCGGAAAAAAGCGGGAAAGCCGCCGTTTCACCTCTTGCGTTTTAAGCGTTTTGTATTATAATGTAATGAAACAGGAAATAATATGAGAAGAGAAATAACACGAAAGGCATGAAGCAATGAAACATCTTATGACATTCGCTCTTGCGGCGGCAGCTCTGCTCTCCGTCCAGGCGGCGGAATCGGAATTCCGTTCGGACATCAACTGCGTCAAGACGCAGAATCCGCTGGAAATCAAATCAGACAATATGAAGACCGGAAGACTGACCTGGCTCAAGAACAAAGAGGATCATCAATATACGGTGACCGCCACCAAAAATGTCGGCGATGACTGGCAGACCGTCAGCTACACCGTCACCCCCGGAAAAAACGGAGATTTCAGATTCTCCCTTCAGGGACAGTGGGCGAAGGACAAAGAAAAACGCAGCTGGGTTCTGATCGACAGCGTAAAAGTCAACGGAGAACTCGTCCCGAACGGCGATTTCAAAACGACCTGGAAAAGCAAAGAAGGCAAGCGGTTTCCGCACAATTTCTGGCTTAATGCCAAAGCGCAGTATGTTCCGGACGGCGGCAAGGACGGCTCCGCGGCGATTCTCGTCAACCACGACAATGGCTCCGGTTACACCATCAAGAATGCGGAAGCCGGAAAAGCGTACACGATAGCAGTCACTCTCAAAGCCGCCGAAGCTCCGGCGGAATAAAATAGAAAGGATCTCATCATGAAAAAACTTCTCACTCTTTCGCTCGCGGCCGTTGCGGCATTCGCTCTTCAGGCGGATTCGATGTTCCGTTCGGACATCAACTGCATCAAGACACAGAATGAACTGACCGTCAAATCCGACAACATGAAGACCGGCAGACAGGGCTGGCACAAGAACAAGGAAGAGCATAAATACACATCTTCCGTCTGGTCGGTCAAACTCGGCGATGAGTGGCAGACCGTCAGCTATACGGTTATTCCGGCGAAGAGCGGCGACATGGGCTTTTCTCTTCAGGGTCAGTGGGCGAAGAACGCGGACGACCGCGGCTGGATTCTGATCGACAACGTAAAAATCAACGGCGAACTTGCCCCGAACGGCGATTTCAAGAAGACCTGGAAGGACCAGAAAACCGGCAAGATCCGTCCGCAGAACTTCTGGCTCAGCAACAAGGCGCAGTATGTGCCGGAAGGCGGCAAAGACGGTTCCGCGGCGATTCTCGTCAACCATGACAATGCCTGCTGGAGCACCCTCAGAAACCTGGAAGCGGGAAAAGCGTACACCTTCGAATTCACAGTCAAAGCCGCCGAAGCTCCGGCGGAATAAACAGAAAGGATCTCATCATGAAAAAACTTCTCACTCTTTCGCTCGCGGCCGTTGCGGCATTCGCTCTTCAGGCGGATTCGATGTTCCGTTCGGACATCAACTGCGTCAAGGAGCAGAATGAACTGACCGTCAAATCCGACAACATGAAATTCGACAGACAGAGCTGGATCAAGGACAAAGCAGTTCACAAATACACTTCGACCGCATGGACAGGCAAGCTCGGAGAGGACTGGCAGACCGTCAGCTACACCGTCACTCCTTCAAAGAGCGGCAACATCAACATCAATATGATGGGACAGTGGGCAAAGACCGCGGACACCCGCGGCTGGGTCCTGGTTGACAATATCAAGATCAACGGCGAACTCGTCCCGAACGGCGATTTCAAGAAGACTTGGAAAAGCAAAGAAGGCAAGGTTTATCCCGCGCATTTCTGGCTCAACCACAAGGCGCAGTATATTCCGGACGGCGGCAAAGACGGTTCCGCGGCGATTCTCGTCAACCACGACAACTCCGGTCATTACACTCTCAAGAACGCGGAAGCCGGAAAGGCTTACACGATTCAGTTCACGGTGAAAGCCGCTGAAGCTCCGATGGATTGATTTTTCTCCGGAGTCTCTTTTTCCAAAGCCGCCGACGGTGGTAAAACACCGCAGCGGCTTTTTCGCATTTTCTTGTACTGAACCGGCGACATGCCGAAGCGTTTGCGGAAGCAGCGGCGGAAGTAGGACAGGTTGTTGAAGCCGACTTCATATGCCGTGGCGCTGATGGCGAGTCCGGAATTCAGAAGCAGATGCACCGCCTCATCCAGCCGCAGTTCGAGAACATAGTCCTGCGGAGAGATGCCGTAGTAGCGCCGCATTGAGCGGCAGAGGTGTTCCTGAGAGCGCCCGGCAAGGTGAATGAAGCGCGGAAGACCGAGTTTGTAATTCTCCTTTTTGCGCATTTCGCGGCAGCTGTCGCCCAGCCATTGCGGAACCGCGACCGCGGAATAATCCGAACACTGCATCAGAGTCAGAAAGACCGTTTCGGTGAGATGGCGCATGATGACGAGACGGAGCTGCTGGTTCAGCGTTTTGTCGTGCGCTTTGCCCGCTTCGGCGACGAGATATTTCCAGATCGGGGAGTCGACGGGGAGGCGGACGCTCTGGACACAGTCGTCAAGCGAAAAATCGTGTCCGCCGGTCAGGAATGCGAGGACTTTGACGATTTCGTCTGAGATCACGTTGCAGTTGTAGATTTTGACGTCCGGGCAGCCCGGTGCGGGGCGGAGCTCGTGGTGGTCGCCGGGGTGAATGAGCTGGACGGTTCCTTCGGGGAGAAGGAACCGTTTGCCGTTCAGGCGGTGCTCGAGTTCGCCGCGGACGACGAGGAAGAACTCGTGGAATGCGTGCCAGTGTTCGGGATAGAATTCACCCGTCCGGAACTCGGAGGTGTGAATGTGATAATTGTTTGCTCCGGCGAGCGGAACGGAATTGCGGTCTAAAAACATGATTTTATTCTCCTTGCGTCAATATAGTATCGTTTTTTGAATTTTGTAGTCGTTTTCTGAAAAAAATGCGGTATTTTATCCGGAAACCAGAGGAGAACTCTATGTCAAACATGAATTTAGCTTCCGAATGGACTCTTTCGTCCAGCAAGCCGGGCTTTGCGCCGGTTCCCGCCCGTGTTCCGGGCGACAATTATTCTGCGCTTCTCGATGCGGGCGTCATCCCGGATCCCTATATTGCCATGAACGAAGATCTCGTTCAGTGGGTGCGCGACTTCGACTGGACCTGGAGCCGCGATTTTGAACTCGACGAGGCGTTTCTCAAGCAGAATGTCATTTTCCTGAACATTGATTCGGTCGACACTTTCGGCGCAATCCGCATCAACGGCCGGACAGTCGGGCACTCCGAGAATATGTTCACCCGGTTCCGCGCGAATGTGAAGGAGTTCCTCAAGGCAGGAACGAACCGCATTGAAATCACGATCGACTCCGCGCTTCGCCATGCGGAAGAGGAATACAGCAAACTGCCTGTGGATGTTCCCTGTACCGGAGTCAATTCGGTCAAGCACCTGAATCTGATCCGCAAAGTGCAGTGTCACGGCGGATGGGACTGGGGGATTACGCTCCTCGTCAGCGGACTCTACGGGAAAATTTATCTTCAGGGTGTGCAGAATGCGCGCATTGAGCATGTCTACTCCGAACAGGAACACCGCGCCGGGCTCTGCAAACTGACGGTTCATGCCGAACTGATTGCGGATCATGAGGGAACTGAAACGGTCGGTTTCACCTTCAACGGCGAAACAAAAAGCGTTTCCGCAGAATTGAAGCCGGGCGTCAATACGGTATCGGTTTCATTTGAGGTCAGGAACCCGAAACTCTGGAATCCCGTCGGCTACGGAGAGCAGAATCTCTATGAACTCACGGTTGCGACTGCCGACGAAAAACTGGAAAAGAAGATCGGCCTCCGCACGCTTGCGCTTATCAACGAGGACGATGAAGTCGGGCGGTCGATGAAGTTCCGTGTCAACGGCGTCGACATCTTCTGCAAGGGGGCGGACTGGATTCCGATGGACGCCATGCCGCAGCGTTTCACCCGCGAGCGTTACCACAAGATTCTTTCGGATACCGTGGAAGCCAATATGAACATGCTCCGCGTCTGGGGCGGCGGACAGTATGAGAACGAAGATTTCTATGAACTCTGCGACGAGCTCGGCATTCTGATCTGGCACGACTGCATGTTCGCCTGTTCGCACTATCCCTCGTTCCCGCATTTTCTGGGACTCGTCCGCGAGGAGATCGAGTATCAGGTGAAGCGTCTGCGCGACCATGCGAGCATCGCGCTCTGGTGCGGCGACAACGAAGTCGCGCGCGCCATCAACTGGTATCCGGAGGAGAGACGCAAGTTCCTGACGATCAACTACGACCGTCTGAACCGGGCAATCGGCGAGACAGTCGAGAAGTGCGATCCGACCCGCACCTTCTGGCCCAGCTCTCCGTGCAACGGCCCGATGGATTACGACGAATCCACGCTCAAGGGCGATATGCACTACTGGCTGGTATGGCACAGCGGCAAGCCCTTCTCCGCTTACTACGACGTCATTCCGCGTTTCTGCTCCGAATTCGGCTATCAGTCCTTCCCGTCGATGAATTCGATCGACATCTATTGCGCGGGCAGACAGCGCAACGTCACCTCTCCGCTGATGGAGCATCACCAGCGCAACAGCGGCGGCAACTCAAGAATCATGGAGATGTTTACCCGCTACTTCCGCTTCCCGACCGGATTCGAGGATTTCATCTACCTCAGCCAGGTTCAGCAGGCGCTCGCGATCAAAACAGGCGTGGAGTTCTGGCGCCATCTGAAGCCGGTCTGCATGGGCACGCTCTACTGGCAGCTCAACGACAACTGGCCGGTCGCCTCCTGGGCAAGCATCGACTACTACGGAAACTGGAAACAGCTTCACTATGCGGCGAAACGTTTCTACTCCCCCGTCGTTGTCACCTGTTTCCAGAACAAGGAGAACAACCTTGAAATCTGGGCGACCAGCGATGTTCAGCAGGAACTCAAAGGCACGCTGAAACTTTCGGTTTTCGATTTCGACGGCAAGGCGGAGAAGGTTCTCAGCTTCCCCGTGGAACTGAAGCCTCTCGAATCGGTCAAGATTCAGGAAACGGGCGTTCCCGAACTCGCGCCCGCAACGGACAAGGTCTTTGCATTCCTCGAACTCGAAGTCTCCGGAGGCGGAAAAACGTACCGCCATTACAACGACCACTTCTTCACGGAGTACAAGCACTGCGACCTCCGCGAAGCCGGAATTGAACACAGCATCGAACAGCGCGACGGCGTCTGGCATCTGAAACTGAGCTCGAAGTTCCCCGCGTTCTTCGTCTTCGCCGAACTGCGCGGAGTCCCGGCGGTGTTCAGCGACAACAGCTTTACGCTGCTGCCCGGTCAGCCGCGCGAACTCACCTTCCGCACCGATTCCCCTGTCACCCGCGAGGAACTGGAGCGTATTCTGAGCATCCGCGATCTCCGCGGCTGCTACACGGAATAATTGCGGATAATCTGTACCCCGGTTCTTGACTTTGCACAGGAACCGGGGTATTTTATGTTCCAAAAACGGAACGATGAACAGTTATTTCGACGGTCTTGAATTCAGTCTCTGCTGCTGTTGCCCGTGTCACCGGGGCGATATCCGTCATGCCGCATCGTTTTACGGAGTTCAGTTCAACTGTTCCGGCGGATTCTATCTGCGGATCAACCGCGGCGAAATGATTCATTCCGACCGCCCGTGCGTGTTCATTACGCATCCGGGCGTTTATTACGAGTACGGAAACTGGAAGACGCCCGCGCGTTCCCATAATTTTCTCTGCTTTTTCGGTCCGCGCGTCGAACGGTATCTGGAAACGGGGCTGCTGCAGATTAACGACGGCAAGCCGCTGATTCCCGTTTCGGAGCCGGAAAAAGTGCTGGAGCTGATGCAGGATATCATTGCGCTTCTTCACGCTTCGCGAACCACGCCGCCGCGCGCGGTGCTGAAACTGGAGGAATTGCTGCTCCTGCTCCATGAGGAAAATTCTCCGTCTTCCGCTGTTCCGCGTCATCGGCGCGACACGTTGACGGAGCTGATGGAAATCATCCGGAATCATCCGGAAAAGAGTTATGATTTTGACCGCTTTGCCGCTTCGCACGGAATGAATCCGGAGTATTTCCGGCGTCTGTTCAAAGCGCAGAGCGGGCTTCCGCCGCTTCAGTTCCAGATCCGCTGCCGGATGCGCAAAGCCGCGGATCTGCTGACCGGAACCGGACTGCCCGTCAAAGAAATCTGCCGCCGATGCGGAATCGAAAGCGAATTTTATTTTTCGCGTCTTTTCAAAAACACCTTCCGTGTTGCGCCCGGAGAGTATCGCCGCGAATTCCCGTCCGATTCGTCGGTTTCGTGCAAATAAAAGTCTGTTTTGTGCATTCCAATCTTTCGTTTTGATAGTATATTATCTCTAAAAATGAAAGGTGAACCCCATGAAATATCCGTACCAGAATCCCGCGCTTCCGGTTGAGGAGCGGCTCGACGATCTGATGAAACGCCTTTCCACCGAAGAGAAGATCGGACAGCTCTGCAAGCCGCGCGCGTTCTGTGAATTTGAAAAGACCGCGGGCGGGGTTACGCTGAAAGAGGAATACCGCGAATTTTCGCGGAAGAATCCGCCCGGCTGCGTCTACGGCATTCTGCGTTCCGATCCGTGGACGAAACGCAATTTTCAAAACGGAGCATCCGGAGAAGATCGCGAACGCATTGTGCGTCTGTTCGATGAAAACGCCGCATCGCGCTCCGTTCCGGTTCCGCTTGCTAAGGCGGAGGAGGCTCCGCACGGGCTGTCCGTGCTCGAAGCAACCGTGTTTCCGTGCGGACTCGCCATCGGCGCGTCGTTCGACCGGGAGCTTGCGTATGAGATCGGACGCGCCATCGGGCGCGAAACTCTGGCGTGCAGCATGAACACGGTCTATGCGCCGGTTCTGGATATTGCATCCGATCCCCGCTGGTCGCGCGTCGAAGAGTGTTACGGCGAAGATCCTGCACTGGTCACGGAACTCGGCGAAAGCTGTTTCCGGGGAATTCAGGAGACAGGCGTTCTGGCTCTTCTGAAGCATTACATCGGCGGCGGAGCTTCCGAAAACGGGCTCAATCAACAGCCCGCGCACATGGGAACGGCGGAGCTTTACAACGGTTCGCTCCGTCCTTTCCGACGCTGCATCGCTGCGGGGGCGAAAGCTCTCATGTCAACGTATCATGACGTTGATGGAGAACCTTGCACGGGGAGCCGTTATCTGCTGACCGACGTTCTGCGCGGAGAGCTCGGTTACAGAGGATTTGTCACGGCGGACGGCGGCGCTGTGGAACGTCTTTACAGTCTGCGTCTTGCAAATTCGCTTCCGGAGGCGGCGGCGCGCGCGCTCAAAGCCGGCTGCGATATGGAATCGGGGCATCCTTCGCTTGCCGAATGCGGAGAAATGCTGCGCGACGCCCTGCGTGAAGGTCTCATCTCCGAAGCCGATCTTGACCTTGCCGTGCGGCGAGTCCTGCGGGTGAAATTTGAGATGGGCTGGTTCGACAAATCTGTCACATTTGATTCATCGGTTCTCCGTTCTCCCGCACACCGCGAACTGGCTCTGCGGGCTGCGCATGAGTCTATCGTGATGGTGAAGAACAACGGAGTCCTGCCGCTCAAGACGCGCAGGATCGCTCTGACCGGCCCCAATGCAGCGAATGCGATGAATCAGCTTGGCGATTACACGGCGTTTCAGCGTCGGGAGGCAATCACGACCGTGTTTGATGCGCTGAAGGCGGAGTCCGGCTGCGAACTCCGTTTTGAACAGGGCTGCCGGATCCGTTCGATGAACCGCATCGGCTTTGCGGCGGCTGTCGCGGCGGCGGAAAAGTCCGACTGCTGTATCGCTGTGCTCGGCGGCTCGAGCTGGCACGATGCGGAAGAGACGGTTGATCCGGTCACCGGAGCCGTCATCGGGGCGGAGGGCGATACTGCCGAATCCACCGAAAAGGAGAGCGGTGAAGGAACCGACCGCGCCTCTCTCAATCTCTGCGGCGTCCAGCTGGAGCTTCTGCGCGAGCTCAAAAAAACAGGCAAGCCGTTGATCGCCGTTCTGATCGAGGGGCGCCCCCTGCAGGTTGATGAGATTCTGGAACTTGCGGATGCGGTTCTGATTGCATTCTATCCAGGCGAAGCGGGCGGACGCGCCATTGCCGACATTCTGACCGGACGAGTGAGTCCTTCCGGACGCCTTCCCGTTTCCGTTCCGTATTCGACGGGACAGCTGCCGGTGAATTACAACACCGCCGTGGACCGCAGGAACCGTTTCTACCTGGATTCTCCCGCGTTTCCCGCACTTGAGTTCGGTTTTGGACTCTCTTATACGACATTTGAGTACAGCAGTCTTATCGTCGAGGGACGGCAGGTGTGCGTCACGGTCTGCAATACAGGCAGCCGGGCTGGCGGAGAAGTCGCGCAGTTTTACCTGACGGCGCACGGCGATGTGATGCAGCGTTCGTGGTGCGAGCTCTGTCACTTCGAACGTCTTTTTCTGGAACCGGGTGAAAGCCGCGAGCTCCGGTTTGCGCTGACCGATGAAATGCTGTACCGTTACGACCGTTCCGGAACACTCCGGAAAGAGGTTCGCAAGTTCACGGTCCGGGCGGGAGGAAATCTGCGCGACGTGCTGACCGTTGATTGTGAAATTGTCTGAATTGACAAATTTCTTATCCGTTTCATCATTGTCTTTCCTGTTTTGCGGAGTATAAGTATTCCTCAAACAGGAGGACAGGATGAACAGAAGCGTTTATCTGCATGAGCTCGACCGCGCGCTTGTTTACGCGGCGGAGCATACGGATTCCGCCGGACGCATGGTCGTCGGCGGTGAAATCGACACGAAGGATTCCGGCTGGCTTGTGCTCGGCGGAGCGGTGCGCGGAATCGAAGAGGGATGGAATGTCGGCGAGCATGATCTGCGGGATCTCTGCCGGAGGTGGACTCTTGCAAGCGTGCGTGTGGACGACGTCAGGAGCGCGTGGACCACGTTTGCGCTGCTTCTCTCTTTTGAATTCACAAAAGGAACTTTCCGGGAACTGTTTTCAGCGGAGGAATTGAACGAAATAACAAAATTCCTCTGTCAGATCGACATGCGTTTTCTTCTGGAAGCCTCCCGCAATTACCGGGTTGCCGCGGCGGTCATCGACCTGCTCCGCATCCGGCACGGATTCTGCAAAACGCAGAGCGTGAATCCGGATGCATGCATCGATTACATGCTCGCCGGATATCTCGGCAACGGCTTTTTCAACGATGATGACGGACGCGGAGATTCCCGCGACAAACGCATTGACGCCTACAGCGCGGAAATCATCGGTCTGCTCCTTCATTATGATGAGATATTCAACTGGAAATCTCCGCATCATGAACAGATTTTTTCCATTCTGCGCGATTTCTGCGATTCCACGCTTCCGTTGATTGACTCGCGCGGCGAGTTCGCCAAATGGGGACGTTCCCTGCGGGGAGAGGCGGAGGTCAAAAAAATCTTCCTCTGGGAGTTCGCGCAGACGCGCGGGCTGACCGCATACGGCGATTCCGCCGCGCGGAAACAGTTTGAATTCTTTCTCAAAACCGGAATCCGCACGGATGGAAAAATCGGACGCGACAAGGCGTTCGACGCGGGAATATGGGATGAGTACACCACGCACGTTCAGGCGCAGGGCTACGGCGTGTACGGTCTTGCGATGGCGCTTCGTTTCGCCTCGGGGGAACACGCGTCCGTCCCGCTGCCTTCGGAGACGGAGGATTATGTGAAATACCTTCCCGGTCCCGCGGTCTTTTGCGGAAACTGCCGCACAACGGGCGCGCATTACATTCTTCCCGCAGGAAACCGGCTGACGAAGAACATGTTTTTCTGGCACAACCGCATTACGGGCGAGAACGATGTGGAGGTGGATGTCAGCGCGAAGTTCATGCCGCTTCCCTATTTCGGCTTCGCTCTGCCAGCTCCGTACGCCGGACCCGTGATACCGTTTCTCCCGATGCTCTGTCTGCCCGATGGAACATCTCTGGTTCCGCGCAATCTTGATCCGGCGTTCCAGGTTGATGGGAACTCGGTGACGCAGTTTTTCGACTTCTGCCGACCGAAGGAATACCGGGCGGTCACCGCATACCGTTTCCGGAGCAGCATCCGCTGTTTTCCGGAGCGTCTGGAATTTTCGTTCCGTTTCGAGGGCGCGGCTCCGGAAGGGGCGGAACTGCGGATTCATCTGAGCAATCCCCAAAAAAATCTCAAACGCAAAACGGTGTTCGGTATTGCACCGCTGCTGGAAACGGATGTTGTTCTGCCACCCTCGGTTTACGCGGCGGAAACCCCTGCCCGCGCATACATTTTTCATCCCCGCAAAACACTCGAATATTCTTTTGAACTGGAGAAAACATGAAAAACGAATTCATTCACGGAGCTGTCCTTCTGCTGGAGGAAGACGAAACACGCTCCGGACTTGCGGCAAAATGCGCGGCGATGAAACAGCTCGGCCTGAACACCGCCGTCATCTGGCCGCCCTGTTTTTACAAAAACGGAAAACGCGATTATGCGGTTCAGCATGCTCTGCTCGACTGCGCGGAAGAGACCCGACTCAAAGTCATTGTCGAACTGACCGGACAGGTCTCCAACCTCGAATATCTGCCCGATTGCGACTGGAAAGATGATTATGCCGTCACCAATCCCGACGGCACGCCCGCGCGGATGCAGAACGGACTGGGCGAGACCAATTACAATCATCCCGAAGTCAAGCGCATTCTGCATTCATTCTTTGCGGAAGTTACGGCGGAGTTCAAGGATCATCCGGCTCTGCTTGCGTGGGACGTCTGGAACGAAACACATTTCAAATCGCATGACGCATACACGCTCCGCGAATTCCAGCGCTGGCTTGAACGCAAATACGGCACAGTCGCCGCGCTCAACACGGTCTGGAAGAAGAGCTATACGGCGTTCGGAGAGATCCGTCTCGACCCCGTAACCTGGGCGTCCATTGCGCCCGGCTGCGACTGGGAGGAGTTCCGGACGGACAACCTCGCCGCGATCGCGCACGAATGGGCGGAGGCCGTGCGCGCCGCCGACCCGCGCCATCCGGTCATTGCGGACAACGTCATGAGCAATGCCGTCTGGAGCGAATTCGACCGCGGCAGCGACGACTGGAAGCTGGCGCGGCAGATCGACTGTTTCGGACTTTCTTTTTATCCGAAAACGGGCGGACGGCTCCTGAAGGTCAACGAGCCGTGGCTGCGGCGTCTGACTTTCGCCGGAGCCTACTCCGCCGGAAACGGACGTTTCATGATTTCGGAAATGCAGAGTCACTGCTACTCGGAAATTTTCACTCCCGAACGCGTCGCTCCGGATGAACTGCTCGACTGGAATCTGGAAGCTCTTTTTGAGGGGAACGCTGGAACGGTTTACTGGAAATGGGAGCCGTTCAAGGCGGGATTCCAGATCGGCGGACGCGGTCTCGTTCTTGCGGACGGTTCGTTCAGCAAACGCGCGGCGGCAGTCGCGGAATTCAGCCGACTGCTGAAAACGCATCCCGATCTTGCACATCTCACGCCCGCAAAATGCGCCGCTGTACTCTATGACCGTTCCTGCAACTTCGCAGTGAAGGAGATCAACAACCGGATACGCGGAATTATCGGTGACGCCCAGTGCGCACAAGCCCGCTTCGGCGTCGCCATGAGCGCGGCGGAACGCAGTGTCCCGCTCGCAGTCGTCACACCGGAACAAGTTCTGGAGGGAAAGCTCGCCGGATATTCGCTTCTCTTCCTGCCGTATCAGCTTGTGTTGGACAAGCCGCTCGCGGATGCTCTTGTGCGTTTCATGGAGGAAGGCGGAAGGGTTGCCGCGAACTGGCCGTGCGGCGACATTTCCTCTTCGGCGCGTCTTTACGGACAGATTCCCGGCGGTCCGCTTTCGTCTCTTTTCCATGCGCGGCAGACGGATAATCTTCAGGATTCTTTCCGCGGAGAGCCGGTTGAGATTCAGGAGCTTGAGATGCTTTCCGGCGAAACGGAAGTTCTTCTCCGAAGCGATTCCGGACTTCCGCTTCTTCTGCGCACGGAATGTGGAAAGGGCGCGTTCTTCTACTTCGCCTCCGCGCTCTGGAATGAACTTTTCCTGCATGGACGGCGTCTCTGTGCTGACGCCTTTTGGGAACGTCTCGGCGGTTTTGCTCCGATGGAATCGAACGTTCCGGCTGTATTTGCTTCGGGGACGGAATACGATTATGTCCTTGTTGCAAATCCGGAAGGCGCGGCGGAATGTGTAATTGAGACGGAGCGTTCCGCAGAACTCATCTTCGGGCGCGGCACGCTTGTTCAGAAAAACGGAAAAATCAAACTCGCAAATGCACGTCATGCAATTCTGCGGATGGAGAAAATCAAATGAACTGCGCGGACTTCTACCGTCTCGCCCCGAACCGTGTGTGGCGTACGTATCTCGGCGGGGCAACACTGGACGCAATTTCCGGGAACACGGCTCCTGCCGATTCGCATTTCCCCGAAGACTGGATTCTTTCCGCCACGCGCGCGGTGAACGCCGGACGGGAATCCGTGGAGGAGGGAGTCTCCAGAGTTGTCACGGAATCCGGCGAACTTTTGCTGACGGAGCTTGTCGACCGTTTCCCGGAGGAGATTCTCGGTGCGGCGCATCTGGCAAAATTCGGGAAACGGACCGGATTTCTGCTCAAATATCTGGATTCTTCAATCCGTCTTCACCTGCAGTGTCATCCGTCAATTCCGTTTGCGCGGAAATATCTGCATTCCGAGTGCGGCAAGAGCGAAGGATATTACATTCTCGGCGTGCGCCCCGGGTGCGAAGGCTATATCTATCTCGGTTTCCAGAATCCGCCGTCGCCGGAGGAGTTCCGCCGGATGATTGCGGAGCAGGATATTGCGGCTCTGCTTGCGTGCTTTGAGAAAATCCCCGTGCGCCCGGGCGACGCCTTTTATGTCCCGGGCGGATTCCCTCATGCGATCGGCGAGGGCGTTTTCATGATCGAAATGATGGAGCCGACCGACTTTGCCGTGCGCATTGAATTCGAGCGTGGCGGTTATGTTCTCCCCGAAAGCGCGCGTTTCATGAACCGCGGAATTGATTTTGCCGTTTCGATGTTCGATTTCAAGCGGCGTCCCGTTGAGACGATCCGCAGGGATCAGTTCGCTGTTCCGCTTCCGCTCCCCATTGAGGGCGCGGCGGAGCGCTGGTCGCTGTTCGACAAACGGTATACGCCTTGTTTCCGCGCGGAGAAACTGCTCGTTCACGGCGACGCTTCGCTGCGCCAGAGCGGACTGCGCGTCCTGATTGTGACAAACGGTTCCGGCGAGCTTGAAATTAACGGGAAATGCTGTAAATTATCCGCTTACGACCGGATTCTCATTCCCGCGAAAACGGAAGAGATACGGCTGCATACGGAAGATAGGCTGGAACTCATCGCGGCACGGCCGCCGGAGGTTTGAACATGTCGAAAATCATTGACGTTGCCGCGATTCATTTCAATGTCAGCGAGCGTGGCGACCAGGGACGCGACGAAGCGTTCCGTCAGTTCCGCGAGGCTGAAAAACGGCTCGACGGAACCGGAGTCGACCTTGTTGTTACCTGCGAAGGCATGTCGAGTCTCGGTCAGACGATGGCGCAGGCGGAGAGTTTT
Organism: uncultured bacterium; assembly: GCA_900549415.1. GTDB lineage: Bacteria > Verrucomicrobiota > Lentisphaeria > Victivallales > UBA1829 > UBA1829. Next base: position 22,123 of record URNX01000042.1, read on the forward strand.
GACGAACCCGGCGAACTGCTCACCATGTACCGCGATTTCGCTCTTCGCAACCGCTGCACGGTTGCCGGGTCTGTGAAACTCCGGGTCGAGGATAAAGTTTTCAATGCGCAGGTGTTTATCGGACCAGACGGAGCGTTTACGGGCTATTACGCGAAGGCGTATCCGACTCCGCGTGAACTGGAGAGGGGAATCTCGCCCGGATCCGGCGCGGTCGTGGTTGACACGCCTGCCGGAAGACTCGGCGGGATGATCTGCTACGATCTCAACTTTGACGCTCTTGCGGAGCAGTACCGCGCGCTTTCGCCGGATATTCTCTGTTTTTCGAGCATGTTTCACGGGGATCATCTTCAGGCTGCCCGTGCGTACTGCGCCCGTTCGTTCTTTGCTGGCGCGGTCAAAGACGCATGCAGTTCGATTATCGACCCGCTCGGTCGCGAACTGTCGGAGAGCTGTTACTACAACCGGATCGCGCGAGCGCGGATCAATCTCGACCGTTTCATCATGCATCAGGATGAGAATATCGAAAAGTTTCCGGATATCCGCCGCAAGTACGGCAAGGAGATTCTGATCGACACGAATTCGCGTCTCGGAGTCTCTCTGCTTTACAGCTGTGTTCCGGACCGCACGGCGGAAGAGGTCGCGCGGGAATTCGGACTCGTTCCGCTGGATGATCTGCTGAACCGGTCCGCGGAACTTGCGGGAAAGTGACTTGATAAACCGGAAACGGTTCGGCGGGGAAAGCCGGTTTTACGACAGCGCTATATATTGTCATGGTTCCGGCGGCCGGCCTCTTTTTCCGCCGCCCCCAGACTGCTGTGGTGCGGAGCAGCAGCCTCCCTTGCCGGATCCTATCTGCTGAATGTTCCGGAAGGAGGAATCCCAAAAGGAGATTTCCTTCTTTTGATTTGTGCGTTCATGTATGCTATGCACATTCTGACGATCGATTATTTCGCGCCGAAAACGGACTGTGTCCGCATGGCATGCCTTCAGTTTCTCGGATGCGGCGTTCTGAGCACGGTCCTTTCGCTGATTCTCGGAGAATCCCGGGCGATTTCGGGACTGTGCGCGGTTGCGGTTCCGCTGCTCTATTGCGGTGTCGCCGAAATTGAAGTGAAGAACCGGATATTTTTCCAGTCGTGCGGTTTATCGTAAATGGCAAGTCCTTTGAACAGCTCTTTGCGTCCTTCAAAGAACGCTTTCAAGGTGGAGATGGTCAGCGATTTCCCGAACCGGCGCGGACGGGAGAGGAAAAAAAGACCTTTGGAGAAATTCGCAAGTTTCCAAATGTATTCCGTTTTATCCACATACAGACAATTCCCCTCGATAAGTGAGGGAAAAGAATAATCGCTGCTTGTCAGTTCTTTCATCGTCCGGCTCCTTGTTTTATTGAAACTATACAGCGGGTTTTCCGTTTGTCAAGTTTTTGCAGGGATAAAGCCCTCCCGGTCGGAAGGGCTTCGGATTCCGCAGGAACGATTACTTCTTTACCGTATCGAAATGCGGCAGGGAGAGGAGCTCTTTCACCTGACCGTCATTCATGATTTCAAACTTTTCCAGACATGTGCCGTCCGGACGGAAGGACTGGACGGTCAGTTTCTCCGGGGCTACGTCAACACGGAAAACTGAGGCGGCAAACGGGGATTCCGCTTCGGGACCAAGTCCGGCAACGACCGGGAACGGATAGTTCTTGCCGTCGCACGGGGCTTTTGTCTGCGGCGGAAGCAGCGCGGCGGCCTGCGTCGTGCCCGGAATGGTGCGGGTGTAGGCGTGCGTGTGTCCGGTGAGCATCAGGGCGACCGGGGCGTTGGACTTGCGGCCGCGGTAATACGGCGCGATCATGGAAGCGGTCATGCGGGTGATGCTCTCTTCAAATCCTCCGACGGAGAACGGGGCGGAATGCGCAAGGACAATCCGGTGTTTTGCATTCTTCCATGCGGGGGAATCCATGACCTGTCTCACAAACGCCTGCTGTTTTGCGGCGAAGGCGGCGGGAAGCGTGTATTCCGCGCGGTCCGATTTCCAGTTTCCGAGCGCGTAGCTGTCAAGACGCAGAAACGCGGTGCTGCCGAAGCGGAAGAAGCCGTAGGTCTTGCCCTCCGGAGTGCCGCAGCATTCGATATAACGTTCCGTGTCGCCGAGAAACTCATGATTGCCGCGGATCCAGACGAGCGGACGAGCGGAGCCTCCGTTTTCCGCATTCAGCTTCCAGACGGTGTTCAGCAGAGAATCGATGGAGAAACTGCTGCCAATGTCGCCGCCGAGGAGAATGAAGTCGCAGGTTTCCGCACAGCCGGCTTTCAGCAGAGCAGGGAAAATTTCATTCTGTTTTTCCGGAACGAACTGCAGATCGGCGGTGAAGAGGAAGCTGAAGCGCTCTTTTTTCTCATCCGGAGCGGTGAACGTGTAAATTTTGCCTTTCCGCGGATAGACAAGGTTTTTCGGTTTCGCTGGATCCAGCATGACGATGCGGTATTCGTACTGCGCGCCGGGCGTGAGGTTTTCGAGTTCAACGGTATGGAAACTGCGGCGCTGAATCAGCTCTTCCACGGCATCCCAGGCGGTCTGCCACGGTTCTGAGCCTTTCCTGCGGTATTCCACACCCGCTCCGCAGTTGCCGAGAGAGGTGAATCGAACTGTCATGCGTCCGGAACCGGGATTGTCGAGCCAGGGACCGACCGCGATTTCCGGAACATCGGGAAGCCGGAAGGGAACTTTGGCGCATGCGAAACTCCAGGTGTAGGAGCCGCGTCCGGTGTGGATCGCAAGCAGGTTCTCGCCGCGCTTCACAGGAATGAAAAACGGGTGGTTGGAGGGCTGGTAGGTGCTGTCGCCGTTGCCGTCCTTCATGGTGGTGGCGCAGAGCGTGCCGTTGACGTAAGCTTCAAAGTACCAGTCGCAGCCGATTCCGATTTCCGCAATGCCGTCGGCGGGAGAGGTGATGGTGCAATAGAGCACGGCATGACTTTTCAGGTCGCCGGTTTTCCCCGCAACGGCGTCGAGGTCGATTTTGCTGTCTTTGAGACGGAAGGTTTTGCCTTCCGCCCGGGTGTTCTGCCAGCCCTCTTCAGGCATTCCTTCGCGGAACGTCCAGTCTTGCGCGAGTGTGACGGGCTGGAGTTTTTCCGCATTGAGAGCGAAGATTTCCGGCAGATGGTCATCCTGCCAGACGGCGAATACGGTCGCCGTGAGGAGCGAGAGCGCTCCGCAGAGAATTTGTTTCATTTTGTTTGCCTTTTTCTGATTTTATGTGCAGCCGTAAATCTAGCATTGGAAGATGAAAAAGCAAACGTAAAATCAACGGTTCTTTTCTATAAAGGGAAAAGCGCCTTGCTCATTCCGGACTGATTCCGGCAACGCTTTTCCTCAGAATGATTTCCTGCGGGCAGTAAAAGACTTTTTCGTCGAGATGTTCCCCTTTTGCAATTTCAGCGGCGCGGCGGCAGAGCTCGCCGTAATCGGGCCGGAGAACGGTCAGCGGGGGATTGCTGAATTCAAACCATGTGGATTCACCTTCGCCGATGATGCTGATCTGTTCCGGGATCCAGAATCCGGATTCCGTCAGGAGCGGAAACGCGGCGAATGCTCCGGCGGAAGATTCGTAGACCAGCGCGGTGAGTTCCTTTTCGCGGATGACGTCCAGATTCTTTTCCGTAATCTTCCGGGCGGCTTCCAGAGAACTGTCCCATGAATGAATCGTTTCGGAAAACGCGCAAAGTTCCGCCTTTCTGCCGAGTTTTGCGCGCAGGCGTTTGAACAGCGCGTTCTGTTTCAACCGTCCGTAGTCGCTCTGCGGTTCGTTCCGGATGCAGGCGACGCGCGAGTGACCGTTCGCAAGCAGAGTATCCGCAAGCAGGACTCCCGCCTCTGCGGGATTATGGGAGAGAAGGTAAACATTTGAAGGCATTTCATCATAGAAGTTTATGGCGTCGATCAGGATGACCGGGAACGGCAGTCTGCTCAGGATTTCCAGCTCTTCAAAGGAATAGCGGTCTGTTGTTGGAATGATGACCAGCGCACGGCAGTTCGGGCAGTCGCGCGCGGCTTTTGCGATCATTTCAAGCGTGGTTGCCTGTGTGGTTTTATAAGGAACTGCGCAGAGTCCGCTGCGCTTGGCATATTGTTCGAGCATGAAGGCGGTGCGCCAGAGCTGCTCCGAGGGATAATCAGGGTATGCGAAGAGAAGGTTTTCCGTCTTCTGTGCTTCCGGAGGAAACTTTACATCGGCGGGGTTGCGGGCGGCGACAATGCCGCGTCCCTGACGGCGGATGATCACATTTTCGTGTTCCAATTCCAGAAGAGCCTGATTCACCGTGACCATTGCAACATTGAAGCGTCTCATCAGGGTGCGGACGGAAGGCAGGGCGGTGACCGCTTCCGGTTTCAGAGCCTCGTTTTTCAGGTATTCTTTAATCTGTACATATTTCGGTGTAGCCATTGCCGGAATCCAGTTCTTTCATTGCTGTTTCAATACTGTCTGAAGTATACATCCGTTTTCCGGTTTTGGCAATAGGAAGAATGGAAAAATATAAAAAAAAGCGGCGGCCGGAAAAACGACCGCCGCAATGCGGGAACTTACTTGCGCTTCGCGTACCATTTCGCGCGGAGCTTCTCTTCCGCCATCAGACGGATAAAGAGTCCTCCGACCACGGAACGCGCCTGGAAGCCGACTTTGCGTCCGTCGCCGACCGTCTCGTACCAGTCGGTCATGGGAACGCGGGAAACGCCCTCTTCGAGCCACTTGACGGCGGGGGCGAGAAGCGCGCGGAAATCCTCGTCCCGCCCCGTGAGGGTGGCTGTCCAGAGAATCCAGTCGAGCTTGGTGTAGGTTTTGCGGCTGTCGAGCGGAAGACCGTAGACGTTCTGGACCTTGCGGTAGAACGCCATCTCTTTTTCAGCAACCGAGGCGGGAAAGAGGTTGAGTCCGAGCAGACGGTCCCAGACCAGGTTGTACTTCTGACTCCAGGTTCCCTTCTGATCGAACGCCAGACGGTAGCATTCGCCGTCGTCGGCGTCGACAACCCAGCGGTTCGCGGATTCCTGAGCGAGAGCGCGATAGCGTTCCGCCTCCTCCCCGTTTCCGAGCATGCCGGCGATGATCGACCAGCCGCCGAGCGCGAGGATCGCTTTGATCGAGAGGTTGGTGTTGTGCGCAAGATGTCCGGCGAAATCGTCGGTGCAGAGCTGGTTTTCCGGATCGTACCCCTTGTCCGCAAGGTATTCCGCCCATTTGCGGAACACGGGTTCGTACTTGCGGAGGAAGGAGAGATCGTCTGTGAATTTCGCGAGAGCCGCGGCGAGAATCAGCATGTTTCCGCACTCTTCCACGGGCATCTGATTCTCTTCGGTGCGTTCTCCTCCGCCGTAGACCTGGCCGTTTGCGAGCGGATAGGTTCCGAGGTCGTGCGGGGCAAACGGGAAACGCCATTTGCAGCTGCTTGCATAGTCGAGGATCGGGATGAGCATTCCCTTCAGCAGAGCCGGCTGCATGAGCAGATAGAGCGGAGCGGAGGGATAGGTGACGTCGACCGTCGCGATACAGCCGTTCGAGAAATTCTCCTTGGAGAAGAAGAGCGGGGTGCCGTCGATGTCCGCCACGAGCTTGTGCGCGGCGATCGACTGTCGGAACGCTCCGGCGAGGAGCTTTGCGTAATCGGCTCCGCCGAACGCTTCGGCGTCCGCAAGCAGTTCAGCGTCAAAAGCTTCGCATTCCTTGCGCAGGGCGGCATATTCTTCCTTTGCCACGGTGAGGAGCGTGGAGAAATCGGGCTGAAAGAGAGTCCAGTAGCCGGAAAGACGGCGTTTCAGGAATTCGACGGAATCGAGGTCGTTGTAGCCGATCATGAACCATGCGGAGGCTGAGGTTCCGGGAACGGCCTTCATCGGAATCGCGGCGCAGACGGAGCTCCAGACGCGGTAGAGCGGAGCGGGGCAGCTGGAGTCGTCTTCCTCGGGAAGATGTCCAGTGTCGGCGAAACGCTGAGCGGCGATGACGTTTCCGGCAAAGCAGGTTTCCGCATGGAATTCATTCGGAACGGCAAACGCAAGATAGCCCCAGTCGATGCGGAGATCGTCTCCGGTCTTCTGAAGAACCGCCTGATTGGCTGCGCCGATGGAGAGAAAATCCATGTCTTTTTTGCGCAGACGGCTCCATGTGACTTTCGCGCTGTTTTCGTTGACGCAGGCGTCGGCGGTCGCGGCAAAATAGACGGAGAGTTCATGTTCCGCGCCGTCGCTGGATTCAACATCGTAGCAGACGTAGGTAATGGGACGCGCCATGACGTCGAGTTTGTACGGCAGGGCGGGAGTGACAAAGGTCAGGCGGAAACGGATGCCCGCTTCTGTGAAGGTGTAGACGGTGCGGGTCGGGAAAACTTCAACCGATTCCTGGTTCATCGGGGGAAACTGCTGGCGCGGCCCCATGAAGCGGAAAGTCTTGCCGTCGATGCGGAGAAGTCCGCAGAGGTCGTTGTTGTTTCCGGTCCAGTGATGAGTCCAGGTCTCCGTGAGTTTGTCGGAGAAACTCCAGATGGAGAAATAGGGATCGTGTGTGATGAGCGGATATGCGGGATAGCGTGTCATGGAAACCTCCTTGTTTTCGTTGCATTAATTATAGCACGCTTTTCCCCGACTGAGAATGGAGAAAAGTTAAAAAAACATGAGGTTTCTGCGCATCCGGTGCGTATTCAGTCCTGTTTTCCCTCTTCCGGCGGCTCCGGGAGAATCCTCGAAAACGCAATCAGCATTGCGCCGCGGATGACGAGGAGGAGTCCTGCGATCCAGAGCATCCCGGCCATGCTTGTCAGCGGCCAGATGAAGAGAACAACGCCGATGAAGAGTCCGATGAATCCGGAAATGACCGGCAGAATCTTGAAGTTGGCGGGAACCGGCAGCATCGCGGCGCTCCAGAGTCCTGTAACTCCGCCGACAATCAGCCAGAGAGCGATCAACCATGCGACGAGGAAGACCACCTTGAACGGCTGAAACACCATGAACAGCCCCCAGACCACGACGGCGAGTCCGAACGCGACCCAGAAGAGTCTCCGTCCGGTATCCGCCGCGCCGCTGAGCACGGTCCAGCCTCCGAACAGGGCAAAAAACACGCCGAGAATCTTGGCTGCGAGTTCCAGTGAAATCACCGGATTGAGTGCAATCAATACACCTGCCAGAAGCACGAGGATTCCGCGCCAGAAGAACATCCGGCGTGAAATCCCGCCGAAAAGAGCCGAAGCTGCCATAAATTTATTCATAAAATTCCCCCCTCTTTCTTTTATGTTTCAGTAAACGGTGAGTTTCGGAGACGCTCCGGAGCAGTCCGCGAGCCATTGCAGTTCGATATCGCGCTCGACATTGAGCTGGGCGAGAATATCGTTGCGGCTGATGACGCCCGCAATGTTTTTTCCGTCGATGACCGGGAGATGGCTGATGTTGTGGCGGACCATGACGTTCATGAGATACTCGACGTCGTCGTTGACATTTGCCACGATCATGCGGTGGGTCATGAAATCATCGACCGTATCGGTATCCGGGTTGGATTTTTCCATGCAGAGCGAGCGGACGATATCCACCTTCGTCAGGATTCCGATGAATTCCGCGGGAGTGTGGTCTTTGGCTTTGACCATGAGATAATCGGTTTTGAGACTGATCATCTTTTTGGCCGCCGTGCGGAGCGTTGCACCGGATTCAATGGTGTAGAGACGCTGGGTTTCCTTTTTTTCCGAGAGAACTTTCTGAAGTTTCATAGGGCATTCTCCTTTCCGGTTGAATTTTCCTGAGAAAAGTATAATGCAGAAAAAAAGTTTTT
>URNX01000043.1 GCA_900549415.1 uncultured bacterium
AAAAAATCCGTTTCGCGGTTGCTTTTTCGGAATTCAGGAATATATTAGAACAAACATGGAGGTCTGCTCATGACTAATGCCCGTATGAAAAAAATCGCTAAAATTGCAGGACTGACTCTTGCGGGAATCGCAGTGCTGGCGCTCGTGATGCTGTTCTCGCTCGGTCATATCGTCAAATTCTCTCTGACTTCCATTGCGCCGAAAATTCTGGATGCGCCGGTCAAAGTCGACAGCGTCAGCGTCAATGTGTTCTCCGGCGTGGTCGATATCCGCAATCTCTTCATAGGAAATCCCGTGGGATACAAAAACGACCGCGCGCTTACCGTGAAACATATCCGCGTCGATATCATTCCCTCCACGCTGACCGCGGACAAACTGGTGGTCGAAGAGTTCACGCTCGACGGCGTGGACGTCTATTTTGAACCTTCGGCGAATCTGCTTTCCAACAACCTTTCGCAGCTGAACGAGAACGTTCAGAATTTCCAGAAAAAACTCGGGCTGGAAGAGAAGGCCGCCCAGAAAAAGACCGATGCGGGAAAACCGGAAAAAGAGACCAGACTCGAGGTGGATGACCTGAATATGAACTCCATCTACGTGAACGTCGTCGCCTCCGCGCCCGGACTGCCCGCGACCGATGCGCCGCTGCCGGTTGTTCCCATCAACCTTGAAAACCTCGGCAAGGACAACGACGGCATCACTCCGCTGGATCTCACCGCCGCAATTCTCAACAAACTGACGCTCGGCGTCTTCGCCTCCATCGGCGATGCGTTCCCCTCGCTGCGTTCCATTACGAACGCCGGAACCGCCGTGCTGGACAAGTCCGCCGAACTGCTGAAGGGCGTCGGCGATCTCTTCAAACTTCCCGCCTCCACGGGCAGCAAAGGAAAATAAAATGGAATTCACTCAGACTTTCAAACTGTGGGAACAGGATATTCCCCTGACGACTCCGGACGACGCTTCACGCGTTGAACATTTTCAAGACCATAAAGGCGGCATTGACCGTCTGACTGACGTCACCGAACCGACCATCACCTGGTTTCCCGCCTCGGGACAGGGACCGCACCCCGCCGTGCTGGTATGTCCCGGCGGCGGCTATTCCATCCTCGCGTGGAACCATGAGGGACGCGACATCTGCGGGATGCTGAACCAGAACGGATTCAGCGCGTTTCTGCTCAAATACCGCTGTCCGGACCGCCGCGCCGCCGCTCATGCGGACGCTGCGCGCGCGATGCGCATGATCCGCGCGAATGCGGAAAAATTCGACATCATTCCGGACAAAGTCGGCGCGATCGGCTTCTCGGCGGGGGCGCACCTTTGCGCGACGATTTCCGCACCGTCGGATCCGGTTCCGTATCCGGCGGCGGATGAAATCGACGCATTCCCGTACCGTCCGGACTTCACCGCGCTGATCTATCCCGCGTATCTTTCGGATCTGGAGCTGAATCTTGCGCCGGAATTCAAAATTGATGCGGATGTTCCGCCCACATTCCTGATTCAGGCGGAGGATGACGGCATCTGCGTCGAGAACTCGCTTGCGTGGTATCTGGCGCTGAAGCGCGCCGGGGTTGCGGTCGAGATGCATCTCTGGCCCGACGGCGGACACGGTTACGGTCTGCTCCGCACCGGTCGTCCGGTTGCCGACTGGCCGCTCTTTGCCGGAGCGTGGTTCCGGCGTCAGGCAGGCATCAAGTAAGTCAGATAAAGAGAAAGCCTTCCGGAGCGTTTATTTTCCGGAAGGCTTTGGTAAACGACGGGGCGGCGGAAACTTATAAATCGTCGCCGTAAAGATCGAGACAGGCAAATCCGGCGAGAAAGTCGATGAGCTCGCCGGGATTGACCCCGATGGAGAATCCGGCGAACAGAGCCGCAGTGACTTCAATGGAGGAATATTTGTACCATGCGCGCCAGCCGTCGAAGGGGAGCTCACGCGGATTTTCATCCTTTTCAAGTTCCGGAGACGCATCTTCCGAAGTTTTTTGCGCTTCCCTGTTGCGGAATTTTTCTTTCCATGCGCAGGAATTGCAGAAGTTTCTGGAATGTTCGTCCGGAAGCAGAATGAAGAACGGCAGCAGCGGACTCATTGCGCAATAAGCTTTTCCGCGTTCCGCCGCATGTTTGCCCGGATAGAAAATTTCTGTGTTGGCGAAGGGAAGCGGAACGCCGATGTTCCCTTCACTCACATGATATTCCTCAGAATGCGGATGCGCTCCGTCGAGAATTTCTCCGCTGCGCAGACCGTAAAGTGATGCATAGTTGTACATATCCGCCTGAACAGGACCGACCTGAACCTTCACGCCGAATCCACCTCCGGCGGTGAAAGTGAAGATGTCTTTTGCGTCATCCAGCCGGTTTCCCCAGTAGTCGTGCCCGGCGGAACATCCGGAGAGGATCAGGAGCGCGAGCACGGAACTGGCGGCCAGCTGCAGGATTTTCATGACTTGCTTCTCTTTCTGAAAGATGCGCGAATACGTTCTTTCAAGAGAAAAAGGGAGACGATGCTGACGCAGCGGAGATTGCGGAAGAGCGTGCGCCGTCCGCCGGAACACATACGCCAGAACCATTCGAGTCCGAGTCTGCGGATGATTCCGGGCGCCCAGGAACGCTTGCCGGAATGGAAGTCGAAGGCCGCGCCAACTCCGAGCATGACCGGAACTTTGAGGGTGGAACGGTGTGCCTGAATCCAGAATTCCTGCTTTGGTCCGCCGAGTCCGACCCACACGAAATCGGCTCCGGAATCATTGATCTGCTTGATTATCGCGGCGTCTTCCTCCGGAGTGAGCGGACGGAACGGCGGGGCGTATCCGCCTGCAATGATGATTCCGGGAAACTGTTCCCGCAGTTTCCGCTTCAAAGTCTCCAGCGATTCCGGTGTTCCTCCGTAGAAGAAATGTTTCCAGCCGCGGCTCTGTCCGTATTCGCAGGCTTTCAGGATGAAAGTCGGACCGGAGATGCGCTCCACCGGATGTTTCGCGTGGAGCGAGGCGAGCTTGCTGACCGCAACGCCGTCCGGAAAGATCCAGTCCGCCTGCCGGATGCAGGACCGGACGTCATGGCTGCGGAGCGCGAGCGAGAGAAGGTTCGCTTCAAAGAAGACGGCAAAACCGGAATGAAAATCTTTGAGGTGCTGATCCCACTCTTCGAGAACGTTCTGGTAAGAACTGTCGACAATGTTCAAATCAAGCGGATGCGGAACAAAAGTTCTTTTCATTGCGCGGACAGCCCTTCAAAACGTTTCTTTATGACTTTCGCCGGATTGCCGCCGACGACGGTGTACGGAGGGACGTCTTTGACGACGACGGATCCGGCGGCGACGACCGCGCCGTCGCCGATATGAACTCCGGCGACGATGATTGCGCCGTGTCCGATCCAAACATCGCTGCCGATGAATGTCTTATGGGAGTCGCCGCGCGGGGCGTCCCAGATCAATACGCCGGGAAGGTCGATGCGGTGGTCGTCCCGTCCGACGAGTGCGACGTTCCGGGCGAAGAGAACGCTGTCGCCGATCTGTGCGTCGCAGTTGACGATGCACCCCGGACCGAACTGCACGCGGTCGCCGAGGGAGATGTCGTTATGCGGCGACCAGAGTTCGACGCTCCACGGAATGCGGACCATTCCCTTGCGTTTCACGAATCGTGCGCGGAGGAGAAAATAGAGTTCCGTGCGGATGCGGTTTGCGATTGCACGTATCGCAAGCGCCGCGCGGGAGCGCCCCGGGCGGACGTTGGTGTGAGGACGGTTGTCGTTTCCTGTTTCCTGACTCATGACAATGCCTTTCTTGTTTCGGTGAGAGCTCCGAGGTAATAATCGCGCATGATTGTAGCCTTGCTGTCCCAGGAGAGCTCTTCTGCGCGCGCGAGTGCGCCGGAAGAGAGTTTTTCGAGTTCGGCGGAGTTTTTCGAGAGTTCCTGCATGGCATTTGCGAAAGCCCGGATGCTTTGCTCCGGAGTGGCGAGCGGAATCAGTCGGCCGCATTGTTCGTTGACGACGGAGCTCATGCCCCAGGCGTTGTGACAGATGACCGGAAGCCCGTGTTCGAGCGCCTCCAGCAGAACATGCGGCGTTCCCTCCTTGACGCTTGTCAGGAGCATGACGTCCGCCTGTTCCATGACTTCGCGGACGCGGGCGGGGGAGACCTTGCCGTACCATGTGCAGCAGTCCTGAATTTTCAGTTTTTCCGCAAGGCTGCGCCAGCGGTTTTCCGCGTGTCCTCCGCCGAGAATATGCAGTTTGACGGGAGTGCCCGCCTGTTTCAGTTCGCGGACCGCCGCAAGCCCGAGGTTCAGCGCTTTCCGGCTTTCCATGATTCCGCACCAGACAACCTGCAGAATTCCGGAGCGTTTTTTCTTTCCGCTTTTCCCGTGCGGTTCCGCTCCGGTTTCATTGAGGAGAATGGAATCCCGGTGATAGATTTTCGCAATGCAGTCTTTGTTTTCCACGGTCGCGGCAAAAATCGTGTCGGCGCGGCGGAACGCTTTCCGGACGCGCGGGAGGAGATACTCCTGGGCAATGTTGATGCAGTTCTTGATGAAATAGAGAAGTCCTGTTTTTGCTCCGAGCATGGAAAGATAACTCCACGGGATTTCCCCCATTCCTCCGACGGGTCCCCAGAAAAAGACAAAGTCGCCGGGGAGTTTCCAGAGATAGCCCGGTTCGCGGAAGCCGATCATTCCGAGCTGATGAACAAGATCAAACGGTTCCGCCCGATGGAGCGTTTCGGCCGTGCGGAATGCCTTTTTCTGCCAGACGCGGTAATGCCGGTAGAACCGCCAGTCGCCCTGATGCCAGAAATATTCGCGTCCTTTTTCGCCGATATCGACATAATGGAATTCCGGGAGGAAGCGTCCCTGAAATGCGGAAAGGTGTTCTTCGATGGATTTCCGGAATCCTGTTTCGGTGATCACGTGGAGCGGAAAAAATTTTGACAGTGCCAGCACCCAGTGCCAGCCGGTTCCGACTTCCGAACCCCATTCGGGACTGCAGGCGTAGACGCTCAGGAGAATGCGGGGCGCATGGTTCTTCGGATTCATTTGAAATAGTTCCTCCATTTGCGGTCTCCGCGCAGACACTGCATCAGGCGGAGGAGCGGAAATGCAAGAAGTTTTCCGGCAAGGGTGCCGCCCATCTTTGAACAGAGTTCATCAAGAATGTTTTCGCGTTTGCGGTACGGAAGCTGCATGTTTTCGCGTCCGGCGTAGCGGATTGCGCTCATTGTCCAGCGTCTCTTGCGGACGGCTGTTCCGGCTCCGTAGGGGAGAAGGTCGCGGACGGAGGCGAGACACGGTTCGGGGAGGGCGGCGGAGCGTTTGCAGCCTTTGTGTTCAAAATCCAATCCGCTTTCGCCATCGAAGAGCAGTTCCTCCAGAAAATTTTTTTTCCAGAACGCGGCCTGAAGAGAGACCCGGTAGCGGTTGGCGGCGGAACATGCGCCGAGTCCGGTTTCCGCCTCCGCCTTCTGGTCCGGCGGGGGAACGGGGACGATTCGCGCGTATCCGGCGTTCCGCTTCCGCATTTCCGCGAGAACGTTTGCCAGAGCGGCTGTGTCGACTGTTTTTTCAATCCAGTAATCTTCCTGCAGATAAAGAACATACGGAGTCGAGACATGCTCCAGAGTCCGCTTGAGGTTGGATGCCCAGCCGCGGTCTTCCTGGAGATTGACCGTTTCAATGCCCTCGAATTGCGGAAGGGATCCGGTGGTCATGAGCAGAACGCGCCACGGACAGTCCGGCCAGTATTTTTTCAGACCATGAACAAAAAACGGCCAGCAGTCCGCAAAACCGTCCCATGAGCTGACGATGACGGAGCATTGATCTTTTATTTCCATTCCAGGAGCCTTTTTCTGAGAGTTTCCCACATTCCGTTTTCCGAGTATTTTTCCAGCGCGAGATTGCGCGAACAGCGTTCCGCTTCGGGGAGATTGAGCACGGCGAGCATCTTTTCCGCATAGAGTTCCGGGTCGCGCGTGCGGACGACGAAGCCGTTGACGCCGTCGCGGATAAAATCATCCGCTCCGCTGACCACTGTGGAGATCATGGCTTTTCCCGCGGCGAGCTGTTCCACCATTGCGAACGAGGAACCCTCCACGTGCGAACCGACCACGGAGGCGTCGGCGGCTCCAAGAAGCGAAACGATTTCTTCCGGATTCCTGCGTCCGGTGAAACGGACCCGCGCGGAAACATTCAGGCTCTCCGCCAGCGTCTGAAGCGACGCTTTTTCTTCGCCGTCGCCGACCAGAAGAAGCATCGCGTCCGGACGCTTTTTGAGGACGAGGCGGAAGGCGTTCAGAATCAAGTCGACGCCCTTCACCTGCGCGAGGCGTCCGACGAAGATGTAGACAGGGGCTTCCGCGGGCAGATTCCAGCGTTCGCGGCACTCCGCGCGGTCGAGCGGACGGAAAAAGTCGGTGTCGACGACGGATGGGATTGCTTCAAAGGTGATTTTCGTGCCGTGGCGGGCGGCGATTCGGTTCCATTCGGCGCATGTTTCGGGCGAATCCGCCGCCCAGGTGATCTGTGCGCGGCGGAGCGCTCTGGACTGGATGAAGTCATAGAGTTTCGAGAAGTATTTCCCCGCCCACGGGTGACGCCCGATGAGCCACGGGTTGCCGAGGCCCGTGGCGTAATAAGCGATCTGGTAATCGGTCAGGAATGCGAAGTACCAGAGGACGATGTAGTTGCCCGTGAAAACCTTGCGGATTCCGAGCGCGTTCCAGGCTTTCCGGCTGCGCTGGAGATACCGGAAGAAGCGGATTGCGCCGGGCATGAGGGAACGTTTCGCCGCGCCGGATTTGCTGAAGTTCGCGACGGGAATCACGTCGATTGTTCTGCCGAAAAGAGTTTTTGTCGTGAGCTTCCCGGGAACATCGTCGTCGGAAGTGTATCCGATGAAGCATGCCTTATCCGGAACATGCCGGATGACGGCGTTGTTGATGGTCGCTCCGCCATTGCCCGAGGATTCCCGGGAGAAATCAAACGTGTCAACATAGAAAAAATTTTTGTTCATGAGTTCAGCCTTGTCATTTCTGTTTTTTCCGGCAGACCGTATCGCGGAAGAACGCGGTCAGCGTTTTCCCGAACGTGTGGTAATTGAATTCGCTCGCGCCGAGTTCATGTCCGGCGGCGCCGACGGCGTCGGCCGCCCGCGGATGTTCAAGAATGAAATTGAGGCAGTCAGCGTATTCTCCGGGTGAAAACTTTGTCACATAAGCATCGACGCCGTGTTTGAAGTAATAGGGGATTTCCCCGACCGCGGTTGTGACGACGGGGCGTCCGGTTGCCAGATATTCGGCGATTTTCTGCGAAAAACGCGCCTTGTCCTGAAGTGATCCCGGGTCGAGCGGGATGAGGAGACCGGCGGAGTTCGCATAGAGGGCGCGGAGTTCCACATACGGGAGTTTTGTCTGCACGGTGATTTGTGCGGAGAGGTTGCGCTTTGCGATTTCCCGCTGAACCCGTTCGAGTTCTGCCGGCTGTCCGGAGAGAACCATCCGGAGTTGCACGTTTGCCGGAAGATGCTTCCAGACATCGAGCAGAAATTGAATGATGCGGAAATATCCGGCCTGTGCGCAGTAGGAGAAATAAGTTCCCGCTTTGCCTTCATCGGGCTTCCTGTCAAACTCTCCGAGAATCGGCAGCAGCATCTGCGGTTTGTGAAAACGTTCCGCTTTCTGTTTCAGGAAATGGCTGATCGGCAGAATCGCATGAACAAAATATCCGAAGCAGTAGCCTTGCAGCAGATTGTTCAGCTGTTTGAGGATGCCGGCATTCGCAAAACTGGGCTGCCATTCGTGAAAAATCGCGACAACCCGGTATCCGAGAAGACGTCCGGAGAGACAGTAGTGGAGGAAACAGGGAAAATATCCGCCTTCTACAATCAGGATATTTTCATCGCCGGGACGGCGCAATTCTTTGATTTTTTTATGAATCCAGCGTGTCCCGGCGAAAATTTTCCGGAAAAAACCGCCGTTGCGCGGGGGGAAAAAATAACGTGCTCCCCAGTCGGTTGAACCTTCCCGGTCTTCTGCGGGATACATTTTGCCGAGAGGACTGTTGATGATGGAAACCTGCGCGCCGTTTTCGACGAGTCCGCGTCCAATGAATTCCACTTTAACGTTTCCCGCACTGAAACGGTGAGGGTAATCCTGAGTTGCTTCAATGAAAACGACGTTCATTTTCCTTGCTCCGAAGTCGATATTTCAATTTGCTCAACCGCAAAGTTGGCATGCATGAAGTTCAGGCAGAGCGCAACCGTTCCCGCACTGTTTTTATCCCAGACCAGCGGAACGGTGTAACGGATCGGGCGGGTGTCCACGATGTTCGAGATGCGTCCGATGTGTGTTCCCTCCGCAACGCCGTTTTCAGGATTTTTCCGGATCGCGAAGATTTCGAGCCAGAGACTGCCCTGCGGACGGAGCGTGAAGGAGACGGAGCAGGGTTCCGTGACTTGAATGTACGGACTTTGGAACTTGGTCTCCCCGAATTCCAGAATCTGCATCCGCCCGGTCGCTTTGTCGAACCTGCTGGCGGATTTCTGCTTAATGGATGCGTCAAGTTTCCATGTGCGGAGCTGTGCCGCATCGAGGTTCAGCGTCTTTCCGTTCTTTGCGGGTGGAAGATAGCGGAACAGATAAAGCGATTTTGTCTTTTTCCGGTTGGCGAATCCCCGCTCGACAAGCTGGAGATTCATTGTTTTGCAGGCTTCGCCGGGATGATTCCGCGTCAGAAACCAGACCGGGGCGCCGGAGGGGGAGAAGCCGTTGACAAATGAACGGAACTGCGCGGAGTCTTTCCCCCAGAGTTCGTCGAGGACGAAAATGCGCCTTATTCCGGAATAATATCTGATTCTGGCCCCCTGTTCCATGTCGGTCAGCAGGACATCCTCCTCTTTCGCCGTTTCGCGAAGCGTTTTGCAGACGGCGAGGAGAACCGCGTCCTGCGGAGGAATGCGGAAAGTTTTCAGGATCGAACCGGCGATTGCGAGGAGAGCGAAAACGATCAGCAGAATCCGCAGAATCTTTGTTTTTTTCTCCTTTGCCGCGGGGATGAAATGGACTGCGGCCCGGGCAAGGACGATCATGCCTCCCGCCGTCAGCATCGCCGCCGGAATCAGAAATATGGAATAGTAGCGGGCGGAATAGGCGGCGCTTGCCCAGCGCCACAGCCAGGCGAAGCCCCCGAGCGCGGCGAAAAGCAGAATCCACTTCCATTGTTTGCGGAAATAAAGCGCAAGGAAGACCGCTCCCGCGCAGGCGGTCACAAACAGTTGAATGTGCAGAATTTCGATGATTTTGTTGATGCTTTCCCAGAAACTCATTGCAGCACCCCCAGTTTTTTCAGCAGAGGACCCAGATAAAACAGCAGCGGGAAGGTTGATTTTTCCGGCGTCATGAGCATGAATGCCAGAGGATAGGTGACTGCGTACGCCGCGGCAAGCCAGCCCCATGCTTTGAATGCGAGTTTCCAGGAACAGAGTTTCCAGAAAGCCGCTCCGCCGAAAAAGAGGATCGCCGCCGCCGGGAGAAAGAAGGCTTCTATCCGGGTGCACATCGCGACGGCCGCCGTCAGAGCCATTCCCGCGCCTGCGAACCGGCGTCCGCTGCGGAAGAACGCTGACGCGCAGAAGAGAAACGCCGCCGCTCCTGCCAGATACGGAAGTTCGCGCTGGATTTCCAGAGACAGCGAGAGCAGGGAGGAGCTGAACGCCAGAATCAGAACGGTCAGAACCGCAAATTCCGTGTTGCCGGAAATCTGACGGCACAGCAAGTAAACCATGCAGAGAAACAGAACGCCGGAGAAAGCGCAGATCAGCTGTCCGGAGAGTTCATACGGCAGATGAAAGAGCGTAGCTCCGAGGCTCATGGCGGATATGAAAAGCGGAAATTGCGCGTGCGCCGAATGGAGAAAACAGGTTTCCCGGCAAACCGGGTCTCCCCAGAGTTTCGCGCTTTCCAGATAGGCGATGCCGTCTCTGGAAAGCAGCGGAGAGAGCCAATGCAAAAGCAGCAGCTGAAGCAGAAAGAGAAGAATGATTCCGGCAGGAATCAGAAGTGTGCGGTTGCGTTTCATGGTTTCAGCTGTTTTATGACTTTGCAGGGATTTCCGGCGGCGACGGTGTGCGGCGGAATGTCGCGGGTCACCACGCTTCCGGCTCCGATGACGCTTCCGGCTCCGATGGTTACGCCCTTCAGGACAATTGCACCGAGCCCGAGCCAGACGTCGTCTTCGATTACGACGGGAGCATCTTTGCCGGCGCGGGGATCATCGGGATGCCAGTCGGTGTCGCAGATGACGGTGTTTGCGCCGCAGCGGACGCGGTTTCCGAGGCGGACGTGCAGAGCCGCGGCGATACGCGTTCCGGAGAAGCCGCACTCGTTGCCGATTTCCAGCACGGCTCCGGAATTCAGAGTCGTCAGAATGCAGGGAGCGGAAACGCCGATCAGATTGGATGCGGGGGCGGAATTGAAAATGCAGTTTTTCCCGATTTCAATCCGGCTTTCCGGCAGACGGTGAAACACCGATTTCCCTTGAAATCTGCATCCGGTTCCGAGTTCCACTCCGGTCAGGCGGCTGTAAATGCGGTGAAAGAGAGTCCAGAACGTTCCGGAAATCATCGAGTGCAGACATTGCCAGTAATGAAATTCAAGTATTTTCATGAAGCCTGAACCTCCTTTGATTCCAGCTGTTTCTTTTCGGGAAAACGGAAGTATTTCCTGCGGATTTCTTCATCGGTCGCATTGCGGATTCCTGGACAGCAGGCGAGACCCGCAAGGAACCAGGTCATGACGTCGGCCACGGAATAGACGGGCAGACCGAACGGAAGGAGCATTGCAATTCGGATCAGCAGAAGTCCCGCCGCCGCTTTGCAGAACAGGTTTTTCCCGAAGAATCCGTAAATGGCGCACAGCAGCAGCGGCAGGATGAAGAAGACCAGATAGAGATATCCTCCGCGCAGAATCAGATGAAGGACGCCGGTTTCGATTTCATAACGCCAGGTCGGAACCGGGGTGGTGAACTTCGGACAGAAGTATTTGCCGTTCAGGCCGCGCCCGATGATCCAGTCGTCCGGAGTTTCGTCAAGGTCGTCCATCAGATACTCATTGATGCTGGATCTGGAGTCCTCCAATCCGCGTTCCATGATATGCCCGAACAGGCGGGAGTCGGTGTAGCTGTCGATCGCGATCAATGCACCGGCCACGATCGCGCAGAGGAGAACGGTTTTCAGCAGTTTGAAACGCAGATAAAACGCCAGCAGACCGAGCATGACAAAATACACAATCCCCGTCCGGCCCGCGCCGCGGAGCTGCATGACAAACGCTATGAACCAGATTCCGAAGTTGAACAGATTGCAGGATTTCGGCAGATACGGCGAGAAGAAAATCAGAAAAATGTTCAGCATTCCTATTGAGATAATGACGTTGGCGAGGAACCGGACGCTTGGAGTGTCGTCCATTCCGATCAGTTCCACATCGTCGTACGAGCTGAGCAGCAGATACGGCGAATTGACCAGAAAGAGAACGAGGAAGCAGACGCCGGTAGCAATCCCGAGCTTTGCCAGACGCGGCATCGTTTCCGGCGTAAGCTCCTGGCGGAACGCAAAAATTGGAAGCAGACTCAGCACGTAATATTTGTAACACAGAATGTAGCTGATGATTCCGCTCGTGCTCATGTCTTCGAAAATCTCCCAGTCGCTGTTGAACACGCGGAGCAGAACGCCCCACTGGATCAGACAGAGCACGACCCATGTGAAGGAGATGAGGCGGGTGCAGACCGCTTCTTTCTTCGAACGTCCCTGCCAGATCCCGTACAGGAAAAGCCCGATGCTGACGAGCGAGAACAGCGCGTAGAACGCCGTCATGTGAAAGATGTAGTAAAAGAGTTCTCCGAACGCATGGAGGAGAACTGCGCAGAGCATGTAAAGAATCGGAGGCATTATCCGGCGATCTCCCTGTAAATCCGCATCATCTCTTCGCAGATCGCATTGCGGTCGTGCCGTTTCGCCGCCGCGTCCGCCGCCGCGGCGGAGAGTTTTTCCGCCAGTTTCGGACTGCGGAAAACGGAACAGACGTGATCCGCCAGCATCTCCGTTTCTTCAAAACGGTAGAGCAGGGCGGCTCCGTCCGCGGCAAAGTCCGGAACTCCGCCGGCATAAGAGCCGATGCACGGAACGCCCGTCAGCTGGGCTTCCCCGAGGGAATTCGGGCTGTTCTCGATGCTGGAGGGACAGATGAACACATTGCATCGCTTCAGCTCTGCGACCATCCGTTCCGGCGGGCAGAGACCGAGCGCTTCAAAATGTCCCTGGAGTCCGAGACGTTTTATCAGACTTGAGATATAGTTGGCGTAAAGTGAAAATTTCAGTTTTTCCCGCAGAGTTTTTCTGGAGAAAATATTGCTTCCGGCAAGACGGATTTTTGCATCCGGGAACTCACGCAGAATCAGCGGCATCGCTTTGAGAACCTGATGCAGTCCCTTCAGCGGAGCGGCTCCCTGCGAGAGGAAAATCGTGTGCGGTTCGCACTCGGAACGGGTCCAGCGCGCATGGTAGAACGGTTCGCGGAGCATCTCGTTGCAGAAGTGATACTTCGCCGACGGGTTGACCGCCCAGAGATGCACGCGGTCCCATTCGGTCCGCCCGATGAAGTGTCCGCATGTTTTCATATACTCGATTTCGAGCCGTCCCTGCTCCGCCATCCGCTGCGGCAGTTTCAGAAGCGATGGACGCAGATAATCCTGAAGGGTCCGGTATTTTTTCAGTTCGCCGCGCTCAATTCCGCCGAGACTGTAACGGGCGTAAACATCAACAAGTCCCTGAATGGAGACAACGGCATGCGCGTTCCCGCATTCGCGGATCCACTCCAGCCCGTATGCGTATTCGGTTCCGTGAATGTGAATGACTTCGGGCGCGAGCTTCTGCTGAATCGCTTTCCAGCATCCGGAGCGTTTTGTCTGCGGAAGAATGAAACAGCGGATTTCGCCGACCTTTTTTTTCACAAGTTCTTCGACGGGGCCGACGGAGGCGACCGCAAGTTCAAGTTCGGGGTGAGCTCCGGTCAGAAATCCGGCGAGTGCGGACATCCAGCCACCGGTGACGGGTGCATTCCAGCCCATCGCGGAGCAGATGTCCGGAAGCAGAATGTTTGTGATCCACAGAACCTTCATTTTTCCTCCTTCGCGAGAATGGAGGATTCGATCAGCGCTTTGAGCTTCCGATAGTAATTGCGCTCAAAATAATCATCCGTCTTTCCCTGCGGGGGATTCTGAAGGATCTTCCTGAGAATCGGCTCGACGTTGTCGAGAGTCTCCGCGGTGTAAACACGGTCGTCGTAGACTCCGCGGAACCACTCCGCTCCGGTGATGACCTTGTGGTCGGTCGTCTTGAGAATGATGACCGGAGTTTCCGCAATCAGCGAGAATATTGTTCCGTGGTAGCGGTCGGTGACGATTGCGCGGTATCGGGAATAACGCCTGAAAATCTCCTCCAGATAATGCCGGAGATGTTTGCGGAGTTCCGTCGCTCTGACGGGAACCGTGGTGTCGGAGAGTTCCGTTTCAACGAACGCCGCAAGTTTTTTGCGCAGATTCGCGATTTCCTCGTCGGAGTACTTCTTTTCTCCGTCGTTGCGGCAGCAGAAGAGCACTTTTTCGCGTGGCGAATCGAAGTGATATTTCCCGATCAGCGAAGTGACGATGTCTGGATAAAGATGAACCGCGAGGTCGGGGAACATGGCTCTGGCCTGCTCAAATGAAATGCGGTCGCGGGCGAGAAAGAGCATTTTCCGCGCCCGGTTGCACGCGAGCGCCGTCCTGCGCCGGTTCTCTTCATGAACAAAGAAGACGGTCTGCGGCATCATGACCATCGGCTGCTCCGGAAATTCCGTTGCAATCAGACGGTGCATTTCGTCGTGGAGCCCGCCGAGATCCTGCGTCGTGTAACCGCTCTGGAAGAAAATCAGGTCGTCCGGTTTCAGCGCTTTGCGGAAAAGATCCATGAAGCCGAAGCGTCTGGAAACGACGGTTTCCGCTTCCAGTTCCACGATTTCGTGTTCCGGATAATTTGCTCTCAGCCATTTGCCGATGCAGTGGTATTGCGCCAGATCGCCGAGGTTCGAATGCATGGTAACGCCGAGATAGAAAATCCGCTTTTTGCCGGACTGAAGCTTCGCCAGAGTCTTTGTCTGCCGGCGGATATGGCAGTCGTGAAAGAAATCGACAATCATCCGGTATGGCGGACGGAGAATTTTTTTTATCAGAGGGTGCATGTGGATCCTTTGCTGTTATCGGCGGAGCAGCCTGCGGATGAGTTTGACGGGAAAGAGAAAACGGTATTTCGCTTTTAACATCAGCAGCTTGTATGCGGCCCCCGAAAGATTTTTCGTTGAGGTCAAGCCGTTGCAGATTTCCGCAAAATTCAACGCGGGATCCGCAAAGCGGCTCCAGAAGATTTCCGCGTTTTCCGGTTTCGGCTGCGGATGCAGAAGGTTCGTATTCACTCCTGCGGCTTCCGAAACCGGCCGCGGCGTGCAGACCAGCTGCGGCATGATTTTACGGAAGGCTTCCGCGCCCCGCGCGGTGTTGACCATGACGAACGAGCATCCGCGCTGATAGTGGAAGAACCGGAAGGAGTTATGGGTGAATCCCCAGAAATCTCCAATCGTGATGTCGGCCGGATGTTCGGCATTCGCAAAGCGGCAGGAATAGCAGGATTCACGCAGGGAGAGATTCTGAACAAAGACCGTGAAATAGGGATCTTCGAAGAGTTCGGGTGCATGGATTTCTCCGTTGTCAAAGCGCGCTTCGTTCTTGCAGTCCGCCCAGCTCGGAACCTTGTTGCGGAAACGGTAATATGTCATTTTCGCATGATGAAGTTTTTCCAGATACGCGCGGTATCTTCCGAATACTGCGGCGGAGGGGACTCCGTGGCAGATGATGTCGGTTGTCAGCAGATCCGGTTCCGGTTTTCCGAGAAAACTTCGCAGAGCCGCCACCTGACAGGGCGTTCCGGAGAACAGAACTTTGCGTCCGGCTTTGAGAAAGTCGCGGACTTGGAGATATGCATCGCCGGTTTCGCTCTGCATGTATTTGGACTGGCGGAATTTTTCCGCCTCTTCCGGGGTTTCGGCAAACGTGTGGCGGACTTTCCAGTCTTCCGTCCAGACCGCGCCGAAGACCACGCCGTTTTGCGCGAGGACTTCTTTTGCGAGCAGCCAGAAGATTCCGCCGGAGGTCGATTCCTTGAGTTCCTTTGCATCTTTATTCCATGCCGCATAACTGGAGAAGACGCCGGGGTCCGGTTTTGGATTTTCACAGAGAAGCGGACAGTGTCTTCTGCAGAGACCGCAGTTTACGCACAGTTCTTCCGCAACTTCCGGATGAAGAAAACCGCGTTCGTCTGCAGTCATGCATATGGCGTTTTGCGGACATACGACTTTGCAGACGCCGCACCCGCAACAGAGTTTTTCATTACAGATTTTCATACGGATGCAACGTCTTCGGTCTGCCAGTTGATAAGCTGACCTTTTTCTGAATCAAAGTTGACCCCGACCAGAGTGATTTTCTTTGAAGAGTGAAGATATTTTCTGAAGTAGGCTTTCTCTTTGATTTGCGGCAATGCGGAGTTGTCCTCATCCAGCTTGAATTCAAAGAGATAGATATGATCGTCCGTCTGGACAACCGCATCAATGCGTCCGTCGTTTGTGCAGGATTCCGCTTCGATATTGAATCCGAGCAGACGGAATATCGCGTAGAAGATGGAGTGGAATGTTGCTTCGCTTTTTTTGTGGATCGTGTAGGGTATGCCAGCAAAGAACGTTTCGAGAAGTTTTCTCGCCTGTTTCAGATCGCCTTCCAGAAAAGCGGTTGCCAGATCCGCGGAGAAACTGCTGACTTCGCGCCGGGTTTTGCCGACATAGCTGTTCAGCAGATATGTGCTGAATGATTCAGCGACTTCCTCATTCGGGAAGTCAAGCCAGAACCAGCGTTTGTTGAACCGGATTTCACTGGATTTAATGGTGAGGTATCCCGTCTGCAGCAGCAGGGTTACGGGGTCGATGTTGTGAATTTCGAACGAATCGAATGTCACCCCGGGAACCGCTTTCGATACGGCGTCTTCGAAGTTGAAGTCGGTTTTCTTTGCGAGTTCCATGAGGAAGGAGGGAGTCCCGGTTGCGAACCAGTAGTTGTCGAACTTTCCGTCGTTCTCGAAGAATTTTGCAATGGAAACCGGGTTGTAGACAGATTCGGAGTTTTCCTCGAAACGATAGCCGTCATACCAGTCTTTGAGTTTCTTTTTGAGTTCATTCACCGGAATTTTCTGAGCTTGCGCGGTTGCTTCGATTCGGTCGCCGAAATAGTGTTCCAGCTCCGCCTGCGTGTACCCGAACATGTTCGCATAGTCGGCTCGCATGGTGATGTCCGTCAGGTTGTTGAGGTCGGAGAACAGGGAGACATGGCAGAATTTCGTCACGCCGGTGATGAAAACGAAACGTTCCAGGTTTTCGCAGGTTTTAACCGTAGAATAGAAGCCTTTCAAAACGCCGAGAATTGCATCCGCCTGCGGATTCGTTACGTTGTTCAGAATGGGTTTGTCATATTCATCAATCAGGATGACCACTTGTTCGCGTTTGCTCAAAGCGGAAATCAGAGATTCAAAGCGGGTTGCATTGGATTGTCCGGATAGGGCAACTCCATGCTCTGCGGCAATGGCGTGGAGCAAGTCTTCAAGGAAAGCGTTCAGCGCTTCGGGCGTTTTTGCGGAGCAGTTGCCCATATCAAGGTGTATGACCGGATACGGTTTCCAGTCATAATTCTTCTTTGAAATCGCCAGTCCGTCAAACAGCTCCCTGCGTCCCTCGAAGAGGGCTTTGAGCGTGGAGATCATCAGGGATTTTCCGAAGCGGCGGGGGCGGGAGAGGAAATACATTTCCTGAGGAGGTGCAGCCAGCTTCCAGATATGTTCCGTTTTGTCCACATACAGAAAATGACCGCGGATCATATTTTCAAATGTATAAACGCTGCCGGTAATTCTCTTCATCAGTCGTCTCCTCCGTGTCCTTACTATACAACTTTTCCGGGTATTTTCAAGCATGGCTGGAATAAGAACATAAAGAATTTGCTTACACTCGCTTGAATCTGCCGCGGATTCCGTTCAGCTTCTGAACAAGATAACTTTTGAGAAGCCCCCGTTCGGATGCGTTCATTCCGGCAAAGAAAACCGCCGCGGGAACCGATAGCGCGCAGACCGTTCCGGTCAGCAGAAATTTCCCCCAGCCGATTTCGCCGGAAGAACAGAGCAGCGGAAGCGGAAGAGTCAGCGCAACGACTCCGAAAATCGGCAGAACGGCTTTTCTGAGATAGAAAAACACCGGAAGACGCACTTGTCCGCGCAGGAACACAATGCGTGCGGCGAACGCCAGGACGTTGAAGGCCGCGCGTGCGACAAAGATGTAGACCGGAGAGAGGTGAAAAAACAGAATCAGATACGCCGCGGGGAGATTCGCCACAATGATTGCGGCCATGAGAATCTGATATCCCCGGATTCTGCCCGTCGCCTGCGAAGTCGTCCAGAGCGGCGCGGAGAGCGCGTCGAAAAACATTCCGATGATTTCCCAGCGGCAGAATTCAATCGTGTATTGCGGAACCTCTTTGAGCCATATCCCGAACACGAACGGCGCCGTGCAGAGCAGGGGGAGCGCAAAGAAATAGAGCAGGTAAAACGAGTATTTGGAGGCTCCCGCAATCAGCTGAAACAGTTCCTTGTATTCCTTTTCCGCATATTTTTTGATAAGGGGCGGATTGAACGCGGTCTGAAAGCCGGCGACGAAGTTGAACACTGTTGAACTCAGTTGCTGGGCGACGCCGACGGCCGAATTGAGCCGGACTCCGCAGAAAACGTTGATCAGAAGGTTCACCGCCTGCTGTCTCAGAATGTTCGCAAAGCTTCCCAGCATGCTCCAGCCGGAGAAGGAGCAGAGCTGAAGAATATCCGCCTTCCGGAACAGCATGGTGAACGAAATCTGCGGAAAAAGTTTCCGGCACCAGAGACAGAACAGAATCAGCATCAGCACCTGGCTGGCAAAATACAATCCGGAGAAAAGAATCAGTTTGTCCGCATGAATATGGCAGAGCGTGATGACCGCCGCAAGTTTTGTGACGGCTTCCAGAATGTTCAGAAACGCGTAGGCTCCCATCTTTTCATATGCAATCAGCAGCGCAAAAAACGGGACGCGGATAATCTGGAGCAGAAACACCAGGAGCGAGAACTGGAATGCCCAGTTCGCCGCCGCCATTCTGGACGCTTCGATGTTCAGCACCTTGTTGAGCACCGGAACGCCGACCGCTTCGGAGAGAACACCGAATACCGCCGCCAGCAGAACATGAAGCGCCAGAGAACAGCGGAAAATATGAGAGACGTTTCCGTCTTTCCGTCCGATTTCAAACGCAATGAAACGCTGAGTCGCGCTCATCATCGAGTTGCTCAGGAAGGAGAAAAGAACAACAATGCTTCCGACAATGTTGTAGATCCCGTAGTCTTCGACTCCAAGCACCTCCAGCAGAACTCTGGAGGTGTAGAGAGAGATTCCGAGCAGGATGATCATGCGGATGTAGAGAATAACCGTATTCTCCGCAATCCGTTTTGCATTGCTTGAATCAGACATTTTTCTCAGCTTTGTTTCAGCCGTGATGAAGCTTCCCGATTCCGGAAGCGAACTCCTTCACGGTCCGCTCGATTCCCTCGTCAAGCGTGATCTGCGGCTTCCAGCCGAGCGAGCGGGCTTTTGAGGAATCCATCAGCTTGCGGTACATGCCGTCGGGCTTGGTCGAATCCCACTTGAGTTCTCCCTTGAATCCGGCGGCTTTCGCGATTTTTTCCGCGAGTTCACGGATTGTGATGTCCGAACCGTAACCGATGTTGATGACCTCCGGTTCGCTCCGGTTTTGCATGAAATAGTAGACTGCATTCGCCACATCGTCCACATGCAGAAATTCGCGCAGCGGCTTGCCGGTTCCCCAGAGAACCTCTTCCGGGCGGTTTTCGCGCGCGGCTTCCACAAAACGGCGGACGAAGGTCGGGAAGACGTGTCCGTTCACCAGATCATAAGTATCGTTTGTTCCGTAAAGGTTGCAGGGCATCAGGCTGACAGTCGGCCAGCCGTACTGTTTCGAGAGGTAGAGACAGAGCTTGTAGCCGGAAATTTTGGCGAGCGCGTATCCTTCGTTGGTCGGTTCCAGCGGACCTGTGAGCAGGTACTCCTCCTTGATCGGCTGCGGCGCCTGACAGGGATAGATGCAGCTTGAACCGAGAAAACAGAATTTCTTTACGCCGTTCAGATAGCTCTGCATGATGACATTGTTCTGAATTTCGAGGTTTTCGAGCAGGAACTCCGCACAGTGCAGCTTGTTCGCCATAATCCCGCCGACTTTGGCTCCGGCGAGAATGACGTATTCCGGTTTTTCCCTCTCAAAAAATTCCTTCACCGCCGCCTGGTTGCGGAGGTCGAGTTCCGCATGAGTGCGCTTCAGGATGTTGGTGTATCCCTCTTTTTCGAATTTGCGGACGCAGGCGCTGCCGACCATTCCGCGGTGACCGCAGATGAAGATTTTTGCATTCTTGTCAATCATGTCCGTTCTCCGTTCAGAAGCCGATTTCGTAGCCGGGTTTGTCAAGAAGACGGAGGTCGCCTTCGATCATGATTTTGACCAGCTGTTCAAATTTGACTTCCGGAACCCAGCCGAGCTGTTTTTTCGCCTTTGAGGGATCGCCGAGGAGCTGTTCCACTTCCGCCGGACGGAAATAGCGCGGGTCGATGCGCATGACGGTCTTTCCGGTCTTTGTGTCGATTCCGACTTCATCCACGCCTTTGCCCTTCCATTCGATCGGGTGTCCGACGTGCTCGAAAGTCTTTTCAATGAATTCGCGGACTGTGTGCATTTCCCCGGTGGCGACAACATAGTCGTCGGGTTTTTCCTGCTGGAGCATCATCCACATCATCTTGACATAGTCTTTGGCGTAGCCCCAGTCGCGGCGGGCGTCGATGTTGCCCATGTAGAAGCAGTCCTGAAGACCGCGTACGATTCTTGCTGCGGCCATGGTGATTTTGCGGGTGACGAATGTTTCGCCGCGGCGCGGGGATTCATGGTTGAAGAGAATGCCGTTCGATGCGTGGAGTCCGTAGGCTTCGCGATAGTTTTTTGTGATCCAGAACCCGTAGAGCTTGGCGACGGCGTAGGGGCTGCGCGGGTAGAACGGCGTTGTTTCGCGCTGGGGGACTTCCTGCACGAGACCGAACAGTTCGGAGGTGGAGGCCTGGTAAAAACGGGCGTTGACTTCGGTTTCGCGGACGGCATCGAGGAGGCGGAGCACGCCGAGGGCGTCTGCATCGGCGGAATATTCCGGAACGTCGAAAGAGACGCGGACATGGCTCTGGGCACCGAGATTGTAGATCTCTTCCGGGGCAATCTTTTCGATCAGTCTGTTGAGATTGCTGGAATCTGTCAGATCTCCGTAGTGGAGAAAGAGGCGGACGCCTTCCAGATGGGGATCTTTGTACAGATGGTCGATTCGTCCTGTGTTGAATGTGCTGGCGCGGCGCATGATGCCGTGAACTTCATATCCTTTTTCCAGCAGCAGTTCCGTCAGATACGAACCGTCCTGACCTGTGATTCCGGTGATGAGGGCCTTTTTCATTCCTTATGTCCTTTCGGTATTGAAACCGTCAGAGACAATCCCCGACGGTGTTTTTCAGGAAATGTTCCGGCATGGCTGAACCTTGATGGCGTTCGGAATCTCCCGGTCGGAAACGAGAATGAGATATCCTCCGCCTCCGCATCCGGTGAGTTTCCAGCCGTACGCCCCGGAGCGGTATCGTTCCACCGCCTCGGAGACGTCTGCCGTGAGCATGTTCGGATACATTTCAAGCTGGGCTTCAAAACAGGTGCGTGTCGCTTCGCCCCAGCCTTTGGCGTCGCCGTTCAGCATCGCCTGCCAGCAGCGCTCCGTCGCATCCGCGAGTTTCTTCGCGCTCACCGGATTGACGCTGGTGTTCGCAAGCACGTCGTAGTCGCGCTGACGCTGGGGGAGCGCAACCAGCCAGAGCTTGTCCGCGATAAAATTCAAGACGGCGTCATCTGTGACCGATTCGATCGAAACCGGCCAGTATCCGTTGTCGTAATTGAGTTTGTTGAGTCCGGGAAGCAGAAGACCGAGCTGATCCTGCGATCCGCTGACCGCCTTAGTTCCCGGCGGATTTTCCACGCAGAACAGAAGATGCGCGAGCTGTTCGCGGTCGCCGACCGGAAACTGGGTCTGCCAGAGCTCGATCGCTTTCTTGCGCGAGCTTGTCGCCATGCCCGCCCGGTCATTGAATTCAACGGTCGGTTCAATCGACATGACAATGACGGATCCCGGACAGACCGAGTTGACCGCCGGCTGATCAAGCCATCCGCCGCAGAGTTCGACTCGGTACGGAATGCGGCATTCCTGGCGCAGCGACGTCGTGGAGCGCGCGGGAAGTCCCGCCGACGGCAGGCGTTTGCTGACCATCAGTTCGATTCCGAGTTCTTTGCAGAGTTTTTCCTTCGACGGCGTGTACCCGTCCGTATTTACGAAAAAAATATCCGGTTTCAGTTCCCGGAGTTCTTTTTCGAAATCGAGCAGCCCGCTTCCGGAGCTGATCCACGCGTCCTTGACGCAGCGAAGCGCCTTGACCATGTAGAGCCGTTCCGCATTGGAGTTGATCGTCCTGCGTCCCTTCAGTTCATAGATCGTCTGGTCGGAACCGAGCCCGACGTAGAGATCTCCGTGGGATGCGGCCTCTTCAAAGAAGGCCACGTGACCGGAATGCAACATGTCGTAACATCCCGAGACAAATACTTTTTTCTTCTTTGCCGTCATTTTGTCACCCTTTTTCGTCCCTTTTGTTTTTTATTATTTCAACCTTTTTTATTTTAAATTCGACCAGTACCAGGCGGCGGCCTGCTTGAGCCCCTCCCGGACACTGTATTCGGGCGCGTAGCCCAGGAGCTTTTCCGCTTTCCCGATATCCGCCAGACTGTGCGGAATGTCTCCGGAACGCCCCGGTCCGTAGACCGGTTCGATCTTTGAAATTTCCGGATCGAATGCGGAAAGCTCCTCGCGCAAATATGCAAACAGTTCATTGAGCGTGGTACGCTCGCCGAATGCAACGTTGTAGACCTGATTGACTGCTTCCGTTTTTTCCGCAAGAAGCGCAAGTTCATGAACCTGAACGACGTTTTCAACGTAGGTGAAGTCGCGGCTGAATGAGCCGTCGCCGTTGATGACGGGACGTTCGTGGCGCATCAGGCATTGTATGAATTTCGGAATGACCGCCGCGTATGCTCCGGCCGGATCCTGGCGGCGTCCGAAGACGTTGAAAAAACGCAGACCGACGGTGTCGATTCCGTACAGATCGTGAAAGTTTCCCGCGAACAGCTCGTCCGCGTATTTCGTGATCGCGTACGGGCTTAGCGGCTTGCCGATGGCGTCCTCCGTTTTCGGAAGAACGGGGCTGTCGCCGTAAACCGAGCTGCTGGAAGCATAGACAAAACGGCGGATTTTCGCTTCCTGCGCGGCGTAAAGCATGTTTACAAAACCGAGAATGTTGACTGCTGTGCTGGTCATGGGATCCTTGACGGATCGCGGAACGCTTCCGAGTGCGGCTTCATGCAGAACATAGTCAATGTCGCGGACTGCTTCCCGGCAGGTTTCCGGATCGCGGATGTCGCCTTCGATGAGACGGAAGTTCGGATTTTGTTCAAACGGACGCAGATTCTCCCGTTTTCCGGTGGAAAAGTTGTCGAGAACTGTGACTTTATTGTTCTGTGCGAGCAGTTTTTCCGCGAGGTTTGAGCCGATGAATCCGGCTCCGCCGGTGATGAGAATCCGCGAATTTTCGATGTGGCGTTTCACTTAAAGTCTCCCCGTTATGTTCTCTTTCGGGAGGATGCCCTTGATGTCAAAAATCACCGCGTTTTTCTTGCCGAACGCGGCTACGTCGAGGTCGGCGAACTGGCGGTGGGAGACAGCGAGAATCACGGCGTCGTAATCGGAGGCGAGTTCGCCGATGTTTTTCTTTGAGGCAATTCCGTATTCCCGCTCCACTTCCGCGGGATCCGCCCACGGGTCGTAGACGGTGACGTCGCAGCTGAACTCTTTCAGACAGCGAACCACATCGACTGCGTGCGAGTTGCGGATATCGGGGCAGTTTTCCTTGAATGTGATTCCGAGCTGGAGAACCCGCGAATTCAGAATGGTGTGTCCTTTTTTGATCATCTGTTTGACGACCCGTTCCGCAACATATTTCCCCATGCCGTCATTGATGCGGCGTCCGGCGAGAATGACTTCCGGGAGGTAGCCGAGCGCTTGCGCTTTGTGTGTGAGATAGTACGGATCAACGCCGATGCAGTGTCCGCCGACGAGTCCGGGTTTGAACTTCAGGAAGTTCCATTTCGTTCCCGCCGCATCAAGCACTTCATTTGTGTCAATGCCGATCAGATGGAAGATCTTCGCGAGTTCATTGACGAAGGCGATGTTGAGGTCTCTCTGGCTGTTTTCAATGACTTTTGCCGCTTCCGCGACCTTGATGGTGCTTGCTTTGTAAGTTCCTCCATGCAGAATTGCGCTGTAAAGGGCGTCGACGTTTTCGGCGGCTTCGGGGGTGGAGCCGGAGGTGATTTTTTTGATTTTGAGAAGCGTGTGCTCCTTGTCACCCGGATTGATGCGTTCCGGCGAGTAGCCGCAGAAGAAATCACGGTTGAATTTGAGTCCGGAATACTGTTCCAGAACCGGCACGCAGTCCTCTTCGGTGCAGCCTGGGTAGACGGTGCTTTCGTAGATGACGATCATTCCCGGATGCAGAATTTCCCCGGCGGTTCGGCTCGCTTTGTAAAGCGGGGTGAGATCGGGACGGTTGTACTTGTCGACGGGGGTTGGCACGGCGACGATGATGGCGTCGCGGTCGGCAAGCGCATTTTTGTCGTTGGAGAAGGTCAGGTGTTTTGCCGCGTGGAGATCTTCGGAGGATGTTTCGAGTGTCAGATCGACGCCGGAAGCGAGCATATCGAGACGTTCTTTTTTGAGATCGAATCCGACGGTGTCGAATTTTTTGCCGAATTCAACGGCGAGCGGAAGCCCGACGTAGCCGAGACCGATAATCCCGACTTTGATGCTTCCCGACTCTATTTTCTGTTTGAAGGTCATGAGATTTTCTCCTCATCCGTCAGCTCTGAGTTTTCTGCGGGAATTTGCTTCAGACAGCACTGAAACTCTTCCACGAGGATGCCGCTGCGTTTGCCGAAATCTATAAGTTTTTTGCGCTTTTCATCGGTTATGAGACGCAGCGCAATGATGATTTCATCGAATTGGTATTTTTCTTTCAGCTTCGCCAGGTCGCGGGTCGTGCCGAGAACGTCCAGTCCGTAGACATTCAGACCGCGAAGAGATGGATTGTCGTCGATGATTCCGATGATTTTCCGGTTGACCGGTTCATTTGCCACACAAGTCTGCGAGAGCAGGAACATGCGGCAGTAGAGTCCGCCGCCGTAGATGACGGTGCGGGTCAGTTTCTCCTTTCCGACGATTTCCTCCAGACTGCGGAAACTGTAACTTTCCATGTAGTGAATGACGAAGCGTTCCATGAAAATGAATGAGCTTCCCATGAAGATGTATGCGGTGTAGAATTCGCGCATCAGGGAAATCTGGTCGCGGTTGACGCCGAAATTCCAGAGGATGAGTCCAAGCGAAATGGCAAGGACGATCACCGCGGCGAAAAAGAGCATGAGCAGCAGTTTGTAATAGCTCTTGATTCCTGCACGGAGCCAGTAGGTGCGGTAGACTCCGGAGAAAGCGAGAATCAGCGGGAAGGGGGCAATGTAGCAGAGCGCCTGCTGGAGCGAATAGGGCGAAATAAGAATGTTTCGCTGAAAGACTGTCGAGGTGATCAGGTATGCCACGGTCAGGAGTGTGCAGTCGATAACCGGATGCAGCGCTGTCAGCAGGAAATTGCGGTGCGGAAATTTGACTCCGTTGGCAATCAATTCCGCCGTATCGTAGAATTCGATCGTGGCGAAGCGGATGACGATGAAGAGAATCACCAGCAGAACAGCGAAACTCAGGGTTTGCATGAGATTGCTGACCAGTGCCGCCGCGATCGCGCCTGTGACAAGGAGTGTGGCGAGAGCGTAGAGCAGATAGGCGGTTTTCCGCGGATTCTGCATCTGTTCCTGAATGCGGTGATGCAGGTGGTCGTGGTCACCGGTCATAATGCCGACACCGGGTTCCTTTTTGATGTATTTCCGGTAAAATCTGCGCAGGATGGCAAGAAAAACGTCGAAAATCGGAATGCCCATTGCGAGCAGCGGAACGAGCAGAGTCGTAACAGTCATTGCCTTTGTTGATTCCGCCATGCTGAAGTAGGCGAAGAAGAGACCGATGAACAGACTCCCCGTATCGCCCATGAAGATGGAGGCCGGCGAGAAGTTGTACCGGAGGAATCCGAGACACGCTCCGCAGAAGATGAGCATGATAATCAGCACATTCGCTTCGGTTTCGGAGATCAGAAACCAGACCGCCAGAGCAAATGCCGCGATGGAGGCGAGCCCCGCGGCAATGCCGTCCATGCCGTCGATAAGGTTGAATGCATTGGTTACACCGAGAACCCAGACAATCGTCAGCGGCAGTGAGATCCAGATTGGAAGTTCGAATTCGAGCAGACTGTTGATTCCCGCATTGGTGAAAAACAGATAGCTTGCGACGAGGATCTG
The DNA here is from genome assembly GCA_900549415.1 of uncultured bacterium. Lineage (GTDB taxonomy): Bacteria > Verrucomicrobiota > Lentisphaeria > Victivallales > UBA1829 > UBA1829. Next base: position 25,773 of record URNX01000043.1, read on the forward strand.
CACACAAAGTTTGAGCAGGCTCGGCAGTTCGATTTTGTCGTCGATCACTCCGAGAATAAACATGACAAGAATCGGCGGTCCCAGCTGAAGCAGAATAGGGTCTTTTCCGGCGTCCGCCGTCTGCAGATAATAGAGCGCGGCAATCGCGGTGAACGAAAGGATGATGGCAATGCCGCCTCCGCGCGGGACCGCGTGCGCATGCTGGTGTCTTCCATGCGGGATATCGACCATTCCGAACATCGGAAGAACCCAGATGCAGAGTTTTGTCAGCACCAGCGAGAGCGCGCCGGCCGCGAGCATGTAGCTGATGCCGGAAAGAAAAGTCATGAAAATCTGATTTTGAAACATAATTAAACCTCTTTTGTTATGAAATCGAGAGGGATGCATACATTCAATGAGTACGGAATCGCATCCAGCTGAACCGTGACCTCATCATGATCGTTGAAGTGCTGAATAACGGCGCGTTCCCCTTTGAAAAAGCCGTGCGTGATGAGAACCGGATCTTTCAGGGCAAGGCTGAGAACATCCACTTTTCGTTTCTGTGCGAGAAGTTCATATTTATGAACGGTTTGCAGATCTTTGAGCAGCTTTTCGGAATCATACGAATTCAGAAAAAAGACGCGGTTTAGAACCGAGTTGATTCTGGAGAGGTCAACCTCCCGCGGTGCCGTGGAGGCGAAGACGTATCCCGGAAACATGGGAATCATCCGGGTATAGATTCTATGCGTATACTCCGTGGTTTTCCGGATCATTGGCAGATAGCATGGAATCCCCTGTCTGCGGAGCGCTTCATAAAGCGTTTTTTCACAGCGGGGCTTTGCGGTGAAATACATCCATGAAGAACCTTCATGAGCAGTCAGCAGATGCTCGTGGTCAATACTTGTAGTTTGATTTTGCAAAATAGCCAAATTCCGGGCAGTGCGAAGCAGTCGTTTTTAGGGATAGATTCCCCGAAAACGACTGCCGGTGGCGACTGCGAGTTTTATCTGTTCCCAAATGTTTGAACGACATCCCTGTATGGCGCAGCGCAGATAAAGAAGCCGCAGGAATTTTCCTGCTGTCATCTGGTTTCGGAAGATGAAATTACATTGTAAATTGCGCTGTTTAAGCGCTGCAGTTTTCCTCTCCTCTGGTTTGCTCTGCCGGGACTGCCGGAGCAATCTCCTGAATTAATAATTTACACTGGATTCATGTTATTTCAAGGATATAAGCTTTTTTTATAAGAAAATAATCCTGGAATGAAAAGAGACCTCAAAAAAAACGGCATGGAGTCCTGAAACTCCATGCCGCAGGAAAAACTGCCCGCAGGCGAAAATTATTCCCATTCAATCGTTGCGGGTCCTTTCGGACTGAGGTCGTAGAGGACGCGGCAGACGCCAGGGACTTCATCCAGAATGCGCTGCGTGATCTTCTTGAGAAGCGCCCAGTCGAGTTCCGGAACCGTTGCGCTCATCGCATCGACGGTGTTGACCGCGCGGATGATGACCGGCCAGTCGAATACGCGTTTGCCGTCGCGGACGCCTGTGGAACGGTAATCGGGAACGACGGTGAAGAACTGCCAGACTTTTCCGGTCAGTCCGGCTTTGTCGAATTCTTCACGCAGAATCGCATCGGATTCGCGGAGAGCTGCAAGACGGTCGCGTGTGATCGCTCCGGTGCAGCGGACTCCGAGTCCGGGACCGGGGAAGGGCTGGCGGTAGACCATATCGTCCGGAAGACCGAGGGCGGAGCCGACGACGCGGACTTCATCTTTGAAGAGCAGTTTGACGGGTTCGACGAGTTCGAACTTCAGATCTTCGGGCAGCCCGCCGACGTTGTGATGCGCCTTGACGCCTTTGCTCTCGATGATATCCGGATAGATTGTTCCCTGAGCGAGGAAATCGACGTCCTGGAGTTTGCGTGCCTCTTCTTCGAAGACGCGGATGAATTCGCCGCCGATGATTTTGCGTTTTGTTTCCGGATCGGAGACGTCAACGAGCTTGTCGAGAAAGCGGTCGGTTGCATCGATGTAGATGAGGTTTGCGTCCATCTGGTCGCGGAAGACCTTGATGACCTGTTCGCTTTCGCCCTTGCGCATGAGTCCGTGATTGACATGTACGCATACGAGCTGTTTTCCGATTGCCTTGATGAGCAGCGCGGCGACGACGGAGCTGTCGACTCCACCGGAGAGGGCGAGCAGAACCTTGCGGCTGCCGACCTGTTTGCGTATGAGTTCAATCTGTTCTTTGATGAATTGATCTGCAAGTTCTTTCGTTGTGATGCGGACCATGTTTTCGGGTCTTTTATTTGAATCCATTGTACAGAACTCCTCTCTGTGTTTCTTGAACAATAGCCCGGCAATGAGAGGATTTCAAATGCCGAAAGAGAAAAAAACGGAAGATTTTTTCTTAAGTTTCTGGCAGGAAGAATTGCAAAAGAAAATGTTCCTTTTCCATAATAAACGATTTTTTCGCTGATGTCCGTCTTCCCGTTCGAATCCTTCATCCTGCTGTATTTCACCGCCCGCGAGAACCACTTCAGCCCCCGCGTCACCGCA
>URNX01000044.1 GCA_900549415.1 uncultured bacterium
TTTTTTTTTTTTAATGATACGGCGACCACCGAGATCTACACTCTTTCCCTACACGACGCTCTTCCGATCTCAATGAATTGCAGCTTTCCGCAGTCGGTTTGACCAGCAAAGAAAGCCAGATGAAACTCGGCCGTTTCATCGGAGCCAAAATTCTCATCACCGGTTCGCTTTTCAAGTCCGGCGGCAAAAATTTTGTCATTACAAAGATTATGGGAACCGAAACCAGTCGAGTGCTGGGGGCAAGTGTCAGCGGAATGGAAGATTTTACCGCTCTTGCTCCACTGCTTGCTCCGAAAGTTTCCGCTATTCTGGAAAAACAAAGCGCAAAACTTCTGCCCAAAGAACAGTGCAAGGACACCGTTGTGAACCAGTTGAAAAAGATTGTTCAGGGCAAACAGCGCAAGGTTTTTGTGCAGGTCAAGGAAGATATTGTTGTAATCGTGCCTGATCCTGCTGCGGAAACTGAATTGAAAAAACTTCTGCTCGCGCTGGATTTTCAGGTGGTGAACACCCGCGCGGAAGCAGACTTTGCCGTTATCGGAGAAGCTATTGCCTCCAATGCCGGGAATTACCAAAAATTTACCTCCGCTTCCGCCCGGTTGGAGCTTTCCATATACAACAAAGATAAAAAACTTCTTGCAACCGGTTCGGCAAGAGAAACTCTGGCAGGTGCTACCTACATCATCGCTGCTAAAGAAGCCATCGCCCAAACCGCGCTGAAGCTTGCCGGGGAATTTTTCCCGGTGATGAAATAATAAATCAGGTGTATAGATGCGCTCTGTTTTGCTGTGGACATCCGGATTTCTGTTGACAGTGTTTCAACTGTCGGCAGAGATCATCCCGGTTGAAAATTGGACTCTTGAAATAAATTCAAACCGGTCAATTTCCACGTATACCGATCTGGAGCCATTACGCAATTTTGTGGATGTGCAAGATAGCACCATCTTTCTCAAACATCCGGACTTCGGCATTAAATCCTACACCGGAAGTACAAAAGCGCGTCCGGGTATTTTACAGATAAATTTCACCGCATCGGCGTTGAGCAATACTCCCTCACATGGAAAAGTCAAAGTGACAATGTACGGATTACATTTCAGTAATGACAACTGTACGGGGAAATCCGAAGATTTGTTTTTTGAAAAGGATTTTTCTGTAAGCGGTAAGAAATCTTTGAGCGCAGATTTCACAATTACCCCCGAACAGTTGAAGTGTATTTTTTGTGATGAACAAGTTCCCACATTCCGCTTTCTTACAACTATCCACCTGAAAGAAAAATCCTCTGGAATTGCTTTGAGCAACATAAACATTTCTGCCGCCGTTCCGTTGATCGTCTGGGGCAGGAAACAGGTATCCACCACCAACTGGCTGCTGGATGAATTCAAAAAAGATAAAGCAAAAGACGCTGAACGCGCTGCATTGAAACGGGAAATGGAAGCGGACTCAACACCGGTCAAAGAAGTCCGTGAAGCAGTTCCGGCACCCCCTGTCAAAAAAACAGAAAAACGAGAAGTTGTTGTTGACATTCAGCATTTTGTTTCTCATGTCGAAGCGGAAATGCCCGCATTGTTTGATGCTGAAATCGTAAATGGTCAACTGCGTTTTCATAAAAAGCCCTCCAACGGGCCACGAAAAATCATTCTATTCTTAAATCCTCCAGCAATTCAAGAAAACTTTGAATATGTTGTAGCACTAGACCTCGTCGTGTGGGGATGGAGTAGGGCTATTTTTGATAAAAACAACCGTCCCTTGAATAAAGAGGGAGGCTATCTCGCCGATGGTACTCCGATCATGCGTTTACCTTACAACTGCCGCAGAATTGATTTTGAAGTCTATGGTGATGAGAATATTCAAGGATATATCAAAAAAATATTTTACCGGGAGCTAAAAAAGAAAAAATGAAAAAGCTGCTATTGACCATTATCGCCATCTTGTGCATAACTCCGACATTTGCCAATGACAGCAACAGTGAATTGGAAGAGTATCTGCCGGTTGCCGAAAAACTTTATTCGGGAAAAACAGTTGAAGCTTTGCAAATGGCCGAAGAACTGAGTCCCCGCAACCATTTTGCTTCGATATTGCTCTATTTGGTTTACAGCCGAGGGTACTGCGGACAAAGCATAGATTACCAAAAGGCCGCACAATATTTTGACCGACTTCTTGCCGTATACAATGACAGCTTTCCGGGGGGACGGTTTCACTATGAAGAGTTCAGCGGAGTTTGGCGCAAAATGCTGGTTCCGCCGGTCGGCAGTCAGCGTTCAGTGACACTGAAATCTTGGAATCAGCATGGCAGAGTTATCAATCAGAAAATCAATCTCAAAGGGAAACAGCCGCTGAAAAACTGTTATTTTGAAAAGACCCGGATCATGGGCAATATCGCCGGAGCTTCCATTTGGGCAGCGGCCCCCCGAACTTTCCCCGATCGCACTAAATTCGGAGTCCGTCTCCAGAAAGAAGCAATCAAATACGGCAGCATTGATGCACTTTACGGAATTATTTTCCCCGACTTCCGGACGAGAAACTATGAAGTCATGCTCATGGGAAGTAATTATGACAATATTTGCAAAGCGGCAGAATCCGGACATATCCCGGCAAAAATCCTGCTGGCATCCATTTTTATTGAGCCGGACAACAAGTATAAATATGCTCCCGATGAAGCATATCAACTGCTTAAATCGGTAATCCAAGAACTTGAAACATACAAGGACTCTCCCTGCAAACACTATTTGAGAGATTTGGACAATGCAAAATTTCTCCTTTCTCTGCTCCCCGATCCGAAACAAAGCACGGAAAAACTTGCCGCTATGCATAATGTCGGTGATGATCAGCGAAAAGCTGCCGCTTACCAAAAACTGCTCGCCAGCCGGAACGATCATCCGGTCTGTGAGATATTCAAAATTTTCCAGTTGCCGCTCAAAGATCGGGAAAAAGCCTTCATGCTGGCTGCCGAACGCGGCAATCCTGAAATTATTGCTTTGCTGCTGCGGTGGAAAAACGCTCAACCCGAATACTGGAAGTTGCTTTATCTGGCGGGTAAATATGACCTTGCTGCAAAATACAATCCACAGCCGTCGCAATCATTTTATTCACAATCATTGGCGGCGTTGAACCAGGCGCGCATTATGATGAAAGCGGAAGAGTATCGTCAAGCGTTAAATCAGCTTGGCAATGTCTATCCGGAAGCCCGGACACAATATATTCTCTATTTCGGTTCGCCTGAAGATAACAGCGCAGAACGTTTCCGTTTCGAAGTCAGCAATCCGGAGGCGGTCAAAATTACCCGGGAAAACACTCCAGTCGGCAACTTCTATGTATTGGAGATCCAGCAGGATACCCAGCAGAATTATGTGGATATTTTCATAAAACCCGGAAGATTCAACTTTTCCATCCGTCCGTATTATGCCAATGGAAAAAGTTTTCCGTTCCCAAAGGCATCCGACATCTGGACGGTTGTTCAGTATCCTGATGGCAAAGCGCAGCAGTTTTACGGAACCGGATTCGAGATCCGCGGCAAATGCCCGGAGCGTATCCGCATCAATATCGGACCAGGCAAGCAGAAGAGCTTTATGAAGATAACATTATGAAAAGAAATCTTGTTTTGACAATACTGATCTATGCTCTGGCAGCATTTTCAAGCGAGGTGAAATTTGCCTTGCTCGGCCTGGATGATGCCGGTAAAAACGCAGTGGAACTCGTTCAGTCGCAACTTTCCGGTCAAGCTGAATTTGTAGAGCGTTCTGATATAGGTGCAATCCATCAGGAACACTTTCTGCTTCAGCAGTTCGGGACAGCCAAACTTGCCCGCCAGTTTACGGGAGCTGATATTTTTATCGCCGTACAGAAGAACATCCTGACCGCCTTTGAAACCAGATACGGCTTCCGTTTGGCTTACCGGAAATTATCTTCCGATTTGAATAGTGCAAGCGCGGAAATCAAAGCGGAAATACTAAAGTGGAAATATTCCGGCAAAGACTTTTTCAAGCACAAAATCATCTCGTTTGCCGGTATCCGCAACAATTTGCACAGTTCCCTTGCCTCAGACGCTGAAACATATTCCCGGGCAATAAATCTGGCTGTCAACCAGACTCCTGCCATTTTGTTGGAACGGGAATATCTGGTCGAACTGCTGTTGGAACAGGATCTTTCTTCCGGATGGCAGGAGGCGGTCAGCGGTTCGGAAATCATCCATTTTGAACTCAATCCCGGCAAAGATGCCGAAGAAATCATCTTTGCCGTTTATGCCATAGATGCCCGGAATAAGACGGTCTTCAAAAAAGAAGCTGCCGATTTGCAAAGCGTTTTGCAAGCATTGAATGAACACTGTTCGCTTCCACCGGAGCAACGCCGTTACACATTGAAAGACGAAGCCCGCCGTTTCGCCGCCGAAGCCCGGATTGCCAGCGGCAACCACAAATATTTACTGGCGGAAAAACTGCAGTTTGCCGCCTTTGCCCTGGACAGTGATAACTCGCAGCTTTTCAATTTCGGCTGCATAACCAATGAAAATTTGACAGAGTTTTTCCCTTATTGGTTTGCCGCATTGCAGAAACTTTCCCATCATCCCCGATGGCTCATGCCGCACACAGGAAGCGAAAGCAGCGCTATGGGGATAATATACCGAATGCATGATGGTCAATACACACTGCCGGAAAAGCTGCGCAGAGATTATTGGAACTGGCTCAATCGCAATCGGAATATATTTTTACAGGGTGATGATGTCTGGCAGTTTCACTGTGTAAAACCGGAACTTTTTGAAACGCACTCCGATTATCTGCAGGCAAAAGAAAATGCCTGGCAGATCTTGTTGAGCAAAAATATTGCAGCACAGGATATGTACGACGTATCTGAAGAACTTTTCAAATACCAGAAAGCTATGCCATCTCTTCAACGGCAAAAGTGGACCGCTGCAAGTGCCGAAGTGTTGCGTCGGATTCCCGGACTGGAAATTATGGCGAAAAGCCTGGAATGCAACGCATTTCTTTATACGAAGGAGTGTACTCCGGAATCAGCGCTGCCAAAGTTTGAAGAACTTTTTACAATGTTGAAAAAGCATCCGGAACTGAAACTTAATTCATTCAGGTTGTATGATTATTCCAGCGTCAATGCCTATATCGGTTTATTGGAAAAGGTAAAATCAATACATAGAAAACATAAGGAGAACTGATCGTGAAAAGCTTTTTTATTTCCTGCATAACGGCATTGCTTGCGATGAACCTCGCAGCAGAGGATTTTTATCAGAATCCAGGCGAACTTCAAAATTTCTGGCACAGCAGCCGTAATTTTTACAGGCGGGATGCCGCAAAAGAAGCCGAATTGCAGGGAAAAAATCCTGCCTGGAAGTTTGAAAAAATTTGGCCTGCCGAAGGCGTACAGAAGATTTATGTATCAACAACTGATGATAAAGGCAATATCTATTTCCTGACCAGCGACAACTTTGATTATCAGATATACCTTGTTTCCGGTAACAGCTCTCCGAAACTCCGCTGGAGTTTACCTAAGAGCCGTGATAGCAGCGCTAGCGAGATGGGGCTTTTCATGACAATAAAAGTTGACCGGGATACTCTGCTGGCGACCGAAGGTCGCCATGTATGGATTTCACGCCCTGGGAAAAAACTGTTGTACAGCTTGTCGCACTTTCCCTTTATAATCAAGGATGTGTGGCTGCAAGGCGACCGTTTGATGCTGCTGGGGAAAAAACAGCTGATGAGCTGCAATCGGTTGGGAAAAGACAGAAAAACTCACTTTGCAGCCAATCAGATGGAAAAAATCCTGCCGTTGTTTCAGAACAATCCACGGGCAGAATTTTTCGCCGGCGGCATGGGGAATACCCCGGATGATGTAATTCTCTTTTACAGAGATGGTATGACAAGCGCATTCGGCAAATATTCTTTGAGCAGAAATGTGTTTGCCGAAATTACAACGTTCCCCGGAATAAATGAGGAAAGCCATATTTTCCATATTACCTGGAACAGGGAGTCTTTCCTTTGCAGCTGGGCGGCAAAACCGGATTGCATTATCAATCTCCAGTTTGTTTATTCACTCAAAGATAACAAATTGACCGTTCTCGGCAGTCGTAACAATTATAACTATTTTGAAGATCTCTGGAAAGACATGCCGTCTGATCTGGGCATCACCTGGAATCCGAAGCACAATATCGCCGGCCCCCTTGCGTACAACGGCAAATATCTTTTATATTCCGGGGGCAACGGGAATGGTCATGGCAAATGGCAACGGGAAAACTTTGCGGGATGCGCCGGAATCGTGGACCTGACCAAATATCCCGAGGGGGTTTCTTTGAAATATCCGGCAGTCAACGGACTCTATTTCCACAAAGACGGAAAAACTCTTTGGGCGGTGGAATACTATCAGGTAACAAAGATAACACCGAAAAATTAGTAAGATGCCACTGCGAAGGGGCGCACATTTGTTTCTGATGGATTATTGTTCCTCGTTAATTTACACCATTTTGTAAAGTTTGCAAGTGTTCAAATACTGGCGAGTTCCTCATTTTGTTGTCGAAATGTCTGAGTTTTGCTCCGACCATCATCATGGCGGAATAGCCATCCGGAAATGCTCCGATTACGCGGGTTCTGCGGCGAATCTCTTTCATGATCTGCTCCAATGCATGATAACGTCCGAGAAATTGCGCACATTTGATGGGATAGAGGCTTGAAAAAGCCTGTTTCCATGATTGATTATTATTCCGACCCAAAACCAACCGAAAGGAAACAGACTATAGAAAATGTAGCGCAGAAAAACGAAAAGTCAATCTCTGGAGCCATCAAAGTCAATGAAAAAGAGGTTATGGAGTATCTGGACGGGCTGGTCTGGGAGTCTGATTTCATTAGAAAATTTCATTTTAAATCACTCTGGCTCTGATTATCCGCTGCCCGGAGAATTTTTCCGGGAATAAAATTCAGACGCTCGGGGTGATCCACGGCGATGGGAGAGGGCCAGTTGGCTATTTGACGGAAGCTCTCCAGCCGATCATGAAATTTTTCCGGATTCTGCCGCTTCAGAATGAAGGCGGAACCACGCTGAAGAAGTTTGTCCAAGAAAAATTCAAAACGCTCCACTGATTTTTCCCGGATGAGACTTCCGGGCAATTCCGCGAGCGCATCGGCCAGTTCTTCCAGCGATGCATTTTCCAGAAGAGCTTCCGCCTGCGCAAAGCGTCCCATGCGGCAGCAGTTGGCGAGCGATTGATTTTCGTCGAAGAAATAGTTGCGTCCGCAAGCACTTTCATGCGACAGAAACTGCAGGATCCGGATACCGGAAACCGATTTGTTTTCAGCATCTGTTTCGGAGCAATTCTGCAGCGGACAATCCAGCCGCATTCCCAGTTCGTAGAGCCTGGCTGCAATCGGGAATTCTCCGGAGATCATCGCAAAATAGAGCGCATTGCGTCCTCCGTGATCCATCGGCAGTTTCTCCGGTTCTTTCGCTGAGCGAATGTTTGTTAGAATCTCTCTGACCTCATTCCAATTTTTATTGTATGCCGCGTTATGAAGTTTTTCATTCAAATCCATCTTATGCCTCCTTTTCTTTTTCTTGATGATAGCAGAAAACGGGAAAAAGTAAACTGGGAAAAATTCCTTTAGGATTTTTTTTGCATGGCAGACACACGGGGAATGAGGGAGATTGTCTGTCGCTTGCAGGGGATCGCTGTTTTTCCTGTTATAGTTTTTTTCAAAAAAATAAATTTTTTCTTTTCCCCCTGTAAGATATTCCAGTTATGGGGCAGTAAGTGTTATGAAAGAACAAAAAAGAAATGTTCACAAATAAAAGGAGGTGAACCGCCCGGGAAAATTTTTGGAAGCTTTGCCGGCTGAGGCACGTGTGATCCTGCGCCAGGATCTGTTATTTTGATCAAAACAACAGAATGGGGTCTGGAAAAAGACCTGTCAAAGGAGAATTAAAATGATCAAGCTGTTCAAGACTGAAAAGTCCGCCGAAAAAAACATGAAACCCATGGCTATGAAGCATGAAATGCCGTTGTTTGAAGTTTCGAAAGAATACAATTGGAAGGCGCAGCGTACGTCCGATGTGTTCAAATTCGGAACAGGCGGAACAACTCATAGCGGAACTCAGGGAACTACACTCACCGATTTCGACGGTTGGAACGACTGATTTCCAAGTTCTCTACCCCCACCTCCGTGGGGGTAGATTTACCGAAAGGATGAAAAATGATTCTGCTTCTTACAATGACCGGCTGCTGCACAAGCGATGCTTTGGCGCAAATCTGCGAACAGAGAAATATTCCATTATTCCGTTTTAATCTGGACCGCTACAACGAATATCAATTCTTATGGACTCTGCAGGGATTTGAAATTATAGATCCTACCGGACGCAGCATCTCCAGTTCTCAAATCACCGCGGCGGCGTGTTACAAAGCTCTGCTGCCCTATGGAGAAAAAATGCCGTTTTCCTATCTCGTTGACGGCGAAGATGAATGGGTGAAAAGCTGTTTGAATTATATCACAAACTCGCTTGCAAACTGGTTGAAAAACAGAAACCTTCTCCGGCTCTGGGACTGCACGGAAATCAAATATTTCAAGGTGAAGCAGATGGAACTTGCGCAGAAATATTTCGCGGTTCCCGAATTCATGATTCACTGGGGCTTTCATCTGACCGGAAAAGAGGTCGTCGCAAAAACGCTGACTCAGCGGTTTTTCACGGATCAGAAGTTCGCCTATGTAACCAAAGTCGACCGCAACACCCTCGATCCTGTCTATCCGTGGTTTACGCAGGATATCGCGCCGGGCAGCCGGGACGCAACAGTCGTTTACATCAACGGGCATGTGCATTGCTATCAGTTTGCAACGGAGCGTGGAGAGCTGACCGACTGGCGCGTGACTCAGGGATCCGACAGGAACCAGTGGATTCCGTGGAATGCCGGAAAAGAGTTTGAAGAGAAAGTCGATGCGTACATGAAAGAACTCGGACTGAAATTCGGGCGTCTTGATTTCATTATCGGCGGCGCGGAAGTGCAGTTCCTGGAAGTTAATCCGTGCGGACAGTTCGGCTGGCTTGACGACAGAAAACTGACTCTCCACAATGAAGTTGTGGACGCCATTCTTGATCCGGAAAGCACAGTCGCTCTCTGACGCCATGTTTTCCAGTCTGAAAAAACTTGCGGCGCTGTGTGCTGACAGACGCCTGGTTGTCTGCATGGTTCTGTCAATGTTCGGCGTGTCCGGGCTGAACGCCGCGGTTATGGTTGCGCTCGGCGTCTTCATCGACGATCTGGTTTACGGAGGACGGCCGGTGCGGAGTTTTACCGTTCTGGTTTGTTCCGCTCTGGGACGTTTCTTGCTGGAGCTGCTGCTGAGAAGATATGTCCTGAAGATCGGACGGGATGTCGAAGTGCGGCTGCAGTGGCGCCTGCTTGACGCCTTTCAGAAGATGAAGCCGTCTGCGGTTGATTGTTACAGAAACGGGGAAGTCGGCATGAAGTTTTTTCGTGATGCCGGTTGGATTCAGCAGTTCGCGGTGAATCTCTGTCCGCAGTTTCTGAATGCATTGGCGGGAGTGGTTCTTGCGTTTGCGGTGATACTCTGGAAGAAACCGGCGATCGCGCTGTTCTATCTCATTTTTCTTCCGCTGATGGTGCTGAATTTCCTGTACTTTGCAAAGCGTCTGACATTTTTTTCCCATGCGGTCAGGAGAATGTACGACCGTTCGCTCAATGGAATTTTTGAGTTCATGCACATTTTCCCATATCTGAAGTCGATGGCGGCGGAAGCTCCATATTTTGAACAGCCGCGGCGGAAGTTCAAGTCTTTCCGGAAAATGAATCTGAAAAATGACTGCACGGCCTCGTCTCTGGAATACATCAACCGCTTTATCCTGCTTCTCGGCGAATATTCGGTTCTGGCTGTTGCCGGCTGGCTCGCATGGAAAAAGGAGATTCCCGTTGGTGACGTTGTTGTGTTTCAGGGACTCTTCCTTGCGGTTCTGAGTTCGCTGAACGGAATGTTTCAGCTTCTGCCCGGCTGGAAATCCGCGCAGGAAAGCGCCGAGTCCATCAGCGAATTGCTTGAAACGGAAGATACAGAAGACATCGACTCAAAGCCGGAGCTTCCTTCCGCGCTTGCGGACATTGCGGTCAGGCATGTCTCGTTCCGGTATCCGCATTCGCGCAAAGCTGTTTTTGCTGATTTCAGCTGTGATATCAAAGCCGGTTCCATTGTGGCTCTGACGGGGGCGAATGGAACCGGCAAGACGACTCTCCTGAAGCTGATTACCGGTTATCTGGAACCTGAGTCCGGTCGGGTGGAGATCGCGGGGAGGGAGCTGAAAGAGTGGCGCCTCCGCTCATTCCGGCAGAAAGTTGCCTATGTTTTTCAGGATTCCCTCCTGATTACCGGAACGGTCCGGGAGAATATCACGCTGAAAAATTCCCGTTATACGGAGGCGGAGATTGCGGAGGCGCTGCGTCTTTCTGGGGCGGACGGGCTGGTTGCGCGTCTGCCGGAGGGACTGGAACACCGCATCGGTTTCGAGGGAGGCGGCTTGTCGGGCGGGGAGCGGCAGAAACTCGCGATTGCCCGTGCGCTGATCCGGAAGCCGGATATTCTGATTTTCGATGAAGTGACAAATCATCTGGACTATGAATCCAGAATGAAGATACGCGCTCTGCTGATTTCGCTTCGCGGGAAAGCAACAGTGCTGATGGTTTCGCACGATCCCGAACTGGCGGCGCTTTGCGATCAGGAAATCTGTTTGAACAACTAAGAGGAGAACCTTTATGAATTGGATTTATTGCGGTATCGGAGCGGCGGCTGCCGCTGTACTGGGTGTGCTGGTGTGGTGTTTTCTGAAATGGAGAAAGAAAAACTCTTTCACTCCGCCCGTTCTGACGGATTGGGACAGGGGGCATCTGGCATATCATGAGGCCGGGCATGCTGTCTGTTTTTTCCTGCTTCCCGAAGTAGAAAAGGTGACGTCGATCACGATCGATCCATCAAACGAGGCGTTCGGGATGGTTAGAACAGCCGCGTCAGTCCGTTACAATGATACGAAAGAGGCTTTGCTGAGTTCTATGATCGCTCTGATGGGCGGGGGAATCTGCGAAGAGGTCTTTCTGCAGGATTTTACGACCAGCCGTTATCAGGATTTACAGATCGCAAGGAAAATCGCATTCGACATGATTACCCGGTTCGGCATGGGAAAAGAGCTGAGAAACATTTCTCTGATGGACGATGGCGGAATGTGGTTTTATTCCCGGGAAGTCCGGAGCGTTGCGGAAAAGGAAATCTGCGCCCTTCTGCGCGAGGCGTCGAAACGTGCGGAAGAGTTGATTCGGGCAAACGCCGATGTGATAAAACTTCTTGTGGATGAACTTTTCGAAAAAGGAACGATGACGGAATCGGATGTCGATGAATTTGTAAAGAAAAACATCCGGAAAAATAAAGAGGGGGAAGAAAATGCTGTCGCAGGAGTCTCGTGAGTGGCTGCTCTGTTCGGTCACAATTGTGGTGATACTGGCTTTGTCCGGTATTTCGCTTTGGCTGGTGATCAGCGGACTGATGAAATTCATGCCGGAGGAAAATATGGAGTACCGGCAGAATATTCCGGAACAGGCAAGCAGAAATTGAAGGGGACGCGCCGCCCGGTCTTCGGACCGGGCGGCGTGTTTTTAATTCAGAACGCCTGCGTGAATTCCGCAAGATTCTTCAGTCCGGTGTCGTTCGGATTCTCAAGAAGAATACGGACGATCGCACTGCCGATGATGAAGCCGTCGGCAACTTTGTCGATCAGAGCGGCCTGTTCGGGCTTGCTTACGCCGAAGCCGGCGAGAATGGGCATGCCGGAGACAGACTTGATGTCGTTCAGGCGCTGTTCCAGTCCGGCTGGAAGTTCGGCGCGGGCTCCGGTGATGCCCTTTACCGTAATGACGTAAAGGAAACTGTCCTCAACGCCTTTCGCAATCTCGGCGACACGGTCGAGATGTGTGGTCGGGGCAATCAGCGGAACCAGCGTCATGTTGTGCTTGCGGAGAACATCAAGAAGTTCCTGACGGTCTTCCAGAACAACGTCAACCGCGAGAACGGCATCCACGCCGGCGGCTTCCGCGGCCACGGCGAATTTCTCAAGACCGCGGCTGAAGAGAACGTTGTAGTAGGAGAAGAGCACGAACGGCGCATCCGGATATTTTTTGCGGAGACGTGCAATGCAGTCCAGAATGTCCTGGAGCTTCGTGCCGTGCGCAAGCGCTTTTTGTCCGGCTTCACGGATGACGGGACCGTCTGCCATCGGGTCGGAGAACGGAACACCGAATTCGATGATGTCGGCTCCGTTGTCGAGCAGGGTTTCGACGGCGCGTTCGCTGTACTCCATATCGGGGAAGCCCATGGTGAGATAGGCGGTAAAGACTTTTTTGCCGTTCGCTTTCGCGGAGGCGAAGAGTTTCTGTATGCGGTTCATGATCAGGCTCCTTTTTTCGAGGCTTTGTAGTTGCGGACGCTCTGCATATCCTTGTCGCCGCGTCCGGAGAGGCAGACGATGATGATGTCGTCCTTGCTCATCTGCGGTGCGCGCTTGAGGGCTTCGGCAACGGCGTGGCTGGATTCGAGCGCGGGGATGATGCCTTCATAGCGGGAGAGCGTATCGAAGGCGTGAATGGCTTCATCGTCATTGATTGCCGTGTAGGTGGCGCGGCCGATGTCGTGCAGATAGCAGTGTTCGGGACCGACGCCGGGGTAATCGAGTCCGGCGGAAACGCTGTATGTGTCGATGATCTGACCTTCATCGGTCTGGAGCAGGTAGGTTTTGCTGCCGTGGAGCACGCCTAGGCGTCCGCCGTTGATGCTGGCGGCATGCTCGCCCGTCTCAACGCCTTTGCCGCCGGCTTCCGCGCCGATGAGCTGGACTTCGGGATCGTCGATGAATCCTGCGAAGAGCCCCATGGCATTGGAACCGCCGCCGACGCAGGCGATGGCGGCGGCCGGGAGTTTGCCGAACTGTTCGAGACACTGTCTGCGCGCCTCTTTTCCGATGACGGACTGGAAGTCGCGGACGATCAGCGGGTAGGGGTGCGGACCGGCGACTGTGCCGATGACGTAGAACGCTTCATCGACTTCGGTGATCCAGCGGCGGATCGCTTCATTCATGGCGTCCTTGAGTGTGGCGCTGCCTTCGGTGACGGAGGTCACTTTCGCGCCGAGCGTTTCCATGCGTTCGACGTTCGGCGCCTGGCGTTCGACGTCGATTGCGCCCATGAAGACTTCGCATTCCATGCCGAAGAGAGCTGCGACGGTTGCTGTTGCGACACCGTGCATTCCGGCTCCGGTTTCCGCAAAAAGTTTCTTTTTGCCCATGCGCTTGGCGAGCAGAGCCTGACCAATGGTATTGTTGATCTTGTGGGCTCCTGTGTGGTTGAGATCTTCGCGCTTGAGCAGAATTTTAGCTCCGCCGCAAAGTTTTGTGAGGCGTTCCGCATAGTAGAGCGGGCTTTCGCGTCCGACGTAATACTTCATCAGACGGTCGAATTCCGCCTGGAAAGCGGGATCGTTTTTGGCGTCGATATACGCCTGTTCCAGCTCCGCGAGCGGAGTCATGAGGGTTTCGGCGACGTAGTCGCCGCCGAAGATTCCGTAATGGGAACTCAGTTTCATTTCGGTACTCCTTGATATGTTGTGATCAGTTCTTTCAGTTTTTCCATGCTTTTGTGTCCGGGAGCGTCTTCCAGAGAGCTGTTGACGTCCAGAACATCCGCTCCGGCTTCTGCGGCTTCGGCGAGGTTCGCGGCGGAGAGCCCGCCGGCGAGAACCAGTTTCTTTCCCGCATCGAGAACCTGCCGCGCAAGCGTGCTGTCCGAGCGTTTCCCGCTGCCCGGCGTCTGCGAATCGACGAGAAACGCATCCGCCGGATATGCCGGGTCGAACGAAACGGAGATCGCCTTCCAGACTTCATAATCTTTCCGGAGCGAGGTGGCGAGCTCTGCGCTTTCCGTGCCGTGAAGCTGGATGACGTCGAGTTTCAGCCGCTCCGCGACTGAGCGGATTTCCGTTTCGGTTGCGTTGACGAATACGCCGACCGCTTTCGTGCGGGTGCGGTTGATATGCGGAAGGATGCGTTCCGCCTCTTCCGGCGTGACGCGGCGCGGGCTCTTCGCGGCGAAAATGAAGCCGAGATAATCCGCTCCTGCTGCGGAGGCCGCGTGTGCGAATTCCGCCGAATTGATTCCGCATATCTTGAGCGCGTTCATGCGAGGAGCTCCTTGAGTTTTTCTCCGGGGAACTCCGCACGCATGAGCGTTTCACCGATAAGGAATCCGTCGGCTCCTTCTTCGCGGAAGCGGCGGATATCCTCTTTGGATTTGATACCGCTTTCCGCAATCCGGACCGTTCCGGCTGGGATTTCGCCGAGGAGGTTCAGTGAGGTGTCGAGCGAAACATCGAAGCTCGAAAGGTCGCGGGCATTGACTCCGATGATCTTCGCGCCGCCGCGGACGAGCATTTCAATCTCTTTTGCGCAGTGGGCTTCGCAGAGCGCGGCGAGTCCGAGCGATTCCGCGTATTCGCGCAGTTCGACAAAGCGTTTTTCTTCGAGCGCCGCCGCAATGAGCAGAACGGCATCCGCGCCCGCCGCGCGCGCTTCGAGAATCTGATATTCTTTGGTTATGAAATCCTTGCGGAGGAGCGGGATGGATACGTGTTTGCGTACCTCTTCGAGATACCGGAGAGAGCCGAGGAAGCAATCCGGTTCGGTGAGGACCGAGAGTGCGGCGGCTCCGGCAAGTTCCAGCGCCTTCGCCAGCTCCACGGGCTGGAAGTCCGGGCGGATCAGCCCTTTGGAGGGTGACGCTTTTTTGAGTTCGGCGATTACATGAATGCCGTCGCCCTTGAACGCCGCCGCGAAGTCGCGGCAGGGAGGCAGCCCGGCGATTTTCGCCTTGAGCTCTTCATCTGTCGTTTTGCGCGGAGCGTTTTCACGCGCCTTGACGATTTTTTCAAGAATGGATTCTCTCATTTTCCGGCCTCCACGAGGAGTTCGAGTTTTTTAAGCGCTGCGCCCGAGTCGATGGATTCCGCGGCTTTGCGGACGCCCTCTTTGATGTCTTTCGCCGCATTCGCCGCATAGATGGCCGCGCCGGCGTTGAGAAGAACGACCGCGCGTTTGCCGCCGCGTTCCTCTCCGCGCAGAATGTCGAGCGTGATTTTCGCGTTTTCCTTTGGGGTTCCGCCGATGACGTCGCTGAGAGGATAAACCTCGTCCATGATCATTTCGGGGAAGAGCTCGAAGGTTTTGATTTTGCCGTCTTTGAGTTCGCAGACGCGGGTCGGGGATTCGGGGCTGATTTCATCGAGCCCGTCGGCTCCGTGAACGATGAGCGCGTGGTTGCTGCCGAGCGATTTGAGCACGGCGGCGAAGACTTCTGTGTATTCCGGTGCGAACACTCCGATGAGGTGATTGCGGGCTCCGGCCGGGTTGGTCAGCGGGCCGAGCAGATTGAAGACGGTCCGCATTTTGAGTGCGCGGCGGACGGGGCCGGCGAAGCGCATGGCGGGATGCATCTTCTGAGCGAAGAGGAAGCCGATCCCGTTTTCCTGTATGCAGCATTCCATGACGGATGGTTCAACGTCGAGATTGAATCCGAGTTCGGCGAGCACATCCGCGGCTCCGGATTTGCTTGAGATCGCGCGGTTGCCGTGTTTGGCGATCGTTACTCCGGCGCCCGACGCAACGAAGCAGGCGGTCGTGGAAATGTTGAAGGTCCCGAGCGAGTCGCCTCCGGTTCCGACGATATCCAGAACGTTGGACATTCCGGTGTCGATGAAGGCGGCTTTCTGGCGCATGGCGCGCGCGGCTCCGGTGATTTCCGGAATCGTTTCGCCTTTCAGGCGCAGCGCGGAGAGGAGGGCTGCAATCTGGATGTCGGAGCAGTCGCCCTGCATGATGCGTGTGAAGCATTCGTATGCCTCCTGCTCCTCCAGGTCGCGGTGCGCCATGAGTTTATTGATATAGGAACTGAGCATTTCAGCGTTTCCCTTCGTTGAATTCTTTCGCGAGTTTGAGGAAGTTTCCGAGCTGGCGTTTTCCGGTGACCGTCACAATGGATTCGGGGTGGTACTGGATGGACTCGATCGGAAACTCGCGGTGACGCATTCCCATGATTTCGCCGTCGTCGCTGCGGGCGGAAATCTGGAGGCAATCGGGCAGGGTGGCGGCGTCAACAGCGAGGGAGTGGTAGCGCATTGCCTTGAAGTTCTGCGGAATGCCCTCGAAGATGCCTTTGCCGTCGTGTGAGACCGGGCTGGTTTTGCCGTGCATGAGGCGCTTTGCATGAATCACCTTTCCTCCGAACGCCTGACCGATCGCCTGATGACCGAGGCAGACTCCGAGCATCGGAATCTTTCCCGCAAAGTGCGTGATGGCTTCGAGGGAGATTCCCGCGGAGTCGGGGTTGCCGGGACCCGGGGAGATCACAAGCGCTTCCGGATGAAGGGCTTCGATTTCCGCAATCGTGGTCTTGTCGTTGCGTTTTACCATGACGTCCGCACCGAGCATGTAGAGGTACTGGACGATGTTGTAGGTGAAGGAGTCGTAATTGTCAATCATGAAAATCATGGTGTTGTTCCTTTCAGTTGAGCTTTGCGGCGAGTTCTGCTGCTTTGAAGACGGCGCGGGATTTGTTGAGGGTCTCCTGGTACTCGTCTTCGGGGACGGAGTCGGCGACGATGCCGGCGCCGGCGCGCATGGTGAGCGTGTTGCCTTCAAGAATCATTGTGCGGATGACGATTGCGAAATCCATGTTTCCGGAGTAGCTGAAGTATCCTGCCGCACCGCCGTAGATGCCGCGCGGGGAGTGTTCGTGCTTCGCGATGAGCTGCATTGCGCGGATTTTCGGCGCGCCCGAAAGCGTTCCCGCGGGGAATGCCGCGCGGAAGAGGTCGAAGCAGTCGTACTTCTCGTCGATCTCCGCTTCCACATGCGAAACCAAGTGCATGACGTGCGAGTAGCGTTCCACGATCATGAACTCCTTGACCTGTACCGCGCCCTTCGCGGCGACGCGTCCGATGTCGTTGCGTCCGAGGTCGACAAGCATGACGTGCTCCGCGCGTTCCTTCTCGCTGTTGAGCATGTCGGCGGCGAGCTGGATATCCTGCTGTTCGGTTTTGCCGCGCGGGCGGGTTCCTGCGATCGGGCGGACCGATCCGGTGCGTCCGGTGAGTTTGACGAGCTCTTCCGGGGAGGCGCCGATGAGGGTGCGTCCGCCGAATTTCGTAAAGAATGTGTAGGGAGAGGGGTTGATCAGACGCAGCGCGCGATAGAGCTGGAGCGCACTTGCGGGCGCTTCGGTCGTGAACTTCTGGGACATGACAATCTGGATGCATTCTCCTTCATAGATTGCCTTTTTCGCCGCTTCGACTTCCTCCTTGAATTCCTCGCAGGTCATTTCAGGTTTGAAGGGCTTCATCGGGCGCGCCTGTTCCTCGCCGATATCGGGCTGCGGAACATGGGCGTTCAGGCGCTTGTGAAGCGTTTCGATTTTCTGAATCGCGCTGTCGTAAGCTTCGCGGAGCGACATGAATTCACAGGGTTTTGTGCAGACCGAGATGATGATGGTGTGGCGGACGTTGTCGAAGATGATCATTTCATCGGTGAGCATGAAGCAGAGAAGCGGTGTGTTCTTTTCAAATTCGAGCTCTACGGAAGGTTCGAACTTGCGGACTGCATCGTATGCGACATATCCGATTGCGCCGCCGGTCAGCGGGGGAAGATCGGGCGTCTCAACGAGTTTGTGCGTATTGAGAATCTTCTTGAGTTCTGTGAGCCCGTCCGCTCCGGGAAGCTCGGTGCGTCCCTTTTTCTTGTCCTCGACGACCACTCTGTCGGGCAGTTCCATGAGGACCGCGTAGGGGTTGACTCCGATGAAGGAGTAGCGCGCCCAGCGTTCGGAACCTTCGACGGATTCGAGGAGGAAGACCTCTTCGTCGTCTTTGAACTTGTTGAGGACCGAGACGGGTGTTTCCAGGTCCGCGAGGAATTCGCGGTAGACCGGTACGACGGCACCGGCTTCGCTGCGTTCCGAGAACGTTTTGAAATCGAGTTCTTTCAGCATTTTTGCACTCCTTCAAGAGTTTGTTTTTTTATGTTCAAGTTTGTTTTTCGTCATAAAAAAAACGGCGGATTGATAAACTTTATTCAAGTTTGCCAATCCGCCGTTTAAGAGAACGACTGAATTTACTTACAATTAATACGCATCAGCCGCCGTGGATTGACATCCGCGACGCCACCAACCCGTGTAGAGCATGTTGCAAGTGATACGTTTCATTGTGTTAAAATCCTTTTGTTGCAGGTAATTTACCGCTGTTTCCGGAAAATGCAAGTCCCGGAAATCATTTTTTTTGTTTTTTCCGCAGCTGCATTTCCGCATTGCGAATGTAGTCCTGAATCCCGGGGAAGGCGGAATCGTGGTCGATCATGTACTGCCAGTCCCGAATCGCCCCTGCGTAATCCTGCTTGAGATACTTCAGAATTGCGGTGACCGGATAGTTCGGCACATTTTTGCCGTCGACAATGACCGTGGAGCCCCATTTTTCGAACGCCGCGAGCCGCGCCCGGTCGTTCGTTTCCAGAAATGAACGGAAAAGAAGCTCCTTCAGACGTGCATCGTAGAGCTCAAAATTGTAGAGCGGCGTCGTTTCGGCTTTCGGAATGAAAGCGTCGAAGATGGCGTAAGCCTCCTGCCGCTTGCCTTCGAGCAGAGCCGCCGCCATTTCAAACGCCTGAATCGTTCCGCGCCGGGTTTCTCGCGTGTATTCCGTTTCACGGGGGAGGTCGGGACGGCTGTTCTTGCGGTGAAGTTTTTCGAGCGCTTCACGGATCGGAACCGGATCGCTGTTCCAGAGACCGAGCTGGGCGTGAAGAACGAGAAACCGGTCGTTCGGCAGTTCAAAAGAGTAGACTCCCCAGCGTCCGAGCGTTGCCGAGTCCTTCCAGAACGGCATATGCCAGAGCGTGGAACCGAGTACGAACACGCCGAGCGCCGCGCCTGCCCATCCGAAACGGGGAATCCAGTTCGGGTGTTCGCGGAAAATGCGTTCGAGCAGGAAGCCGATGCACGCCCAGACCGCAAGATTCGGGAGATAGGAGTAGCGGTCCGCGTAATCAACCGGCGCATAGACGACTGCGCCGGTGAACGGCATGAAAAAGACCCCGAAAACAATTCCGAATCCAAGAAAGCTCAGAGTGATTGTCTTCCATGCAATGCCCGCCTTCCTGCTCAGAACGATGAGTGCTCCGGCGAATGCGAAGAAGCCCGGAATCATCCACCAGTCGCTCCAGTCGATGTAGGGATAGCAGGGATTCGTTTCGAGCGGGAGCACGCCGTTCACCGAATAGAAGAGAAGATTGTGCAGGACAACTGTGATGCAGCGCGGAAACGGTTCAAATTCCGGCCGGAAGCGGAGAAAAAGAACGAGACCGATCATGACCGCCGCCACGCCGGCCGCTCCGGCGAGAACCGTCTTCCAGCGGAAGCGTTCGGGATATTTCCAGCAGAGCCAGACCGCCGCGGCCGCCGGGAGTCCGACCGCCGTCGGTTTGGCTGTCAGCGAGAGCAGAAAGCAAAGAATCGACGGCAGAAGCCAGCGGAGTTTTTCCGGGTTTACGAGAAACAGCCGGAAGGAAAGCAGGGCGAGGAATCCGCTCAGCACATCCTTGCGCTCCGCAATCCAGACGACGGATTCGAGGCGTTGGGGAGAAAGCGCCCAGAACAGTGCGCAGGCGAGCGCGAGTCCCTTGCGGAGCCCGAGCGCGCGCAGAATTCCTGTGAAAAGCGCGGCGGAACATCCGTGCAGCAGAAGATTTGTAAGGTGAAAACCGAATGCGGACTCCGTTCCGCCCCAGATCAGATGATCGAGCATCAGCGAATACATCGTCAGCGGCGTCCAGAGTCCTAATGTGTTGCCGTGCAGGTAATAGCGGATGTTCTCAAGAGTGAATGCAATATGCGGATTGTGTACGACATAATAGGAATCATCCCAGTCGGTCAGAAAACCGTATGCGAGCGAGGGGGCGAAGACGAGCATTGTGACGGCGGCTGCCAGCAGTTCAGGCAGGAATCTGCGGAAGAAGCCAGGTTCGCTTTGCGGAATTTCTGAAGTCTGAGAGGAAAACATAAAATCTCCATAGATAAAAGTCTGCCCTTTTCGCAGAAAAATGCGGAAAGGGCAGGGAATTCAAGCGGTCATGGACCGTTGATTATTGATCAGCATCCTTCGGATCGGTGACGACCGCGATCTTGATGCCGGCCATGCTGACGTTCGCCTTGAGAGCGGCGTCGATGTCCTTGAGCAGGAAGTGGTGCGTGACGAGCTGTTCGACCGGGAGTCCGATTGCTTTCGCTCTGCGGAGGAAGTCGAATGTGTTCGGGTAATCCTGCGGGGTGTAGACCCAGCTTCCGACCAGGGAGATTTCCTTGTTGCAGAAGTCGAAGTGCGGGTTGATCGGGGCGTTGCCGCCGTCGAGGAAGAAACCGACTTCGCAGAATCCGCCGCCGCGGCGGACCATCTTGAGCGCGTTTGCGTGAGCCGCCGGAACGCCGGTGCACTGGAAGACGAATTCCGCGCCGAGTCCGTCCGTAGCCGCCTTGATTTCAGCGAGCATGTCTTCAAACTTCGCATATTTGGTGAAGTTGAAGGTCTTGGAGGCGCCGAACTCTTTTGCCTTTTCGAGACGGGAGTCGTTGCCGTCGACGGCGATGATGTTTTCAACGCCGAGAGTGCGGACAACCGCCATGACCATCAGACCGATCGGGCCGCAGCCCTGGATGAGGACGGTGGTGTTGAAGCGGAGAAGTCCGGTTGTTTTTGCGCGTTCGACGCAATGGACGGCGACGGCGGCCGGCTCGATCAGCATGCGCTGGTCAAGGGTCATGCCGGTGACGTTGAAGAAGGTCGAGCCTTTGCGGATTTTCAGATAGGTGCCGAAGTAGCCGTTGAGGTGCACTTCGTCATCCGGGAAGAGTCCGTAAACGCCGACGTTTTCGCAGAGGCTTGTGCGTGCGGGAGTGTTCTTGCAGGCGGGGCAGTGTCCGCAGGGAATGATGCAGGTGACGATCTTGTCGCCGAGCCCGACAGCGCGTCCCTGGGAGTCTGTCTTGATGTTCTTGCCGATCTTGACGATTTCGCCGGAACCTTCGTGTCCGAGAACAACGCCTTTTGCGCAGAGACCGAACGGGTCGCGTTTGTACTCGTGTCCGTCGGTGCCGCAGACGCCGCAGCCTTCGACTTTGACGAGCATTTCGTCGTCGTTGATTTCCGGAATCGGGTATTCGCGGAATTCGAATTTGCCGGGTTCGACCAGCATTGCAACTGTTGCCATTTCAGCCATTTTATCAATTCCTCCAAATGAAATTGTTAGGTTTCTCTAAACATATTATACCTGAAACCGGAAAAATCAAGTGGTTTTCCGCAAAAAATCAGAGCTTTTTCAGGTTTTCGTAGAAATTCAGCATTTCCTTTGCTCCGAGAAGTCCAGAATCCTTCCGTTCTTCACGGATTTGCACGGCTTCGCGCTGGGCGGCGATGGCGTCGTCCAGCCTGCACGTCGCATAATTTGCGCGGGCGAGCGTTTCCAGCGCCTGGGCCAGAAGCTGCTTTCTGCCGTTCGTCCGGAAATATGCTTCCGCCTGTTTCGCGAGTTCCAGAATCTGCCTTGCCGGAAGTTGCGGCGGTTCGGCAATCTGCAGAAGCGCCTGCGCAAGAAGCAGCGCATTCATCGGGGTTTTCGCGGCAAACGCGGCAGTTTCTTCGACTGCGCGGTTCCACTCCTGCGGAGAGGCGTTGCGGAGAAGATTCAGAAGTGTAAGGCGGATCCGCAGTTTGCTTTCCGGATGTTTCTGAATATGTTCCGCGAGAAATTTGGCAGCTCCTGCGGTCTGCCGCTTGAGCTGGAATGCGTAGAGACGCGCCTGCAGCGCAATGGCGTCGCCGGGAGAGATCGCGAGAATCTTGTCGGCGGTTTGCGCAACCACATCGGGGAGTCCGGCGCGGAGCGCTGTCTGAAGTTCGGAACGGAGCTCCGCCACTTTGCGCTGATTGGCAAGCGAGAATCTGTCGGCGAGCAGAGCATCCATGACGGATTCGATTTCAACGGGATGTCCGCTCCAGACAATTGCCCCGTTCCTGGATATGAAAGTGTAGGGGAGGGAGGCGATCCCGACTGCAAAATTGCGGTAGGTCCGCCCGTCTTTATCCACACCCAGGTTCAGCTCCGGACGGCTGCCGGCGAGTGCGCGGGTGAGTTCCTCTTTGGAATTTTTTGCGACGGTCTGAAGCAGAACCGCGGAGTGTTCCGTTTTGCCGCCGTACATTTCTTCTAGCGACGCCATCAGGGCGAGAGTCTGTGGAAAGTCGGGGGAGAGGGCGTCCGCGAAGGTGAGAATCTGAAAGTCTTTGAAATTTTCAGGCGGAACCGCCGGGCGCTCCGGGGACTGGCCTTTGAAGATCCAGTCCGCCGAAACGGACGGCATTTTTGCGCCGGGCGCAAGAGAGATTTGCGCCTGAACCGCTGTGAATGCTGCAAACAGGAGAATCAGAAGCAAAGCTCTCATGAAGCACCTCGTTTATCGCCGTTCAAACGCGTATGCGGTGTTGAACAGCAGTTGTTCGGCGAGCGCGGGAGCCATCAGCTGCATGCCGATGGGAAGCCCGGTCGCATCGTCTTTTCCGGCGGGAATGCTGATTCCGCAGTTGCCGGAAAGGTTCAGCGACGTTGTGAACACGTCGCTCAGATACATCTGAAGCGGGTCGGATTTTTCGCCGAATTTGAATGCGGGCGCCGGTGTGACGGGCGTCAGCAGAATGTCGCATTTTTTGTACGCTTCCTCGAAGTCTCGGCGGATCAGGGTTCTGACCTTCTGGGCTCTGAGGTAATAGGCGTCGTAATAGCCGCTGGAGAGCACGTAAGTTCCCAGCATGATACGGCGTTTGACCTCGTTCCCGAACGCTTCGCCGCGGGTCTTCATGTAGTTCTCAAGGACGTCGCGGGCATCGGGGGCGCGGAAACCGTAGCGGACGCCGTCAAAGCGGGCGAGGTTCGCGCTGGCTTCGGCGGTCGCCACAATGTAGTAGCACGCCATGGAGTACTTCGTGTGCGGGAGCTCGACGTCAACCATTTCAGCGCCGGCCTTGCGGAAGGCGTCGATGGTTTCCTGAGCGGTTTTCTTGACCGAATCCGTCATGCCCTCGAGTTCGTAATACTCCTTCGGAAGACCGACTTTGAGTCCCTTGAGGGAGGCGTTCTTCAGACCTTCCGCAAAGCCGCCGCAGGGGGCTTCGAGGCAGGTGGAGTCCTTCGGGTCGTGACCGCCGATCGTGTCGAGCATGATCGCGGAATCTTCCACGGTCTTGGTGACGGGACCGATCTGGTCGAGGGACGATGCGAACGCAACAAGCCCGAAACGGGAGACTCGTCCGTAGGTCGGCTTAAGTCCGACGACTCCGCAGAACGCGGAGGGCTGGCGGATGGAACCGCCTGTGTCGGATGCAAGCGCCGCAGGGACTTCATCTGCGGCGACAGCCGCGGCGGAACCGCCGCTGGAACCGCCCGGAACACAGTCGGTATTGCGCGGGTTGCGGGTTTTCTGGAACGCGGAGTTTTCGCAGGAGGAGCCCATGGCGAATTCGTCCATGTTGGTTCTTCCGAACGGAATGAATCCCGCGTTCCGGAGTTTTGCAATGACGGTCGCATCGTAGACCGCCTTGAAGTTTTCGAGAATTTTCGAGGCGCAGGAACAGCGTTCGTCCTTGACGGAGATGCAGTCCTTGATGCCCACGGGAATGCCGTCGAACTTGCCGAGCGCGGCGCCGTTTGCGCGGCGCTTGTCGGATTCGGCGGCGGCCTTGCGGACATGTTCCTCGTCGAGTGCGAGGAATGCCTGAATGACCGGATCCGCGGATTTCACCTGCTGAATGAAAGCTTCGCAGAGTTCGGCGGAGCTGATCTTTCCCGAATTCAGAAGTTCGGCACACTGTGCCACAGAGAGTTTAACGAGTTCGCTCATGCCATACCTTCTCCCGGCAGAACCTGCGGCATTTTGATGAGTTCGCCGTCAATGACTGCGGGTGCGTTGGAGAGCATTGTCTCTCGCGTGTAGTCAATTTCGGCGACATCGTCGCGCAGAACGTTGATTCTCGGTGCCGCATGGGCGGTCGGTTCGATTCCGTCGACGTTCAGCTCAGAGAGCTGGTCGACGTAGCCGACGATCGCCTCCATTTCGCCCTGAAGCCTGGTCAGGGCGTCGGGCGAGAGGTCGAGCCGTGCAAGCATGGCGACCTTCGCCGCGTCAAAGGAATTGTTTCCGCCGCCCGTGCTCATTATTTTCCAGCCTGTTCGAGTTTCAGGGTTTCGGTGGTGGCGTCGCAGACTTCCGCCGGTCCGTAGTACTGGATCGGTCCCGGGAAGATGAACGAGGTCTTGATCGCCCAGGTGTCGCGGTTCTTGGCGAATTCCTGGAACGGTTTGCCGTCGAGTTCAACGAGCGCCTTCTTGATCACCGGCTTGTCGGCACCGTGGCGGCGTTCGACGTTCATCATGGCTGTCAGCGGAACGGCGCCGGCCTTCCACTGTTCTGCGGGAGCGACGAGGTTGCTGATGTAGGACATGTAGGCGGTCTTGCCCGCGCCGATGATCGCGGCGGCGTTGTAGCCGAGGCTGTAGCAGTAGTCCGCGTCGAAGTTGGACGGAACGGAGCAGCGGCCTTCATAACCGAAGAAGTGGGTCTGCGCGGAGAATTTGATCTTTTCCGGCATCTTTTTAAGTTTGCCCTTGACGAGTTCGACGAGCAGCTTTTCGGTTTCGATCAGGGAGACCTGGACGTTTCCGTGCGGGTCGCGGTCGTTGGTCAGCTGAATCTGGATGGTCTGCGGGAGGGATGCGAAGACGGAGGCGAGTTCGGCCGGGAGACGGTCGATGACGAATTTCATCTTCTCGTCCTTGTTCTCAATCGCGGCGAATGCTTCGCCCTCTTTGGCGAGGAGCTCGTTGAGTTCGCTGATAAGCTTGTTCATTTCAGGGATGAACTCGATCAGACCTTCCGGGATGAGGACAACGCCGAAGTTCTCTTTGTTCTTGGCACGGGCAGCCACGGTGTTTGCAATGTAGGTGACGATCTCGTCGAGAGTCTGCTTCTTGGCGGCGACTTCCTCGGAGATGATCGTGATGTTCGGATGTGTCTTGAGTGCGCATTCCAGAGTGATGTGGGAAGCGGAACGACCCATGAGCTTGATGAAGTGCCAGTACTTCTTTGCGGAGTTGGCGTCGCGCTCAATGTTGCCGATGAGTTCGCTGTAGACTTTGGAAGCTGTATCGAAGCCGAAGGAGGTTTCGATGAACTTGTTCTTCAGGTCGCCGTCGATGGTTTTCGGGCAGCCGATGACCTGGATGGGAACGTTGTTCTTCTTGTAGTATTCGGCGAGGAGGCAGGCGTTGGTGTTGGAGTCGTCGCCGCCGATGATGACGAGAGCGGAGATTCCGAGCTTTTTGCAGTTTTCAGCGCCCTTGTTGAACTGGTCGACGAGTTCGAGTTTGGTTCTTCCGGAACCGATCATGTCGAATCCGCCTGTGTTGCGGTATGCGTTCATGAAAGCGTCATCGATTTCAACATAGTCGTTGTCGACAAGTCCGCCGGGACCGCCCTTGAAGCCGTAGAGCTTGCTGTTGGGGTTGAGGCTCTTGATGCCGTCGTAGAGACCGGCGATGACGTTGTGTCCACCGGGGGCCTGTCCGCCGGAGAGGATGACGCCGACGTTGATCGGTTTCATATCAGCTTTTGCGTCCGCTTTTTCAAAGGAAAGGACGGGCATGTTGCTGGTGGTCGGGAAGAGTGCGTTGATTTTTTCAACATCGGCGAAAGCCTGAAGTTTTTCGCCTTCGATGCATTTGACAGCGGCGCCTGCGCGCAGAGCCGCCGGAAGTTTCGGCTGATAGCTGAATCTTGCTTTCTGCAGAGGGGAAACGTTTCCGTTCATAAAAATCTCCTTATGATGAGTTATGGTTTTTTATCATCCGGTAAGATAACCCGTTTT
>URNX01000045.1 GCA_900549415.1 uncultured bacterium
TCCGTACAAAAAATTATTTTGTAACAGACAAGTTTGTCTGTGCTTTTTTTACTTTTTCAAAAAGTTGAATTCACGTTTGATTCAAATTTTCCTTATCAAAACTCAACAGTGTTTGCTTCACTGTTTGAATTTGACTCGGGCCATTCGCACTATTCAATTTTTCAAGGAACACCGGATTTTTCAATCCGCTGTATTTCATTCACTCAGCTTCATTTTGAAGCGGAGCAACGAGTTCTTAACATATCACAGCTTTCCGATTTTTCAAGCGAGATTTGAAAGATTTTTTATTTTTCTTTCATTCAGAATTTTGCGTTTCCGAATTCACTCGTTTCAATCTTGAGCTTAATGATCATCGCCGTTTTGCGTCGCGAGGTTTAATATAGCATCAAATTCAATTTTGTCAAATCTTTGTTTGAAGATTTTTCAGATTTTGTTGAACCTGATTCTCAGCACCTCGCCCCGTACTCGGAGCGAATGGAGTGTAATATAGCAGAGAAATGCAGAAATGCAAATCATGAAGCAGAAAAAGTTCAGAAAAAGTGCCGACAGACCTTAGCACATCGCGCGGAGTCCCGCCAGAACTGACAAATGAAAACAGAATTCCCCAGCCCTGCAAAAAGCAAAAAAAGCTCCGGAATGAGGGGAACATTCCGGAGCACAAAACCAAGGCTTCTTAAATCAGAAACCAACGTTCACGCCGACGGCGCGAAGGAAGATGATGAAAATCACAATCGGGGCGAAGAAACGAATCAGGATTGCCCAGAACGACATGATTGTCAATCCATGGTCGCGGGTCTGCTGGTACAGGGAGTCGCCGCGGAAACCGGAAAGGAGGGTAATCAGGTTCATATCCGGGCAGCTCTTCTCCGAGCCAAGACGCAGTTCGCGGGCGGCTTTGCGCGCACCCCACACCCAGCCGATAAACAGACAGATCGCAATACCGCCGATCGGCAGCATCCAGTTGGACGTCAGATAGTCCATCATGTCAAAGAAGCTGCCGGGGACATTCTTTTCGCCGAAAACGAACGCAACGGCGTCGCGTACGAGCGGGATGTTGCGCCAGTGCGAAATACTGATCGCGGAAAGCACACCAAACAGCGTCACACCGCCAAGGCAGATGGCGATTGATTTGCGGTGGCTCCATTTCAGTTCGTCCATGAAGAACGAAATACCGTTCTGGAGCAGAGCCACACCGCTGGTGATCGAGGCAATCGAGAGCATCAGGAAGAAGAATCCGGCCCAGAGCCAGCCCCAGCCGCCGGGGAAGTGATTGAACGTTGCAGGCAGAATCTTGAAGATCAGACTCGGTCCGGCGCCGGGGTCGAAGCCCATTGCGAACACTGCGGGGAAAATCGCGAGTCCGGCCATAACCGCAGCCATGGTGTCGAGCGCCATAACAAGAATCGAAGAACTGAAGATGTTCTGATCCTTCCGCATGTAACTTCCGTAGGTAACCGTGATGCCCATCCCCAGACTCAAGGAGTAGAAGCAGTGTCCGAGAGCTTCAAGGACTCCGGTTGTGGTCAGCTTCGAGAAATCCGGCTTGAGGAAGAATTCCACGCCCTTCCATGCGCCGGGAAGCGTCACGCTTCGCACGATCACGGCAAGCAGGAGGAAGAAGAGAAGCGGCATCAAAATCTTCGACCATTTTTCAATACCCTTCTGAACGCCGCCGACGAGCATCGCTCCGCAAAGGATCATGAACACCAGGAAGCCGATCAGCACGCGCCACGGGGTTTCGGTGAAGAGGCCAAACGCATCGGAGGCGGAATTGACATCGCTGTAGTTCAGGTCTCCGGCGAAGGAGCGGTAGGTGTAGTCAAGCACCCAGCCGCCGACAACGGCATAGTATGAGAGGATCACCAGTGCGCCGAAAATTGCGAGCAATCCGAATGCTCCGAACTGGTATCGGAACAGCAGGGCGGCCGCAAGCAGCGAAACCGCGCCGAATCCGAAGCTGCCGGAACAGAGCATGCAGATTCCGCCAAGGGCGAGGCCGGCGGCGATGACGTTGCAGATTGCCGAGCGGCGGTGCTGAAGCGCATTGTAGGCGCCGAAGGCGTTGCGGCGGGTTTTGCGGCCGATCGTCATTTCGCAGATCATGACAGGCACGCCGAGGAGGAGGATGCAGAACAGGTAGACAAGCACGAATGCGCCGCCGCCA
The DNA here is from genome assembly GCA_900549415.1 of uncultured bacterium. GTDB lineage: Bacteria > Verrucomicrobiota > Lentisphaeria > Victivallales > UBA1829 > UBA1829. The sequence goes on from URNX01000045.1 coordinate 2,165, forward strand.
TTCATTCCGGTGATGTAGGGGAACTTCCAGACATTTCCGAGACCGATCGCGGATCCGATGGTCGCCATGATGAACCCGAAGTTACTGCCCCAAGTTTCTCGTTTTTCCATTTGGAACCAAACTTTCTCTTGTTGCGTTTTTGTTGTTTTTTTTGACATAAAAAGATTCTACTAATGTAACGCCTTAAAACGTTTTTTCAACCGAAAACAATAAAAAACAGCAGTTTTTAGCGCGGACGCACTCGCGGATCAACCCAGGCATACGCCAAATCGGTCAGAAGATTGATGAAAACGAACAGTAATGCGCCGAGAATCACCAGAGCTTTCAAAGTCTGCAGGTCCGAGCTGTTCAGCGCATCGACTCCACGGAAGCCGAGTCCGGGAATGCCGAAAAAGCTCTCCAGAAGCAGACTGCCCGTAAACAGGAACGGAAGAACCGTCGAAGCGCGTGTGATGATCGGAATCGCGGCGTTTTTCAGGAGATGCCGGAAATAGACGCGAAACGGGGAATCGCCCTTTGCAATCGCTGTGCGCAGATACGGCTTGCCGATTTCGTTCAGAAACACCGTACGGTAAAAACGGACGCCGCTGCCCGTGCCGCTGATGATTCCCACGATCACCGGAAGCGCGAGATTGCGCCAGTCATCCCAGCCCCAGACGGGAAAGAGATTCCAGTAGTAGCCAAGCAGCCATTGACTGAAAATGATCAGGGCAAGATAGCTGACGCTCATTCCGGCGACCGAAAGAACCATGATAAAGCGGTCCAGCCAGGAGTCGCGGAAAACGGCGGAGAGCATCGCAAGAACGATGCCGGTCAGGAGTTCCCCGAAAAAAATCGGAAGCATCAGAAAAAGCGAAGTCCACATGCCGTCCCAGAGGACTTCGCGGATCGGCGTGCGGGTCAGAAGCGTGTCGCCGAAATTGAAAAAACTCACATAGGGAAACGTTGAACGGAGCGATACAAGTTCGCGGACGGAATCGGTCAGCTGGCTGTCGAACCGGCTCTTTGCCGGAGCGAAAAAGCGGACGGAACGCAGAACGAGCGTTTTTCCCGATTCATTCTTCAGGAGATAATCCGCGCCGTCGAAGGCGGAAGTCAGCGGGAGCGTTTCGGGGGAGAGTTCCGCCTTCACGCCGTCAAGTTCAAACGCGCGCTGAAACCGCAGTTCCGCTCCGGGAGCGAGACGCAGACCGTCCGCGGAGGGTTCGACGGAACCGGAAACGGTCACGCCGTGCGGAGCGGAACGGCCGCCGGAGAAATCGGCGGAGGGATAGGATCCGGTCGTTTTCCAGCCGCCGAAGAAAAGCGGCTTGTTGGAGCCGAGCTGATTGCGCATGGCTTCCAGTTCCTCGGCGGAGGGATTCTTTCCGAGAACCGTCGCAGCAGGATCGCCCGCCGCGACGCGGAAGAGCGTAAAGGTCAGAATCAGAACGCCGAGCATAATCAGAACCGAATACGCGCAGCGCCGCAAAATGTATCGAAGCATGGGAAATCCTTTGTTTTATTGGAAATATACTCCGGAAAGCAAGAATGGCAAGAAAAAACAGAAAAAGACTTGCAAAAAGAAAATCCGGCGGTTATTTTATTGCAAAACGAGAGGGAATCATGCAAACCATAACCTGTACGACAAACGCTCCGCTCGAAGAGCTCATGCGGCTCCGTCTTGAAATGCTCCGGGAAGTCAACGCCATGACGGAAAAGGATGAGTTCGATCCGCTTCTCATATCAGAGAGCCGCGACTATTTTCTGAACGGCGACCAGATCACCGTTCTAGCAAGAGAGGGGACGCGGAGTATCGGCTGCGCATCGCTGAGTTTCATCCGCGTCATGCCGACCTTCACCCATCCGACAGGGAAACGTGCTCATCTGATGAACGTCTACACCGTTCCGGAATTCCGGAAAAAAGGAATTGCGAAGCAGATGACAGAATTTCTGATTGCGAAGGCAAAAGAACGCGGCATAACGGAAATTTCAGTTGATTCAACGGAGGCCGGACATCCGCAGTACACAAAACAGAGCTTTCATCCGAATGCGGAAAGCATACTTCTCTGGTTGTAGAGGGTCCTCAGAATGCGGCATGCGGTCTTTTAGGCACGCAGCAGAGCTCCATGACCTCATTTTTTTCTATTTGCCCCTTGAAAAAATCACGCAGGCATGCTAAAGTAAGAAAACAAAAGAGGCTAATAACGCAAGTTTCCGGTTTCACATAATATCCATTATGTTAAATTCCCCGTGTTCAAAAAGCAAGTTTTTTTTCTGAAAACGCCTCCTTTTCCCGTTTTTTGTACGTATCCAATTTAACATAATGGATATTATGCAAAGTTCCGAAAGGCAGAAGCATTCGACACAAAAGCAACTGAAGGAGGGCATCGGCATGAATGCGGAAGAAACATATCTGTACTGCGGCAGGAAAAATTCTGGCAGTTTACGCGATAGCGGATACTGCCTGTTTTATCTGTGAAACAAGCGTAAACTTGAAACAGGCACTTCCTGTTTCAGGATTTCTCGCGAACTTAAAACCAAATAAAAACGAAAGACAGGCAATAAATGAAAACACAGACAGCCGGCAAAAACACTTTCCGTATCCCATTTCACACCAAAGAACGCAGATCCTGCAAATTCACCCTTATAGAGCTCCTCGTGGTAATTGCGATTATTGCGATACTTGCAGCGATGCTTCTCCCAGCGCTGTACAAGGCAAGAATCGCCGCACGCGCCATCAGCTGCATCACCAACCAGAAGCAAGTCGGAATCATCATCGGGATGTATACAAATGATCACAACGGCACTTTCGTTACATACTGGTACGGCGGAGATTGGTTCCATCACGAGGGGAAGCCCAACAAAGCCATGCACTACCCCAACTGGGCTCAGTATCTTGCAGGAACGGGCTACATTCCCATGAAATCAAACAACACGTTCAAATGTTCCGAACAAAAAATCAAAACCAACGCCAACTGGACCTATTATGAATATATTTACGGTGTCAATGCGAACGGCATGTACCTCGGAGGAGACACGAACCGCTGGTATACGTCAATCGGGCTCAACAAATTTCTGCGTCCGGGGAAAGCTCCGAACGATTTAATCATGCTGGCGTGTACCAGACGAAAAGATAAAATTCCGGCCTCCGCCAAAGAAGCCGGATATGGCGGAGATCCCGTAGTCTACTCCAGCACAACAGCTTCGCGCTACTGGGCAGTTCATTCGGGACGCGTCAATGTTCTGTTTCCCGACCTTCACGCCGCCGCGACAATACAGCATACGTTCCGGCAGCGGATCGCCCCCAATGTCCAGTTCTACTACGGGGATGAAAAATGACAATACTTCGATTGTCTCTGATCTTCACAGTTCTGCTCTGCAGCTCCCCGCTGCTGACAGGGAAAGATGCAAAACTGCTGGACAACGGGATTCTTGAACTAGACGGCTGGCGAGGAACAGTGACAACGTACAGCAAAGAATGGAAAACACTGACTCCGGCGGCAAGTCCGATGATCTTCCATGCCGCCCAACCTCCGGCAAAACATTCTGCAGAGACGCAAGAGCTCCGCTACCGTCTGGAACTCCCCAATGGCGGCAGAGGAAATCTTGTCTTGTCCTTAAAAAACGGCTCCGATCTTCAGGGGACCGTAAATCTTGAACACGGAACGCTGACACGCTACTTCTGCCTTTCCTCTCCGCTTTCGATTTTGCAATATGCCGGAACCGGGTTTGAAGTCGACGGCAAACAGCACACGTTCCCCGCAGAATACAAAGAGGAAACGATATTCGACGGAATTGTACGGCAATTCCGTTTCCCGAGCAAAAGCGGAGAAGTTCTTCTGAAAGGCAAATTCTATCTCCGAATTCAGGACGGACGCAAATGGCAGGGGGCGACCTATGGAATGCGGATCGGGTTTCTGCCGTATCAGGGAGTGGAGAAAATCCGGAATGCAAAACTGGATTTCCGGATCCGTTACGGCAAGAGCGGAGAATTCGGACCGAAACTCGGTTCGATCGACCGGCCTCCCTATGTCGCCAAAGCGGGGAAAGATTGGAAAGCGTTCACATACCGCCGGGACGTTCTGCCCGGCAGTGCGCTGGATTTCTCCGCCCGTCTTGACGCTCCCGCCGGAAAATATGGACCTGTGATCGCCGGACCGGATGGACAGTTCGTCTTCCGCGACCGTCCGCAGACGCCGGTCAGGTTCTATGGCCCGAACTTCGTTGGAGATTCCCAGCTCCCCGACAAAAAGACTGCGGAAATCATCGCGGAACGGTTTGCCGCGTTCGGATTCAATGTCGTCCGCTTTCATCATCATGACAACGAGGTGTTCGACCATTCCTGCAGAGAACCCTCCCGGCTGCTCCCCGGACGAATGGACAAACTGGACTATCTGATCGCCTGTCTGAAAAAGCGCGGGATTTACTATTCAACCGATGTTTATGTTTCGCGCCGCGACATTCCGGCCTCCGAATTCGGCGATCTAGGCGCCATTCGGAGCATGCAGGAGTACAAGGCGCTCTTCTATGTCGACGACCGTGTTTATGCGGACTGGGAACGCTGGGCGGAACGGTTCCTGGGGCATGTCAATCCGTATACAGGGCTCGCCCTGAAAGATGATCCCGCCCTGATTTCGCTGTCACTCGTCAACGAAGCGAATCCGGCGCAATGCTGGGAAATATCGCCGCGCACAGTAAAACTGTACCGCCGGAAATTTGAAGAGTGGGGGAAAAACAATCCGGACAAAACATTTGAACAGTTTCTCTCTCATCTTGCGGTCAAACGGTTCAATGAAATGAAGCAGTCCCTCCGGAAAATCGGCTGCAGCGCCCTGCTCACCGATCAGAATTTCATGAACCGCCTCCATCTCGCCGCCGACCGCCGGCACTATGACTTTGTGGACAATCACGCCTACTGGGATCATCCGCGTTTTGCGGAAAAACGCTGGAGACTTCCCGTGCTTCCGAGCCAGATCAATCCCCTCGCCGCACGCCCCGGCGTTCCGGGCGCGGCGTTTCCGACCCGGCTGTTCGGGAAAGGATTCACTCTTTCGGAATTCGATTACGCCAATCCGAACATCTACCGCGCTGCGGGTCCCGCGATGATGGCGGCATATGCGGCATTCCAGAACTGGGATGCGATTTTTCCGTTTGCCTATGCTCACAGTCTGACATCGGTGGTCAATCCGGAGAGCACCGGCGGATTCTTTGACATCGCAACCGATCCGGTCAAAGCATTCTCGCAACGCATCGGAGCGCGGATCTTCCTTGCCGGAGGAATCAAGCCGGCTCAAAACGCATTCGCCGCGCTTGTCACGGAACCCTTCAAACAGGGAGCCTCGGCAGACGCTCCGTATTCATTCAGCGATCTCGGACTGCTTGCCCGCATCGGCCTGGTCACCGGACAGCCCGCAAAAGGAACCTGCGCGGCTCTGATTGACGTCGGAACCGGACGGACAAGCGGAAAAACTCAGATGTTCCGCGCCACAGAACATCTTATTCCCGATCTGATTGCCGCCGGATATCTCCCGAAAGACTGTTACGACGCCGCGGCCGGGCGTTTTTCCTCTCCGGACGGACAGCTGGAACTGAACCGCAGACGGCAGACACTCCGGGTCTCCGCTCCAGGCGGCGAAGTCCTCGTCACCGGAAAAAACAGGGAACTTGCCGGACGCAATTTCCTGGTGGAGAACAACGATGACTTTGCGGTATTCGCTCTCCTCCCAGTCGACACGGAACGGATTGCAGCCGCCCGCCGTCTGACGCTGATGCATCTGACCAATACACAGGCGACCGGCATGAGTTTCGGCGATGACCGGTTCGGGCGTTTGGAAAAATGGGGAAAAACACCCTTCCTCGCCCGTCGGGGTTCGGCGCGTCTCACGCTCAGGCTCTCCGGCGAATGGGAAGCCTACGCGCTTGACACTGCGGGAAAACGTCTTGCAAAACACCCGCTGACGCGTCAGGCGGATGGAGCCATTGCCCTTGAACTCGACAACTTCCGTTATCCCGAAGCGGTGTTCGCCTATGAATTGATACGCGTAAAATAACGGAAAATTCAAGAAGCTGAACTGTTTTTGAGTTCTGTCTTCCTTGGAAGAGACATATTCCCGTGCGGACGGAGTTTTCTCATCTCCCGCACGGGATTTTTTTATTCAACCGTTACGGAATCAAGACCGAACGGAGCGTTTTTGTCGCCGTAAAGATTGCCCGCGGTGTTCGCGAAACGAATCAAAAGACGGTTCGTTCCCTCCGTGCATTTTCCGGCGAGCGGAAGCGTGCCGCCGCCCCAGACGACCTCCGGCTCGCCGTCATTCACTGTAACCTCCGCGACGCCGCCGGTCATGCGGAGAGTCAGAAGGCGTCCCCTGCCCTCGAACTCCGCACGGTATTCAAAGATTCCGGCTTTTCCGGAAAAGCCCTGCGGAACCATGTCGCCCAGCGACGAAACGCCGATCGGCCAGGAGGTAATCCGGACCGGACGCACCGGAGCTGCGATTTTACGGAATTCCGAATCCGCAAACGGCAGCCGCTTTTCCGCTTCGTGCGTCTGAAGAAGCAGAACGCGTCCGGCGGGCATGACAAAATCCTGCGGGAACGCATCGCCCGTAAAAATGCAGCATTCGCGAAGCGGATCGTAAAGCGTCTGCACGCCAAAGGGAAACGCTCCGCTCAGCGAAAGCTCTCTGCCGGAAAGATTCTGAAGATAAACGAAGTCCGAACCGTCTTCTTCTTTGCGGAATACCGTGAGCAGCTCCTCCGCATTCGCAAGCGGCCAGAGGGAGCGGACGCCGTCGAGTTCCTTCTCCGTCCGGAGCTCCATTCCCCGCAGCAGCGTCATTGATTCCGGCTGAAGCGGAAGAACCGAGGGATAAATGACGGTTGTATAGCTCATTTCGCCCGCGATCAGGCGCGCGCCGTCCCGCCGGGTGTTTGCAAGAAGCGGTTCATCCATCACGTCGAATTCGACATGACGGCGCATCAGCTCCAGAATCAGATTCTGAAGCGCCAAATCCATCGCGTTCAGCGCGGCGTCCGGTTTGCCCGTCAGGGAGTCGCCGTTCTGATATTCCAGAAGCGCGACAGGAACAATCACCAGAGTTTCCGCGGCTGATTTCGTTGCGGCGAAACGCTCCGCAAGACGCGTCCAGACGGGAATTTTTTTCTTCAGCATCGGCCAGTAGGGCTGCTGAATGAAATAGCTCGGCGGACAGTCCTGTTCCGCTTCACCATCGAGGGTGAAGTAGAATGCGTGCGGAGTCAGCAGGGTTTGCGACATTCCGATTTCAAACAAAGTCTGCGGCTCCAGGAACTCCGGAGGCATATTCCAGCCAAGATACGTCCAGTTCTCCGAAGAGACCTGGCGCACACCCGAACGGTTCGCAGCCGACGACGCCGTTTTGTATGCATTGAGCGGGTAGCAACGCTCCAGCCCGCAGGGAAGCAGACGGAACGCATCGCCAGTGTACGGACGGCGCAGGTAACCGAGGTCTTTCATGTCCAGCAGGTAATCGTCGAGTGAGGGAATATCCTCATTGCAGTAATAAAGCTCCGGGAACGCAAAGTTCTTGATGGAACGGACGCGCGGACCTTCATCACCGCAAAGATGTCCGAGATAGATCAGCTCGTGCGCACGGCACCAGTCGAATTGCGGACGGATGAAGTTCCGGATGAAAAGCTCCTGCGCTGTCAGATAGTAGAGACGGCGGATCTCCGCGCTCTCCGGCAAATCCGCAATCAGAGCGGGAAGAAGCAGACGGAAACAGCGTCCAGTTTTCTCTTCCAGCACACGGACCAGCTCCTCCGACCAGACAGGCGCATTTTGATTCCAGACAAGGAAGCTTTCATCATCGGTGTAGACCGCCTCGACCGTATTCCCGAAAAAGCGGAAGAGTCGTTTCGCGTAAGCCTCATGCGTCAGTTCGATGAAGAGCTTCACCGTCTCGGGACGGAGCGTATCGACGTGACGCGGAACCTCCGCAATTGTGAAGCGGAGCGCGGGTGTTCCGGCGGGAACCGCTGTTTCATCCAGCAGTCTGTAATCCGGCAGAGAGAACGCCGCGTAGGCGGGAGATGCCGGATCGGTCGCGGAATAAGCGAAATGCAGACTCTTCTGAATCAGTTCGGGATGTTCCTTCTGAATGCGCATCCCGGCGTTTCCGCTCGGGTAGCCCTCTTCATCGTAAATCCAGATTTTCAGATTCAGTTTCCGCGCCTCTTCGCAGGCGAATTCAACGAGCTCGATCCAGCGGTCGGAAAGATACGGGATCTGATTTCCTTTCCGCGCATGAAGCACGGCGCCGCGACAGCCGGAATCCGCGAATTCCTTCAGCTGAGCGGTGATTTCCGGTTCATTCTGCATACCGTTCCAGAACCAGAACGGATAGAAGCCGGGACGGGGAATCCGGGGAAAACTGCGGTTCATAAAAACTCTCTCTCGTGTTTCAGTGCGTTTAAAAAGCGCCGCGTCCGCCGAATACGGCGAAAACGGTCCGGTAAAGAATCCACAAATCAAGCGACCAGGACTTATGGCGGATGTAATACAGATTCAACGCCACACGCTGGCGGTACGTCATCAGGCTGCGTCCGGAAACCTGCCAGAGCCCCGTCAGACCGGGCTTGACGGAATGGAGTTTCACGCACCAGATGCCGTAAAAACGCTCCTCGCTCTCAACGATGGGACGCGGTCCGACCAGCGCCATATCTCCGCGGACGGCATTCCAGAGCTGCGGAAGTTCATCCAGACTGAAACGCCGCAGGAAGTGTCCGAACCGGGTTATCCTCGGGTCTTCCCGCTGTTTGCCGGACGTCCGCAGTTCGGATTTTTCTTCGGGACTTAACTGAATAGCGGGATTCATCGTGCGGAATTTCAGAATCTCAAACGGTTTCCGATGCAGTCCCAGACGCTTCTCGCGGTAGAACACCGTACCGGAGATGCAGAAAAGCGGAAGCGCAATCGCCAGCATCAGCGGAAGCACAGCCAGCAAAAGCAGGAATGCAAGAAAGCGGCTGAACCTGTCGTTCATTTCACCTCCCTGCGGTAAATGAAAATGTCTTTCGGCAGGCGCGCGGCCTCCCTCCCCTCCGCAAGCTCCGTCCAGCCTGGATCGTTCATTTTGCCGACCGTAACCCGGTAGTCCGGAAGAAGGGACGCTTCCTTCAGGAACGGATGACAGAGCTGTCCGCCGGAAAGATAGCCGATCTGTCCGAAATGCGTCTCGACCAGCGGATGCTTCCCGCTCTGATACTCATCACAGCTCTTCACGGTTATTCTTGCGGAGGCGCGGTTCCGCCAATCCGCACGGATCATGCGGGCGGCGGCGACAACAGTCTGACGCTCATGGCTTTTCTTGCGCGAAGTGTATTCCTTGATCAGCGGAGAATAAATATCCCAGACCGTGAAGGTCGCGCAGGCGGCAAGCAGAAGAATGCCTAGTTTTTTTCCGCGCGGCGTCCGGCAAAGGAAACGCCACGTCTCCCGCACGCCAAGTGCGGTGAACGGCAGACTGAGCGGAAGCGCGACCAGCAGATAACGGCGCGACGTCACGAGAATACCATAGAAAAGCCACGGCTGAAATGCCAGCGAAAGGAAAAATAAAAGATACATTCCGAACAGAAGCGTATCGAAACGCGTCCATTCGCCGCGGCGGATCCGCAGAAAAATTCCAAGCACAGCAAACAGGAAGAACTGCGGATAGAGTCCCTTCAGGAGCGAAAGCAGAAAATCACTCATCGGAGCCCTCCCGGGGAAGCGGAAGCCGCGGCTCCGGATTCCGGAGCTTGTCCAGCAGCGGCAGTTTTTTGCTCACACGGCGCAGCACCATTGCATGGCGGTACTCCGGAACCGGCCAGCCGATCATGCGCCAGTTGTAGCACATCTGCGGAAGAAGAATCAGCAGAACCAAAGCACCCGCCGCCAGACTCCGCAGCGGATGACGATGCCGGATAAAATCCCAGACCAGCAGAGCCAGCGACGCCGCAGCCACGAACAGCGCAGTGTCTCCCCGGCTCAGCAGCAAAACCGCCGCACCGAACGCAAATGCAAGGTAACCGCCCGGGCGGCGTCCGGAATCATGCAGAAGCGCGGCCGCATAAAGCAGAAGCGATGCACCGAACACAGCCGCAGTCTCGCGCAGTCCGAAGTAGCCGAGACGCATGAGATAGGAACAGAACGGAATCAGAGCCGACGCGAACACGGCATTGCCGAATCCGTAAATCCGGCGGATCGCAAAAAAAACCGGAAAAACACTCAGCGCAAGGAAAAGAGCCGACGCCATCTGGCATGCTGCCCAGCCGCTGACAGGAAACAGTTTCGCAAGAATTCCCGCGCAGACAGGAAGAAGCGGTGTCACGCGCGGATGAAACGCAAACTCCCAGTCTCCCGCCGCAAACGCTTCCGCCATCGGAGCATAACGGCACGCAACATCCAGTTTCGGAAGCTCCGAAAACAGAAGTGCAGGAAGCAGGAGAAGAAGCACAGCACAAGAAATCAAAGCCGGAATCAACAGATCCTTCCGCCGTCCCATGACGTATCCCGCAGCCTTGACCGCAAACGGGAAAATCAGACGCAGAGGGAGTCGAACCCTCGTCGCATGGAATCCGCGCAGTTCCGGATGCGCTCCGTGAAGTTCGCCAACCTCGAATCCGCGACGAAACAGAGAAAACATTGTTTCCGGGTGTTCATGGCGGACAACCGCCTCGGCGCAGTAGCCCGTATGCCCGCCGGTATGGATAACCTGTGACGCCAGAAGCGTATCTTCACCGAATTTGCAGACGGGGAAATTGCCGCAGCGGAGCACCTCTTTCACCTTCCACGCGGCAAAAGCATCGGAAAAGAAAAACGGAAATTCGCTCTCCAGCGAATTTATGTGCGACTGCTCCGGATAACAGATTCTCCGCTGCCACGCCTCGAAGGAACGGGGAACCCCCGCGATCTGCCGTCCGTAACACCCGGCGATGTCATGAGTCCGGAGGAAGTCAACAAGATTCTTCAGGGAATCCGGAGAACTGAGTTCAACATCCTGAGAAAGGAAGACGACGGCGTCAAAACCGCGGTGATTCAGCAGACGGATTATCCGGTTCCGGGTTCCGCCGTGATTGAAACGTTCGCGGCGGATGCGGAGAACATTCCATCCGCAATCCCGCGCAAGAATGCGGGTCATGTCTCCGGACGAGCTGTCTATGACGAGCTTCAGGTCCGGAACAAATGTTTGAGTATCAACGGCTTTCAAAATGCGCTTCCAACAGTCGGCGCGGTCAGCATTCAACGTTGGAATTATGAGCGCAGTTTTCATTACTGTATCGCAGTCCCCCGAACGGGCCGGACCCGTCCTATCCGGATTTTAACTTCCGATATGGAATTGATTCCGAAGGCTGCTTCCAGTTCCGCCAAAGTTTTTTTCTGGAATGAATCCAGCAGCTGCGGAAGCGCCGTGCCGTCCGCCGGCTGAAACTCCATCTGCACTTCAAGCCAGGTGGAGCTCCGGCGGGAACGGAGAGACACTTTGTCGATTTTGAGTCCGGTGAAATCCGCTTCCAGCGATTTCACCAGATCGGAAATGGAACGGGCCGCGATGAACACCGTTCCGCGTTCCGCCTGAAGCAGAACGCCTTTTGAGCGGCGCGAAGCCGCAATGAGCCAGTAGAGAATGAGCGCAATCAGAAGCGCGAGCGCAAAGACCATCAGCCCGGACATGAATCCGGCAAGGAATTCGCTACCCGTATCGAACGAAAAAAATCCGACAGCAAACTCTCTTAACGCCTGATATGCGCTGCGCATGGCTTATTCCTCCCCGCCGTCTTCTGCTTCCGGAGAATCTTCCAGATCCATGATGACGACATTGACATGGTCGACTTTCATTCCGGCGAGCTTGGAAATTTCACCGGCAATGGCGTCTTTCAGTTCACTGGCGACCTGCGGAATCAGGACGCCGTACAGAAGGATCACGCGGACTTCCACGGAGACGGAGTTTTCGTTCATCTCAACCGTGATTGCACGGTCCTGAATTTTTTTGCTTCCAACAATTTCCGCGAGGTTGTCAACCAGGCTGCTGGTTCCGAGGCGGAGCACGCCTTCCACATTCATTGCCGCCTTGCGGACGATGGAGGCGATGACGCTTTCATGAACTTTCACCGCGCCGACGGAATTTTCGTGCGCCGGCTTTGATGTTTTCTTTTTTGCAACTGCCATGATTATTCCTCCTCTTCCTGCGGTTCCTCCGCATCCTCAATCTCGCGAACCACGATGTTGACGCGTCCGACCTTCAGTCCGGTCAGACGCGTGATCTCGTCTGCAATCGCCGTCTGCACGGCGGCTGCGACCTGGGGAAGCGAAACCCCGTAATACAGATTGACGGAGACTTCCACGGAGACGGAGGACGGACCCATTTCCACGACGATGGAGCGGTCATGGATTTTTTTGCTTCCGACCATTTCGGCGATATTGTCAACAAAGCTGCTTCCGGAGATCTTGGAGACTCCTTCGACCGAACACGCCATTCTGCGCACGATCGTTGCAATCACATTTTCGTGAATCCGGACCGAGCCCTTGGTTGCGCTGTAAATCTCATTCATGTTTTTTCTCCATCCCTGTTCGGGGATCAGTTGTTCTCTTTGGTCTTTTCAAAACTGCCGTTTTTCATGACCCGTTCAATGAAGCCGGTGTCATAACGGCCCTCGGTGAATTCCTTCGTTCCGGTGATGAACAGATCGAACGGAATCGTGGTCGCGATTCCCTCGATGATGTACTCCTGGAGTGCGCGGCGGCATTTCGCAATGGCATCGGCGCGGTCATCGCCGTGAACAATCAGCTTGGCAATCATGCTGTCGTAGTACGGCGGAATCGTATAGCCGCAGTAGGCATGGGAATCGACGCGCACGCCGTAACCGCCCGGAGCGGAATAGAATTTGATTTTGCCCGGACACGGCGCAAAGTTGCGGTACGGGTCTTCCGCATTGATGCGGCATTCAATCGCGTGACCGCGCGGGACTATCTGCTTCTGCGTGTAGCTGAGCTTGAGTCCGGCGGCAATGCGGATCTGTTCCTTGATGATGTCCACGCCCGTCACCATTTCGGAAACCGGGTGTTCGACCTGGACGCGGGTGTTCATTTCCATGAAATAGAACTGCTCCTTCGGTCCGAGAAGGAATTCGATGGTTCCGGCGCTGACGTATTTGACCGCCTTCGCCGCCTTGATCGCCGCCTCGCCCAGCTTCTTGCGGAGCGCGGGGGAGATGGACGGGGACGGGGACTCCTCGATCAGCTTCTGGTGACGGCGCTGCATGCTGCAGTCGCGCTCGCCGAGCTGGAGGACATTGCCGAAGGTATCCGCGAGAATCTGAACTTCGATGTGTTTCGGGTTCTCGATGAATTTTTCGATGTAGACGTCGCCGTTGCCGAAAGCCTTTTCCGCTTCGGTTTTCGCGGAGTGGAATCCCTGAATGAGGCTGGCGTCATTGTGGGCGATACGCATGCCGCGTCCGCCGCCGCCCGCCGAAGCCTTGATGATAACCGGGTATTCGAGTTTGCGGGCAATGACAAGCGCCTCTTCTTCGGTTTCGATCACGCCGCCGGAGCCGGGGGTAATGGGAACGCCGGCCTTGCGCATGGTGTCACGGGCGCAGGCTTTGTCGCCCATCGCGCGCATCTGTTCCGGCGTGGGCCCGATAAAGGTGATGTTGCAGCTTTTGCAGATTTCCGCGAAGTGAACGTTCTCCGCAAGGAACCCGTATCCGGGGTGAATGGCGTCGACATCGCAGATCTCAGCGACGGAGATGATGCGGTCGATCAGCAGGTAGCTGTCGCTCGACTGCGCGGGACCGATGCACACCGCCTGATCGGCGAATTTGACGGGCAGACTGTCTTCATCCGCTTTGGAGTAGACGAGGACGGATTTGATGCCCATCTCTTTGCACGCGCGGATGATCCGCAGGGCGATTTCGCCACGGTTGGCGATCAAGATCTTGTTAAACATGGAAACACTCCTGGGGCACAGAGCCGCGATTATTCAATGACAAAAAGCGGCTGTCCGTATTCGACGGGCTGTCCGTTCTCCGCGAGAATTTCTTTGATGACGCCGGACTTTTCGGCTTTGATTTCGTTCATGACCTTCATGGCCTCGATGATGCAGACCGTGGTATCGGGTTCGACTTTGGAACCGATCTTGACGAAAGCATCGACACCCGGAGCGGAGGAACGGTAGAAAGTTCCGACGATCGGGGAGTCAATCGTCTCTCCAGCAGGAGCGGCGGCGGGAGCCGGAGCCGCGGCAGGTGCAGCAGCCGGAGCAGGAGCGGCAGCCGGAGCCGCGGCAGGCGCAGCAGCGACAACAGGGGAAAGGGTCTGCGCGATAATCGGATTCGCATTCTGTCCGCCGCGCTTGATGCAGAGGTGCATGTCTTCCGCTTCGATCTTGAACTCCGTCAGATCATTCTCGGACATCAGCTTGACGATGGTTTTGATTTCTTCGATTTTCATTTAAAAGCCTCTCTTTTCCGCGTGCGGCGTTGCGCCGGGTTACCGCGGGTTCTCTTTCCTGCACTCAAGACGACGGACCAGCGCGCGGAACGCCCATTCATAGCCGTCCGCTCCCAGGCCCACGATCTGGCCCACACACACCGGCGCCGTCAACGATCTGTGACGAAACTCTTCGCGTGTATGGATGTTGCTGATATGTACTTCGACCGCCGGAAGCCGTACCGCCTCCAGCGCATCGCGGACGGCCACGCTCGTGTGAGTGTAAGCCGCCGGGTTGATCACTATTCCATCGGTCCCGTTGAAAAGCGTCTCGCCGATATGATCGACCAGCGCACCTTCGCTGTTGCTCTGGAAAAAGTCCATCTCCACACCCAACTCTTCCGCGACTTTGCGAAGGCGAGCCTCTATCTCCGTCAGAGTGACGGTTCCGTAGACTTCCACCTTCCGGCGTCCCAGAAGATTCAGGTTAGGTCCATTGATAACTGATATTTTCATAATGGCTTAATATACTGCTCATTTTCAAGAAACGCAAATTTTTTTTTCATTCCGGACCCTTTCTTCGTTGATTTTTCTGCATTTACGTGTATCTTTCCGCCAAAAACAGAGGTTTTTATGGATGTTCTGAACAAAATCTACAAGCTTGCCGGCGCCGCCATCGGCGATTATTCCATGATTCAGGACGGAGATTCCATCCTCATCGGAGTCTCCGGCGGCAAAGACAGCATGCTCCTTCTGCATGTGCTCGCACGCCTTCAGAAACGCGCTCCCGTTAAATTTTCCCTCACCGCAGTAACCTTCGACCCCGGGTTCCCGGGCTTCGATGCGGAAGGCACAAAAGGGTTCTGCGACTCCCTCGGCGTGCCGCACCATACAGTCAAACTCAACGTCCAGAGCGTCATCGAGCGAACCGGCACCAACACGCGCCCCTGCATTCTCTGCTCGCGCCTGCGCCGCGGAAACCTCTACGCCCTCGCGAAAAAACTCGGATGCACCAAACTTGCGCTCGGACAGCATCTCGACGACATTGCAGTTTCGTTTCTCATCAGCCTCTGCCGCGGCGGCGGCCTGACCACCATGGGGCCGAACGTTCCCTCCGACGATGCCGCAGTCCGCATCATCCGTCCCTTCGCCTACGTGGAAGAGAAACTGACCATCGAGGCCGCAAAGATGCTTGAAATTCCTCCGCGCGGCGAATGCATTTACAAACAGCAGCTTGAGGAATCCGGCGACCGCGCCTACTTCAAACGCCAGCTCCGCGAAATGGAGCGTCACATTCCGAACCTGCTCCCGAACATTCTCCACTCGCTCTCCGACGTCCGCCCGCCGTATCTTCTCGACAGACGTTTCATTCAGGATCTTTAAAATAAAAAACTGCCGGAAAACCGTTTTCAGGCTCCCGGCAGTTTTTCAGAATCCAGCAGGCGTTCTCACCACTGATTGAACGCGCGGATACGGAAACGGTACGTCATATTGTCGCCGAACCACATCGGGAAGTTCGTTCCCCAGATATTGTTGTAAAGATTGAAATGGACTCCGCCCTTCATGTCCGGAATCTTGTTGGTGAAATCCAGCAGAGACATTCTGCCCGGAGCAACCAGCGGAGAATCCAGGTTTTCCACAAGCACGCGCTCGTCGATCACCATATCCTGAATCGCGTGAAGCGTGCGCCCGCCGCGGCTCACGACGTCGGTCGGGTCGATCCATTCATCCAGCTTCCGGAAACGGTACGAACATTTTGACTTCTGCGGAAGAAGCGAGAACCATGCCGCATGCGGCAGGCGGTGCGCGACTTTGCCGAACCATTTCAGACGGATCTCCAGCCAGTCCTCTTCATCGGGCAGGATGTAATCAATTTCAATGCGACGGAAAAGCGGGTGTTCGTTGGTCACGAGCGTAATGCGCTTGCCGTGTCCCCACTCGGTCAGATGAACGTTGGTTTCAAATCCTTCATAACGTTTTTTTTCCGCATCGGCGGGCATGTCGGGCTTTGTGAAATCGTGAATCGCCCACCACTCTTCCGGCAGACGCAGATACTGCCAGCGGAAACGCTCGTAGTCATCGCGGTCGAACATTTCGCAGGTGAACAGCCCCGAATTCTTGAAACGGAAACGGTTCGCCTTCATGTAGATGGTGTCTGCTGTCGCATTCGAGGGATTCAGTTCAATCCGGAAGAATTTGTTTTCGAACACGAGATCGTGCGTGACATTGCGTTTGAGGTAAAGGTCTTCCGCCGGACGCAGGCGGTTCAGAGCGCGGATGGCCTCCGCGGCCTTGTCGTTCGGAAGAGTGAGCACCGCATTCTTGAGGAATTTGCGGCGTTCGCGCCAGGAGGAAGCGAACTTGCGCGCGGATTCGCAGTGGAAATCCTTCGGATCCCAGAGTTCCGGCTCAATGAAATGAGTCTTCTCGTCCAGTCCCCACGTGTGTTCGGTGGTAAGAAGAAGACCGCGCTGAAACTCCTCGATTTCGGGTGTGTTGTCCCAGTTTCTGCGCAGACGGAGCAGTTCGCGCAGATCGGCGACCTTTTTCGGATCGGTGCCGACGCCGTGAATCCAGGTGTCGCCGATTTCTTTGGTAAAAACGGGATATTTGTCTTTGCGTTTGAGCAAAGCGTTCGCGAGATCGTCGAGCGTTGCGCTCTGAACTTCCGCATCGGGATATTGCGCAAGGATTTCCTTGACCTGCTTCGGCGTGTGCGGTCCCAGATTGTCGCCTGTCATGCAGATAACATATTCCTCATCACCAACCATGAGCGATGCGCCGTACTCCTTCTGATAGACAACCAGGATTTCGTTTCCGCGCGCATCCCGCCAGCGGAAGACCGGGGGAACGTCGGGCATGGCGGAGGCGGAATTGATACCGATATGCAGCATTTTGATTCCGGCGTCAACCAGCGGGGCGATGATTCCGCGCGTATGTCCCGGAACGTCGGTAAGCTTTGCCGCGACGGTGTGTTTTTTGAATTTTTTGTCAAGCCGGGCGGAGATGGAGAGACCGAAACGGTAAAGCGCGTCGTCCGCAAGCTCGCTGTGCATGGTGAACGGGAGGGCGTGCCAGACGATGTCTCCGCGTCTGACGGCCTCTTCAAGCCGCTTTTTCGCCTCCTCGTCCGCGGAGCGCAGGTACTCGGAAACGAGCCAGGAACCGACCGTCCAGCGGTAGCGGAAATCGCCTGTCCGGACGCTGTGGCGGAAATATTCCGCCGTCTTGATTGCATCGCGGATGAAGCACTTGAAATATTTGTGAACGACATTCGCAGCCATATCGGTGAAGCCGATGTCGAGATGTGTTTTGAAAATGATGTTGACTTTTCTCATCTTTCTGAAGCCTTTCCCGTCTGAAATATATTTGACGGGTAATCTATCATAGGAACATTTGATTTTCAAATCCCGAACCGAAGTTTTCCGGAAATCCCGTGCATTCAGCGGATCTCTCCCTGAACAGGCAGTGTTCCGTTCAGGAAACACTCGTCGAAAACCTGAGCGACATTTTTCAGAACATACACTCCATCCGTTTCCCGCCGGACAGCATTGACGGGAACCGGAGTCAGCGTTCCGGAGAGCAGTTCCATGCAGTTCGTATGCTCCAGCGCAACGGAAAGCGGACACAGGAAAACCGGTTCTCCCTCCAGACGGTCTGCCACATCGAGAAACATGCAGCCGCGCGGCTCCTCAACACATCCCGAATGTAGAACGGCGCCATCTTGGGAACGGATGTTCCAGCCGTGATCGGCGCACCAGTAAACAGCCCCGCGTTCACATTCAATCCGGATCGCCGGATTGCGGTTCACGTCGGTCGAGTGCGTCAGAAATGTGTAAATATCGACACTGTTTTCCGTTTTGAAATGCAGTGCGCAGGTATCAAACGTTTCAATCTCCGGACGGGCCCGGAGAAGCATCCCCTCCACCGAGACCGCACGGGCGGATTCCCCGAAACGAACGCCGGAAAAGAACAGCTCCAGATTCAGATAATGCGCGAATGCATTGTTGACGGGCGAATCAAATACCGGAGTTCCATCCGCGGCAAAACGCCGCCCCGCCCAGTTATTGCGGGAATAGTACTGATCCCCGCGCGGCCAGGTTCCTTTGCAGAACGCTTTCCGCACCGCGCCGAGCCGCCCGGTCACGAGCAGATTCTTGATAAACTGAACTTCACGCGCATAAATGTGCTGAAAACCGACCGCAGCGAATTTCCCGCTCTTCCGTTCGGCGTCCATCATCCGCCGGACCGCCGCGACGGAGCCGGCGGCCGGCTTTTCCACAAGGACGTTCGCCCCGCTCTCCAATGCCTGAACGGTCATGGATTCATGGCTCGCTATTCCAGTCGGAATGCAGACAAGATCCAGTTTTCCCCGCTCAGCCTCGAACATGGCTTCCGCGGAAGAGTAGATACGCGTACCCAGACGCTTCAACGCGGCAAGCTGACCGGGTACCTGGTCGGGATTGATTACAGCCGCAGCGCAGAAATCAGCTCTTCCCGATTCAACCAGGCGCATCACCTGTTCAAAATGAATCACTCCGTAACCGGAGATTCCGACTTGTCCGATTCTGATTTTCATAAAGTCTCCTTAAAAATCCTTTTTCAACGCCCGACGGATAATTTCGTCCCGGCGCGCCAGAGCTTCCCCGAAAGGGGCGTCATGGCCGCCCGCCGGAGTCGTCTGAATATGCTTTACCGTTCCCGGCGGAAGATTGTTGTATGCGGCGAAAACAGAATTCGGCGAACAGGTGAAGTCGATGAACCCGACGGCAAAGAACACCTCGCAGCGAATCCGTTTTGCGAAACAGGAGTTGTCAAAATACTTTGCAGCCTCAAATACCTGACGGTCTACTGCGCCGGGCTTCCGGCTGTTGACCAGGAACGGCCATCCGGGCATCCGCCCGGCAAGCCGTCCGGCATGATCCCCCATGGCAGGAACAGCCGCAAGGCAGAATGTCACCTGCGGATCAAGCGCCGCCGCGGCGATTGCCTGACCACCACCCTGACTGACTCCGCTCACAATCAGTGTCCGCCCGTCCCATTCGGGCAGACTCTTCACATAATCAAGCGCCCGCATCGCACGGAGATACATCTCCTTAAAGTAAAATGCATCGCGGTCCCTCTTCCCGGCATGGCGATACCCCTTGAGTTCACCTTCATTCAACGCTTTGTAATAGCTCCACGGCTGCCCGTTGAGAATTCCATGAGCATTGACGTCGAACACGATATGCGTGGAACCACCTTTGAGGTCCTTGTGCGCTCCATGCACGCCCGCGCCATGAAACGACACCTCCGCGGGAAGCGAACCGGGCCTGGCGTTTGCAGGCATCGCAAGATATCCCGAAACCGGCTTTGCTCCCGCGCATTTCACCTGAACATCCCAGCAGCCGACCCGTCCGCGACACTCCGGAGGAACATCGACTTCCCGCCGAATCGCTTCAAGCGGAACCCGGTTCAGAAGGGACCTTTGCTTTTCCCAGAACGCGTCAAAATCCTCCGGTTCCGGTGCAGATTCCGTAATTTCATCCGGAGCAACCATTGCTCCGGATGCCGCGCGCACCGCGGTTTTCCCGTCCGGGGCAAGCGCGGAAACTTCCAGTGCCAGCCACCCGGGCTTTCGCAAAGTCTCTTTGACAACGAGCGGCGAACCGGATACGGTCTCCCGGCTGCGCTCCCAGTCACCGTTCCGCGCAATCCTCCAGCGCAGCTTGACTCCCGGAACCGCCGCGCCGTCTTTCAGAAGCTCAGCCGTAAATACAACTGTTTCTCCAAGATGGTAAATTGCATCCGGTCTGTCGGTTTTCAGATTCACGACCAGCTCTCCGGCCGAAACAGAGCCGAAACAGAGAGCCAGAAAAATGCGGAAGAACTTGAACATGCTCATTCTTTCCTCTTTATTTGAGATTTTCTGCGGGAATCAGGAAAACCCCCGGTTCTTTTGTCTCAAACGATCCGAGTTTTCCCGCTTCATGGAATACTGCACCGGCCGTTCCATCCGCGAACTGCACAGCCTGCAGCGACGGAGTGTTCGCAAGAATCCGCAGTTCGAAACGCGCAGTTTCCTCCGGCGACGCTCCGGGCAGAACCGCCACCGCATACGAACCGCCCTTCACTCCAATTCCGTGCTCCACGCCGACCGAGAAAAGCTCCGCCGAAAACGGCGCGGGTTTGGCAAGTCCGCCGGAAACAATCCCCCAATCTCCGTTCCGCACGCCCTCCGCGATCTGCAGCCGGGCGCCTTTGTAACCGATTCCGTCGTGCCAGCCCCAGTCCGCGCCTTTGATTACATTTCCGTTTTTCCGTGCAACATTTACCGTCGTCGCGACCGGATACGGAGAATCGGAATCAATCGCGGCGCCAAGCAGATAGACAGAGTTTTCATCAAAGAAATAGGCTTTTTTCGCCCGGACTCCATCCACATTCTGCGTATAGACCGCAGCCGCATGTTTTTCCTCCGCAACGGCGTGGACAAAATCCGACTCTCCCAGCAGCCGTGCCGGAAGCCCGAACGAATAGCGCAGAACCTGTTTGTAGTTGTAAACGCGCAGATTCCGTTTTTTACACTCTTCGGGTCCAAGCACCGGAGTTGCAGGAAGCGTCGTTCCCGGAAGACGGGTCCAGTTCCAGCAGCCAGTCACGTTTTCAGACTCCTTCCCGGAACGCAGAATCTGAATCGTACCGTCCGACGCATAGCGCCCGAGAGCATTGTCGCCGTTCACATCGTCTTCGACGGGACGCACACGTTTGGAATTCATCCTGAGCGAAGCGAACCAGGCAGGACGGCGGTATACGAGGTAATTGGAATCCGCAAAATATTTTGCTCCGGAAAAATTTCCGTCCAACGCAGCATCGTAAGGAGCTTTTTCCGGATCAAGTTTCCGGAGCGCGACAATTGCCCGCCGTGCACGAGCTCCACAGCATTCCGCGGAGTTGCGTCCAAGCTGACGCCCGATTGCCAGCAGGTCCATCCGCCCCTTCCACAGGATCCAGCCGTAACCGTCGACCGCGAGTTCCCGCATGAGACGCATCTGTTCCGGATTCAAAGCAAGTTGAGTTCCGTAAAGGATTGTCGCCCACTCGGCAATCATGTCAAGGAATTGCAAACCGTAATTGCCGAACTGGAGCTGCGGCCCGTGCAGCTGAAACGAGCGGTCCGCGCGGATTCCGCCGAAATGCCAGTCATACTGAAAATCTTCCGGCAGCCTGCTCTCCGTTATTTCCGATTTTATGATCTCCGCAATTTCCGTCATCCGTTCAAAATCCTGTTCAATGATGCTCCGCTGGAAAACGTTTCTTGCCACCGTAACCCGGTTCGTCGAAGTGTAATGGTCGCTCAATTCCGCCTGATGGCAAACCCTCAGCATTCCGGTCCGCAATTCCGAATTTTCAGGAAAAAGCTCCGGTGCGGCAAGCATGGCCCGGATTGCGAGACGCGGGACTTCCATGTCATTCCACCAGAAGTTTGAACTCATCGGACGATGCTCCGCCCACCAGCCCGCGCTTTTGCGAATCGCCTCAGCAAGCGTTTCCCTGCGGCAGTACGGAGAATCCGGATCTCCCCACGCACGGCAGAACAGTTCAAGAAAATAAAGATGCGCCGCCGTTTTCCATGCGGAACGGTTCGTGCTGCTGTAATCCACGCCATCAAACGAGCCGTCCGCACGGAGACGCTTCATCAGTTTTTCCACATCTTCCGCTTTCGCTTTCTGACGGAAAAGATTCTTCCGCAACCGATCGCGAATCAGAGCAAAATCCCTCCTCTGATCCGCCGTGAGTTCCGCCGCCTGGCGGTTCAGAGGAAGGAAACGAACCTTCAGCGAACTCAAATCGTAGTGAACTGTACCGGTCGAGTCGTTCAGCCCAAGCCGGAGATATCCGCTTTGAATCCCTGCAGGAAGCAGACGCCGCACACGCAGAATTTTCTCCGTCCTGCCCGAACCTGGAACCGACGTTCCAATGGAAAACGTTTTCCCGTCAGCACCTTTCAGGAAGACTTTCAGTTCCGCTCCATGAAAATAATTCCGAGGTTTGGAAAGGGTATCTATGTTGAGTTTTACAGCGACATCCAGCTCGCCTTCCGGCGTATTTTTCAAATTGAGTTCCGCCGTTGCACAGTTTGCCCTTGCCGCATCCGGAGCCCCCGCAGGAACGGAGACCTCCAGATATGTTTTCCCCTCATGTTCAACGAGTTTTGTATACTTGCTGTTTTGCCATTGCAGCGGAGCGGCAAAACATGGCAGAACGGTGCAAAACAACAGAAAACAAATTTTGTTCATTTCTCTCTCCAGCGTTTACGGGTTGTAAATCCGTGCGGCGTCGACTTTGTAGATCTGCTCTGTCTGCCGCGCATCATGCGTCTCCACATGCATATCGGAATGCAGGAAATTTCCGCTCCGATTATGACGCAGGGCAACCGCGCCGTCTTTTCCGGCTTCCGACGGCATATCCCGTTTGAAATAAAAGGGATACGCAGGAACTGGCGCGACATTCTGGGTGCCCGCACCATCCAGAAGCAGCGGCATTTTGAAACCCCATTTCACTTCGCGCCCGGGGACCTCTTCCAGCCGCAGCGAAACTTCTATGCCGGCACTCAGGAAATCTTTATTGGAAGAACTGTCCGGACGACTCTTCAACAGATCCCGCGCATTCGTATTTGCCGCATACGCAAACGAATAAGGACTCTTGAAGTTTCCGGATCCCCAGGTTTCCACGCTTCCCGGCGCTTCCGGACAGCGGATCGCCGCCGTGCTTCCGATGTAGGTTCCAATGCAACTCGAATCTTTCGCTTTCAGAATGAAATAGTACCACAGCGGACGGTCTCCGCTCCTGGTTGTCCCGCCCAGATAAACGTATCCTTCATTGTCATTCGCATACAGTGCCAGAGCCGAACCGGACTGCTTCAGATTGCTGACACATGTAATCGCCCGTGCCCGCACCCGGGCCTTGTTCAGTGCAGGCAGAAGCATGCCGGCAAGGATTGCTATGATTGCAATTACCACAAGGAGCTCTATAAGAGTGAATCCTCTGAAACGTCTCTTAAAAATATGAGATGTTTTGTGCGTCGAAAGTGTTTTCATAAAACGTCCTCTCTTTCATTTTTTTTCTTTTATTTTGCGAGTTCTCTTGACTTCTA
>URNX01000046.1 GCA_900549415.1 uncultured bacterium
AATATTGTTCGTAGAAAGAACAGTTCAACGCCAAAAGATTAGCAATAAGCAGAACGACAAAAACACATATCGCATCGTACAACATATTGAATATAATTCTATTTTTCACACAAATCATTTATTTACTCCATTACACCAAAACAATCATATCTTCAAAATATTGCAGTTTTTATAAGCCCAGGAAGTGATCTGCTGAGTGCCGGCGCTTTGAATGTCTTCATGGTCGCCTGTTTGCCGAGAGCATTATAGGTATATTCCACTAGATAAGTTGCACCATCCCCTTTTCTGACTTCTCCGGTCGGATAATAGGTCGTATTGGTAACGACTCCGCCGGGAGTAACGCTCATGACAAGCTGGTTCTTCGAATTGTAGTAATTCATAAAATGCGTTCCGTCGGCATACTCCGTTTTGAAATAGTGACCAAACAGATCTGTGTATACGGTCTGATTTTGCGACATGACTTTCTGCCAGTTCGAACCATATTCAAATGCTTGCCCATGCACCGCTGTTCCGGATGTGCTGACTTGTTGACTGAGCATCACAAATCTCTCAAATTGCTTACCCAAACATACAGCAAAACGCATAACAAAATAAACACAAACAAAGAAATAAAAAAACGAACTGGTCGCGAAACCTTCCAAAGGGCACACCATATTATAGCAGATGCTACCAGTGGTCCTGCCAACAAAATAATCATAATTTCCTCCTTTTTATTGAGATTAATATGTTGTAAGTTCTTGATTGAATATTCTCCGCCCCATATAGTCATAATCAGCTTCATAGGCCCAGGCAGTGCAGACTGTCATATTGTCAGTCGTAGACTGAAACGACAGCATTGACTGCAGTTCTTTCGTCTGCCGTCCCACAACAACATCATATTCAACACTGGCGGTCAGGCCATTGACCGTTTGTGCAAAGATATTTTTTGTTCCGCAATGCTGCATTACCAAAACTTCTCCTGCCGGATAGCTAATTATCATTTTTGTAACTAATAGCACGGTCAGTCCGATTTTTCAAGCAGGATTGCTAAAATATATGCGATTTATGGAATGTCATCATATAAAAAGAACTCCAAGATTCACCGTCATTGGCTTTGAACCTTCACTTCGTCCGCCGAAAATTTCTCTGAAATATTTCCTTTTCCGTTTGCGTTTTCTTCGTTTGGTGTTATGATATCACGGAGGCGCGATTGGAGACCTGGCTCAATAAATCGCGTAATCCCTGCGCGGTTGCCAGGAACAACGGCATATCCGATTTGATTTTCACTTTTTTATTTTTTGGCGCGGTGTTTTATACAATCTAAGAATCAGGGCTGTTTCCCGTAAAGCAGGTTTTCCGCGTAGCGGAAGGCTTCGGGGAAACGGTGGTTAGGCTTATATTGAAACAAATCAGACGGAAGAATGTGCAGACGGTTCGTCCGGACGGCTTTCAGATTCCGCATCGAAGGATTCTCCTGAAATTTGCGGAAAGCTTCACGGTTCAATGCTTCGGATTTCGCACCGGGAACCAGAAAAATACAATCGGGATCCTTCAACAAAAGCTCCTCCGGACTGAACGATATCCGTTCCGCACGGACGGCAAAACCTGTTGAATTCAGAATGTTGCGACCGCCAAGAGCGGCGAAAATATAGGCGGCATGGGCGCGGTTCGTCTCCGCCCGAAATTCAGCTCCGTTGAAAAACAGGACAAGGAAACTCGGTCCCTTCCGCCCGGAACAGCGGCGAATAATTGAGTCGACTTCCTTTTGCACTTTTCCGCAAACGGTTGAAGCGGAACGGGTCGCAAGGATGGAAGAAAATATCCCGGCAATTCGCGCATAATCGGAATAATTGTCGTACTTCAGATGCAGCACTTCAATTCCCGATTTTCGAAGCAGTTCACCGAACGCCCGGTGACGTCCGGTCATGCCGCTCAAAATCACAAGGTCCGGTTTCAGGCGGACAACCGCTTCCATGTTCGGGTGCATGTAACTGCCGACATGCGGAACGTTTTCCAGTCCAGGAGGAAGAGGCTCCGCCTTGCGCGGCGTGTGCATTCCGGCAGGGAAGCCGCCGCAATCCAGCCATATTTCCAGCAGTGATGGATAGCAAATCACCGTTCGTGCAGGCGAAGTTGTCACCTTCTGAACCTCGCCGAATGCATCCACAACCGGAATTTCTGCAGCGGAAAGCGAAAATGTCAATGCGGAAAAAAGAAGCGGGAAAAATTTCATTTATCGTTCAGTTTCCGGAAACCGCGGCGGTGCGGCGGGCGGCGGAACTGCACATTGCCGTTCGAGGCAATACCGATTCCGTGGGCAAAAAGAACATCATTCAGCGAGGACGCCGCGATATTCTGGGAAAGATGAATCATATTCTCCTGCGGACATTCCACACGTTCAGCAGGTTTCGCAACGGTGATTTTGAGCTTGCGTGAAACATAGAGAAGTCCCCAGCCCTGAGCAACCTCTTCCGGCTTCAGAAGACCTTCCGGGACGGCAAGGTAGAGTTCATTCGCAACATTCGCGTGGCGGAGACGCTCAAAACGGCTGCCCTGATACAGCGCAGTTTCATAGGTGCGGATCCTTCCAAGACATTCTTTGTAAGCAGGATTCACGGTTTCTTCGTAATCCCAGTATTCAATTTCCGGGAAGAGGACACCAGTATCAAGCAGATGCGGCTCCGTGCGGCGGATTTCCGCTTCAATCTCCTCCTGGAGTTTCCGTTCACGGCGCAGCTCCGCGGCGATCTCCTCCGGGGTGGAACATTCCGGCCAGCAGGAAAAGCGCGTGGTGCGGGTTTCAATTAAAATCGTCTTTTCCGGCTGGAGAAGACGTCTTTTTTTCGGAGCGGACCAGAATGCTGCGGCGTCTGCACAGTATTTTGCAATACGGGTCGGGACGCGGAGAGCGGCAGCAGTAGGTCTGGCTGAAACGAGCCAACCGAGTGCGGCGAACTGGAGATCTTTCAAAGAAAGACCGGATGTGGTCTCTTTTTTTGCATCAGACGGCTGTTCCGGAATCGGTTCGGATTCCTCCGGGACGGGCGGCTGCGGCAAAACAGGTTCAAGAAAAGAATCCGCGGGGAGCTGATCCCCGCGGATTCCGGAATCATCAGGTTCCGCAAAGTCGAAATTCAACTGCAATTCTGTATATTCTTCAGACATTACAACGGAAATCCTTCTTTGCGGCAGACAATGTTACTTGCTTTCCTTCATGACATCAAGGCTGTCGAGGCTGTCGCCGATAACCTGTCCCATGTCACCGAGAGCTTCGCCCGGCTTGAGAGCAGCGGAAACTTCCTCGCTTGCAGCCTTGAGATCCTCTTCGGAGAATCCTTCGTCGAGAGCCTTGATGGAGAGACCGATGCGGCGTTCGTCGCGGTCGATCTTGATGACGCGGGCTTCGATTTCCTGGCCGAGGGAGAGTTTGTCTTTGACCTTCTCAACGCGATCCTTGCTGATCTGGGAGATGTGAACCAGACCGTCGATCTTGTGGGAGAGTTCGATGAATGCGCCGAACGCGGTGATCTTGGTGACCTTGCCGGAAACGACGTCGCCGATCTTGTAGAGATCGTTGATATTCGCCCAGGGATCCTCTTCGATCTGCTTGAGACCGAGGGAGATGCGCTGCTGCTGCGGGTCGATGTCGAGAATAACGGCTTCGACTTCATCGCCGACTTTGAGCATTTCGTTCGGGTTGTTGATCTTGCGGGTCCAGGACATATCGGAGACGTGGATCATGCCGTCGATGTCGTTTTCGATTTCGACGAACGCGCCGTAGCTGGTCATGTTGCGGACTTTGCCTTTGATGCGGCTTCCGGCCGGATACTTCTCAGCGAGGACTTCCCACGGATTGCGGGTCTTCTGACGGAGACCGAGGGAGATCTTCTTGCCTTCCTTGTCGATGTCGAGGACGACGGCTTCGACTTCTTCGCCAACGCTGACAATATCGCCGGCCTTGGTGACGCGCTTGGTCCAGGACATTTCGGAGACATGGATCAGACCTTCGACGCCCTGTTCGATTTCAACGAACGCGCCATAGGGCATGATGTTGACGATGCGGCCCTTGACGGTGGAACCGACCGGGTACTTGGTCTCGACTTCGTCCCACGGATTTTTGGTCTTCTGCTTGAGACCGAGGGAGACGCGCTCCTTGTCGTAGTCGATGTCGAGGATCATCACTTCGACTTCCTGTCCGATTTCGAGCATTTCGCTCGGGTGGGAGATACGTCCCCAGGACATGTCGGTGATGTGGAGGAGGCCATCGATGCCGCCGAGGTCGATGAACGCGCCGAAGTCGGTGATGTTCTTCACGATACCCTTGCGGATCTGGTTGACTTCCATATCTTTAAGCAGCTGCGAGCGGCGATCCTTGCGGGAAGCCTCGAGGAGTTCGCGGCGGGAAACGACGATGTTTCTGCGCTCCTGGTTGATCTTGAGGATCTTGAACTCGTATTCTTTGCCGATGAAATCGTCCATGTTCTTGACCGGACCGATATCGATCTGGGAACCGGGGAGGAACGCCTCGACGCCGTTGAGATCGATGATGATGCCGCCTTTGACGCGGTGCTTCATCAGACCGGTGATTACGCTGCCTTCGCCATATTCGCTGGTGATTTTGTTCCAGGACTTGATGAAGTTCGCCTTCTGGAGGCTGATTCCGGGCATGCTGTTCTCGTTTTCAATTTCTTCGAGATAGACGTCCACCTGGTCGCCGACCTTGACATCCGCCCAGTTGCGGAATTCCGTGGCGGGGATGAAACCTTCCGCCTTGTAGCCGATGTCTACGAGAGCGCCGTCGTTTCTCTTCTCGACGATTTTTCCCGGGACGATGGAATTCTCGACGAATTCGTTCTTCTGCTCATTTGCGAGCAGAGCGTCCATGGAGACGTTGTCTGTGCTGAGATCGACGTAGCTTTTGATCTCTTTCGGTGCGGTTGCTGCTGTTGTGCTCATTTTTTTCTTGTTTTTCTTTTGGTTTACGATTTTTTCCGTACGATGCACTCACGCCGATTGCATGAGGGCATTAAGATGGCAATATACTCTTGAATGATAAAAATTCAAGAGCGGAAATGCGGATTCTCCGATTTTTTCAGTTTTCACTCCCGCTCCCGCGCCTGGGAATACATATGCTCCATGAACTCCCGGAAGGTAAATTCATAACCGAGTTTTTCCGCGAAGTTGATGAACGCGTCAATCACGTCTTCCTGCTTCTCATAAATTTCCTGGAACGACATTGCCTTGCGGCGCAATTCCGGATCGCGCTCCAGATGCGCATAAAAAAGCACAATATTTTCCTTGCTCATGAACGGCTCCTTTCAATCAGTTTGTAAACTTTGTCATTTGCACGCAGACGGACGGGCGAGAGGAATGTGACATTCATTCCCTTCTTTGCAGGGTTGACCGCGGCGCCGTCAAGAAGAAACTCATCCACTTTCAGCTCCTGCGCCCCCGTGGTGTCGCCGGTGACGAGAATGCGGTCGCCGGGAACGAGTTCTCCGGAGGTCATCTGCAGTTCCGCCACCTCAGGCTTCTTGTAATAGTTGACGATGCGGCCGACGAATTCCTTGCGCACAGTCGCCTGACTGTCGCCGCACGCCGCCCACTCTCCGAGTCTGTTGCCGAGATAGTAACCGCCCTTCCAGAAGCCGCGGTTGAAGACGGAAGCCAGCTCCTCTTCCCACTTTGCGAGCTGTTCGGGACGCAGCGGTTCGCCGCGCAGCCACTGGTCGAGCGCGGCGCGGTAGACCCGCACCACATGCGCCACATAGTCGGCGGAGCGTCCGCGTCCTTCAATTTTGAGAACCGAAACGCCGCTTTCGAGAATCCGGTCGAAGAATTCAAGCGTGCAGAGATCGCGCGGCGACATGACATAGCGGTTGTCGATATTGAACTCCGTGCCGGTTTCCGTATCGCGAACCGTATAGGAGCGGCGGCAGTTCTGAAAACATGCGCCGCGGTTGGCGGAAGAGTTGTAAGCGGCAAGACTCATCCCGCATTTACCGGAAACCGCCACGCAGAGCGCACCGTGAATGAAAATTTCCACCTTGATCAGCTCTCCAGACGGGCCGCAGATTTTTTCCTCGCGGATCGTCCGGCAGATATGCGCGATCTGGTCAAGCGTGAGTTCCCGGGCCAGCACCACGACGTCCGCGAACTGTGAATAGAAACGCACGGTTTCGGTGTTCGCAATATTCGCCTGAACGGAGAGATGCACGGGAAGTTCCATTGAACGCGCAATCCGCATGACCGCCGGATCGGAGGCGATCACCGCGTCGATCCGCGCCTCTTTTGCGCGGCGGCAGAGTTCCCGGACCTCCTCAAGCTCCGAGTCGAATATGATGGTATTGATCGCCAACCATGCTTTTGCGTTGCGCGCATGACACCGCGCCGCGACTTCCGGAAGGTCGTCCACAGTGAAATTGACCGTAGCATTCGAACGCATATTGAGTTTGCCGACGCCGAAATAAACGGCGTCCGCGCCGTTCTGCAGCCCGGCTTCCAGCGATTCGTAGCTCCCCGCGGGAGCAAGAAGTAATGGCATGATAAATCCTTTCTTTTCCCCGATAATGTAATATAGATTTCCGATTTTTCAACAAACGGAGTGGAATATTGAAAGAAACCGGTTATATTATCCGGCAGAACGGGAAAGGATAAATTCATGGAACTCTGCAAATTCTCCGAAGGGCTTCTGAATCAAGGCGGAGACGCCACAATGGAACTTTGGAAAGGCGAAATGCCCGTTCCGGATGGAATGGAAAGCGCGCTTTATCACTTTCTGGTCCGCTACTATTACATTCCGGAATCCCCATACAATTTTGCCGTACTCGACGGCAGGCGCCTCCGCGGCTTTCTGCTCGCAGCCCCCGCCGCAATGCCGGAACGCCACGACTCCGCACGGGAATGGATTCAGCCGCATCTGACAAACGATGCGCAGAAAGCCTTTTTCAAGGAATACTGGGATTATGTCAACAGCAACAGCGACGCCGAAAGACGCGCGGCGCTTCCCGGCGAAGTCCTGCTTCTTCTGTTCGGCAGTCTCCAGCGCGGATGCGGACGCATCATGATGGAAGCGTTTGAATCGGAATGCCGGAAAAACGGCGTCGGCTCCTATCTGCTCTGGACGGATGAAACCTGCGATTTCGAATATTACCGCAAGAACCGTTTTACCGCAGTCGCGCATTTTCCCTGCGCCGCCGCCATCAAGGGAAAACACCTTGACACGTGGCTGTTCCGCAAAACGCTGTAATATTCACCTCCGGAAAAGACCGGGCGAGGTGCCGTAGGTATTTTTGAAAACAAAGCAGAAACTCTGGAGAGAGGAAAATCCGGAAGCAAAAGCTATCTCCTTGATGCTCGTCTCCGTATTCCTCAACAGCCATGCGGCATGTTCCAGACGGATCCTTTTCAGATACCTCACCGGAGAGGTATGATACTGGTTCTCAAAACGTTCCGTCAAGGTCGGCGGGGAAAGATGGAATCGCTTTGAAAGCGAATTCATATCGATCTTTTCCTGAAAATTGTTGTTCAGATATTCCGCGATCTCCGCGGCAAAAGAATCTTTCGGCAAAACCTGCATCTCCTGCCAGAGACAATGAAAGAACTCAAAGCTCGCACCGATGACTTTGAAATAAGATTCCGTGTTCAGATGACGCTTCAGAACATTGTGCAGCCCCGAACAGCGCGCGGCAAAACGCTTCCGATCCGGAAGGCGGGTACATGTGAGCTGATTGAACTCAAACATCCGGATAATCTCCTCGACCTGCGAACCGTTGAAAATGAAGCCCCATATCCGCGACGTTTTCTGCGGAAGATGCAGGAGATCGACGTCGTTCCCCGGCTTCATCAGAACAACGTCGCCCGATTCCGCAATAAACGATTTGCGTCCCTGACGGCAATGCAGTTCACCGGATTCGATGAAATCCAGAGAATAAAAGCTCTGCTTCAGCCGGCGGTCATGATAAAAACCGGAGGCGAACTGACGCGAACCGTAGGTGCAGCAAAAGGCGAAACGGAGACTCTGGCTGTTTCCCATGGAATACGCTTCCTCCCGGTCCTTTTTCCCGCGGCGGAACAGAACCGTTTCACCGGACCGGTTGAAAAAATTCAGCGGTTTGCGCTCAAATATGGACGGGTCGTGCAGTATTCTCATCAGAGCCTCCTTTCGGATGAATTCTGTATTCAGGGGAAACAACGCGGAAAGAATGCTGCTCCCCCTCTTCCGCGGATGTCACCAGTTCAGAATGAACTCTATGACAAACGCGCTGCTCCAGCCAAAATGCGCAACGCCGACGGCGTCTCCGGTGACCGGATTGTAGTTTTCACAGATGAAACCCGGAGTCTTGCGGACAAAGCTCAGAATGGTCGCCCTGCCCTCCTCCGCCAATTCCGTAAAACCGTAATTTTTCAAACCTTTCAGAGCGAAATAAGCGATGTTCAGCCAGGTTCTGCCGCGCCAGTATCCGGTCGGATCAAAGTTCGGATCTTTATAGGAGACACTGGGCCAGCCGGGCATTTCGTGTTCTTTTGCGATCTCCGCCATCGCCGCCGCATGTTCCTGCGACGCGATACCGACAAACAGCGGCATGAACGAGGCGGGAGTAATCACGCCGTTGAACTTTCCTGTATTGATATCGCGGTCCTGATAGCATTTCGCCTCTTCGTTCCACAGCACGGATTCGATTTTCTGCGCAAGATTCCGCTCTTTCTCAACCCACTCGGACGAGGGATCAAGTTCGTTCATGGCGCGATAGAACATCACCATGAAGCAGTTCAGGTCGATGGAGAAGAGATTGGAGCAGCCGTTGTCCCAGCGCGGCGAGTTGTCCCAGCCGGTTTCCCACGCGACCCATTTTGCATACGATTCCAGCTCCGTCTTCTCCGCATCGTAATGGAAGAGACCGTAAGCATTTCCGCCGCGGCAGTTCATCCAGAACTGTTCATTGCGCCGGTAGGCTTCCACGCACTCTTTATGGAACTCCGGATCGGGGAAACGTTTTTCGAGCATGGAGGCGGCCCAGGGGAAAACCGGAGGCTTGCCGTACTGGTTCATAATCTTTCCATTCTCAAACCAGACATCGGGGAAGAGTCCGTTTTCCTGCTGGATTTTGAAGAAGATTCTGCACTGTTCGCGGGCGAGTTCCGGATTCCAGCGGGAGAGCGCCATGACATGGAACGCGCTGTCCCAGTTCCAGATTCCGGGAAAAACGGTGCAGGATGGACGGATTCCGCGGAGCGGGGACCACGGCGGATTTCCGCGTGAAAGATTGCCTTCGAGCGTGCGCGCCGCACGTTCCAGAAGGTTATAGGAATCCATCGGCAGTTTGCCGTAAAATTGAGCGAGCCACTTGTCGCAGCCGGTGAGAAATGTATTCATCAGAAACTCCTTTTTGTTTTCTCAAATATAGCATGGCGAACCGGAAAAATCTACTTCCGGAAAAGCTTTTCTTTTCCGAAAAAACAAAAACTGTTACGAAAAAAACAAACACTGTTACAAAAGAAACAACTTGTGTTTTGCGCTTCCGGAAACGGCAGAGGAAAAGGGCTTTTTTGAAAATCTGAACTCTTTTGCGTTATTATTAACTGTTTCCATATTTCCCGCATTGACTTGCGGAAAAAGAAACGCTAAAATAAAAACACGGCATCAGAATACCAATGAAAAATTTTAACGAAAGGGACAAAGAAATGAAAAAATCTCTGATTGCTCTGCTCTCTGCAACGGCGCTCGGAACGGTCTGGGCGAATGAACTCATGAAACTGCCTGCGAATCCGGAAGGACCGCTCACGCTGAACCGTCAGGAACGGGCGAACGGCAGCGGAACCGCATACGGCATTCTTTACCGGAAACATTACATCGCCGGCGGCTTCCACAACCAGAAGGTCGACTGCAGCGCCGGAATTCAGGCGTCCATTCAGGACGGCGCACTTGTTCTCAATATTTCCAAAGCGAAATTCTCCGACAAGGGAGTTCTCGAATGCAGTTTCGGCGATCCCGATCCGGCACACCGCGCGGCCGAGGCAAAAACAACGTTTGAAGTCTGCATCCAGGGTCCCGCCGGAGCAAAACTCGACCTTATGCCGCAGGGATACACGGTCAACGGAAAACATTCGTACAACCGCGAAACATTCAATCTTACCGGAGAGAAACAGATTCTCACCATCACCCGCACAAATCCGGACGAGATGAAAACGCTCTCCCTGCGCATTGATCTCAAAGCTCCCGGAGTCTACAAGTTCTATCAGGTTGACGCCAACCTCGGAGAATAATTTTTCATACGCCTGCTTGCCGGTATTCCGCACCGGCAAGCAAAAAAAAGGGAAAATATCATGAATAAAACATTGATTTTCACCGCGCTTCTGGCAGGAAACATGCTCTGCGCGGCTCCGGTCTTCGAGCTCTCCGGCGACTCCGGATTCCATGCCGTCGTCAACGGCAAAACGGTTGCGCCGCGGCAGAAAACGGAGGGAGCGGCCATCGTTCCGGGACTCTTCGGAAATGCGGTTCATCTGGACAACCGCGGGATTCTGACCTATCCGCTCGGCTCCGCCCTGAACAAAAAGCAGGGAACGATTGTCTTCTGGTTCAAACCGGATCAGGAGACAAAGTCCCGCTTTGTTCCCGTCATGGACCGCGACCGGCTCCCGGACGGCTCCGTCGGTCCCGTGGAAAGCGGAATGCGCAACATCCTCAACCTCCGTCCTTTCCGCTTCCGTTACGGAGAAAATGAGCTCACGACCGGATACCGTCCCACCCCGATTCACAAGCGCTGGTTCAAAGATCAATGGAATCTGATTGCCCTCACCTGGGATGCGCGGAAAAAAGAGGCGCACACCTTTTACAACGGCGTCCAGGACAACGGACGCTTCATCGGCAAGCTGGTCTACTCCGAGCCGAAAAACTCCTGCGATACAGCGTTTTTCGGCTTTCCAGAATCTTCCAATGAACTGGGAGCGAACGGAACAATCGATGAATTCCGCATTTACGACCGGGCGTTCTCCTTTGATGTGCTCCTCGCTCTCTACGCGGAAAAACGTCCGTTCATGATGGAAGTCAATGACTATGCGTGGAATCTGAATCAGAAGAACCGCATCCGTCTGCGTTTCAAAAACATTACGAAGAAGAAAATCTCGACAGCCGACCGCATCACAATCACCGACGCCGCGGGGAAAACCGTTTTCAGCCGCGAAATTCCGCTGAGCGCCGAAGCGGACGGATTCGCCGACGCCGAACTTGTCTTTCAGCCGAAGAGCGCAGGGCTTCACCGGATTCACAGCAAACTCGCAGGACGCACCTTTGAAACGATCGTGATTGCACCGGAACGCATTACCGACCGGATGCCGGAGGGGGATCTGAAGCTGAAACAGATCGGAGAAATTGATCTGACGAAAAAGCCCGGATGGAATATTTTCCGTGCAGACAAATCGGGGAAGTTCGTCACGACTCCCGCCGGAACTTATTTTGAAACCGGAACTCATGCCCGAAGCGGATTCATTGTCCGCCTGCCCCGGCTGCAAAAGCCGAACCGCTATCACGTACTCGAAGTGGAGTATCCGGACGATGCGAAACGCACCTTCACCGTAACGCTCTATTCCATCGGAGAGAAAGCGAAAATCACCGTCGGCGGCCAGATGAACGGAATGGGCATTCTGACCGGAGGCGCATATCCGCTTTCCGGAAAAATGCGCACGAAGCGTCTGCTCTGGCTCCCCGATGCAAAGGAGGTGACCCTGATCTGCGAAAATTACAGCGACAAGACCTGCAAGAAAGGCGGCGCGATTTCAAAAATCCGCATTTTTGAAGTTCAGAGCGACCTTCTTCCCAAACTTCCCGAACTGCCCGGAAAACGAAAAATCGGCGTCTGGGACGAAGACCCGACTATGGACGGCACCTGGTTCAACATGCCCTTCCTGCTGACGGACAAAGGAGTCGACCTTGAGTTCTGGCGCGAAAAGGCGGAACGCACCGTCGAGTATGCGCGTCATCAGGGCTACAACATGTGGACCGTTCAGCTGATGGAATACGACGGCGACCGCAACGGTTCCGATCTTTCCATGTACAGCAAAGTCGGCACGACCGGAGCCCATATTTACGGCTGCATGGATACGATGGCAAAGGTGTTCGAACGGGAAAAACTTCCGTTTTACGGCCGTCTCGGCATCAACTGGGGCGGACACAACGGAATCTATTTCCTGCCGGAAAGCAAACTCTGCCGCAATGAAAAAGAATTTATGAAACGCGGAAAAGAGGCGGTCGAACAGGTTGACAAAAACGGACGCATCCTCTTTGACAATCATATCGCACTGAATCCGATTCATCCGGAAAACATTGCAGGTCTCCGCAAACTGCTTGCGTTCTACCGGGACAAATACGCGGACAACCCGATGTTCCTCGGTCTGACTCTGCGCGACACCGGAACCATTCTGTGTTTTCAGAATCTCAAGACCGGATACGAAGACTATACGGTTGCGCTGTTTGAAAAAGAGACCGGAATCAAAGTTCCGGATACCGGAGACGGCACCCGTTTTCATTTCCGCTGCAAGTTCCTGACGTCACCGAAAATGAAGCAGACCTGGATCAACTGGCGCTGCAAAAAACTTGCCCGGATATGCGAAGAACTGGTCCGCGAAGTCCGCAAAGGCAACGATCGCCTCCGCCTTCAGATCTGGGTCTCCTGCAAAAACTCCATTCCGCTGAATCCCGAAAAAGGAACGACCGTCGACTCCACGCTCAAAGAGGCGGGAATCGACATGGAGATGCTCGCGAAAATCGAGGGACTGGACTTCAATCCGGTCATTGAGCCGGACTTTATCCGCGTCGATACCTACGCCAAAACCGGAGAAGAGGATTTTTACTTCAGTCAACCGGAATTCAACGCGCCGTTCCGCAAACCGGATTACCGGACTCTCGTTTTCATGCTCCACAACAACCAGGAACATTATCCCTCCCGCACGCCGTCGCTTCCGGAACTCTTCTATCCGACCGTCGACTGGCTCCAGCGGAAGATTCCGCTCTACATGTGCTCCTGGGCGAACAGCTATCCGCGCGAAGATTTTGCGCTGATGCCGCTCGCCGCGCAGCTTGCATACCGCGACGTGGACGAAATTCACGTGGGCTACTGGGGCAATCCGGACAGCTCGGTGACCGATGAGTTCCGTGCATTCAACCGTGCGTTCCGCTCCATTCCGGACGGGCGTTACAGCAACATCTGCAAGGATTCCGATTCCGTCGCGGTGAATGTCTGCGGAGAGAATTTCTATCTTGTCAATAAGATGTTCTATCCGGTTGCGCTGACCTTCCGCTCCGCCGGAACACTGAAAAATCTTGTAACCGGAGAAACGGTCGCGAATGCAGACGGAGTCTATACCATCACAGTTCCGCCGCAGGGTCTGGCGGTATTCCGGAACAGTCAGAAATTCGCACCGCAAAATCTGGTTCAGAGCATCGCTCCGGAAGATCTGAAATGGCTCAAAGGCGCCGTTGCAGCCGTCAAAGACGCGGCAGAAAAAACACCGAAGCTGAAGCCGTATGCGGAAAAAATGAAAAAGGCCGCGGCGGAAAAGAACTGGCCCGAGGTTCGCGCGATGATTTACATCCGCCGGATTCAGGAAGTTGTTGAAAACGCAAAACCGTTTACCCTCTCCGGAAAATACGTTCCTGAAAAGCACGGATTTCTGCTGAACGTCTCAGGTCAGGGTGGCGAAATCCGCATCAAGATTTCCGCCAACGGCGCATTTGAATTTGCCGAAACGGAACACTCAGCGGCACTCACCGCGGGCAACCCGGTCACACTGTTCTTTCCATTCTCCAAAGAGATGAAAGAAAATGGAGAGACGGGAACCGTTCGGGTAAATGTTGAGGATTCCGAAGGGAATTATCATACTGCGGAATTTCTCTGCGGCGGCGACTTTGCAGAATACGCGGAGTTTTTGCCGGAACCGGGGAAAGACTGGTCGTTCAAAGCCTATGCAATGACAGAACACCGGAAAGAATCTCCACGCGGAGAATACCGCTACAGACGCGGAATGCTCTGGAATGAAAAAGGGCTTTCTCTCGCGGTCGAAGTCGAAGATGCGGATTATTTTCCGCCCGATTCCAAACTGAAATTTTTCCGTGCGGATTCGCTTCAGATCTTTCTGGATCCGTTCAACACGGATTCCACAGACACCATGAATTTTTCCGGAAAAGAACTGGAGTTTTCCGTCTACGAGCAGAACAGGAAAACCGTCGTCAAAAACGGCACAATTCCGGTAAACGCGCAGGATCCGGCGGCGAAGATTTCAGCCGCAATGGAACACAGGGAGGGCGTCACCCGTTACGAAGTCCGGATTCCAGCGGGCGCAATCCCCGGTTTCGAGCCGAAGGAAAATGCCGTTTTCGGCTTCTGTCCGATGATCAACAACCGGATCAAAGGCAAAGGCGGACTTCTCGAAGTTCTGCCCTCCCCCGATGTATTTCCGTATCCGAAGCCGGGCGTGTGGCACGATCTGGTTCTGAGAAAAAAGTGAAAGGTTTTCGCATAGATGGAACTGAGCTTGAACAAAGACTGGGAACTGAGCTGTCACCCGCTTTTTCCGGATCCGGAAATACCGGAAAACCTGAACGGGATTTCCGCCGATCTGCCGGATGACGTGATTCTCTCCCTGATGAAACACGGCATCGTAAACGACCCCGTCGTCCGCCGCAACTTTCTGGAATGCAAATGGATCGGGAAGTGCGAATGGCGCTACCGCAAGAGTTTCATTCCGAAAAAAGAAAACGGAAGAACATTTCTCGTATTCTCCGGACTGACCGGAAAAGCCGCCGTGTTCCTGAACGGAAAGGAACTTGCCGTTCACAACAACATGTACCGAGAACTCCGCATCGAAGTGACCGGTCTGCTCGAAGCGGGAAAAGCGGCGGAGCTCGAAGTGCGGCTTCAGCCGTTCGACGGAGATTCGCTTCTGGTTCCCGTTATCTCGTGGTTTTCGCAGTGGAGCGGCGGCGTTTACGATGCCGCATTCTGCGAAAAACGGAGCGCAGTCCGCAAGCCAGACTACTCTTACGGCTGGGATTGGACACAGGGTCTGCCGATCTGCGGAATCGAGGGCGGTGTCCGTCTGGAAAGTTACGGGTTCGCCGTCATCCGGAATCTGATTCTTCATCCGGAGAACTCCGGACGCGTCTTCTGTAATTTTGAACTGGAAACGGCGCTGACGGAAATGGTCTCCGCGGAAGCTGTTCTGCGCATCCGCAAAAAAGGAGAATCCGGGACAGTGCTCGAAAAGAAAGAAAAACTGATTGCCGGTCCCGGCGTCATTGAGTACGAACTTTCCGCCGTTGTACCGAATCCGGAACTCTGGTTCCCCGCCGGATACGGAGAACAGAATCTCTATGAGCTGGAACTGGAAATCCGGAAAGAGGACACATCTTCCGCCTTCGCAAAAAAGACATTTGCGTTCCGGAGTGTCCGCATTCATGAACAGCGCTTTACGGAGCGGCAGGGCGAATTCCGCCTGCTGATCAACGACATTCCCGTTTTTGCACACGGGGCAAACTGGATTCCGCCGGACATCATCCCCGCACGGGTGACGGAAACGCGCATCAGGCATCTTCTGGAACTGGCGGTGCTCGGAGGGATCAATTATCTGCGTTTCTGGGGCGGTGGATACTACGAGAACGAACTCTTTTATGATCTCTGCGACCAATACGGGATTTTAGTCTGGCAGGATTTCATGTTCAGCGGACCGGAGATCCCCGAATTCGACCCGGTCTTCCGCGAAGAGTGCCGCAAAGAAGCGCGGGAGGTGATCGCGCGTCTTTCGCATCATCCCTCCATCGCCGTCTGGTGCGGTTCCAACGAAACCGATGATTACCATTGCGCCAACGGCACTCAGCACAGAAGCACGTTCCGTCCGGAGACGCATTACTACGGCTGGCGTCTTCTCCACAAAGATTTTCCCCGGATTTTCGACGAGCTCCTTCCGGAAGCCGTCTACATACCCTCCTGCGGGTTCATCGGAAACGCCGCGCCGGAGAGCGCGAAAATCAATGATCACGGATTCGGCACCAGTCATAAAAGCCATGCCGGACAATTCTGTTCCGACCGGGAATTTGATGAATTCAGCGCGGTTCCGGCATTCTGGAATGAGGTTTACGGCGTTTCACCGGATGAAGAGAGTTCCTGGTCGCGCTATCTTGCAGTACAGGATGTGGACCGCATCACGAACCCGGTCCTGACCGACCACAGCGTTCTGGAATGTCAGCGCAACGACGAAATGCTCCGGTTCTTTGATCAATACAGCTTCGATGCGCCCGAATTCCGGTATGAATACGATGTCCGGAAACTCTTCCGCTTCTATGCGAAAGCGCACTGCGAAGTTGTCTTGCGGAACATGCAGTTTCTCCGCCGCAACATGCAGTTCGCGGGCGGAGTCGCCTTCTGGATGTTCAACAGCGCATTCACCATGCACGGATGGGGAATGGTCGATTATTACGGATCCCCGAAACCGGTCTTTTATGCGATGGCGCGGATGTGCAAAGCCGCTCTGGCAATTCCCGCGGTCTATGACAAGCTCATTGAAATTCATCTTTCCGGCTTCTTCGCCGATACACGCGACATTCCGGTGAAATGGTGCGTCTCCCGGTTTGACGGAACGGAACTCTTCCGCAGTTCAGAGCTCGTGCGCGGCTTCTCTGGAGGTTCGCGGAAAATTGCGGAAATCCCGCTGGAGCAAATCAAAAATTTTGAACCGGAAAGCTGTTTCGTCGCAGCTTTTGCGGACGGCGTGCCATGCACTCGCTTCTTTGTTCCGGAACGGACTCGCAAGCTGCCCGACGCCGATGTGGAACTGCGCCGGATTTCACCCGCTGAAATCGAACTTTTCAGCCGCAGCTTTGCCGCAAATGTTTCCCTTGCCCCCTGCACGGAAAACTGCTATCCGGAAGACAACTGGTTCGATCTGCTCCCCGGAGAGCGGAAACGGATCCGGTTCCGCGGCGAAACGCCCGAAAGCATTTCCGCGGACTGGGAAAACCGGAACCGTGGACTCTCCATCATCAACTCCGTTCAGAAAGGGAATCTGTGGGAAGTGGAATTTTTCAATCCGGGCAAATCCGTTCAAACGGCGGAGCTTTCCGTTGAAGCAGCGGAACTTTTCGCAATTGCCGGACGGAAAATCTCTCTGAATCCGGGGGAAGTCTGCACGGTCACCCTCCCCGTGCAGCCCCGGCTTATCCCCTCCTGTCCGTTCTTCTCCAAAGCTGTTTTGAAATGGAATGGAAAGACCTTGACTTCCGCCGTCCGTTTTCCGGAACAGCTCTACTTCAGGAACGGCATTTTCGAATTCAGGAACCGGACCGGAAAGCCGCTGGCACTTCCGCCGCTGAAGTACTCGGCGGAACGGATGGACGGAGTGCTCCATGAAAAGAGTTCGCCGGCTGAAACGCTTGCGCCGGATCAGATTTTCCGGTTTGATTTCACTCCGCCGGATTCCATTCATCCGTTCCGGAGTTCACTGACGGCGGGAAGCGAAATGCATCCCTTCTTCCTTGATCCTTCCGTTGCGCTTACGGAAGAAATGCTGACGCTCCTGCCTGTCAACCCGGCGAACGGCAAATCACTGACCTGCCAGACGGCGGATTCCCCCGTTCCGGATCTGCTTTCCGGGAACGGCGTTCTGTTTGAAGCGGAATCGGGAAAAACGGTGCGCATGTTCTTCCACCGGTATCAGGATATGCTGATTTTCACGGCATTTCTGCACCGGATTCCCTTCCGGCAGACGCGGACGAATGAAGCGGTCTATCTGGAATCGCATCTGATGCTGATTCTGGAGTCGGCGGATCATTCGTTTTATCGCGACTACTCGCTCGCTCAGACGCAGTTCGGGAATGAAGTGTTTCTGCGGCGCGGAAGTTCCGGTTTTCTGAAAGGCCGGCGCGAATTCATCGATTCCATGCTGGAAATTCATTATTTTCCCGAATCGGAACTCTCCGCATGGCGCTTCACCCTGGACCTGCGGAAAGCCGGATCGGAAAATTTCTTCCGGAACGGAACATTCCTTGTCTCCGGCTCGGTCTGCTGGGAAGGACACTCCGCTTTCATTCCCGGAACAACCGCCAGAATCCGCATTCCGGTTTCATTGAAATGAAGGGCGTTTTTGAAAATGCGAACTTTTTTCAGAAATTATTAACTCTTTCCGCAATTCCTGCATTGCATGGTTTTCCGCCGCGCATTAAATTAGGAACAACGGGAAAAACACGAAATCAGAAAGGGGCTTTTTATGAACAGACAGAATCATGGAAGAAAGCGTTTCACTCTTGTGGAAATGCTCGTCGTCGTTGCGATCATCGCAATCCTAGCCGGCATGCTGCTTCCGGCGCTCAACAAGGCACGTTCCAAAGCAAGATTCATCTCCTGCAAAAGCAATGTCCGGCAGATTACGCTGGCGCTGATTCAGTATGCGGGAGACAACAGCGATTATCTGCCGATGAGAATCAATGCCGTCGGCGCCCTGACCGTCGGATTCCTTGACAGCTACCTCGGATTCAAATCAATCAACCGTCCGAAGGCGATGAACACCATCATGTTCTGCCCGGGCTTCCGCGGAGAAACAAAATTTGATGACGGAACTCTTTTTTCCGCCGTAGGTGGAATCTACACGACCTACGGAAGCACGCACGCCTACGCAAACAA
This sequence comes from uncultured bacterium, assembly GCA_900549415.1. Taxonomy (GTDB): domain Bacteria; phylum Verrucomicrobiota; class Lentisphaeria; order Victivallales; family UBA1829; genus UBA1829. The sequence goes on from URNX01000046.1 coordinate 18,651, forward strand.
ATGGGGCTGGGGAATGTCAAGAGCCAAATACACATGGGGATATACCGACGGAGAAAAAAACGGCGACCAGAACTGCACGAACAGAATCACAAACCTTGCAAGCGGAGCCGCCCTCGTTTTCTGTTCGAAAATCTGGAAAGACGGAAAATCCGGTTACAATTACGGAGATATCGGTCATCTGACCAATATTTTCTCCGATCCGCCAAACTATTACGGTTCCGGAAAACACGACCGCAATGAAGTTCTCAGCCGCGCCGACGGTTCCGTCTTCTCCTTCCTCAACACCGGAGTCGAGTACGAAACATACGGAGCGATCCGGTGACGCGCACTCGAAAAGCCATTTTTCTCTCAATGCTGGCAGCCGGAGCGCTCGCGCTTCTGCTGTCCGGCGTCTTTGCTCTTCTTCCTCCGGGGGAACCGGAAACGATTGTTCTGGACAACGGCTCCCTGAGCATCCATGTCGTCGATCCGGACTCCGGGTATTACCGGGGCAGCCGCTTTGAAAGCGCGGGATTCATCCTGAAACTGATCTGCAGCGGACACAACTGGTTCGGACGGAATTACGGAGAAAAACGCAATCCGGAGTGGCATGACCATGTCTGCGGCAATGCGGAGGATTTCAAGTTTCCTGTCATAATTCCGGAAACCGCACAGTTTCTCAAGATCGGCAACGGAATCTATCAGGGCTTCAAAGGGGAAAAATATTTCATGTTCAAAAAATATGCCTGCCTCAAACGCTTCGAGTGGACTCTTCAGCGCGAACCGCTTGCGCTGACCTTCCGTCAGAATATCCCCGAATGGAACGGATATGCATACGATTACACAAAAAGAATCCGTCTGGATGAAAAGCGTCCCGTTCTGTATCTGGAATACACATTGAAAAACACCGGAAGCAAAACGATCGACAATCTCCAGTATGCCCATAACTTCATCGCCCTGGACGGTCAGCTCCCCGACGGAACCGTCGTCGAATGGCCCTTCCCCGCAAAATTCACGCCGGGAATACGGACACCTGTTCCGCCGTATCAGGTCGACGGAAACCGGCTGATTATGAAAGAGAAACAGCAGTTTTTCGGTCAGGCTGAAATTGAACCGTGCTCCCGGCTGAGAGTCGGCATTCACTTTCCGAAGGGGAACTCGCTTTTCATCCAGGACACGGGGCCGGTCGCAGGCGCGGCTTACTTCTGCAATACAAATTATGTCTGCCCGGAAATCTTCACCCGCATTTTTCTGCGTCCGGGCGAAAGCATGACATGGAGCCGGAGCTATGAGCCCGGCACAAACGGAAAGGAAAAACAATGAATCTCTGTCTTCCGCAATTTTCGTGCGGTCTGCAAAAAATCGACCAGGCGTTTCAGATCGCATGCGGAGATGTCGCCGGAAACATCGCACTCTTCCGCGGAGGTTTGCTCCCCGAAGCGGAATCCGTCTTCCTCGCCGGGAAGTCCTACTCCTCGCCCTGGACCCGGGACGCCGCGTTCAATGTCTGGTACGGCGGATTCCTCGCTCCGGAAGTTTCGTACAACACACTCCTCGCAGTTCTCGAAAAAGATGAACACGGACGCCTCCGGATCGGCGGGGAGTACTGGGACAAGATCATCTGGGCGATCGGCGCGTGGCAATATCAGCTCTGGAACGATGCGCCCGGATTCGCAAACCTCGCACTGGAGGCAATCGAAAACACTCTGGCGGAAGCCGAAGCGCGCGAACTGGATCCGGCGGATGGACTCTTCCGCGGCGGAGCCTGTTTTCAGGACGGAGTCTCGGCGTATCCCGACAGTTTTGTTTCTTTGAAACGCGGAAGCGGAATCATGGATTACCTTTCATCGCCTCCGCCGGGAGCGAAAACCGCTCCGGCCGGAACCGGACTCCCGATGAAGGCGCTTTCGACAAATGCGCTTTACTGTGCGGCATACCGGATCGCCGACCGCTTCCGCAAAGTTCTCGGCAAACAACCCGCACATCAGGAATCCGCTCAAGCTCTGAAGGATGCAGTCAACAGCCGGTTCCGCAATCCGGCGAACGGGACTTACCGCTACCTGCTGGATGCAGACGATCCGAACCCGGAGCGTCAGGAGGGACTCGGTCACGCATTCGCGCTTCTCTCCGGCATTGTCCCGGAAGAGGAACGGACCGCACTGATAAAAAATGTTCACACGACTCCACACGGAATCCCCTGCGTCTGGCCGCAGATGGAACGTTATGCGGGAACACCCGGCGTGTATGCTCGTCATTCAGGCGTGATCTGGCCGCAGGTGAACGCCGCGTGGTGCTCCGCGCTGACCGCATGCGGCGAACGTGAACTGGCGTTTCATGAGACGGAACTGCTTGCGGACAAGGCATTTCGAGACAAAATGTTCCGCGAAGTCTATCATCCGGATACCGGACTTCCCTACGGAGGAATTCAGGAAAAAGGAGCGGACAAAGGCATCGTCGAATGGGCGTCGTGTCCCCGGCAGACCTGGGCGGCAACGGGATTCATCCACATGGTTCTGCGCACCTTCCTCGGACTTCACGCGGATGAATCCGGACTTGACATTTCTCCCGTTTTTCCGGAAGGCTGCGAGGAAATCCGGCTTGACGGACTTCATTACCGCAACGCCGTTCTGAACTTGCGCATCCGGCGCGGGAGTTCAGCGCTCCGCCATATTCCGGCAGATATCAAAGGCAATCAAACCATTCAAATTTAAAATAAGGATTCACAACATGGCAGTACCGGAACCGCTTCCCCGGATCGCGGCTTTTGAAAAGCTCGGATTCGGCATGTTCATCCACTTCGGACTCTATTCCCAGCTCGGCAGTGCCGAGTGGGTACAGTCCAACCGCCGTATTCCGCCAGCGGAATATCAGAAACTGAAGGATACCTTCACCGCAAAAGATTTCGATGCGGAGGCGCTGGCGCGTCTGGCGAAATCGGCGGGAATGCGCTACATCGTTCTGACGACGCGTCATCACGAGGGATTTTCCCTCTACGACACCTGCGGACTGAATGAATTCGACGCCCCGCACTCCCCCGCGAAGCGTGATCTGGTCCGCGAATTCGTCGACGCCTGCCGCAAATATGATATTGTCCCGTTCTTCTACCACACCACGCTCGACTGGTTCTGGCGGAACAAAAAGACCAATGAACTGGAGCTCGATGAATTCAATGAATACCTGGATTATCTTCGCGATTCCGTGGAGATTCTCTGCAGGAACTATGGGAAAGTCGGCGGCTTCTGGTTCGACGGCAACTGGTCGCGCCGCGGCGCAGACTGGAAACTGGACCGGCTCTACGGGACAATCCGCAAGTATCAGCCCGAAGCCATCATCGTGGACAACACGGGCGTGCACCGTCCCGGCGAAGTCGGACATCCGGAAGTTGACGCCGTCACATTCGAAAATCAGGCGGCGCGTCCGCTGAAGCGCGACGGCTTTGCGAAGTATGCCGCAGCCGAAGTCTGCCAGCCGATGAACTGTCACTGGGGAGTCGCAAAGAACGATTTCAACTTCAAATCCCCGGCGGAGATCATCGAACTTCTCTGTCACAGCCGCGGCTGCGGAGCGAATCTCCTGCTGGATATCGGCCCTGAAGCGCAGGGCGGAATCCCCGCATACGAACGTTCCGTTCTGGAGATCGTCGGACGCTGGATTTCCATTTACGGCGAATCAATCTATGACACAAAAACCGTTTCCGGCGTGCGCTGCCAGGGACGCGACATTCTTCTGCAGAACGGCAACACGTTCTACTATTTTGTGTTCAATCTCGGCATTCACGGCGACTCCAATGTCACCGTGAACGTCGCCGGAATCGGTTCACGCGCCATTGACGGATTCACACGGAAAATCGTTTCCGCCAAATGGATGGACAACGGCGAGGAGATTCAGATTTCACAGAATCAGGAAGCCGGCATGGCGACCTTCCGCTGCACCGGCTATCCGTTCGGCAGTCACACGGTCGTCCGTGTAATCAAAATCGAAACGGTTTAAGCTCACTTTCCCCGGCTTCCGCTGATGAAAGCCGGGGGAATATCGCACGACAAATCCTCCGTGTTCCGCACGCGGAGGTACGGATACGCACAATCTGAAAAACGGTTCCCGTGAATGCGGATGTTCCGGTGAACTGTTTCCGATGAACTTTCTGCAGTTTCCGGCACGATCTCAATGACTGATCGCCCGGAATCGCGGAACACATTGCCGCTGATTTCCAGATCTGTCACACCTCCCGATTCAAACCACGAACCGGCGTCGCCGGAAATGTAGATGACCGGAGATCCAGAAGCATGGATGAATGTATTCCGCCGGATCGCGCATTTTCCGGCGGAGGTGAGCAGAATCCCGCGCGTCGGATAACCGGCAAAACGGCAATCATGAATTTCCGCATCCGGGTATGCACTCATGTTTTCTATCACCGCATATTCCGGCAGAGCCGCAAACGGTTCGGAAAGCGTCAGATGCACGCCATGACTCCCTTCCAGCTCAGCCGCCTTCACCGTGCGGAATTCCAGACGGACGAGAGAATGTCCATCGACCAGCGCCACGCGGTCATCCGGTTCAAACGGAAGAATTCCCCAGGTTTCCGGCTGCATGAAGCGGAGGAAAATATCGGGACCTTCCTGACGCTCCAGCTTCAGATAAGTTCCGTGGATATTGAGCGGATCATCCTGTGCGCCGCAGAACCGGCTTTCCGCCAGCACGAATCTGCCGCGGCAGGAGGAAATATGAATGCAATCGGCGAACGCGGCGCAGATGCGCCCCGGTTCCGGCTCATGAATCAGATTCCGGAACTCAAGTCCGGCGGACATCTGCGCGATGATTCCAAGCCCGGGGGTAAAGCGGAGCGTCAGCGATTCCAGCATGATGTCCGAACAATGGTCAATCAGTATTCCCACCTCATTCCGTGCGGGATTCCGGAACTGCCACACATCCCCCGCCATTCCGGGAAAGGGAGATTCAAAATTCAACAGAATTCCGCGTTCGCCGACTCGTTCCGCAGAAAGCGCGGTACGGACCGGGTTGAAGTTGCTCCGCAAATTGCGGAGTCCTTCTGCGGAAGCGCTCTGTGCAATCACCGTTTCCGGAGCTTCCGGAACACCATCCGGATCCAGCCAGAAAAGACGGTTCTCCCGGATAATGAACGGAGAATCCGCCGAAGCGAGAAATTCCGCACAACATCCCTCCTTCCGGACCAGCTGCATTTCAGAAACGCGTGGACAGAAAAAGTGCACGGAAAAACCGCGCAGGACAACCGATTCACAATTCAGCAGAAAAATCGGGGAGACATCCCCCTCAAACCAGAATTCCGCGCCGTGTCCGTCAATGACAATGTTCCGCATTCCGCGCAGAAGAACAGCCGCATGACGCTCAAACAGCGTTCCGTCATCCGCATTGGCGTTGCTGACGGCAAAAGGAAACGCAGCCGCGTCTTTTTTCCGGAAAACATAGCGTCCGGACTGAAGATTCAGAATTGAATCCGGTTCCATTTCCGCAAGACGGGCGGCAAACGCGGCACCGCAGTCGCCGGAGGGAGGGAAATAATATTGTTTCATACAAAATCTCAGGTCGTTTCACCGATGAAAGTCGGACAGTTCATCATCTGGAAGACGGGTCCGGTTCCGGGATTCTGAAGGAGCATGACGAGAGTGTCGATGCCGCGGATTCCCATCTCAAGAAGCGGCTGCGCCGCAGAGGTCAGACGGTTCCGGACAGCGGACTCGGAGCCGTCGAATCCGGCAAGGGCGATCTCATCGGGAACTTTGATTCCCTTGCGGCGGAAACTTTCCTGGAGAGCAAGCGCGCGAAGGTCGCTGACGCAGAAAAGCGCATCCGGACGCTCCCGTTTCGGAAGGTTGAAAATCTTGTCCGCGATTTCACACATGTCATAGAAATTTTCCGCAACGCGGAAATGATGCGCCGGATTCAGTTCAAGTCCGCTTGCGTGAAGGGTGTCAAGAAAACCATTCCGGCGAAGCGCGTAGGTCTGCAGATGCTCATCCAGCGAACCGACAAAACCGATTTTCCGGTAGCCGCGCTGAACCAGGTGTTCCGTCACAGCACAGGTGCTGATGTAGAAATCGGGAAGAATGACATTGTAATTGTAATACTCTTTCGTATACGTGCAGCAGTTGAGGAAAACGAGGGGAACCTGGACAACGTCCGCGATTTTCTGGAAGCAGTCTGCATTGACGGCAAGCACACCGTCCGCACCTTTCACCGCGGATTCCAGAAACGCGCGGTACTCTTTTTCTTTTGCGTAAGCGTCGTCGGGAATCAGGTGAAGCGTCGTGGTGATTTTGAGTTCCGAACTGCGCTTCTGAATTCCGAGAATCAGGTCATTGAACAGATTCAGCAGATAATTCTGAATCAGTTCGCTGGGTGAAACGCACTTGAAACGCCACTGGTCGACAAGGATTGCAAAGGTAAGGCGTTCCGTCCTGATCGAGGCGGAATATTTTGAAGCAAGATAAATTCCGCTTCCGCTGGCGGCGGAAAGGAGTCCCTCGTTTTTAAGAATTGCGATTGCGCGGGAGACGGTTCCCAGCGAAACACCGTAGGTCTCTGCGAGTTCCCGCGAAGAGGGCGTCCGCTCCCCTGTCTTCCAGTCGCCCTGACCGATCCGTCTGCGCAAATCTTCGGCAACGGCGGGAACACCGCCAAATATCTTTTTGTTTTTCATCCGGCAAGCAGATCGGAAGAGCACACGTCTGAACTCCAGTCACGTTTCGG
>URNX01000047.1 GCA_900549415.1 uncultured bacterium
TTTTTTCAAGCAGAAGACGGCATACGAGATTCCGAAACGTGACTGGAGTTCAGACGTGTGCTCTTCCGATCTAGTAGCCGGAAACGGACGCCTCATCGACTGGGAAATATTCAATCAGGCGGGAAAGGGACGCTGCAACAGCTGGTCGCACTTCGCAGTCAAAGCGGAAAAGAACGGCGAAGTGCAAGCCGTCCGGATTCTCAACGGCGATCTCATGAGCGACTTCTCCGGCGAACGCGTCGGACGCAACGCCCTTTTCACCGGCTTCGGCTGGGGTCCCGTTCAGGAAACCCTCTGCGGGCTCCCTCATTTTGCGAACTGTGAACTCAACGGAGAATTTCCCGCGGCGGAGCTCTCGTTCTCCGACCCGGACTTTCCCGCGGACATGACACTTTCCGCCTGGAGCGCATTCGTCCCCGGAGAATCCGATCTCTCCTCCATGCCGGCGGCGATGTTTGAAATCACCTTTGAAAACACCTCATCCGATACGCTCGACTACACCTGCTCCGCCGTTCTCGCAAACCCGTGGACCTCGCCTGATGCGGACAACCGGGTGGAACGGAACGGAAAGCTCACGAGTCTCGTTCTCCGCAACAATCTTGCGCCCGATGATTTTGAGTGCGGAGAACTCGCCCTCACAACCGATGCGGAAGATCTTTCGTTTCAGGAATACACGTTCCGCGGGGGCTGGTGCGATGCGCTCGAAGTTTACTGGAATGACCTCAATCGGCCCGGACGCTTCCGCAACCGCCGTTATCCGACCCGCGCGCAAGTTGAAATACAGAACGGCTGGCGCAAGGATCGGCAGGAGCTAGGTCTGCTCGCCGCGCATCTTACGCTCGCGCCGAAGGAGCGCCGCACAATCCGCTTCATCATTTCGTGGTATATCCCGAACCGCCGCAACTCATGGGACAAAGAAGAGGGGCTGCTGACTCTGCTCCGCGAATCCGGCATAAAAGAAAACCGCTGGAAAAACTATTACTCGAAACTCTGCTCCGGCGCGGCGGATGCGGCGGCAAAGATTTTCGCGGATTTCGATCATATCCGCGAACAGGTCTTCCTCTTCCGCAAAGCTTTGCACGACAGCACGATTCCCGAGGCGTCGCTCCAGGGCGCGGCGGCAAATCTCGCAGTGCTCATCTCCCCGACCTGCCTGCGCGTCGAAGACGGCACGTTCTGGGGCTGGGAAGGCGTCGGACCCGAACGCGGCTCCTGCGAAGGAACCTGTCAGCATGTCTGGAACTATGCGCAGGCGCTCTCCCTCCTCTTCCCCGACCTGGAACGCACCATCCGCGAATCCCAGGCAAAATACGGAATCGATGAAAACGGCGGCTGGCACTTCCGTCTGAAACTCCCCCTCGGAATCAAGGCGAAACCGGCTTGGATGCGTCCCTGCGTGGACGGCTCGTTCGGAGAAATCATGAAAATCTACCGCGAATGGAAGATCTCCGGCGACAACGCATGGCTCAAGTCCATCTGGCCGCGCGTCAAACCCGCCATGGAATTCGCCTGGAGCCCCGAAAATCCCGACCGCTGGGACCCCGACCGCACGGGCGTGATCTCCGGACGGCAGCATCATACCCTCGACATGGAACTCTTCGGGCCTTCCGGATGGCTCACCGGACATTACCTCGGAGCCCTCAAGGCGGCCGCCGAAATGGCTCCCGCATGCGGCGATCACGATTTCGGAAAACTCTGCGCGGAAATCTTTGAAAAAGGACGCCGCCGCGCGGAAGCGACTCTCTTCAACGGAGAATATTACAATCAGAACACCGACATCCATGACAAATCGGTTCTGCTCCCGCTCCTTCAGGGGAACGAGACGCCGGACAACAATCTCTACTGGGATGAAGAACATGGACAGATCAAGTATCAGATCGGCGACGGCTGTTCCATCGACTCCCATCTCGCTCAGTGGTACGCTTCTCTCTACGGGCTCGGCGATCTGTTCGATCCGCAGCGCATCCACACCACGCTGAACTCGATTTACCGCTATAATTTTCTGCCGTCCATGCGCGGCTTTGCGAACACCTGGCGCAACTTCGCTTTCAACGATGAAGGAGGCTGCATGATCTGCGTCTGGCCCGAAGGACACGAAAAGCCCGTCATTCCCCTCCCCTACAACTCCGAAGCGATGACCGGTTTCGAGTGGGCGGCGGCGGCGCATCTCGTCATGGTCGGAGAAACGGAAAAAGGGGAAGAGCTCGCCCGCGCCATCCGCAACCGCTACGACGGAGCAAAGCGCAACCCGTGGAATGAAATCGAATGCGGAAGCAATTATGCGCGCTCCATGGCGTCTTTCGCGATGCTTCAGGCATACAGCGGATTCCGCTACGACATGACGCGCGGAATGATCGGCTTCCGCCCCGTTTCCGGCGGGGACTTCCGCTGCTTCTGGTCGCTCGGAACAGTCTGGGGTCTCTATGAGCGCGAAGAAGCCGTTCAGCGTATCCGCATTCTGCACGGAACCGCGGAATTCCGCTCATTCGCCCTCCCGGCGCAATCGCTCAAACTCAATGGAAACGCCGTTGCCGGAACGTTCCGCGACGGCGAATGGAAAACGGGCGAACCGCTTTCGGTCAAAGCAAAAGACACTCTGGAATTCCTCTGATTCCGTTCGCATTTCCGCCGGAATTTGCCCAAATCTTCCGGCGGAAATGAACAAACATTCCTGCTGACGGTCTAAAAGTTTGTGTTTTTATTCATTTTAAACTTGCCTTTCCAGATTTCAGGCGTAAAGTAGGGGGGAAACATGAACCAGAACCAACCGAGAGGAAATAATATGCAGGACTCTCTTGACATTATGCTGCCGGAACGCATGCGCATTCTGGCTCTGCCGCTTGCGGGGACCCTCGTGTTCCCGTATGCACTGACGCCGCTCGTGATTGACGGCGAACCTTCAATCGAACTCGTTACCCGTGTTGCAAACAGCACAGAAAAACTCATTGCGCTCTTCCCCGAAATTCCGGAGGAAGAAGATAAGGAAAACACTCTTCCTCCCTCAGAAGTTGAAACGTTCATGATGGACGGCAAAAAGCTTTCCGAAATCGGAGTCGCCGGACGCATTGTGAAGCACGTCAAGTTTCCCGACGGAACCGACCGGGTATTGATCCGCGGGCTCACCCGCATCCGTTTCCGGGAATTTCATCCGGAAGATCATTCCGTGGAAGTCGCCCGCATTCCAAAAGCGGAAAACGACTCTGTGGAAGTCTCCGCAATGATCAAAAATGCGGTCAAACAGTTCCAGGAAATCATCTCCTTCTCGCCGAACTTTCCGGAAGAACTCAAAGTTGCCGTGCTCAATCTGCAGGACAACGAACGGATCGTGGATCTGATTGCGGATACCGTGAACATCTCCTATTCGGAAAAACTTGTCATTCTCACTCTGGAAGATCTCCAGGAGCGTTTGCAGTTCCTGACAATTCTTCTGAACCGCGAAGTCGAAGTGCTGAAGCTCGGTTCGGAAATCCAGTCTCAAGTGCATAATGCGCTCGGGAAATCCCAGCGGGAATTCTTCCTCCGCGAACAGCTTCGGACCATCAAGGAGGAACTCGGCGAAGATACCAAGAATCCCGACATCACAGCATTTGAACAGCGTCTCGCCAAACTCAAAGCTCCGGAAAACGTCACCGAAACGGTTAAAAAAGAGCTCGACCGTCTCGCAATGATTCCGCAGTCGGCAGGCGAATACACGGTCGCGTACAACTACATCGACTGGATTCTCTCGCTTCCGTGGCAAACCTACACGGAAGACCGCCTCGACGTCTCCGAAGCGGAACGGATTCTCAACAAGGATCACTACGGGCTCAAGGATGTGAAGGAGCGGATTCTTGAATTTCTCTCTGTCCTTCAGCTCAAGAAAGACAAAAAATCGCCGATTCTCTGCTTCGCCGGCCCTCCGGGAGTGGGCAAGACCTCGCTCGGAAAATCCATTGCAAACGCAATGGGACGCAAGTTCGTCCGCATGTCTCTCGGCGGCATGAAAGATGAAGCGGAAATCCGCGGACACCGCCGCACCTATCTCGGCGCGCTCCCCGGCCGCATCCTTCAGGGACTCAAGAAGGCCGGTGTTTCCAACCCGGTGTTCATGCTCGACGAAATCGATAAAATCGGCTCGGATTTCCGCGGCGATCCCGCCTCCGCGCTTCTCGAAGTGCTCGACCCGCAGCAGAACAGCGCCTTCAACGATCATTTCCTTGAACTGGATTACGACCTGAGTTCCGTCATGTTCATCGCCACGGCGAATATGCTCGACACAATACCCGCGCCGCTGCTGGACCGCATGGACATCATCACCCTCCCCGGATACACGCCGTATGAAAAACGCCAGATTGCGCGGAAATACCTCGTGCCACGGCAGATCAAGGAAAACGGTCTCGACGGCGTCAAAATCACCTTCCCGCTGAAGTCGATCGACCGCATCATCAACTCCTACACGCGCGAAGCGGGCGTCCGCTCGCTCGAACGCACCATCGGAACTGTGCTCCGCAAGGTGGCGAAGAAGGTTGTCGAGAAAAAATTCAATCCGGATGAAGATTCGGAAATCACGGTTGAAGCCATCCACAAATACCTCGGAGCTCCGCGCTTCCTTGCGGATGAAGTCTCCGCAAAACCGGAGATCGGCGTCGCCAACGGCATGGCATGGACCAGCGTCGGCGGAACAACACTCCAGGTCGAAACACTGAAGATGAGCGGGAAAGGCGATCTCAAACTCACCGGCTCCCTCGGCGACGTCATGAAGGAAAGCGCACTAGCCGCCTTCAGCTTCATCCGCAGCCGCGCCGATGAATTCGGCATCGATCCGGAAGTCTTCCGGAAAAACGACTTCCATATTCATGTTCCCGATGGGGCAACGCCCAAAGACGGTCCCTCCGCCGGCGTGACGCTCGCAACGGCAGTCTTTTCGCTCCTGACCGGGAAGCCCGTCCGCAACGACTTCGCCATGACCGGAGAAATCACTCTGCGCGGGCGCATCACCGCCGTCGGCGGAATCAAGGAGAAAGTGATCGGAGCGCTCCGTGCTGGCGTCAAAAATATTATTCTTCCCGCAGAGAACCACAAGGATCTGGAAGACATTCCCGATGAAGTGCGCGAAAAACTGACATTCCACTTTGTCTCGGATGTTACTCAGGCATGGAAACTCGCCGTCATCGGCTACGGCAAAGAAAAAGGAAAAACCGGAAAATGAAACGGATTCTTCTTCTGATTCTTTTCGCATCCGCACTCTGCGGCACATTCGCCGCAGAAAAGAAACAGCCGGATGCGCAGACATTTATCAATATCGTCCGCACACCGCCGGGACGTCAGAGCTGGGGACTGCTTGTGGGCACCGCCACGCACCGGCGCCGCGGAGCCGCAACAGTCGAAGCGCCGATCCGCTTCGCCGTTCTCTTCTCCCCGGCGCAGACCATTGCGCAGATCATATTCAACAAAACGGAAATCTACGATGTTTCGCAGGCGTACAAAGCGCCGTATGCCTCCACGCTTGATATGCGCGGAAATGAAAAACAGACTCTGAAAGACTTCGGTCTGCGCCCGGAAGACCTGACAATGAATTTCATCTTCTGGCCGTTCAAACGCGAGCTCGAAGCAGATTCCATCCGCGGTGTCGGCTGCCGCGTCATGGTGTTTGAATCTCCCGCCGGACAGGAGAGTGTGAAGGTTTATATCGCGCGCGATTATTATGCTCCGCTGAAAGTCGAATGGTTCAACACACCTGCAGACAAGATGGGAGATACGCCGTTCCGTTCGCTCGAAGTGACCTCGTTCAGCAAGAGCGGCGATCTCTGGGTTGTCGGCGCTCTCTCGCTGTTCGGACCCGGCTGGCGCACCGTTGTCAAATTTCCCGATACCAAAGCCGGACTCACCAAAGACGGCGTTGTCAAAGAGCTGTTCCGCTGAAACAGCTGAATTTATTTTTCCGTCCGGATTCTCGCAAGCAGTTCATACGGCAGCGGGATTCCGGCGGAAACGGTTCGTCCGTACTCGCGCTGAAGATCCGCAACCGCGCTCACCGCTCCGCTCAACTCAATATGAAACACACCGTCAGCCGGATAAGGCAGACGGAATGAAACAAACGCCATCCGTCCCGTCTGAAGCCCGGCAAGATTCTGCCGCACACCATTCACTGCAATGAACGCGGGCGGATACTCCGAAGTCTTCATAAGAGCAATCGAAAACACCACATTTCCGGAAATTCCCTGCGCGGCGAAACGTTTTGCAAATGAATCGCCTTTCACCGCATTCCAGCCGCTGAACGAGACGGAACCATGGTCGTAAAACATCTGTGTTCCATCCGGATAATCCACACGAACGCCAGACGGACGCACCGCGCGCATCACCGCAGCTTCGCAAGTCTCGCGATAGATATCATACCCCGGATAGACGACAAAGAACGCAAGCAGCAGCGCAGAACCGTTGTAAAGCAGCAGCGTTTTATACCGTTTTGCCCGGAAATTCCGCAGGAGAATCGCTATGAAAAGGGCTCCCGCGACCGCAAACCAGCCAAATGAAGGAATGCGGAAGCGTCCGAGGTTGTAGAATCCCGCAGTCGCCAGCCAGTAGAGAACCGGGAAGAAGAGAAACACGACCACTGCGGCATGGCGTCTTTTCACAATTGCGCAAGTCAGAATTCCGGCGAAGGCGAACACGAGAAGCATGCCCGATGGAATCAGCGGAACCGCATTCAGAAGCGGACTCCGCGTCCGGCTGAACTGCGGATTGATGTTGTTCGGAATATCATAATGGTTCCAGTAAAGGAAACATTTGCGGAAAGTCAGTTCCGCATACGCGAGCGGCTCCCGTACAGCCCAGTCCAGAATGCGCAGGGGAACGGAACGCTCCTTCGCGCCGTTGGTCCAGATATTGAATGAGTCGGGATATTCGAGTCCGCCCGGAGGCGCTTCGGGCGTGTTGCCGAGCGCCAGAACCGCACTGCCCGCAGTGCTCGGTCCGCTGAGCCGTCCCTCATGAATGGAATTCACCGCGATGAACGGAATCTGGGGCAGCCAGGTTCCGAGCAGGATCATCAGAACGGAGAGCGCAAAACGCTTTTTGGCGGCATTCCGGATTTTCCGTTCGCCGAACCAGCAGGCAAGCAGGAGCGGAAGAAGAAATATCAGCGCGTTGCCGCGCGAAAGAATCGCAAAGGAGAGCACGGCGCCCGCGGCGAACCAGCGGAGAAGTCCTCCCTTGCGCATGGCAAGCAGAGTCAGGAATGAAAGCAGGGAAAACCAGCAGAGCTGCGATACAGCAATCAGGCGGTACGGCGTGTAGAGAACCGCAATCGAGGAAAAAGCAAGGAGCAGTCCAGCAATCACGCCCGCGCGCTTTCCGCCGAGCATCCATGCGGTGAGTGTTGTAAACCAGACCGCCGCAGCGCCGCAGAGCGACTGCGCAAACACAATCATGAAACCGGATGGACCGGTCAGGCTCTGGATCAGCGGAAGGAATACGGAATAATAGAACGGCTGATAGTAAAAAACATCGGGAAACGAGCCGTTGAGAATCTGTTCGGAAAGCGTCCGGTAAGTCGCCATGTCCGTCGATGACGGCGGAGCGAAGGCGGAGGGATCATTTGCCAGAAGCTGAAGTCCTGCGATCATGCGCAGGAGAAACGCGCCGGCGGCAAACGCCGCCGGCAGATAAAAAGAGGCACGTTTGTAAAACGCGGTTCTCATGACTTAGAACGCCATGAGTTCTTTCTCTTTTTCTTCCATCAGAACATCAATGTTCGCAATGTTCTTGTCGGTGACTTTCTGGATCTTCTCCAGCATGTCCTTGAGTTCGTCTTCGGTGAGCTCGGAAGCCTTCTGCGCCTTCTTGGCGGCTTCGTTGGCGTCACGGCGGATGTTGCGGACGGCAACGCGGGCTTCTTCGGCGCGGGTCTTGACCTGCTTGCCGAGAGTCTGGCGGCGTTCCTGGGAGAGCGGGGGAATCGGAAGACGAATGACGCGTCCGTCGCTGACCGGGGAAATTCCGAGGTTGGATTCCTGAATTGCCTTTTCAATCAGCTTGACCGCGCTCTGATCCCACGGCTGAATGGTGATGAGACGCGCTTCCGGAGTGGCGATTCCGGCGATGTCGCGGATTCTGGATTTTGCTCCGTAGTATTCCACGGTGATGTTCTCGACGAGCGCGGGAGAGGCTTTGCCAGTGCGGATTGCGGCGAAGTCGGTCTTCATCGCTTCCTGAGCCTTCTGCATGTTCTCTTCCATCTCGTCGACGAGCAGTAACATTTCGTCTGTCATTTTGTACTCCTGTTTGGTATTTTTAAAGATTTAAGAAACCACGGTTCCGACGGAGTTGTCTCCGTGCAGGACTTTGATCAGCGCACCCGGTTCATCGAAGTCGAACACCACGATGTGGAGTCCGTTTTCGGAACAGAGCGAAAATGCGGCGGCATCCATCACGGCGAGTTTGCGCGAGAGAACCTCGGAAAACGAGATTGTCTCGAAACGGGTTGCGGACGGATCTTTTTTCGGATCGGCGGTATAAACGCCGTTGACTTTGGTTGCCTTGAAGAGCGCCTGCGCCTTCATTTCCAGTGCGCGCAGAGCGGCGGTGGTGTCAGTCGTGAAATACGGCGAACCGGTTCCGCAGGCGAAAATCACAAGTTTGTGTTCGGAGAGCTGGCGCAGCGCCTCGTCGCGGTTGTAGCGGGTGACGAACGGCTCCATTGCGATTGCCGAATGAAGCACGCAGTCGACTCCTGCGGCGGTAAAAGCGTTTTTGAGACAGAGCGCGTTCATTGCGGTGGCGAGCATTCCCATCTGGTCTGCAGTCACCCGGTCCATTCCGCCTTTCGAGCCGGCAAGTCCGCGCCAGATATTTCCGGCACCGACCACGAGCGCAATTTCCACGCCCGAATCCAGGGCTTCCTTTACGCGGGCGACAACTGCCGCGACGGCCTCGGAATCGTATCCGTGCCCTTTTGCGCCCTGAAGCGATTCTCCGCTGATCTTCAGCAGAACTCTGCGATAAACCGGTGTGCTCATCTTTCCACAAATCTCCATTTTATTTTCATTTTGGAAATATAATTCCTCTTTCCTGTGAAATCAACCGGAGAAACGAGAAAAAACACGGAATTCAGTTCTTTTTTTCATGCATATCCGGAAGCGCACCCGCCGGAGAAGCGTTTTTCCGGGGCGCGGCGGGCGCAGGCGGCATCTGCGGCGGAAGCGTATCCTTCCACTGGCTTTTGTAGATGTACTGCCGCACACGCTTTTCCGCATTCACAACGATATTCCCCGTAAACAGACCGTACTCCGCCAAACCGGAGACCGGATGTTTCGTTCCCAGCTTGAAAACCGGAACCAGCGAGCCGGACGCCGTAATTTCCGCCCCGCAGTAAGCCGGTATCTTGAATTCTTTCACTTTGCTGTGCGGATCGGCGTCTGGACCGGAGAAAACCGAATAGACATTTGCCGATGCCGGAACTATTCCGGACGCAGTCGACCAGTTCAGCGGATTCACGATGAAAGAACCCGGAGCGACCGGAATCTGATCCTGCGTATTCCATGCAAGAATCACCCCCGTGTCGAATTCGCCGGTTCCCAGGCGGATTCCGCGCTTGCGGAAGTCCCGCGCGATCTGCTCCGCCGGAAGGACAAGTCCGTCGAAATAGGCGGCGACAAAACCGGTTTCCGGCGTAATGTCGTCACAGAGCTTCAGCGCTTCATAAAGAATCCGCGCCCCCTCGCCCTGTCCGTAAAGAATAAACGGACGACCGGGACGGTGATAGTTTTTCAGATAATAATGCAGCGCGTCCGCAGCATCGCGCACAGCATACCACAGCGGTGTCTCTTCCAGCTTTTCATATGGAGTCGCCAAAAACTTCCGGTAGACCGACGGGCTGATCTGGTGAACGAAGGGGGCAAAAACGCGCACTTTGTTCGAGAAGCAGTGCGCAGTCTGGAACGTCGTGTATTCATGAATCAGTTCGGCTACACCGTGTTTCGTCCAGTTCAAATAACCGCTGTCCTCCGAGGGAACAACATTCGGGGAGACGAAAAAGAGGTCATAGTATGCAAAATGGCGCGGAACGGCGTTCTGGCGCAAAGCCCAGTTGTCAAACTTTCTGTATGGAGATTCCGTTGCGCAGCCGGAAAACAGAACGGCGGCGGCAAACAGCAAAAGCGGAAACAGTTTCCAGATCATAAAAGCTCCTCATATGTAACGGGTTCGGATAATATACAGGATTTTACAAAAAAGTCAAACCTGCAAAAAAAACGTTTGTCCCTATTGAAATCGGGGAAAAACGCTGTAAATTTCAAAGTTGCACATTTTCAGGATGAAAGAGTATGATAGACTTCAAAGATGTTTCAAAGCACTACGGTGCACGCGATATTTTCAACAACGCCTCCTTCCGCGTGGAAAAAGGGGAACGGGTCGGCGTGGTCGGCCCCAACGGTTCGGGCAAGAGTACGCTCTTTGCCATGATCACCGGCGAACTTTCCGCAGACAAAGGAGAAATCGTCGTTCCGCAGAAGGCGCGGATCGGTCTGCTGCATCAGCAGCTCGATTTCTTCCGCGACGATGAGCCGCTTATCGAATTCGTCGCAACGGTCGGCGGGGAACTTCCGCGCATTCAGGCGCGGATGCAGGAACTCGAACAGAAACTCGCGGCGAACTCCGCAGACAACGCCGCGCTCAAAGAGCTCGGCGAACTTCAGACAAGATTCGAACATATCGGCGGATACGACATCCGGCACCGCGCGGCCGCCGCACTCGCCGGACTCGGCTTCAAGACCGAAGACGAAAACCGTCCGATGGGCGACTTCAGTGGCGGCTGGCAGATGCGCGCCTGCATGGCGCGGACACTCCTCAGCGAACCCGATATTCTTTTGCTGGACGAACCTTCCAACTATCTCGACATTCCCGCCGTGGAGTGGCTTCAGCGCAGACTCAAAAGTTTTGAAGGCACGCTCATGCTCATCTCGCACGACCGTTTCCTGCTGAACTCGCTCACGAATGTCACTCTGGAAGTCAACAGCGCAAAAGTGGTTCGCTACCCGGGCAACTATCAGTATTACGTGCATGAACGCGAAGAGCGCCGCCGCCATGCGGAAGCCGCAGCGTCCAATGTCGAACGCAAAAAGGAACAGCTCGAACGCAACATCAACCGCTTCCGCGCAAAAGCGACCAAAGCGGCGCAGGTGCAGTCCTGGATCAAAATGCTGGACAAGATTGAAGATGTCGACGTTCCCGATGATCTGCATTTCCGCGGGACCATCCGCATTCCGCCTCCGCCTCATTCGGGCGTGGAAACGGTTCGCCTCGAAAACGTCTCATTTGCCTACGAGCCGGGCAAAACCATTCTGCATGACGTCAATCTGCATATCGAACGCGGCGAAAAAGTCGGCATCATCGGATACAACGGCGCCGGCAAGACAACGCTGCTGAAAATCATCGCCGGGCGCCTTCAGCCGACCGGAGGAACCCGCACGCCTGGACACAAGGTCATCGTCGGTTATCAGGCTCAGGAGTTTGCGGAACTGCTGCCTCCGGAAATGTGCGTCTACGACGTCGTCAAGCAGGCGGCGGCAGCGGACGTCACCGGACAGCGCGTCCGGGAAATTATCGGAGCATTCGGCTTCTCCGGAGACGATGCGAACAAGCTCTGCAAAGTGCTCAGCGGCGGAGAGAAAATCCGCCTCTGCTTCGCCCGGATTTTCGTCAATCCGCCGAATCTGCTGGTGCTCGACGAGCCGACCACTCACCTGGATATTGCCGCACGGGAAGCGCTCCAGCAGTCGATTGCCGACTATCCCGGAACCGTCTGCATGGTCAGCCACGACGTGGAATTTCTGCGCGGTTCCGCCAACATCATTCTCGAAGTGCGCGATCATCAGGCAAAACGTTTTCAGGGCGGATACGATTATTACAAGGAAAAGATGCTGGAGCTGGAACAGAAGAATGCGCCTGCCGCGGCATCCGTTCCGGCCGCCGTTTCCGCAGATTCCCAGAAGGAGCGCCGCAAAGAGCGCGCCGCCCGCAGACAGGAGCTCTCCAAAGACAAAAAGCGTCTGGAAAAACTGGTTGCGGAAATGGAAAAGCGGATTGACGCCGCTGAAGCGGAAAAAGCGGAAATCATCGCCGCGCTTTCCGATCCATCCGGCAGCAAAGATTTCGCCGGGCTGCAGAAGCGGCTGAGCGAGCTCGACGCCGAAATCAACACCTGCACGGAGAACTGGGAGCGCGAAGCCGCGGAACTCGAAACTCTGATGACCGAGTACAATGCCATCAGCGAACTGTAAAAAAACGGACGAAAAATAAAAAATCCGCTTTCATCTCAGTCAAAAGAGTGTATATTAAGCACAAACAAACAAGCAAGGAGCGTTTTCATGGCTTACGACAAGATCAAATTCCCCGCCGGAGACAGAATCACCGTTTCCGCAGACGGCAAACTCACGGTTCCCGATCACCCGCTGATCACCTACATTGAAGGCGACGGCATCGGAGCGGACATCACCAAAGCCGCGATGCACATCTGGAACTCCGCCATCCAGAAGGCCTACAACGGCAAACGCTCCATTGCATGGACCGAAGTCTTTGCCGGAGAAAAGGCAACAAAAATTTACGGTGAAGGCGTCTGGCTCCCCGAAGAGACTCTGCAGGCTGTCGAAGAGTGCAAAATCTCCATCAAAGGTCCTCTGACCACGCCCGTCGGCAAAGGCATCCGCTCGCTCAATGTCCAGCTCCGGCAGAAACTCGACCTCTATGTCTGCCTCCGTCCCGTGCGCCACTTCGCCGGAGTTCCCTCCCCCGTGAAGGAACCGGACAAGACGGACATGGTTGTCTTCCGTGAAAACACCGAGGACATTTACGCGGGAATTGAATGGGCGTCCGGAACTCCCGAAGCAAAGAAGGTCATCGACTTCCTTCAGAACACCATGGGTGTCACCAAAATCCGCTTCCCCGAAACCTCCGGAATCGGCATCAAGCCTGTCTCCCGCGAAGGTTCCGAACGTCTCATCCGCGCCGCCATCCGCTACGCCATCGACAACAAGCGCAAGAGCGTCACCCTCGTCCACAAGGGCAACATCATGAAGTTCACCGAAGGCGCATTCAAGGACTGGGGTTATGAACTCGCCAAGCGCGAATTCCCGAATGAAGTCATCGCCTGGGCCGACTGCAACGGCGTCGTTCCCGAAGGCAAAATCGTCATCAAGGACTGCATCTGCGACGCATTCCTCCAGCAGATTCTGACGCGTCCCGCCGAATACGACGTCATCGCCACCATGAACCTGAACGGCGACTATGTTTCCGATGCGCTCGCAGCCTGTGTGGGCGGAATCGGCATTGCACCGGGAGCCAATATCAACTACATGACCGGAATGGCGATCTTCGAAGCCACCCACGGAACCGCTCCGAAGTACGCCGGACTCGACAAGGTCAACCCCTCCTCCCTTGCGCTTTCCGGCGAAATGCTTCTCCGCCACATCGGCTGGACCGAAGCCGCCGACCTCGTCGTCAAGGGCATTGAAGGGGCGATCTCCGCAAAGAAGGTCACCTACGACTTCGCCCGTCTGATGGAAGGCGCAACCGAACTCAGCTGTTCGGGCTTCGCAAACGCCGTCGTGGAGGCGATGTGAACGCGGCAGTGAACAATGCCGCTCCGGAAGATGTCGTTGTGCGTCTTCTGGAAAAAGCGGAGATGCCCGGCGCGGCGGAACGCGTCGAGGCACTCTACCGCAACGCCGGATGGATCGCGGAAGAAGATCCCGCAGGATACATTCCGGCAATGCTTCAAAACTCGTTCTGCGTCGCCGGGGCATTTCACAAGGGGCGTCTCATCGGGATGATGCGCGCCCTCTCCGACGGCGTCAGCGATGCGTATCTGCTTGACATGGTGGTGGATCCGGCTTTCCGCGGACACGGCGTTGCTTCGCGGATTCTGGAAACCATCACTTCGCATCTGAAAAATCTTGGAATCGACTGGATCGTCTGCATCTCGGTTCCGGGCGTTGAGAAACTGTACCTCAAGCTCGGCGAAACAATGGACCGTCATACACCGATCCGCTTCCATTAACAGAGAGGCGTTATGAGCCAATTTGCATTCGAGCGTTTCAAACCGGTCGAAATTGAAGACCGCTCCGTTCTGGAGCCGCTGCTTCTTGCCTCCGAACCGGCAACCTGCGAATCGAACTTTCTCAACATCTTTGTCTGGAGCCACATCTACGGAACCCTTTACCAGGTCTGCGGAAACCGCCCCTATGTCTATCTGACATCCGTCGATGAACTCCTCTTCCCCGCCGGTGCAGACGGCGACTATCCGCCGCCCGACGAACTCGCGCACGCTTCCGCCGAAATGCGGAAACAGGGGAAAAACGGCATTATCTATCAGGTCAAAGCCGATTATCTCGAAAAATTTCCGGAATACGCAAACTATTTCCGTGCAGAACAGGAAAGCGAAGACTTCGGAGAGTATATCTACAGTCTTCAGAACCTCATTGATCTCCACGGTTCCAAACTTGCGAAAAAGAAAAACCTCATCTCCCAGTTCAAACGCGACTACCCGGACTACACGGTCGTTCCGCTCACCGCCGCCCAGCTTGCGGACTGCAAAGCCCTTGCCGACGCCTGGCGCGAAGCGAAGATGCAGACCAACCCCGAGCACGTCGAAGGAATCATTGAGGAACACGAAGCGCTCGACCGCGCAATCGCAAACTATGCGAACCTTTCCATCGAAGGCGTCTGCATCTACGTTGAAGGAAAGCTCGTTGCGTTTGCCATGTGCAGCCGCATCAATTCTGAACTCTTCACGATTCATTTTGAAAAAAATGACCTTGCCTACAAGGGATCCGGCCAGATCATCAACCAGGAGACGGCGCGCGCACTGCTGCCGCTCGGCAAGTACGTCGACCGCGAACAGGATCTCGGCGTCGAGGGACTGCGCCACGCGAAACAGTCGTACCAGCCGATCGTTCTTCTCCGCAACTACAATCTGATCCCGCTGGAGAAGTGACGTGCGCATTTCCATGGCCATTTTCCGGGCGAGTCCCGAATACGTAATGACAAACTGCCTCCTGCATATTGCGGAGGCGGCGCACCGGCGCGGTCATGAAATCACCGTCTACACACACGAATGGAACGGAGCGGAGCCCGGCTACATCCGGGTTGTCCGCTTCCCCATTTCCGCCAAACCTTACCAGAAACGGACCTCTGAGTTCTTCTCGCGTCTCGCCGACGCCGTCAAAAGCGATCAGCCGGATGTTGTTCTCGGATTCAACCGGGGGCCCGGACTCGACTTCTATTTCTCCGGAGGAAACTGTTTCGTCTACACGGAAAAGCAGACCCGCAGCGGAATGTACCGCTTTTTCAACCGCGAATATGCCGCCCGCGCCGCTCTCGAACAGGAAGTCTTCTCGCCCGAATCGAAAACGCGCATCTTCTATTTCAGCGAAGAACAGAAAGCGCAGTTCATCCGCACATTCAACACTCCCGTGAACCGGTTCTGCCTGCTGCCGCCCGCCGCAAACCAGAACTGCCGCAGAACGGCGGAATATGAAAATATCCGTCACAACAAACGCCGCATTTTCTCCGCCGGACCCGATGACATTGTGCTGATTCAAGTTGCGATCAACATGCTCCGCAAAGGCGTGGACCGGACGATCCTTGCAGTCGCCTCGCTGCCGGAAGAGATCCGCTCCCGCATCCGCCTCTGTCTCATCGGACGCGAAACAGAGAAACTCCGCCAGCTCGCCGAATCCGCCGGAATCGCAAAACAGACATACTTTGAAGGACCGCAATACGACCTGCGCGACTATCTCTACACCGCCGACATGATGATTCATCCCGCGCGCGTCGAAGTCACCGGCCCCATGCTCCTGGAAGCGCTCGACGCCGGAGTCCCCGTACTCTGCACAGACAACTGCGGTTACGCGGAATACGTCATGAACTCCCACGCCGGCGGAACCGTCACAGGCGGACACAATTTCGACCAGATGGAACTGAACGCCGCGCTTCTCTCCTTTCTCTGCGATCCGGCGCAATTGCGCATTCTCTCGCGAGACGCCCTCGACTACATGCGGCATTACGATACATTCTCCTACGCGGATACCGTTGTGAACACACTTGAACAGAAAGGTCCCCATGCTGCCCGTTGATATCTCTCCGGAACTCGCGCCGATGCTGAGCGGCGACCCGTTTGCCAAAGCCTTCGCAATCGACGGTAAAGTATTCCGCTGCATCAAAAACCGTAAAACCGTCCGGTTCATCCGTAACGGCAAACCCTATTTCATCAAAATGCACCGCGGAGTCGGCTGGGGGGAAATTTTTAAAAACTGGCTTCAGTTCAAACGTCCCGTTCTCGGCGCGACAAATGAATATCTCGCAATCCGGCACATGGAATCGCTCGGACTCGACACCATGCGCGTCTGCGCGTTCGGCGAACGCGGATGGAACCCCGCAAAGCGCGAATCGTTCATCATCACGGCGGAACTCGAAAACATGATTCCCCTCGAAGATTTCTGCCGTGACTGGGCCGCGAATCCGCCCGAGCCGGAACTCAAGCGCCGCATCATCGACCGTCTCGCGGAAGTCTGTTCTAAAATGCACTACTCCGGACTCAACCACCGGGACTGCTACATCTGCCATTTTCTGCTGGATAAAACCGCTTTTGCGAAAGGTGAAATCCGGCTCTTCGTCCTTGATCTTCACCGGGCGGAACTGCGTCCGCACATTCCGCGCCGGATGCGGGTGAAGGATCTCGCAGGAATCTTCTTCTCCTCCATGGATCTCGGACTGAGCCGGCGCGATGCTCTCCGCTTCATGGCAATCTACCGCAGGGGCGGCGCACTCGACGCCAATCTCTGGCGCGACGTCCATGAAACCGCCGTCCGGCTCTACCGCAAGGAATGGAAAAAGGAACCGCCGATATGCCCGGAAACGATAAACTCCTGAAACATCTTCCGCCCGACGAAGAGCTCGAAGAGGAATTTGTCCGCTCCGCCAGCGGACCCGGAGGACAGAACGTCAACAAAACAGCCACCGCCGTCCGCCTGACGTTCCGTTTCATGGAAAGCCCGACTCTTTCCGAAGAGGTGAAGGCACGTCTTCAAGCGCTCTGCGGAGCGGATTTTGTTTCGTTTCTCGCCCGGGAATCGCGCAGTCTTCCGGACAACCGCGAAGCGGCGCGCTGCCGCCTTGCCGCCCTGCTCGCCTCCGCAAAAAAAGTTCCGCGCAAGCGCCGTCCGACCAAACCGACACGCGCCTCAAAAGAACGCCGTCTCAACGCCAAATCCCGCCGTTCCGAAATCAAATCCGGACGCGGCAGAGTCGAATACTGATTGTCTCTTTGCACAAAACGGGGGATGAACAGCGGCCACCCCCAAAGGCCGAGTTCATCCCCCGCAAACTTACTTCCGCAGTTCCCGCATTGCGACTGCAACGGCAAGCGCGGTTTCCGCATCCGGATTTTGCGTTTCGGGCTTTTCTTTTGCGAACAGCCGGATCAGGCGAACCAGCATATCAATCATGAATGCAACGAAAAACGCCACGGCGATTGTCAGAATCACCGTCAGAAGCATAATGGAAAAGGCTTTTGCAACCATCCTAAAACCTCCTTACTTAATCAGGCTCATGTAGACCGCCGCGATGATTGCGGTTGTAATCACACCGCAGATGTTCGCGCCAAGCGCATACGGCATGATAATTGAGCCGGGGTTCACTTTCGCCACGCACTTTTGCGCGACTTTCGCGCAGCTCGGGACACAGCTCACGCCCGCAAGTCCGATCACCGGATTGAACTTCCGGCCGGAAAGAAAATACATTGCGTAACCGCCGATGATTCCGCCGATTCCGGAAAGCAGCAGCGAAAGAATTCCGAGCAGAAGCAGCGGCAGGACCTCCGGCTTCATAATCGTCTCCGCTTCGCAGAGCACGCCGAGCAGAAGCCCGAGCATGAGCGTGGAGCCGTAAAGCACGATTTCACTGACAATGTAGTGAAATTTTTCAAGCCCCGATTCCCGGATTGTAATGCCGAGAAACAGCGAGAAGATCAGCGGCGACGCCACCGGGAACAGGAACGACAGCACCGCGCTTGCAACGGCGGCGAACACCATCTTCTGGCCGGAGGTAATCGGTTTCCGCGGTTTTTCCGGCGGCATTTTGAGTCCGATCAGCTTTTTCGGAATCAGCAGTTTCACCAGATAAGGATAGCCGCCGTAGCAGAGTCCGAGGTAAAGATATGCGACAATCGTAATCGGCACAAACAGATCCGGCGCCATCTTCAGCGACCCGAACAGCACCATCGGACCGTCCGCCCCGCCGACCAGGGCGATCGACGCGGCCTTGCCCAGATCCGGATAAAAAATCGCCGCAATCGGCAGAGTCAGAAACGTTCCCAATTCCGCGAAAAGCGCAAGAAACATACTGACATACGGACGCGCCATGACGAACCCGATATCCAGAAGCGAACCGATGCCGACGAAAATCAGGCAGGCAATCAGCCCGTTGCTGAACGCCAGAGTGTAGATCGGCTGGAGCCAGTCGACTTGCATCAGAGACATCAGCTGCATATTGTCGCTGACCGTCGAATCCAGAAACAAAGTTCCTATTTTCTGCGGGTCCGGCGTTTTTCCTTCCAGAATCGCGACGGGGTCGAAGAACATGCCGGAGACATTGATCACCGCCATGCCGAGCCCCATCGGAATCATCAGGAGAGCTTCGAGAATTCCTTTCCGGCCGAGATAAATCATCAGGAAACCGAGAAAAACCAGCAGAATCCGCACGCAGGTCGTCTGCCAGGGTGAGTGGGCAAGAACCGAAAAGCCGGTGAATATTTCACCGAGCTGAGAAAGAATATCCATAACGCATCACCTCCGGAGTCAGACTTTTTTGACCACGGCGAGCAAAGCCCCGGACTGCACCTGATCGCCTTCCCGGACCTGGAAGCTGGCAAGTACACCGTCAGCAGGCGACTGCACTTCGGTTTCCATTTTCATGGATTCGAGGATCATGACCGCCTGATCCGCGCGCACACGGTCGCCGGGGTTGACCAGCATCCGGAGCACGATTCCGGGAAGCGCGGCGTTGATGTTCTCAAACTTCTCCGGCTTTCCCGCCGAAGCCGCCGTTGCGGGCGTCGCAACCGGAGCGGCATTCTCCTTCACCGTGTAGGAAACCGGAACGCCGTTGACCACGGCTCCGCCTTTGTCAAATTTGACGCAGTAGTCTTTCCCGTTGATGCAGACCGTCACTTCGGAGCGGCCCGCGCCGGACGAAACAGGCGCAGTTTCCGGATTTTTCACATTTTTGCGCACGCCGATCCGTCCTTCGCCTTTGAGATAGGCAATCCCCTTCTCCTGACAGGTCGCCGCGATGAAGATATTTTCATCCGTAATCGGCAGTTTGTTTGCCTCCAGCATGGCAACGGCGGCCTTGCGCCCTTTCGCGGGATTGGCGTCGTTGAGATCAAGCGGATTCTTCGCCGTCGGTTCCAGATGAAGCTGTTCCGAGGCGATCCGGACGACTTCGGGATCCGGTCTGCCCGGCGTTTTGCCGAAATAACCGAGCACCATTTTTCCGTAGCCCTCCGCAATCTTCTTCCACGGTCCGAACATGACGTTGTTGAACGCCTGCTGGAAATAGAACTGCGAAACCGGAGTGACCGACGTTCCGAATCCGCCTTTGGAGACGGTCTCGCCCATTGCTTCGATAATGTCGTGGTACTTGTCCATCAAGCCGTTGTCCCGCAGCATCTGCGTATTTGCCGTAAGCGCTCCGCCGGGCATCGGACAGAACGGAATGATCGGGTCGACTTTGGTCGCCTCCGGCGGCATGAAATAATCCTTCAGCGCATTCTTGAGACTCTGCTCCAGCCGGATGATTTTCCGATAGTCGATATCAAGCGAGAATTCCGTTCCCCGCAGAGCATGCCACATGGTGAGGACGTCCGGCTGACAGGTTCCGCCCGAAAGCGGGGCAATCGAGAGGTCGATCTGATCCGCACCTCCCTCCAGAGCGGCCTTGTAACAGAGGACTCCGCAACCCGCGGTCTCGTGGGTGTGAAAAGCGATCGGGTATTTGTCCCCGACCAGCCGCCGCGCCATTTTTATGGTGTCGTAAACCTTTGCCGGACAGGACGTCCCGGAGGCGTCTTTGAACGCAATGGAGTGAAACGGAATATCCGAATTGAGAATCCGGCGGAGAACACTTTCGTAAAATTCAACCGTGTGTCCCTGGCATCCCGGCGGAAGCTCCATCATGGTAACCGTGACTTCATGGTGAAGCCCGGCCTCCGCGATGCATTTTCCGCTGTAGATCAGATTCTCCGCATCGTTAAGCGCATCGAAATTCCGGATTGTGGTTATGCCGTGTTTCTTCATCAGCTGCGCATGAAGACGGATGATGTCGCGCGGCTGCGAATCAAGTCCGACGACATTGATGCCGCGCGCAAGGGTCTGCAGATTTGCGGATGCGCCCGCGGCTTTGCGGAAGTTGTCCATCACCGTGAAAGCGTCTTCGTTGGAATAGAAGTAAGCGGCCTGGAACAGAGCTCCGCCGCCGGCTTCAAAGTGCTGAACGCCCGCCGCCGCGGCCTCCTCGACCACCGGCAGAAAATCGTTGGAAAAAACACGGGCGCCGATAACCGACTGGAAACCGTCGCGGAATGCAGTCAGCATAAAATTGATCTTTTTCATAAAAACTCTTCTTGACTCCTGGAGTCATTTTCAATACCGGGAAGCGGAACTCAAAGGCTCCGTCCGGATAATTTGTCTGTTACACGGCGGAAAAAGCGGATCAGCTCCCCCGCCCACAGAATGATGGAAGTACTCAGGAACAGAACCAGCCATTGCGTCCAGCTGAGCGGGACCGTGCGGAAAACTTTCCCGCCGAACTGGACGATCAGGAACTGTCCCGCCAGAATGCAGACGGCGATCATCCAGAAAACCGGATTTTCCCGCAGACGGACAAAGACCGATTTTGCGGAACCGAAGCATTTGGCGTTCAGCAGGTTCCAGAACTGAAGCAGAACGAACCCCGTAAAGAGAAGCGTAAGCGTTTCCGTGCTCTTTTCGCATCCGGCGGAACGGGCGTAAACCAGAAATCCGATCACACATGCGAGAAAAAAGGCGGCTGTTCCGAAAATATTCCATGCCATTGACGGCGTAACGATGAACGCGTGCGGATCGCGCGGAGGTCTCTTCATAACCTCCGGATCCGGCGGTTCCGTCGCCAGAGCAAGGGCCGCGAAAGAATCCATAATCAGATTGATCCAGAGCATCTGGATCACCGTCAGCGGAAGTTCCACTCCGATGAACGGGCCGAGCAGCGCCATGCCGACCGCAGCGGCGTTGATCGTCAGCTGGAACAGAATGAAACGCTGGATGTTGAGATAGAGCGAGCGTCCCCAGAGCACAGCTTTCGCAATGGTCCCGAAAGAGTCGTCCAGCAGAATAATGTCGGACGCCTCCCGGGCGATCGCGGTTCCCGCCTTGCCCATCGAGATTCCGACGTCGGCGTAGTTCAGAGCCGGAGCGTCGTTTGTGCCGTCTCCGGTCACAGCGACGACCTCTCCGTTTGCCTGAAGCGCCTTGACCAGCTTCATTTTGTCGTTCGGTCTGGCGCGCGCAATCAGATGCAGGGCGCCGACCCGTTCCCGGGTTTCTTCATCGGAAAGGGAATTGAATTCGCGACCTTCCATGATTTCCTTGTTCAGATTCAAGCCGGAGCTCCAGAGTCCGATCTGCCGTCCAATCTCCCCCGCAGTCGCCGGCGTGTCTCCGGTGACGATCTTCACATCAATCCCCGCGTTGCGGCAGACCTGAACCGCCTCCGGAACTTCCGGACGGACGGGGTCCGCAATGCTGACGAATCCGAGATATGTCAGATCTTTGGCGGCGTCGGTCAGATTTTCCGCTTCAGCGCATTCGCGGTAAGCGAACGCAAGCGTGCGGCATCCTTTCGACTGAGCGGCGAGAAACTCCGCCGTAATCCGCGCCCGTTCACCCGCCGTCAGAGGATGCGTCCCGCGGTTGTCCCGCACCAGCGCACAGTTGCCGAGGACGAATTCGGGTGCGCCTTTCACATGCAGAATCTGTTTGCCGCGAACAGGGGAGACGCCGAGCGTTCCCATCATCTTGACTTCCGTTGAAAACGGAAACTGGCGGACGGTCTGAAACGTTTCGCGGATTCCGGCGTAAGAAATTCCGTGTTCGTGCAGATAAATCAGAATCGCGCCCTCCGTCGGATTCCCGATCACCTCAACAGCGCCGTCTCCGGAGCTGAGATTGGCGGTCGAATTCACGCAGAACGCCTCACGAACCAGCTCCCGCACATCTTCCCCCGCGGGAAAGAAAAGGTCGCGGACGCGCATCTGATTCATGGTCAGCGTTCCGGTTTTATCCGTGCAGATCACCGTCGCAGCGCCGATCGTTTCGCAGGCATGAAGCTTGCGGACCAGGCAGCGGCTCGCGGTCATACGGCGCATGCTGTATGCCAAACTCAATGTAACGCTCATCGCCAGACCTTCGGGAACCGCCACGACGATCAGTGTTATGGCGATCATGAAGAAGGAAAGCAGCGTTCCGATCACAGTGAGACTGGCATACCCGGAAAGCGTTCCCGGCAGTTCCCCGACTGCCACCGCGCGGACGACCAGGAGGATCAGCAGAAGCACGGAAAGAGAACTCCCGGCGACTGCAATCACCTTTCCCAGCCGATTGAGCTGCCTCTGAAGCGGAGTCACGGCGTCCGTGATCTCCGAGGCCGCGATGGCGGTCCTGCCGATTTCCGTTTGCGCACCGACCGAGACGACCTTCGCGTATGCGCTTCCCTCCAGCACCGTTGCCCCCCGGAGCAGAAGATCGCACGCATATGCGGAGCCCCCCGATTCAACAGACAGACTGCTTCCGGCGGCCGATTTGGCAACCGGTTCGGGTTCCCCCGTGAATTTGGATTCATCCACATGAAGATTGACCGATTCCAGAACCTTGCAGTCCGCGGGAATTTCCTCCCCCGTCTCAACAAAGATCACATCCCCGACAACGAGATCCTGTTTGGGAATCATCCCGAATCCGCCGTCGCGAATTGTCTTGACCGGCTCCGAATCCTCAACCCGGTTCAGAATCTCAAACTCCTTCCCGGCACGGTATTCATTCAAAAAAGCGATGCCGACCGAGAGACACACCGCAAGCAGGATTCCCAGGCTCTCGATCACGGCACCCGTAAAAACGGAGATCAGAGCGGCGGCGATCAGGATCAGGATCACCGGATCGCGGAATTTTTCCAGAAGAAGTTTCCAGGCGGGCTTCCCCGGAGCGGGTTTCAAATGGTTGGAACCATGCTCCGCCCGGCTGACAATCACCTCTTCTGTTGTCAATCCCTGATGACGGCATGTATTCTCAGCGGTATTCGCAGTCATATTATCCAAATAGTCCTTTTGAGAAACGGAACGCCCCCGTGATGAAACGGAAAACGCCCAGTTTCGAGTCTTGCGTCTGTTGATTTCAGAATCCCGGCGATTCTGAAAAATAGGCGGAATATGAGCTCATATTCCTTGAATCTGAATGGAAATCAGACGCACCGCGGTCCGGCGCGCGCCGGAATCACTTCGGTGAATACTATCTTGGAGTAAGAAAACGGCTGGCTGTACAAATTCCGGGATGCAGACGGCATCTCCGGTTCTTCTGCGGGTGCCAGCAGCGGCAGAACCGCGAAAAGAAGCTGAACGGTGAAATACTGCTGAATACGTTTCTGATTCAGCGCGCGCAAAGCGCTTGCACCCTGCGAAAAATAGAGATCGTGAATAGCCGCATTGTCCGCATCCAGCAGATTCTGATTTTCCGCTTCGAAGATCTGAATCAGTTTTGCGCTGTTGATTTTTGCGGGAAAGGATGGTCCGTGAAACGCGGCAAAGGATGCGGCCGTGAAAATCACGGTCAGCAGGCCTGCCAGAATTGCAAATCGTTTCATCGCTTCAATCTCTTTTTCAGTTTTGCGGTAATATAATGCCGTGTCTTTGTTTTTTCAAGGAGCTTCCGCAGATTCCTGAAAAACATTTTTCTTTGATTTACGGAAAAGATCATGCCGTCTCATGCTGATACTGCAATCTGCGCACCCCCCGCAGAAATTTCCAGCGGAGAAGCAGGGACTTCTCCGCTGAATGAAGCATTTACCGGATTTCAAAATAAACGGTGTTGCCGTCTCTGGCGGTGTCCACCGTGAAGGTGGCAATATTGCCTTTCACACTGACCGGAGCAATGCTCTTCCCTGTCGGGATGCCTTCCAGAGTGAGCGGATAGAGCTTCAGTCCGGCGGCGTTTGCATTGCGGATACGGACGGTAAATTTTGAATTGCGGAGAAGCGACGGAATGGTTCCGATGCTCTCCAGCTGCGTCATGTCCTTGTCCGTGAATGCCATATCCGTGTTGAGCGCATTCGTCAGACGGACCAGCAGCAGACGCTTCGCCGAGCGGATCGGCGCCAGGCCGTCGACCGCGGCGAGCGTAAGGTTGCCTTCGACGTTGTGAGACACAACCTCGAAATCCGACAGTTTCGCCGTTGCTCCGGCAAGTCCGCACATCCCCTGAAGACGCGGCGTGTTGACCGTCATGAAGGATTTTTCCATGTCCATGTAAAGCTCTTTCGTGGAGCTTTCAAAGATGTTTTCGCCGTTCGAACGGTTGTCCTGCGTCAGAACCCCTTTCTTCTTCAGTTCGGCAATCGTTTTACTGATGTTCCGGGTCGCGCCGACAGCTTCGGTGAAGAAGCCTTCAATGCGCATTTTGCCTCCGCCAAGCGATGGAATCACAACCTCGTTTTTCGCGGCGGGACGAATCTGCTTCGGGTCGTCCACGCTCTCCTGGCAATAGCCGGTCAGGAGCGCAAGCGCGGTCTGCTCCGGCGCGGGAGCGGCGAGCGGATCGGTTGCAAAAACGGAAGCCCGGTCCGCCGTGATGCGGATGAAGTTTTTCGCCGGCTGAACGTCTCCGCGGATGTACATGAAGTAGGTCAGCAGCTGCGAAGCGTC
>URNX01000048.1 GCA_900549415.1 uncultured bacterium
GTGTATAAGTATCTACAGTTCAAGCGGATTCGCACCCGCCTGTTGAACTTTTGCCCCGCTTCAAGGGGATTGCGACCCCTCAGGGCTGAAGTCGGTATAAGTGGCGCTTAGTTGAACTTTTGCCCCGCTTCAAGGGGATTGCGACTTGCATCCTCTTCGGATTAAATCCCAAATATTGAGTTGAACTTTTGCCCCGCTTCAAGGGGATTGCGACTTTAACGGTATTTTCCGTTTCTTTTAATAATGAAGTTGAACTTTTGCCCCGCTTCAAGGGGATTGCGACCGAGGGCTCCTGAGACCCCTGAAGAACACTTCAGTTGAACTTTTGCCCCGCTTCAAGGGGATTGCGACAAAAACTCTAAAAGGTCCTCTACAAGGTGCTGAGTTGAACTTTTGCCCCGCTTCAAGGGGATTGCGACCCGCCGCCATCCTCCTTCTCGGAGGAGACCGCAAGTTGAACTTTTGCCCCGCTTCAAGGGGATTGCGACCTGCTCGAGGAAGGTTTCTAGACATTCCCAAGGAAGTTGAACTTTTGCCCCGCTTCAAGGGGATTGCGACTGACATGTCCAGGTCCGGGGCTCAGAGAGGTTTACGTTGAACTTTTGCCCCGCTTCAAGGGGATTGCGACGGATCAGCTTTACACCCCATGGCACGACTCGTCGAGTTGAACTTTTGCCCCGCTTCAAGGGGATTGCGACCGCTGTCTTACGCAGATCATGGAGGCTTCGCGTCAGGTTGAACTTTTGCCCCGCTTCAAGGGGATTGCGACTCCCCCGACGGGGGGAATGTTGTGCCGTCGTTGAGCACGAGTTGAACTTTTGCCCCGCTTCAAGGGGATTGCGACTGAGATGGGGAGAGAACCACCTTTCGTGGTTTTCTGTTGAACTTTTGCCCCGCTTCAAGGGGATTGCGACTTCGGTGTTCATGGTGAAATTCCTTTCATTTTAGGTTTAGTTGAACTTTTGCCCCGCTTCAAGGGGATTGCGACAGAGTTCGTTGATTGTATTGTCGAAGAAACGAATTGTTGAACTTTTGCCCCGCTTCAAGGGGATTGCGACTCCCGCGACTGCTTGCAATCCCGCCACGGATATTGTTGAACTTTTGCCCCGCTTCAAGGGGATTGCGACCTACACCGCTTCCCATAACATGCTTACAATTGCAGTTGAACTTTTGCCCCGCTTCAAGGGGATTGCGACTAAAACTATCATTTTTATCGACAATTTTTTTGATGTTGAACTTTTGCCCCGCTTCAAGGGGATTGCGACGGAAATTTCCCAGGCTGCTTTCCATTCCCCGTCAGTTGAACTTTTGCCCCGCTTCAAGGGGATTGCGACGAACGTAAACACTTGAAAGGTTTTAAGAGCGTTTGGTTGAACTTTTGCCCCGCTTCAAGGGGATTGCGACTAAAGAGGCACTGTAATTACTATCCTCGACAAAAGTTGAACTTTTGCCCCGCTTCAAGGGATTGCGACTTATGTAGTTCGACGATAATTTTACTATAGCAGGAGGTTGAACTTTTGCCCCGCTTCAAGGGGATTGCGACGATGAATCATTAATAGTGGTTCCGCCAGATTGATCTGTTGAACTTTTGCCCCGCTTCAAGGGGATTGCGACTTGAATTGGACCATCTATATATAGAGTAGAAGATCCAGTTGAACTTTTGCCCCGCTTCAAGGGGATTGCGACTAAGTGGCCAACGCTTGGTAAGTTTTGAAAAATTCTGTTGAACTTTTGCCCCGCTTCAAGGGGATTGCGACATGATGTCTCCTTACCAGAAGGAAACACATTGTAGGGTTGAACTTTTGCCCCGCTTCAAGGGGATTGCGCCACATTTGAGACTTCCCATTTAGAGATGTCTCCAAAAAACTCTCGTCTGAAACTCAAAAGACACTGTATGCAAAATACCGGAAAATTTTGCATACAGTGTCTTTTTGTATTTAGCGGGATTAGAACTCTGTCAAAAAACGGATTACTGAAAAAATTTCAGAAATCTCCGGAAAAATGCAGACTTCAAGTCTTTTGAATAATATGCGGGGCCGTGAAAGGTTTCAACGGGAATGAAAGCCAAAGCGCACTTTCCCGGACGCGGGATCGATACCCGTCGGCTCCACCAGAAAAAAATGAAAAGTACCGGAAAAAACAAAAAAGCCGCTCTTATTAGAAGAAGAGACAAGAAAATGACAAAAACACAAGCTTATCAGGAAAGGTATTCTACTATGAGCCGTTACAACGCAAACAACCTTGACGTTTCCAACCCCGCACCCCGCTGCCCGGTCGTACTGCTGCTGGATACCTCCTCCAGCATGGAAGGTGCTCCGATCAATGAACTCAACAAAGGATTGAAGCAATTCATTCAGGAAACCTCCTCCGATGAAGCGGCCTCCCGCAGCGTGGAAGTGGAAATTATCACATTCGACTGGAATGCGGAAGTAGTAACTCCGTTTACCTCAATCAGCAAGATGAATCGCAACCAGAGACCTCTGGTTGCTGAAGGAGCCACGTCAATGGGTGCGGGAATCCGTCTGGCTCTGCGCGATCTGAAAGCCCGCCGCAAAATGTATCGCGACAACGGCATCTCCTGCTACCGTCCGTGGGTAATCCTTATGACAGATGGTGAGCCCAACGACGATAACTGGGAAGAGGCAGCGGAAGAGATGCGAGCATTAGGCGAACACGGGAAGATTCAGTATATCGGGATCGAAATCGGTGATGACGTTGATCATGATACGATGTGCAGAATCCTTCCAGCTGTACCGGGCCCGGTTAAATTGAAAGGTCTTCGCTTCAGACAGTTCTTCCGCTGGCTTACAGACTCCATGAAAAGCGTATCTGCAAGTGCGGTGTCGGAACAGGACAACGTCTATTTCCGCGAAATTACGGACTGGGGAGATCTCTGATGAATACGAATGACAACATCAACAAAGGAAATATATCTATGGAAAATTCCGACTCTGCAATTGCAAATGCATCTTTCTGGAGCGGTTTTGCCGCATCAATTCCCGGCGGGGGGCATATCCGCCGGGGAATCCCCTGCCAGGACGCCTCTTCTGTGTTTACAGAGCCTCGACCAGCCGCAATTGTTTGTGATGGACGTGGCAGTGCAAGTCTTTCGCATTTCGGAGCGCAGGAGGCTGTCAAAGCTTTTCAGTTTCAGGTTTCTGTTCTGAATCCGTATTTGGAAAACATTCTGGATTCCGAAGAAAAAAAGGAAGAGCAGTGGATTAAATTCTGCCGGATTATGTACCGTACCCTCATGCAGGTGAAGTATGACCTTGCAGAAAAGTACCATACAGACGAAAAAGAGTTCGACAGCACGGTTGCTTTTGCCGTCGCCGGAACGAAATATATCGGCTGTTTTCAAGTGGGAGACGGTTCCATTGTTCTGCGGCAAAACGGGATTTGCAAAACCGTATTCATTCCGGAAAAGGGCGAGTTTGCCAATCAGACTCATTTTCTGCGGGCCGGCGGCGAAGAAAAGATGAAGTTTCAATATGCGCTGTTCCGGACAGAAGAAAATTCGGGGATCGCAATCACTTCCGATGGTCCGGAACACCTGATGTTTCATCTTTCCGATATGACGCCGGGAAAGATCTTTGACAGTCTTTTCGATGACTTGCTCAAAAAAGAATTATGTAAACAGGATATCATGGATTATCTGACCCGCAGAGAATGGGCGGACGATCCGCGCGGTTCGGATGACCGGTCTCTTGCTGTACTTGCACGCATCGGAGAGGAAGAAAAATCTCTTCCGGAACCGGAAATAAACGAACCTGTCATTGAGACAACAGCCATTGTCCCGGAAGAGAACGAAGTCAAACCGATCCCAGCGGAAAAGTCTGCTGTTACGGAACCGCATGATGCGGAAACATCAGCAGCCCCAAGCAAAGAAGACACTGCAGTTGATGTTAAAAAAAAAGCCTTGCCGAGGTGGACTCCTCTCTTTGTGAGCGGCCTTGTCCTTGTGACACTGATGGAAGCCGGGGGGCTGTTGGCACAGCATCAGACAATTGTATGGCAGCATCAAGAGATTCAGCGTCTTCTGAAGGCACCCGCCCCAAGATCAAAAGCCAGGATATTCCGAAAATTACCAAAACAGATTCAAGCGGTTCCGGCCAGCGGAAAAAGAAAGTCTCCGGTCATGGAACGAACCGCCGGAGAGGTAAATATTATTCCAAACGGAAATGAGAAGAGGTGACAATGAAAGTCAAACATGTCAATGCAAAGCCTGGAGAACATGTCGTCGTCCACCGTCAGCATGGAGGAGGCGGCGGTTCCGGCGAAGAAATCGGCTGCTTTCTTTTGATTGCTTTAGGCGGTATCATTTGGCTGATCGTCAGCTTCTGGAAAATTATTTTAGGTCTTGTAATTCTCAGTGTTCTTGGCTGGTTGATCTGGCTTTTCCGCCGACCAATCGGAGGAGGTTTTGCCTGGCTTTATAAAAAATTGAAAGCTGGAATCCAATCATGCTTTTCGCAGAAAAAAGTTCCGTCGGCAAGTGGAACATACTCTAAAGGAGGGCCGAACTACGGGAAAATCCGGCAACACAAACGGTAAACTGAGACAAGTTTTCATTCAAACATTTTGTAAAAAATAATTTTGTTTTTTCCGCCCCGCAGTCTTGCGGGGTTTGCGGCGTTCATCCTCTTGCATTTTCGGTTGTTTCGTGCTAAATTACCATACTCTCAAAACAAGGAGCTCGTATGAGTGTGACCATCAAATTCAAAATGCTCGAAGGGTGCAGCGATCTGACTCCGGCTAAAGCTCATTTCGATGATGCGGCTTATGATCTGCGATCCCGCATCGATTTCATCCTCGAACCGGGAAAGGTCGCTCTCGTGCCGACCGGACTCACAATCGAACTGCCCGTCGGATATGAAGCTCAGGTCAGACCCCGCAGCGGACTCGCTCTCAAACATGGAATCGGCGTTCTCAACGGTCCCGGAACAATCGATGCCGGATATCGCGGAGAAGTCGGATCCATTCTCTTCAATTTCAGCGATAAACCGTTTGAAATCAAACGCGGAGACCGCATCTCGCAGATGGTCATCGCAAAACTCGCAGACGTTCAGCTCGAACCCGCCGCGGAACTCTCGAAAACCGGACGCGGCACCGGCGGATTCGGAAGCACCGGAAAAAATTAAATCATAAAGGAGATGATTATGAATATCGCCGAAACCCTCAAGAAAAACAATCAGACGCACATCCTCGATGCGCTCAACAAGCTCTCCGGAGCTGAACACGACAAGCTGCAGAAGCAGATCGAAGCAATCGACTGGGATCACCTCTCCACTCTCATTCAGGACTATGTGATGCACAAGCCCGTCACCGAGATCCCCGCCGACCTCGCGCCCGCCTCCTACTTCCCCCTCGTTCCCAAAGACGCGGAGCAGAAAGCTCTTTACAAGAAGGCGTTTGAAAAGGGCGTGGAACTCATCCGCGCCGGCAAAACTGCCGCTCTCACCGTCGCAGGCGGACAGGGAACGCGTCTCGGGTTCGACGGTCCGAAGGGAACCTATCCGATCACTCCCGTTCTCCACAAAACCCTCTTCCAGTATTTCGCGGAGAGCCTCGACCGCGTTTCCGAAAAGTATGGAACCCGCATTCACTGGTTCATCATGACCAGCGAACTCAACGATAAAGCCACCCGCGATTTCTTCAAGTCGCACGAGTTCTTCGGTCTGCCGGAGGATTCCGTTCACTTCTTCACTCAGGGTTTCATGCCCGCAATCGACTACTCCGGCAAGGTGCTGATGTCCGCGAAGGACTCCATCGCTCTGACCCCGGACGGTCACGGCGGCACGCTCCTTGCGCTCCGCAAGTGGGGCAACCTCGAGCTGATGAAAAAACTCGGCGTGGAATACATCTCCTATTTCCAGGTCGACAACCCGCTCGTTCCGGTCGCAAATCCGCTCATGATCGGTCTGCACGCTCTCGAAAAGTCGGAAATGAGCAGCATCATGCTCTCCAAGACAAACGCGTTTGAAAAGCTCGGCAACTTCTGCGTCACCGGCGGCAAACTCCAGATCATCGAATACAGCGATATGCCGAAGGAGCTCGCCGAGCGCACCACGAACGGCAAGCTCGACTTCATTGCCGGAAGCCCGGCGATCCACGTCATCAGCCGCGAATTCATCGAGCGTCTGACCGCAAACGGAAAGCTCGATCTTCCGTGGCACCGCGCCGACAAGAAAGTCGCTTACGTCACCGCCGACGGCACTCCCGTCAAGCCGGAAGCTCCGAACGCCGTCAAGCTCGAATCCTTCATCTTCGATGCGCTTCCGCTCGCCTCCTCCACGATCATTCTCGAAGCCGACCGCAAGGAGTGTTTCGCTCCGACGAAGAATGCGACCGGCGTCGACTCCGCAGAATCCTGCCGAGCCATGCTTTGCGCACGCGACGCTCGCCGCATGGATCTTGCCGGAGTGAAAGTCCCGCGCAAGGACGACGGCACACCGGACTGCATTGTTGAGCTCTCTCCGCGCAAAGTCTTCGACGATGAAGATGCGGTTGAGTTCTTCAAGTCCAATCCGGCGAAAGCTCCGGAGCGCAACTCCAGCACGGCTTACGGATGAGCGGCGGCGAATGAATCCTTATCTGCGAATTGTCAAACTGAACATCGTTGACATCGTATACGATCCGCGTCATGCGGGCGAGGTGATTGCAAAGGCGTGCCGGGCGAGGTCCGGCGCACCGATGCGCGCCGCCGGATGCTGCGATCTCGGCGGAGCGGTCTGCATTCCGCTTGCCTCCGCCCCCGATGACCGCAAGGCCGTTTACTACTTTTCCGTCTTTCCCGATTCTTCGGAAGAGACGGTTGTTTCGGAGATGAATATCCGTTACATGTCCGACATGCTTCTTCTCGGCTCGTTCCGCTACGGCGACGATCTCTGGGGATTCTGGATGAAGGAAACCGACTGAGCCTTCTGTTCCGAATAGAAAAATCAGCGCCCGGATGAAAGTTTTTTCATCCGGGCGCTGCTGTTTTAAATCCTGCGGTGCGGGTCTGAATTATGCTTCAAACGGCGTGGCGGGAAGCTCTTCTCCGTTGTAAAGGTTGCCGTCGGGGTTGTCGGACCAGCTGTAGCGGACATGCAGCGGACGCGCGATTTTCGCACAGCGCAGAACCACGCCCGCACCGTCCAGCGTTACCGAATCGGCTGGCATGAATTCGCCGTCATCCCCGGCAAGATAGAAGCCGCGCGGCTCTCCTTTGAAGTGAAGTCCCTGCGCATTTTCAAAACGGACACGCAGTGCTCCGGTCTCAATGGTTGTCTCTTTCGGGAGAGGACCGCCGGGGACGATGTCTTCGAATCCGTAGTCGTTGTGGAGTGCGAGACGTGCGAGGCGGTATCCGACGGAACGCTTGTCCTTCGGGTGAATGTCAAGCTCTTCGCCGCAGTCGATGATGACCGCCATTCCGGTGTTCGGCGTTTTTTCGCAGGCGTGGCGCTGGCTTTCGCGCAGAGTCGGCCAATGCTGATCGGCATTGTAGGAATAGGGCGTTCTGTAGTTTGCAAGCTGAACCATGTAGAACGGGAAATTGCCCTGACCCCAGCGGAAACGCCAGTCGGAGATGAGTTCGCACATCAGACGTTCGTAGGCGATTGCGCCGCTGCGGGTTCCCGCGTTGTTTTCGCCCTGGTACCAGATCGCGCCGCGCAGAGCGTAGGGAACGAGCGGACGGATCATGCCGTCATAGAGAATCGACCAGGTGTTCGGGTAGTTCGGACGCGCGAGGTTGCTGACCTCGGGGAGGAGAACTTTGCCGAAATCGGCTTCCACGGAGAATTTCCAGGTTCCGGCAAGCGGAACCGCCTGTTCCGGATCATCGATGCGGACAAGTGCATAGCTGCTGGGTCTTCCGCCGAATCCGCCGTCGAAAATGAACGAAAATGCGCGGATTGCAATCTCAGCTCTTCCGGCTTTGACAAGCTCCGCGGGAACTTTGTAGAAACGGCTGACGTTCCAGAACGCCTCATCGAAGCCCTGTCCGCTGGCACCGACCTTGACGCCGTTGAAATAGGTGACGTCGTGCTTGTCGACTCCGCCGAGACGCAGCTCAAGCTCCTTGCCTTCCCATGCGGCGGGAATTTCGATCTCTCTGCGGATCCAGACAGAGCCGTTGCCCGCGAGTTTGCGGTCAGTCCAGCTGCCGGGAACGTCGAAATCAATCCACGCGGAATCATCGAAATCGGGCTTTGCCCAGCCGAGCGTTTCGCCCTTGTTGCCCGGATCGCCTTTGACGTTGCTTCCGAAGCGCGACGGGGCCGCCAGGTTTTCGAGTGCACTGTCCCAGAACTCGTCTGTGGCGAGACGCTGTTCGTAGCCGCGGATCAGCGGAGCAACTTCCGGATTGTTCATCAGCGTTTCGCGTCCAATCCAGGATTCAATAAACGTTCCGCCCCAGGAGGAATGGATGACGCCGACGGGGACGCCGAGTTTTTCGCGGAGCTTGTACGCGAACCAAAGCGCAACGGCGGAAAAATCGGGATCGCTGGCACGGTCGGAATACATCCAGCTGCCGGTCAGACAATCCTTCTGCGGCGCGCTGGTGGCACATTGCCCGACATTGAACATGCGGAGCGTGGAGGGATCCTTCTGCATTTCACGGAATTCGTTCAGCTGAACGGGAGAGGTTCCCATGCGGAACTCCATGTTGGACTGTCCGGAAGCGAGCCAGACTTCGCCGATGAGAACATCTTCGATTTCCATTTTTTCTCCGCTGGAGAGGTCTTCAACCGTAAGAACATACGGTCCGCCCGCGGTTTCAACCGGGGGAAGACGGAGCATGAAATCTCCGGTTGAGGAACAGATGCC
Organism: uncultured bacterium; assembly: GCA_900549415.1. Classification (GTDB taxonomy): domain Bacteria; phylum Verrucomicrobiota; class Lentisphaeria; order Victivallales; family UBA1829; genus UBA1829. The sequence continues at coordinate 8,818 of URNX01000048.1, forward strand.
GAATGCGGAAACACCGGCGACACTTGCTTTGACGACAGCGCCCGGGGTGGCTTCGCCCCACACCGGAATGAGCTGGCGGCGCTGAAGAACCGCGCCTTTGGAAAACAGTTTGCAAAGTTTCATTTGAGTAAAAACCTTTTTTGTTTTGAAGATTCTTTAATATAGGTGTGCAGAATGAAAAAACAACCGTTTTTGTAAAAAAGAACGATTATTTCACGCCGCTTTCTTCGCAGAGTCTCCGGAAAAATTCGTGCATGAATTCTGCGCGTTCCGCCGCTGCGGCGCGTCCGGAAACGGTCAGCATCCGTTCGGGGACGCTGCGGAGTTTGACGAGATATTCGCGGTATGCGGAGTCCTCGCGCCCGTATGCTTCACCCGCGACAGCCTCTTCCGCCGGATTATGAAGCCGTGCGCCGATCCGTCCGGCAAAATGGAACGCGCGTCCGACTCCGACGGCTCCGATGGAATCGAGCTTATCCGCATCATAGAGAATTTTGTCGATAAGGTTTTCCGGCTGATCTTTTCCCCTGTAGCGATGCCGCTTCACGGCGTTTGCGACAAGTTGAATGAGCTCTTCGTCGCAGCATCCGCATTCGCGCAGAAATCGGATTGCTTTTCCGTATCCTGCCTGCGCATGACAGATTTTTCCATTTGACTTCATCTCTTCCGGTCGAGCGATATCATGCAGCAGCGCCGCAAGTGAAACGGCGAGGAAGGAACGGGAGTCCTCCGCTTTCAGTTCGAGTCCCGCAAGCATTTCCGCATTGCGCAATACACGTTCGGTATGATCGAAATCATGGCATCCCGGCGCATCGCACAGCTCCCGCCGCACGGCTTCACGGAGGTTGAGGCAGAGGGGATCGGAATTCTTTTGCAACATGGAATTCTTCCGGATGAAGAAAACGGTATTCGGTAAAAATAATAAGGATCAAATTTTTCCCGGCCGCGGTGTATGCGGCCGGGGAACGGGGATTACTTCTTCTCTTCGGATTCGGCGGGAGCTTCGCTTTCGTGCGTTTCCACGCTCTTCGGAAGGACATAGGAACTCGAGTGACGATCCTTCGGAATGACCGTGAGCCACTGTCCATCGCCAATGTCAACGACTTTGTAGCGCTTGGCGTCTTCCTCGCGGTCGTAGCCGATCGTGGTGTTGCGCGGAATTTGATTGTGCTTGTCGATAATGGCGTTGCGAATGCGGCAATGCTCGCCGACGTCGACGTCATTCAACAAGATGCAGTTGTGAACGGTCGCGTAGCTGTGGACGAACACCGAGTTGAAGAGAACCGAGTTCGTGACCGTACTGCCCGAAACGATGCAGCCGTCGCAGACAATCGAGTTGATCGCCTTGCCGATACGCGGGAGTCCGAAGGTGTCGACATCTTCGTTGTGCACGAATTTCGCCGGCGGGAGGCTGAAGTGGTAGTTGTAAATCGGCCACTTGTCGTTGTAGAGGTCGAGCTGCGGCTGGGTGGCGCGGAGATCCATGTTCGCTTCAAAGTAGGCTTTGAGGGTTCCGACGTCACGCCAGTAGGGTTTCTCGCTGACCGCCTGGCCGGGGATCTTGTTGGAATAGAAGTTGTAGGCGTAGAGACGCTTGGTGCCGACGAGGCTCGGGATGATGTCCTTGCCGAAGTCGTGCGAGCTGCTCTTCTGGTTGTAATCGTTTTTGAGGAGAGCGAGCATGTCGTTCGTATTGAAAATGTAATTGCCCATGGAGGCGAGCGCCATGTTCTTGTCGTTCGGGAGCGGCGTGGGATCTTTCGGTTTCTCCTGGAATCCGACGATGCGCCAGTCCTTGTCGACCTGGATGATGCCGAACTGGCTCGCTTCGCTGATCGGAACCGGAATTGCGGCGACCGTTGCAATGGCGTTGTTGCAGCAGTGGAAATCGACCATCTGGCTGACGTCCATCTTGTAGATGTGATCTCCGCCGAAAACGGCGACGAGATCGGGCTTGAAGTCTTCGATCAGCGCCATGTTCTGGTAAATCGCGTCTGCGGTTCCGCGGTACCATGTGCGGTCCTGTGTCTGCATCTGAGCGGGAACCGGGATGATGAAGCTTCCGCGGACCTGGGTGGAGGAAATGTTCCAGCCGTTGATGATGTGTTCCATCAGGCTCTGGGATTTGAACTGAGTCAGAACGAAGATGCTGTTAATTCCGCTGTTGACGAAGTTACTGAGCACGAAGTCGATAATTCTGTATTTTCCGCCAAAGGGGACGGCGGGTTTCGCGCGCTGGTCGGTCAGAGGAGCAAGTCGGGTTCCTTCGCCGCCTGCCAGGATCATGCCAAGTACGGACGTTCTCATTTTAATCTCCTTAAAAGATGGTGTTGGTTTACATTAGATACAATACAGATTATTTTCAAAAAAACAATCCCGAAACACGCGGAAAACGCTCTTTTTTTGTTTTTTTTCTGTTTGAAACGCGTTTTTCTCCGCTTGATATTGTCCGCAATGCGGTTATATTGCAGGAAAACAGGAGATACTCATGCGTAGAATCATGCTGAAAGATATCGCGGCGGAACTGGATATTTCCATTTCGCAGGTTTCTCGCGCTTTGAACCAGAAGGGGGAAGTCGCTCCGGAAATCCGCGCAAAAGTCCTCGAACTTGCACGGAAAATGAACTACAAAAACCTCTCCGTCCGCCACAAACGCACAATCGCAGTCATCACCAACTGGTTTTCGGAATTCAACGACGAAATTCTCAACGAAATTCTCATCCGCACCAAACGCCGCGGATGGCGCGCAGCCGTTGTTCCTTATCAGTACATCGAACTGCTCAACGACCAGTTTTTCGACGGGGCAATCATGATCTCCGGCGAACGCATCGCGATGAAATGGCACGAACGCTACAGCATTCCTCTCGTCGTCATCAACAACTTCGGTTCCGCCTTGAATCACATCTGCTCCGTTTTTCCCGACGCGGACGGTGAAGTTCGTGCGGCAATGGAGCATCTGATTGCGCTCGGACACACCCGTATTGCCCGCATACGCGGCCGCAGCTCCAAGTCAACGGAAGAGGAGCTCGCGCGCGGACTCGACGAATTCTACCGGATTGCGGAAGAACATGGAATCCGCGATACCGTACAAAACTGTTTCGGCGCAACTCTGGAGGAAAAAATCGGTCATGTCCGCTCTCTGATTGCGAAGGGGTATACCGCATTCCTCGTAGTCCTCAGCGATGAGGCGCCGATACTGCTCGACGCCATCCGCAAGTGCGGCAAACGCATTCCGGAAGATGTTTCGCTGATCACCTACGAATCACACGTCGTCTCCGCCTTCCAGAATCCTCCGCTGACGACTTTGGAATACGACTATCCGCATCTGGTCTCTTCCGCTCTTCTTGAGCTCGACCATGCGATGAACGGAAAAGAGACAAAATCGCGCATTATCGTTCCCGTCAAACTGAATGTCCGCGGAAGCACGGGACCGCATGTTTCATAAACTCCGTTTTTCTGAATTCTGCTTTACTCCGCATTCGGCACGATGATGACTTCCACGCCGCGGGCGCGGATCTCCTTCAGCTGTTCGTGATTTTCCGGATCAAAATCGGTAATGAGAACATCGATCTCTTCCCAGGCGGGTCCGCGCGCATAAGCCTTTCTGCGGAATTTGCTGTGGTCGGCGATGAAAATGAGCTTGTCGGTATTCTCCGCAATCCGGAAAATCATGCTTGCTGAAGGTGAATCGATATCAAGCAGTCCGCGCTCGTCGAGCGCGCAGGAGGAGATGAACGCAAGGTCGGTGCGGTAACGGGCAAAACTGCGCTCCGCCTCGGGACCGGTAATGATGTCGCTGTGCAGATCGACACTCCCTCCGGCGAGAATGACATTGGGTCCGCCACCTGACGGAAAGCGGTCCGCGAGAATCCGGCAGATGGAAAGCGAATTCACAATCAGTGTTCCGTGGTCCAGATACATCCCGAGAAATGAAGTCGTCGAACCGCCGTGGATCGCGACTGCCATATCCGGTTTCACAAGTTCCGCCGCGCGTTTCGCAAGCCGCTGTTTTTCCGCAGCGAACCATTGGCCGCGCAGGAAATACGGAATCCGGATGTTCTGTTCCCGCACGGGCGGACGGACACCGCCGCGCACGCGCCGCACCAGATTCAGTTCCGCAAGCCGGTTGAAGATGCGCCGCACGGAGACTTCGCTCAGCGGAAGAAATTCCATCGCCGCCTCCGTGGTGAGCATCTCATGATCGTTGAGATAGGAAAGTATCTGCCGGTCATAATCGTTTTTCATCTCAAAAATCCTCCTTTCATGCAAAATAGCACGAATGAAAAGAAATGCAAGAGTCAAAATGATTGTTCGGTCATAAAAAGTGAACGGAGTGAATATTTTAATAAAAAACAGCACTCCTCCGGTTGTTTTTTGCCTTCCGAATGATAATTTAAAGTAAACTCAGCAAGGAGGTTTTATGCGTAAAATGATTGTGAACGGACATCGCGGTTTTCCGGCGAAATATCCGGAAAATACTCTGATCTCTTTTGAAAAGGCTATTGAACTCGGCGTGGATGCGATCGAATACGATCTGCATCTGACACGCGACGGCAAGCTGGTTGTCACCCACGACGATGAAATCAGCCGCTGCAGCAACGGTCACGGCGTTGTCGAGGAAATGACGTTTGACGAACTCCGCAAACTGGATTTCGGTTCCTGGAAAAGCCCGGAGTTCGCCGGCGAAAAGATTCCGCTCTTCACCGAAGTCCTGGATCTCGTCGCGCGCAAGAAGCCGGGACTCTTCCAGCTGGTCGAGGTGAAGCGTCCGGATATCGAGTGTGCAAAACTCGCAATGGCGGAACTGAAACACCGCAATCTGATGGATCAGTTCTGCCTGGTCTGCTTCCACTGGAACGTTTTGACGGAGATGAAGAAACTGTATCCGGAACTGCTTCAGCACGGCGACCCGAACGAGTCGATGCTCTGGAAACCCGAATTCTTCAAGGGCATGTTCCGCGTCGGCATTCACTACGGGCAGATGTCCAAAGAGCTGACCGACTGGTTCCATTCGCAGAATGTGCTGGTCGACGCCTGGACGATCGACACGGAAGAGCTGCTCGACAAGATGATTGAGATGGGTGCGGACAGCGTCACTTCCAACGATTCGGAACAGATACTGCGTCTTCTGGAAGCGCGCGGAATGCGCTGAGGCTGAAGCATGACGCTGACGGCATTCATCCTGATTTTCGCATCGGTGATTCTTCATGCGCTCTGGCACTTCATCTGCAAGAGCGCACGTCCGGTTCCCGCATTTTACATGGTGGTTTCGGCGTCGTGCCTCTGCACGACTTTGCCGTTTGCGCTGACATCCGGGATCGACCTGACGCGTCTGCCTCCCCGCTTCTGGCTGATGCTGCTCGGCGGCGGGCTCAGCGGGATGATCTGCGACATCGGGCTTTCCCGCGCATACCGTCTTGCGGATGTCTCGCTGGCGTATCCGCTTGCGCGGGCGCTTCCGGTGATCATGACGGCATTTGTGACGGTTCTTCTCGGAATCGGCGCAACGCCGTCTCCGCTGGAACTGTTTGGAATGCTGATAATCATGTCCGGCTGTGTGCTGATGCCGATGAAGAATTTTTCCGATCTGCACTGGAAAAATTACTGGAACCGGGCTTTGCTCGGCATTCTTGTCGCGGCGGCGGGAACGACGGGCTACACGATTTTCGACAGCGAGGGCGTGCGTCTTCTGCTGGCGAACGAGGATGTTGCGCGCTGGCACGGCGCCGCCGCATATTCGAGTTTGCGGGAATCGGTTCTGCTGCTGACGCTTTCCTGCTATGTTTTTGCCATTCCGCACGAGCGGGCGAGAGTGACGAAGGATCTGTTTCGTCATCCGCATCCGTATCTTGCGGGAATCGGCGCGGCGCTTGCCTATCTGCTGATTCTGATCGCGATGGGCTTTGTGACGAACGTCTGTTTTGTTCAGGCGTTCCGCCAGATGAGTCTTCCGGTCGGCGTTCTGCTCGGAATGTTTTTCCTGCACGAGAAATGTTCCGCCGCGAAGCTGACGGGCGTTGCCTTGATTGTCGGCGGCCTGATCCTGACCGTGCTGTAATCTGTGTTTTTCCCTTCCTGCGGACCGGGGTAAAAGAGTTTTTCCGGTCTGCGGGAAGCTATGAGCGGAAGCATCGTTCTTTTACTCCGAAAAAAAATTAAAAATACTTAATTCCGGGGCTTTACAAATGCGGAAACATGGTGTATAATCTATAATATAAATAGAATTCGCCGACACGCAATGGCTTGTTGTGATCCCCGTCCGCCGGACTCTCTGCCCGTGAGTTCCCAGACGATCAGGCTCGCAAGCCCGTTCCGTGCCGGTCCGGGACGGTTGCCCCACTGTTCCGGGCATATTAACACAAGGAGATAATTATGTACGAATCAAGGAGGATACGGTGAGTATGCACAAAGTTCGACCGGCAGCTCTTGCCGCATTCGCAGTCCTCGCGTCCATCCCGTTCGCGGGATTCGCGCAGGAAAAACCAAGTCAGGCCGTCAAAGCGGAAAAAGAGGTCGATCCGCTGATTCAGGCGTATGCCGTCGGCAACTATTCCCGCGTGCGCACTCTCGGCGCCGACCGCAAAAACGAACCGCTCGCATCCCTGCTGCTTTCCATGACCAAGGCGTATGACAAAACGCAGAGCGAAGCAACCGCAAAAGAGGGGGTTCGCGAACTCGGACTCTTCTATGCGAACAAGGCAAATCCGAAGGCGCTCCGCATTCTCGCCGGACTCAGCTATGCCCGCTGCGCTCAGCTCATGCAGGACCGCAAGGATATTTACGGCGATTTCGCGGACAAAATCGAATACCGCAAAATCTACAAGGATATCATGGAGTCGGTCCCGAACAGCAAGGAAGCCGCGACCGCATTTCTCTATATGTATCCCGACAAAGAGGCCGTGGATGAATATATCCGGAATTTCAAAGGCGACACCCAGCTTCTGATTCCGCTTCACCTCTACACCACAAACCGTCTCATCAAGGAGAAAAAGGACTATAAAAATGCGGTTGAACACCTCAAAGCAGCCTATGCTCTGAACGTCGTTCACCCGAGCATCCGCCGTTCCCTCCTGCTCCGGATCGGTTATCTGTACGAAAAACGGCTGAATGACTTCAAGTCCGCCGAACCGTACTACCGCGAATACATCAAACGCTATCCGCTTTCCACACAGGCTGTTGTGATCCAGCGGTTCATGAAAGCGAGAGGAGTGAAGTAACATGGAAGAATCCAGATTCCAGCGCATCATGAACAAGATCGGATTCATCTGCTTCCTGATCTTCTTCGTGATTTCCACAATCATGGTCATCCGCAACAGCATGCAGGGCAGAGGTTTCTTCTCCGGCGGCGCCAAACGGCTGACTTTCGCACACTGGCAGCTCGAAGACGGTTTCCGCGAAGGTTATGCGGATGCCATCATTGAGTATGAAAAAATGAAAGCAAAAGAGGGCGTCAAGGTCAAAGTCATTCAGACGACCGTTCCCGCCCGTGGTTATGCACAGTGGTTCCTCACCCAGCTCATCGGCGGCGACTGCGCCGACGTCATCGAGCTTTCGGGCACGGAAGAACTCCACAATCAGTACTTTCTCCCGCTCTCCCAGTATCTGGCCGAGGAGAACCCCTACAACAAGGGTACTCCGCTGGAAGGCATGGCATGGCGCGACACATTCGCCGACGACATGGTCGGTGCGCTGAGCACAACCTACTCCGAATATTTCGGCGTTTCCATATTCATGTGCACAACACGCATGTATGTTAACGTCGAACTCTATCAGGCGGCGACCGGACACACCAGACTTCCGAACACGCTCGGCGAATGGATTGACTCCTGCAAGAAGATTCTGGAGTACGGCAACAAAATCGGCAAGCCGCTGATCCCCGTCGGCGTGCGCGGATTCGACAAGGGAACCATCAACCAGATCTGCGCGCACTTCAACAACATTCTCAACGCAGACTACAACGATTCGCTGTCCGATTACGGATACGGTGTCGGCGCAAGCGAAATGATCCACAAGCTCGCAAACGGCGACAAGTCGGTTGACCTCAACCGTCTCCTCGCTCCGGCGGAACTGACCGTGCTCGTCGGCAAATATTTCGCGAAAGGCTTCCCCGCAATCGACCTGGAGCAGACCAAGTTTCTGTTCTCCTCCGGAACAGTCGGCTACTTCATCGACGGAACCTACAACGCATTCTCCATGGTCAACAATTCCAAATTCAAAGTCGACGTCATTCCGCTTCCGGTCATCGGCGACGGTTTTGAATACCAGGACCTCGGCAGAATGACGGAAATCGGCAGCGGCATCGGCGGACGCTTCGGCATTCCGAAAGCCGCGAAGGATATCGACCTTGCGATCGACTTCCTGAAGTACATCACCTCCTACAAGATCTCCCAGCTGACGATGATCCGTCACAGCAAATGGGGCTCTCCGCTGAAACGCGTCGATTACCGCGAAGCGTTCGGACCGGAAATCTCCGCCATGTGCCACTGCCCGGACAAGGGGAAAATGACGCAGGCCCAGATTGATGAAGAGGTTGCTCTTCTCGAAAAATGCCGTCCGTTCGAAGGCGCCGGCTACACCGGTATCGCGCTGATTACCCAGGTCGGAAACAAAACGCAGAAAGATATGACTCTTGTGCTGGAAGACCTGATCATCAACCAGCCGGAAAACCCGAAGAAAGAGTACTGGAACGCATTCCTCAGCAAGCGGAAACAGCTGCTGAACGAATTGAATGAGTCCATTATTTACGATAAACGCACATCGTGGAATCTTGACGGCATGAGAACCGCTTTCGCGATCGGAGAACTCGGCGCCGTTTCGCCTTCGGAGAAGAAAACCTACAACACCCGCTACAAACTCAACCAGGAAGGCTTGATCTCCAGATTCAAGAATCTGACCGATCTTGACACCCTGACCAAGGACATTCTCAATCTGAAGGAGATCTTATAAAATGGCTGTTGAAGTTCCTGTCAAAAAACTGCGGTACTACTGGCCGGTCTATCTGCTGATCGCCATCCCGCTTCTGCTTGTGATCGTGTTCTCCTACTATCCGATTTACAACGGAATGGTTCACATCTTCTACCGCTGGAACGGCGATACCGTGGAAGAGTTCATCGGAATGGGAAACCTCATCCGCGTGATGCAGGACACTACGCTTCTGCATTCGTTCGGCGTGGTTCTGATTTTCGTTGTTGCAAACGTCATAAAAATGATTCTGCCGATTATCACGGCGGTGATTCTGCACCATGTCATAAGCGACCGCATGGGGTACCTTTACCGCGTGATGTTCGTCATCCCGATGATCATCCCCGGCATGGTCGGAATCCTCATCTGGAAATATTTCTACGAACCGAATAACGGCATCCTGAACGGTCTGCTCCGCATGATGGGCTTCCTCTCCCCGACGGACAGCATTCAGTGGCTCTCGGATGAACGGCTGATTATCCCGTCGCTCATCTTCATGGGCTTCCCGTGGGTCGGAGCATTCGGCGTGCTGATTTACCTTGCAGGTCTCCAGAGCATCCCTGAAGATGTCTACGAGGCGGCGGAGGTCGACGGCGCAGGTCCCTTCCGCATCTTCTGGCAGATTGAGATGCCGCTCATCATGACGCAGATCCGAATCAATCTTGTGCTGATGACGATTTCGACCCTGCAGGCGTGGGAGAACATCTACCTGTTCGTCGGCATCAGCGGCGGTCCGAACGGAGTCGCCACAGTTCCCGGTCTGCGAATCTTCCGCGACGCTTTCTCGGAAGGTCTGTTCGGTTACGGCTGCGCGATCGGTTTCGTCATTTTCGTCGTAACGCTCGCTCTGACGTACATCAACAACCGCTTCGTCAAAGTCAACAAGTAAGAGGAGACTGTTATCATGGCAAGAAAAGTCAGATCCTTATGGGGTGAAGGCGCAAAGCACCTCTTTATCATCATTATTCTGCTCTTTGCGTTCATCCCGCTCTATCTGATGTTCAACATCTCGCTGAAGGACAACGCCCAGTTCTTTGAGAATCCGTGGCTGCCTTCGCTGCCGTTCCACTGGGAGAACTACTCCTATGCGTGGAACTTCATCGGAGGAAAAATCTTCAACACGACGTTTGTCGCGGTGATTTCCACGGTTCTTTCGATTGCACTCTCCATCGTCGGCGCGTACTTTTTCGCGCGCTTCAAGATGCCGGGTTCGAACTTTCTGTTCTTCGTGTTCACGCTCCTGATGATGTATCCGGGCGTGGCGAACATGGTTCCCGGATTCAAACTGGTGACTTCGCTCGGAATGTACAACACCTACTGGGCGCTGATCGTCCCCGCCATCGCCGGCGGCCAGGCGTTCAACATCTACGTTCTGCGCAACTTCATCGAAGATATCCCGCAGGATCTGTTCGATGCGATTGAGATCGACGGCGGAAATGTTCTGCAGCAGATCTGGCACATCGTGATTCCGATGTCCATGCCGATTATCGGCACACTCGGAATTCTGAAGGTGATCGGACAGTGGAACAACTTCGTTTCCCCGCTGCTCTACATCCGCGACGACAGCATGCAGATGCTTTCCGTTTCTCTGCTGTATCTGGAAGGCGAGTACACGAAACAGTGGGGACAGCTGATGGCCGGCTACACGGTTGCCTCGCTCCCGCTGATTGTGATGTTCCTCTTCTGCATGAAGCTCTTTGTCCGCGGACTTTCCGCCGGAGCGATCAAAGGCTGATTCAGATTTTTCATCCAACGAAAGGCCGGGCTTGTCCCGGTCTTTTTTTTGGCAGATATTCAGGAAAGACACAGCTGGAGATCATCCACCTTGCACAAGCGGCTGGGTGCTGTCACTCCTGCTGAATACAACTTTCAGGCATTCAGAAAAGCTCTCTCGGAGTTTGCCGGCTAAAAGATATTATCTCCTGCGGGACACTGCGGCAGCCTGCTGAAACCCGGAAAAAGAAGAGAGCGCCCTCATTTATTGTGAACTTTGTCACAACGATAAATTTTTTATTTTTTTTATTGTATTTCATGGAACATCTGAACGGTTATGCGGTCAAACACAATGTAGCAAGTGGTATTCCGACAAGTATCACCTGTTATACTCTCTCCTTTGTTGCAGCCCGGTACCGACCCCTCTCGGTACCGGGCACCTTTTTTTATACTCTCCAGCTCCGCACATACGGCAGCAAAAAAGCCTCCGGAAGAACTTGCATCTTCCGGAGGCTCCGTTTACGGGCACAGCCAGGCGTTACTTGAGCGGATCCACTCCGTTCAGTTTCGGCTTGCTGATTTTTTCACAAATCGTCTGACAGATTACGTACAGTGCGGGAATGAACGCAATGCCGATCAGGGTTGCAAGCAGCATTCCGGCGAATGTCGAAACACCGATTGCCGTACGGCTTCCCGAACCTGCACCGGTTGCGATCACCATCGGGAACACACCGATCAGGAATGACCAGGCGGTCATCTGCACCGCACGGAAACGGTGCTTTGCGCCGGCCTGCGCAGCATCGTAAATCGTATGTCCGGCTTCGCGTTCCTGCTTCGAGAACTCGACCATCAGAATCGCGTTCTTCGCGGCAAGTCCGATCAGCATGATCATACCGAGCTGCGCGTAAATGTTCAGAGCAATTCCCGCAATCATCAGTCCGATCACACCGCCGAGCGTGGCGAATGCAACTGAAACCATAACCGGGACGGGAACCGCCCAGCTCTCATACTGAGCAACCAGGAACAGATATCCGAACACAAGCGCAAAGGTCATAAGCAACAGCAGCTTGCCTTCGTTGCCGCGCTCCTGATAACTCATTTCCGTCCACGAAATCTTGTAGTCCTTCGAGAGCTTTGTATCGGCGAGCTGCTGAATCTTGCGCATCAGGTCGCCGCTGGTGTAACCCTGCTTCGCCTGCGCATTCACGCTCGCGGACATGTACTGGTTGAATCGCGTGATCTGGCGCGGACCGACGATGTACGAGACATCGGCGATTGCGCTCAGCGGAACCATCTTGCCGCTGTTGCTCTGCACAAGAATCTGGGTGATGTCGCCGAGCGTGGAACGCTCCGCGGCATCAGACTGCATCTTCACCTTGTAGGTTTTGCCGAACAGGTTGAAGTCGTTGATGTAGATCGACGCCAGTTTTGCCTGAAGGGTGGTGAACACGCGGCTGACCGGAATGTTCAGCGCTTCAGCTTTCACGCGGTCGAGATTCAGATAAAGCTGCGGCGTTCCGGCGTTGTAACCGCTGAACGCGTAGAGCGTTTCCGGCTGCCTGTTCAGCTCGCCGAGGAAGTTCCACAGAGTGTCGGCAAGCTCCTTCGGAGTCTGATTGCCGGTCGCCTGAAGCATGAACGAAACACCGCCGGTTGCGCCGAGTCCCATGATCGCGGGCGGCGTGAAGACGTTGATGTTCGCCGAGGAAATCCGGGAAAGACGCTGGCGCATGACGTTGGTCAGGTATCCGAGCTGCAGATCCGGCGTTTTGCGCTTGCTCCAGTCATCGAACACGACAATGACCAGACCGACGTTTTCGCCGTTGCCGCCGATAAAGCTGAATCCGCTGACGGTGATCACATCCTTAACGCCTTTGATATCCTTGACGATCTTGTAGGTTTCATCCAGGACGGCGTTGGTTCTGGCGAGCGTTGCGCCCGGGGGCAGTTCAATGTCGCAGAACGCGGCGCCCTTGTCTTCGTGCGGCAGGAATTCGCCGGGGATGCGGTTGAAAAGCCAGTAGTTCGCAGCCAGAACGCCGAGCATCAGAATGACCGTGATGATCATTTTGCGCGCAAGGAATCCGGAGAACTTCAGATAGCCGTTACGCGTCCAGTCGAGTCCGGTGTTGAACCAGCGGAAGACGCGCGGCTTGTTCGGATCGTACGGGCGCAGCAGCATGCCGCAGAGAGCCGGACTCAGCGTCAGAGCGTTGACCGTCGAGAGACAGAGCGCAATACACATCGTCACGGAGAACTGAATGTAAATCGTTCCGACCATACCGCCATAGAACGCCACGGGGGCGTAGATGGCGACGATGACTAGGGTCGTCGCAATGACGGCGCCCGTAATCTGATGCATGCTTTTGGATGCGGCCTCTTTCGGCGGGAGGTTCTCCTCTTCAATGATCCGCATACAGTTTTCCACCACGACGATCGCATCGTCCACCAGCGAACCGATCACCAGAATCAGCGCGAACATCGTCAGAACGTTCATCGAGAAACCGAGCGGCACGAGGAAGATGAACGTGCCGATCAGGGAGACCGGGATTGCGGCGGACGGAATCAGCGTTGCACGCCAGTCCTGCAGGAAGATGTAGGTAATGGCAACCACGAGCAGGAAGGTGATGATCAGAGTTTCGATAATCTCCTTCATCGTGGTGCGGATGTATTCGGTCGGGTCATAGCCCATGACGTAGCTCACACCCTTCGGGAAACGCTGGGAGAGCTCTTTCAGCTTGGCATTCGCTTCGGCGACGACGTTGTTTGCGTTCGCGTCGTCGTTGCGGTAGATTGCCAGAGCGATGGAGGGCTTGCCGTTGAACATACTGTTGTCGGAATAATTCTCCGAACCGAGTTCAATGCGGGCGACGTCCGCCAGGCGCGTCACGACGCCGTTTTCCCCGACCTTGACGATGATGTCCTCGAACTCCTGCGGAGTTTTCAGACGGCCGAGGGCGTTGACTTTCAGCTGAATGTATTCGTTGCTGTTTTCCGCGCCGACCGTTCCGGCGGCCGCCTGGATGTTCTGATCCTCAATCGCGGCGGAAATGTCCGCAGGCTTGATGTTGAGCGCGGACATGCGGAGCGGATCGAGCCAGATGCGCATGCTGTAGGAACGCTCGCCGAAGATCTGGCACGACGATATGCCGTTGATACGCGCGAGTTCATCGCGGACGTTGATTTTGATGTAGTTGCTGAGCTCAAGCAGGTTCAGCTCGGAACCGTCGGTCGTGAATGCGTACATGCCGAGAATATCGGTGGAACGCTTGATGGTCTGCACGCCGAGCGCCTTGACTTCCGCGGGGAGCGTGGGCTCCGCGCGCTGCACGGCGTTCTGGACGTTGACCTGCGCAATATCGGTATCGGTTCCGGATTTGAAGGTAATCGAAAGCTGATAATTGCCGCTGTTGTCCGACGTCGAGCTGAAGTAGATCATATCTTCGATACCGTTGATTTCCGATTCGATGACGGAAGCGACGGTATCCGCGATAACTTCAGCGCTGGCGCCCGGGTAGGAGGCGGTAACCATAATCTGCGGCGGTGCGATTTCCGGATATTCCGCGACAGGAACGTTCGAGATGCACATCGCGCCCAGAAGCATGGTGACGAGCGCGATCACGATCGCCAGCTTGGGTCTGTCAATAAAGATTTGTGAAAGCATGATTCAACCTCACTTCGCAGGAAGCGGCTCCACCGTGCTGCCCGGACGCGCCTTGTGCGTGCCGTCCACGACAACCGTGTCGCCGACCTTGATTCCTTTTTCAATCACCTGCATGTTGTTGATGACGGGGCCGAGAACAACCGGACGCGCCTCAATCTTGTTTCCTGCACCGATCACATACACCAGGCTGCCCTGGGCAGTCGTGATCACAGCGGAAAGTTTCACCGCTGGCATCGGCTTGTTCAGTGCGCTCGAAAGAAGAACCGTCGCATAGCCGCCCGGAACCAGCATCCGGTCCGGATTTTCGAATTCCGCCCACATCGTCAGAGAGCCGGTCTCCGAATCAACTTTATTGTCGGTCAGGACAACTTTGCCGCTCTTCGCGTAGATGCGTCCGTCGGGAAGCTGAATGCGGACAAGCGCGTTTTTGCGAAGCGCGGGAATCGTTCCGAAATTTTTCAGGAAATCACGCTCGCTGATGGCGAAACGCGTGTAGATCGGGGTGACCTGAACGATATCCGCAAGCGCCTTGCTGGAGGGGGTGACATAGTTGCCGACCGTGTAGGTCGCCTTGCTGATGATGCCGGTGATCGGGGCGTAAATCTTCGTATAGCTCAGGGAGTTGTTGGCGTCGAGCACCTGTGCTTCCGCCTGGGAGAGCTTTGCCTCGGTGGTTTTCAGCAGACGCTTTGCCTCCTCGTAAACCGCCTGGGAGACCGCTTTTTTGTTGTAGAGATTTTCCTGACGGACGAAGTCGGACTTTGCATACTCGAGTTCCGCGCGGATCTGATTCAGCGTCGCCTCGGCGGAGCGCGCCTGCGCGCGGTAGGTGGTGTCTTCAATGACGAAAAGCAGATCGCCTTTCTTCACCAGTTCCCCCTCTTTGAATTTGATTTCATAGATGACGCCGGAAATGCGCGCCTGGAGCGAAACGCTCTGAATCGCTTCGATGTGACCGACGTACTTCCGCACTTCGGTGTCTTTCAGGAGAGTCGCTTTTTCCACGGCGACGGTCGGGACGGGGCCTCTCTGCTGGGCGCTGAGCGGGGCGGAAATCGTTCCGAGGACCGCGAGAGTCATAAGCAGACGGTTCATTTTGTACGACATAATCAGTTCTGTCCTTTCTGATAACTGTTCAAAATTTTATCCAGTAAACGTTCCCACTCGCTCAGCTCCTCCGCGGAGAGAACGCTGAGCATTTTGCGGTACGTGTTTTCGATTTCTTTGGAAGCTGCGCGATGCATCGCCATGACGTTGTCCAGGAACCGGATGCAGACCGCGCGCCGGTCCGTTTCGCTGCGGGTTCTCGAAACAACGCCTTTCTTCACCAGCTCTTCCACCAGTTCCGACGCCGCACCCGGCGTCACCTCCAGTTCGGCGGAAAGCTGCTTGAGCGTCACGCCTTCCGGCTGCTTTTCCAGCAGGCGGATCAGCGCAATGCAGACACGGCTCTGGCTGAAAGTCAGATTGCCGTAAAGTTTGTTGTGCGACTGCGCCTGTTTCCGCGCCGCGGCGAGTTCAAGAAGTTCGCCCAGCCGGAAAACAGATTTCCAGGATTGCAGTTCTTCGCCCATACTTTATTCCTCTTTGAATTATTAACAGCCCCTTAATATAAT
>URNX01000049.1 GCA_900549415.1 uncultured bacterium
CCGCCTACGAATCGTTACTACAGCTTGCTGCAAGTATTATTATTTTTAGAAAATTAGGTGTTATTTAGGGATAGATTTTAAGTTTCGGACTGGATATGTTCCACCAGGCATGGTTATATATGCACAGCTGAAGCAAAATGCTAACAATCAACAACCTGCAAGGAGAACAGCATGAATGTCGGAAGTGAAGTCACTGTCGGAACCATCGCCATCGTCAAAGTCGGGCGCAACGAGGTTGAAGTTACGGTAACCGGAATTACGGAACGCGGCTGGATGGTCAAAAGCCGGTCCACCGGACGTGAGTTTGAGGTAATGCACCTTGAACGCATCATCAACAGGCAAACAGCTGAAGATAGTCCGAATCCTGTTCCGGAATGCGGGAATCCGGCAAAGAAACTTTCTCTGCTGGACGCCGCCGTACAGGTTCTTGCCGCCAGCCGGATCCCGATGAACACCAAAGAACTGGTCGCCAAGGCAATAGAGATGAATCTCTGGATTCCGACCGGAGCGAAAACGCCGGAACAGACGCTTTACAGCGGCCTCTTCCGCGAAATCAAGATCCGTGAAACTCCGCGAATCATCAAATCCGAAGAGAAAGGCAAGTTTCAAATTGCCTGATTTCAATTGGTTTACAGAAGGAACATGAAAACTGCGGATTGAAAAAAGTAATTCGCATGGTATAGTACACCAAAGGCAACGATAATGGAGATTGCATGAAACACGAAAAACAACCTCATTGCTATGTGGTAGCCAGTCCTAATGGAGCCGGAAAGACTACTTTTGCTTTGAAATACCTTCCGATGATTGCATCTTGTCACGACTTCATCAATGCCGATGAAATAGCCAAAGGTTTGTCGCCTCTGAATTTTGAGGCTGGATTGCTCAAAGCCGGAAAAATTTTTTTGGAAACGCTGAATCAGAAAATTGCATCCCGGAAAAATTTTGCCTTTGAAACGACACTTTCCGGTCGCACATACCTGTCGCGAATCGCAGAATGGCGAAAATCAGGATGGAAAGTCATCCTTTTCTATCTGTATATTCCCAATGCCGAATTCTCAACCATGAGAGTCCGGCAGCGAGTTTTGCAGGGCGGACATAATATCCCTCAGGACGATATTTGCAGACGTTATCCGCGAAGCATTCGGAACCTGTTCGATTACGCCGAAGTTTGTGATCTCACTTTTTGCCTTGACAATACAGGAAATCAAACCATCTCCATCTTTGAAAAACGATTGGGTTTCCCAATTGAAATCCATGATGTTGAACGTTTCTCAACCCTGCAAGGAGTTTTGAAAAATGAGTGATGAAATGAAAAAGGCCGTTATTGCCCTGCAAATGGCTGTTGACGAAGAAATGGAACGCAAGGCCAAGCTCGGTTACAAAGCCGTCATTGGCGACAAAAATGGGAAACCGAAACTGGTTTCCGCAAGATACCTTGTCCGTAAGAGGAGAGCGTCCCGCTCCTCTGCCAACGTTACAGATTAACGATTTCTGTAGAATGTTTTTCGGTGATTGGCGGAGTTAAGCTCTGCCAGTCGCATCCCTCGCCAGCGGTGAACTCCGCCCAGCGGCGGCGGATGACGTCGCAGTATTTCGGGTCGAGTTCCATCGTCCGGCAGATCCGTCCGGTCTGCTCGCAGGCGATCAATGTGCTTCCGGAGCCGCCGAAAGTGTCGATGACAGTTTCTCCGCGCTTGCTGGAATTCTTAATCAGATACACCAGCATCTCCACGGGCTTCATCGTTGGGTGCACATCGTTATGCTTGGGCTTGTTGTATTCCATGACGGTGGTCTGGCTGCGATCGTTATACCAGGCGTGTGCCGCGCCGTCCTTCCATCCGTAGAGCGCGGGCTCGTGGAGCCACTGGTAATCCTGCCGTCCGAGGACGAGCGCGTTCTTTTTCCAGATCAGGCACTGCCGGACTTTGAGGCCGATGTCGTGGCAGGCTCCCCGGAAATTGTATCCTTCGGAATCGGCGTGGAAGATGTAGAACGATGCGCCCGGCTCCATGCGGTCATGCACACATTGGAATGCATCCCGGAGGAAATTCCGGAACTGAGCGTCCTCCATGTTGTCGTTTTCGATGGTCATGCCGTTGCTTCCTTCATACGCGACATTGTATGGCGGATCGGTGAGCCAGAGGTTTGCTTTCTCTTCGCCCATCAGCCGGGTGACATCCTCCGCTTTCGTCGCGTCTCCGCAGAGGAGTCTGTGCTTGCCAAGTTGATATACCGTGCCGGGAATGGATGCCGCTTCTTCAGGGACTTCCGGGACGGCATCCGGCTCGGTTTCCCCATCTATAAGAGCGTCGCCCTCTTCACCGTTCAGCAGTTTGTCCAGCTCATCGGAATCGAACCCCAGCACAGAGAGATCGAAATCGGCGTTCTGGAGGTCTTTGAGTTCCATCGGCAGGAGATTGTAATCCCACTCGGCGATCTCGCCGGTCTTGTTGTCGGCAATCCGGTAGGCTTGCACCTGTTCCGGCGTGAGGTGATTGGCAATGACTACAGGCACTTCGGTCAGACCAAGCTGTTCGGCGGCCTTCAGGCGTGTATGCCCGACAATGACGACCAGGTCCTTGTCCACGACGATGGGCTGCTGCCAGCCGAATTCCTTGATGGAGCGGGCGACCGCATCGACTGCATCCTCGTTGTTGCGCGGGTTCTTCTCATACGGACGGATGTCCGTGATTTTCATGTTTATGATGTTCATGAGTTCCTCTCTGGTTGGTTGTGTATTCCATAAAAACTTATGTTTTTGTGGAATGAACTCCTTTTTCCTGTTGTTTTTCTTTGAAATGATACTTTTGCACAAGTATCATTTATGTTTTACCGTGAGCAAAAATATGATACTCATGCTTTATTGAGTTGAGAGCAGTTTGCAAATCCAACATTCAAAATTAGAATTGCAAGGCTTTCTCGCTTTTTTCTTGTTTTGAATCCTTGCAATTCTAATTTTAAATATTATAAACAAGAGTACGCAAGGAGAAAAATCATGGTAGCCCGTCAAATGCGCTTCACCGAGCAATGTGCACACATGCATATGACTGCAAGACGTTCACAGGGAAAAGTCGGAGCTTTTACGCTCATTTTATCACTTGCAAGCAAGTCTGCTTATAATGCCGACTCCTTCCGCGCGCCCTCTCAAATATCCTTTTTAAGGGGGAACCGTGGGGCATGGAGGGATATTCGACCCTCGCCGCCTCAAATTCGCCTCGTCGTGGTTATTGTGCTTTTACGGGGCTGAAAACGCCCTTAAAACGAAGTGACGGAATCTTCCGCCACTTCGTCAAAAATGACGGAAACGTGACGAAAATCGCATAAAAACACCGCTTCTGCATGAGCTGCGCCTCTTCACTGAAAGAATGAGGCTGTTTTCGGGCATGTCCGCCCCACGGAGCCGGTGCTGGAGAAAAACGTAGAATTTTCCTGCCTCTATACACGCGAATAGCATTTTCGCAGGAGTGCGCGAACAGCCGTGAAGTTTCGAAGAATTAAAAAAAAGAAGATATTATATATTCTATTTAGCCTCAAAAGCTCTCTCTTGCAGGCCAAAAAATTCTTCGCAGAAAACTTCGCAGCTTCGCAAAAAGCTCTCCGCTTTTTTCGGCAAAACCACAGGAAGAAACGGAGATGAATATGCTTTCTCTGGCGATTTATTCCAGCAGAACATACACTTTCGATGGTCTGGTCTTGGAGGCTTCCATTTCATATGTCAGAACGCCTTGTTCCATGAGAGTCTCGACAACCTTTTTCAGATTGTCAAGAGAATCGTGAAAGCGGTTCAGCAGTTTTGCGTGCTTGATTCTGCCGCCGTGTTCACGCAACATACGGATGACCTTCTGGCACTTTTCATCGAATACATTCTCGTAGACGTAAGAGTCTGCCATATACAGCATCCGCCGCGTCAGATGATCAATGAACTTCCATGCCCACTTGACCGATTTGTCGGTGATCAGCGGATTGTAGACGTTGCTGCTGATGCCGTGCAGCATGGCGAGTTTGCACACCTTTTCATGGGCGCGCGCCCACAATGCCTTGGCGGCTCCTTCGTTTTCTGCTTCATAGAAGTTGTAACGCCGGTCGCATTCCTGCTGTACTTCTCTGAGTGCGGCAGTCGCCTCGGGCGTTTCCGTAATGATCAGCGGCTTTGGATACTCGTTTGTCAGATTGCCGTTCACATCAAGATTTGCGAGATAGGTCGCCGCGCGGATCAGCGAATCCGAAGGCGCGATTGGCTGGGGGGTGCCGGCTTCGCCACGCTTGCCTGCTTCCACGATGATGTACCGGGCGACCAGTCCGTTTTCAAGCACGCGCCGGGAAAGCGATTCATAGAAATACTGCGGAATCGCGGTTCCCAGCAGAACCAGGTTCGGATTTACAATATGTGCGATCTCATGAACCGTTCCGTCTTTTTTCTTCGCTGAGGCTTTTTTGCGCAGCGGATAGATGGTGTTGGACGCACCATAGAACTTCAACAGTTTTTCGTTGATTGATTCCGCCCGGTTGTCTTTACTGTATTTCAAGGTATTGAAAATACAGTCGAATTCATCCGCCTGAAATAACATGGAAGAGTGCATGAACAGGGCATCCTCCAGTCCTTCTCCGGAAGCGAAAGCATCGCCGATCGCCCCGGCGACTCCCGCGCGGAAGGCGATATTGAAATTCACTTTGCGCGGGTGATCTTTACCGGTTCCGCTGTCTGCCAGCGCGATGAGATAGATGTTGCTCCGGTTGTCGCGCTTGTCCTGCACCTTTCGCCCGACGAGAAACGCCAGGAGCGCCAGTGCGCCGGTGAACGAAAGAACACGGTTCGGATACGGAGCCGACTGCATCGAGAGTTTGACGACATCATCAATGAATCCGGGAATCGACAACAGCTTATCCGGCACGGGTCCGGGATTGGGAAAGAGAGGAGCCTCTTTTTCCTGTTTTTCGATCCTGTTCGGCTTCAAAATTCCGCTCAGATCCACATCGGAGTCCGCCTTCTCTCTGCGGTCGTAGCATCCGGGTTCGCGAAGTTCACGCAACGCGCGCCAGTCGTTGCCGGAACAGCCGTTGTGGTGGCATTTGAAGGCAATTGCCCCGGACGGTTCCTGAATCAGAACGGCGGACTTGTCGGTGTGCGCCTCATTGAACGGGCAGACGGGGAAGATCCATTTGCGTCCGCCCTTCCAAGGATGCGGAGAGCCAAGCTCGGAGCAGTACTGCGCGATCCAGAAATCCAGATCAAACGCCGGCATTATGTGTTTTCTCTCGTCATCCGGAACGTCTGCCTGAGTGTCTTTACTTTGATACGACGCAATATCCTGTATTTGCTCTAGGGATACAGGTACAATATCTTGTGGTTCGTTCAAAATCCGGGCCATGCGGTACGGACGTTCCGGAATGGAGTCGCCCTTGCAGTTCATCGTCCCGGGAAGCCGCCAGATCCGCGCCGGATTGTGAACCGATGTGTCGATCGCAACCTGTTCTGACGAGGCCTTCGCGATTTCGCCGATCACCCGGCACACCAGCTCGCCGTCGTCCGCCGGAAGGTCGATTCGGTACATCAGCTGAGCACCGTTCCCGGAATCGGTCAACACGGGCTCAGGCCAGCCAAGCGAGGAAAGTCCATCGCGGATCTCGCGTGCTTTGTCCAGCGCGGATTCGTGTTCCGCATTCGAGCTGGAGACGCCGGAGGTTCGTCTGGGATCGCAGTCGATCAGAAGCCAGCGCCGCCGGACAATATCCGTGTCGCCTGTCGTCGGATTCCGCCCCGCCGGACGCAGACGGTTTACCGCGCGGGCAAGCAAATCGGGATTGACCGGATTGACCGTGACGTAAACGCCGCGAAAGGAGAGCAGTCGCTTCAGCGCCTCCGGGACGGCGGAAATGTGCTCGTAATCGAAATAACCGGACTCTATATGCTCCCGCCGGTAATCGGCGCTGACCGCGTCCAGCACACGCACCTCAAACACGTCCCCGGCCTGAAACCAGAGGCGCAGCGCATGGATGATTTCATTTGCGTCGGTCATTGCGTTCTCCATGATATTTGTCGGCAAAATACTGTTCCGCCATGAGTGTGTGCATCGTGGAAATAAATCCCACGATCAGAGTTCTGACCTGCGCCGTCGCCTTCTCCTCCGCGTCCAGTTTGGGAAATACCTCGTTTTTCAGGTAGCGTTCCAGAAGCAGAGCCTTGTGTCCCGAGTTGGCGGCAAGCAGCTTCTCGACGTCCGCGCGCGGAACAAGCCGGACTATCTGCAGACCGCCGGGCGTGCGGATCCGTTCATAAAGCGGAACGTTTTCGGTGTGTTTTGCCAGTTCCCGGTTGGGATTGCTCCAGCCGAGAATATTGCAGACGTCCCAGATCACGAAATATTTCTTGTCTTCCAGCTCCACTATACGAACGGGGTATTCGTTAAAATGGAAAGTAAGCACGTTTGACATAAGTTATTTCTCCATGTTTTTCAGAAACCGGAGGGCGACGGCCGCCGTGTGGACCGCTTCGGTTATCATCATGATTCTGCCGGTATCCGGGTTCTCATCATAGTCGTTGCAAGCCTGAATCAGTTCTCCAGCCTCCTCAGCGACGGTGGCGGCCGCTCTGACGACGTCTTGCGGCCAGTCCGGGTGAATTTCCTCGGCACGGGCGATTTCCTGCATGACGAGTCCAAGCGCTTTTTCAATCTGCATGTGCAAGCTCCTTTTCAATATTGATCATTTCCTGCATGTGTGATTCCGCTTCCGTGCGAACAGCCTTGAGCTTATTGATGTAGGCATCGCAATCGGCGATGAACGACTCAAAGCACTTCCTGTAATCCTTCCCTGTTCCGTGCGGACTTAAAAGCAGGTCGCAGTTGGTCAGAAAGAACTCCGCATCGGCATTTCCGCTCTGCGTCTTGGAAATGTGCCAGCGGTTGTCGCCGCTTGTCAGTTTCTGAGCGACGGTCTGCTCTGTGATTTTCCATTCGATAGATTCAGCCATTGTTCTGCTCCTCGTTTCTGATTGTAAAGGGATAGCAGATTATCCTTTATTCTCGTTTTTGGGGTGATAACGGGTAATGTGCTGTCTTTTATTGTTTCTGTGTTTCGTTGTGTTTCAGACATCCTTTCAGAACGGAATTTCGTCCGGATCGGAATCCTCGTGAGATATTCCCGAATCATCCGGAGTATAAGATGACGGTTCTTCCGTTTCCATTTCTGCCGAATCATCACCGGGTTCGCGCATGACCGGGCGCTCTTGCAAACGCCAGCCGGTGATGCGTTCGAACTTCTCTCCCGTAACAGTTTTTACCGTAATGGAGGCCGGTTTCGCCAGCAGACCTTCGTTTGCCAGAGCAACGGCCTCATGTGCCGTTGTCGGAACCGGACAGCCAATGGCGGCGCGTTTCCGCCACCACTTTTCGAATTTGTCGCGGGCGTATCCTGTATGTTCCGGACAGACCCACTCCGATTTGAACTCATTGAAGCCGACTTGATAATCAACCCGCATGGTGCGCGGCGTTCCTGGCTCAGCGTACCGCTTCTCATGGACGCAGTAATACACGTCCTTTACCTCATAATTGGTGTAGTCGATCTGCCCGGAAATGATTCCTGCGGAAGAAGCCCGTTCTGAAAGGTTGCTTTTCCCGGATGGCGGGAACTCGAAGCCGCATTGCGGACATTTCGTGTAAGCCGCGTGGATCAGAGCCAGACACTGCGGACACTTCTTCGCCGGTGCGTCGCCGCCTTTGCTGGCACCCGGCTCCTTGACTCGAATCATGTCCACCGGACCGTGCCTCAAAATGTTTCCGCCGTAGTCCAGAACCAAGCAATTTTGTTTGCCGGTTTGAGGGGACAGGCGTGTGCCTCTGCCGACCATCTGAATCAGCAGTCCGGCGCTGTTGGTCGGACGCAGAAGCACCACGCAATCGGTATTCACTGCATCGAAGCCGGTGGTAAGGACGTTCACGTTTGCCAGAAACTTCAGCGGCGGTTTGCCAGCGCCGAAAAGGTCGGCCGGAACAAAATCACCTTTGAACCGGGCGATGATTTCCGCCCGTTCAGCATCGGAAGTTTCTCCGGTGACCATGGCGCACTCCTGTCCGGAATACGCCTGGATTTTCTCCGCCACATGTTTGCAGTGTTCCACGCTGGTCGTGAAGAGCAGCACCGATTTCCGGTTGCGGGTCAAGTCCACGATCTCCCGGCAGGCAGAATCAACGATTGCATCATTGTCCATCGCTTCCGACATTTCCTCTCTGATGAATTCGCCGCCGCGGATGTGCAGATTGTCCAGATTTGCTTCTGTCCGTCCAGCCCTGGAAATCAGCGGAGAAAGATACCCCTGCGCGATCATCTCCTTCAAACCGGCTTCGTAGCACACTTCGTTCAGAATGTTGTCCGGCTGACAGATCAGTCCTCCTTTGAGACGGAATGGAGTTGCGGTCAAGCCGATTACCCGGACGTGCGGATTCACAATTTTCGCCTCTTTCAGGAAGGTGCGGTATATACCATCCCCATCGGGAGCAATAAGGTGGGCTTCGTCCACGATTACCAGATCAAACGGGCCGAGGTCACATGCTTTGTTGTAGACGCTCTGAATTCCTGCTACGATGATTTGCTCCGTGGTATCGCGACTTCTGAGTCCGGCGGAATAGATGCCGACCCTCAATTCCGGACAGAGTTTGCGGATCTTGTCGGCATTTTGTTCCAGCTATTCCTTGACATGGGCTAAGATCAGCACGCGTCCATTCCATTTTTCGACGGAATCCTTTGCAATCTGAGCGAGAACCAGCGATTTTCCACACCCCGTTGGCAGCACCACGCATGGGTTTGTTTCTTTGTTGCGGAGGTGGTTGTAGACCGCATCGACCGCAGCCTGCTGATAGGGGCGAAGTTCCATTTTTTCTCTTTCTCTAAATTTTTGCGTCATTTCAAACACTTTTGCTTGACATTGTGCTGCAAATGCGTTATATTAAATGCAGAACCATAGGAGGTGCATTATGGCTGCAACAACTGTAAGTTTTAGTGTCAGAACCGATCCTGTCTTGAAAAAACAGGCGGATTTATTTCTTGAAAATGTCGGCATGACTATGTCAACGGCGATCAATCTGTATCTTCGGAAGATTGTACTGGAACAGAGAATTCCGTTTGAAATTTCTTTACCGCAGTTAAGTCCCGAATCCAGAGTAGCTCTTCAAGAAGCAGAAGAACTCAAGCAACCCGGTGTCGGCAAGGTATTCAAAACCGTTGACGAACTTCGCGAGGATCTGCTTTCATGATCTATGAAATCAAGCGTACTGCGCAATTCAAGAAAGATGTCAAACGAATGCTGAAACAAGGTAAGGAGCTTCAGGATATGCTTGATATTGTTGAAATGCTGCAAAGAGATATCCCGCTTCCGGAAAAGTGTCACGACCATCCCCTTTCCGGAAACTGGAAAGGTAAAAGAGAGTGTCATATTGATCCGGATTGGTTGTTGATTTACGAGAAGTATGAAAATCTTCTTTTGCTGACATTAGTCAGAACCGGGTCTCACAGCCAAACGCTTAAGATTTAATTTCCCGCTATCCGGATTCCCGCCTGAAGAAGTTTCTTGCGAATTGACTCTTTGATTCCTTTCAGCTGTTTCCGCTTGATTTTGAGTTCCCTGCAAATTTCGCCGTCTTCGTAATTGCTCTGATAAAGAAAGCAGACGTTCCGTATCGCTGTCTATGCTTTTCAAATAGTCCTGCACTATTTTTCGTCGCAGACCTCCGTTTTGTCTCCGTTCTTCCATTCTATTCTATCCATATTTTCCAGTTTTATGAAACACATACCACCTTCCATCGGTTCATGCATTTCAAGCAGGATTCGTTTGATCTGACTGTCATCTTTGAAAAGTCCTGTAGCCTGCAGTGTATCAAGCAGAACCTTGCCGCCAACGTTATCCAAATCGCGGCGGCGCTTGTCCGGCGAGTAAAATTGAGCGTGAAGAGAAATCTTTCCTTTTAATTGAGGAATTTCTAGCTGGGAGACTATTCCCGCTACAATCTCGCGGTATTTTCTGCCGTCACGCGAGATGAGGACTCTCGGTCCCACGTAACGGTAGTAGTGATTGACGCTGGGCGGCCACGGCAATTCAAATTCCGCCGTCATTGCCGCGCCCACGGCGGAACAGATGGAGTCGCAGGAGGAACGCCGGCCGGCTGAGCGGACGCAATTCCCGACGCAGACGCTTTTGTCGAGTAACCCTTGATGTCATTGACAATGTCTCCGTCCGGCGTTTTGCGGCACTTGACCGTGATTGTAAGCGGCAGGTTGTGCAGCTCCACGGAGTCGCGGGGCTGTGGAACATTGACTGCCCGGCAGATTGCGGAGAGGTCGGCTCGCGCCATGCGGACGGCGTCCGCATTGGGATTGTTCAGATTGAGCCTGGTCCAGAGTTTGCGTTTTTTGTACTCGCCGTCGATGATTTCAAATTCAAGCTGAAGGTATTCTCCGGTTCCAGCTTTGTTCGGTTTCATGTCGGAATCAACGATGACGGCTTGATATTTCCCGGCAGGAATTGCATCAAAACCGACGCTGGGTTTGACTTCGTTTGCATTGAAATTAAGTGTTGCCATGATGTTTTCCTTCTGTTTTACGCGAGGCAGATTGCGTGGTTGCGGCAAATGTTTTTCGGAGGATGCGGCCAGTTCAAGCCAGTTGTCACCGCCGGACTTCCGGGACAGCGCAGATGTTCGAAGCGGACGATTCCCTTTTGAAAATCATCCCGGATCATCCGGCATTTTTCACCTTCTTGGATGATGCCGCCGCAGAGATCTCAGAGCAGTCGGTGGCGTGCGATGATGAGGCATTCAGACATTTTTCGCCTCGACTTTCTGATATGCTTCAATGAAAGCCTGCCACGAGAGCGGAATTTCTGACGGCAGCCCGTAGCGGTTCTTTGCGATGCAGGCGGGTGAGCCGACGGTCCGGATCACACGCTCGCCTCCGTCCGCACCGATGGGGGCGGCAATCGTCCGGTCGCTGGAGTCTTTGGAGACCCGGAACTTTTTGTTTGCGAACAAAACTGCGTCGACCCATTCCGCGATCAGGCTCGCCGCGTGCTTGTGAAGGCGCGGTGTGTAGCGGTCGTAGGCGGCGTTTTCCGGATCTTCAAAGCGCTCCACCTTGGCATGAGCGACCAGAATGACCATCATTCCGCGTTTGTCGCGCAGTTCCTGCAGAAGGTTGACGACTTTGCTCCAGTGAGTCAAGGCATGAGTGTATCCCTTGCCATAGCCTCCGTCCGCCTTTTCGATGGAACGGACTCCGAATTCACGGCAGACCTCGTCGAAAATGATGCGTTCGAGCCAGTCCGCAGAATCGATGACAACCGTCTGGAAATCGTGCGGTTCATCCCGAAGAGCGGTCAGTTCCGCCAGCACCTCCGGCAAATTGTGCGCAAGAGGAAACTTCCGGCAGTCGATTTCGCCGAGACCGTCCTCGGTCTGGAAGAAGATCGCTCCCGGCGCAGATGCTCCAAACGTACTTTTCCCCACGCCTTCGCTGCCGTAAATCATGATGCGGGGCGGTTTGTTTTCTTTGCCGGACTGAATGTTTTCAAGCATTCCCATAGTTCAATTTCCTTTTGTTAGAGAGTGTCAATGATGCGTTTTTCTTCATAACCGGTGGGCCAGGAGCCTGTGTTCAGGCATTCCCGATAATTCCGCAGTGCAGACTGATTGATCTGTTCCGCGAGGTTCAGCACTTCCTCCGTCAACTTCCAGACGCCGGAGGAAAACGGTTCATTTTTTTCGACGGCAATTATGTGGACCGGAACCGTGCAGCCGGTCGCTTCACGGATGACGGCCCGGTAAAAGGCCATTTGGAAGATATATCCGAACCTGCGGCAGTCAGATTCAAACCATTTCAGGCTGTCGCTGGTTTTGAGATCGACCAGACCGGACTCCGGCGAAAACCAATCCATACGGATCTGGCATGGAACGCCGCAGTATTCGGCCCGGACAACCCCTTCCGCTTCGCCGGCGGCAAGCAGTTCTTCTGCAGCCGGGTGAAGCCAGACACTGCGCTGCAGTTTCAGAAGGAAATTGAAATCCTTTCCGGAAACGATCTCACGCTCCTGCTTCGCCGCCCATTCCGCAAACGCTTTGGTGCTGCGCCCGTAGGATTCGCCTGTACGGGGATTGAGTGGTCCGTCACTCACGACGTATTCGCGGTCAAAGGCGTTCCGTCCTTCCAGAATGAGACTGTGTGCCGCGCGTCCCATGATGAACGCCGCAGATTCTTTTTCTTCGATTTCTCCGGTGATTTCTTTGCAGTAGAGAGCCGGGGATTCCCGGAAGTCCACCAACAGATGGCTGGACATGAATTCTCCGCTGCGGCTCCTGGCGTGGTATTCGTTCGCAGGTTCATGAATGATGAAGTTGGTGTCCATGGTGCTTTTCCTTTTTGTAGATGCGTTGCTCTCTATCGGGGTTATTGCCAGACAGGGTATCAAATTGGCCCCGATTTTTGAAAAAATTTCAATTATTTTTCCCGCGGATAATGGCTCCAGCCTCAATCAAGGCTTTTCTGATGATGGGAATTCTGATGCGGACGGCTTTTCTGGAAAGCGCGGTTCGTCTGGTGATTTCGGATGCGCTGCACCCGGCAATCAGGAGGCGGCAAATTGTCTGCATATCCGGAGACAGGCTGTTAATGACAGAGCGGATGAGAAGAATCTGGTCCTGCCGTCTATCTTCCTGCGTGGTTGCCTCTCCCGGCATTTGGATTGCTATTTTGATTTTCCGGTAATCCGGCGCATCGTCCGTGTCTTCAGCTTCGCTCATGGCGTCAATGGAAACGGCATCCGCCAGAATACAGTATGTTGCTGAACGGAATTTTCGAACTACTCTGTACGCCATATTTTGCATTACGCCGTGAGCGAATGTCAGAAATTCGGCGTCTGAGGTATCATTGTAATTGTCTGCGTTGCGGACCGCCGCGAGAAGCAGTTCCTGGACGGCGTCGTCCATGTTCCGTTTCTGTATCAGCCCCTGACGGACGATGGGACCAATGAGTGATTTTGCGATTCGGGCGAGTGTCTGCGCTTCCGTGTCGGTGATAATGTGAGCCATTTTTGCTCTCCTCCCCGGCCGCTCCAGAGCGGAAGGCGGAGGACTGAAGCGTCCGGCATTGTTCTTTTGTTTTTGCCTTCCGCTTCCCAATGGTGCAATTACACCGGAGCCAGTGCAGAAATGGGTGCTGCACCGGATGAAAAATCAGATTGTTGTTGATAATGAGATGGTTAGGTTGTTGAAAAATCTCAAAAATAGTTCTGAAAAGCTGGTGTAAAACCCGGTGTAATACACCAGACGGGGAGGTTTTACACCGGACTTCGCGCCGTAAACCGGGAAAACAGGGCAAAAAAAGCACCCTGCCGTGATTGACAGAGTGCGGAGAATCCACTATAGGGTCGGATCAGATTCTGGAGGGTTGGTAGTTGGAAGAGCCGAATTCATCGTCGCGGCTGACAAAGCGCACACGATAGCCTTCGCCTTTTACAAATTCTATGGGGTCTCCGTCATTGATGTTCGGGAAAAATCTTCTCAAAGCGGCGCAGAGGTCAAGTTTCCGACGTTTCCAGGAGTCATATTCGCGTGTTCCTCTGGGCGGGAGCGGAAGAATTTTGCCCTGAATGGACAGCAACGCGAGCAGCGCCTTGAATGCCTGGGAGGGACAGCCCTTGACCTGGTTGCACAGACCAAGCTGCAGGTAACTGATCTGAACCGGAGCCTCCCCCTTGACCCAGATCGAAACATTGTCGCCGTCTTTTTTCCGGATGTGAACATCCGCCCACTTGGTGTCGGGAGCGCACTGGTATTCCGTCAGAGCCAGCGGCTGTCTGGCGGAACGCATGCCGTTCAGGAGATTCACGGTTTCGCCAGCTGCGGTAAAACAGCCGTCCGGGGCGATGGATACGCAGTCATCCAGCCCAAGACAGAGACACTTTTTCTTTTCCAGAGCGGAAAGCTGTTGCTTTGGAACATCCGCAAGTCTTCCGACAAGAAGAATAAAGGCCCTGTCTTCCCGAAGCAGGTTCTCCAGCCGATGTTCAAAGACCATCATATTACAATAATAGGATATATAGACCGGCATCCGGCATCCCGTTCCGGTTTTCAGATATCCGAGTTCCCAGAAAAAGGCGTCGTCCAGATCCACACCGGAAAATTCGATGCCGAGGGCATCGGCGATTTCCTTGGGGAAACGGGCGTAATTCAGACTGAGAAAGCCGATGTCTTCAGGTGTGACCGGGATTCTTGGAAGGGTGATGTCCAGAGGACAGCATGCCATCAGACCGGAACTCAGTTCCCGGACTTTCCGGTAATGGCATTCCTCCGGACAGCCGGCGGAATCAGGGCAGAGCAAACGCGAAGCCTCCCCCGGAGCGGGATTCAGATATCTTGTTCTGAACTGCCCGATGTCAATGCCGGGAAGCAGAATTTTCCAGTCAAACAGCGGCAGCGATCTTGCATTCGCCAGCAAGGAGTTCCACATGACCCGCCTCTTCTTTCTGCATTATGGTGCGGATGACGCCGACCTGCCGCAGCCATTCGTCCACCACCATGCCGAAATCATCGTAATCATATCCCGACCGGTTAGAGGCATCAAGGATAATCGTTCGTTCTGACCTGCCGATCCTCACCAGGAACTTCGCTCTGGTGATCCGCCCCATGCTCGACAGTTTGAAATAATGTCGTTCCATGTCCCGGAACAGATCCCCGTTATCCGCCTCAAGGATTACACACATGCCGCTGTCGCCGCTGAGGAACGCCTTGATCGACAGCAGGGAGATGCTCTTCACCTCCGCCGCCCCATGATAGACGAGGATGTTCCGTCCGAGTTCCTTAATCTTGTCCAAATCGTTGATGCGCGGAGCGGAAAAGGCATCGTAATCATCGAAGAGGCTCTTGCCGAGCTGCCTGCAGTAGGCGTCCTCCATCCACTTCGGACTGGTAGGGATGCCGAGCCGCAATTCTCCGGTATCTCTGTTGATGCTCAAAGTGTTGTAACTCTCCGGCTGAAAACCGATGGTCTTGGACTTCCGGCCGTTCATGACGATGCCCTGCCGACGATAGGAGTCGCCGTGCCGCACCAGCAGCACGATTTCCCCGCTGTCGCTCTCCGTCAGGGTCACACGGGCTGTGCTTCCATAGTTTTTCGACTGGAAGATCCGGTTCATCCCTTCCTCGAAGTCGTGTATCTGGTCCGGGGTGACGACCAGATCCCGGATGTTCCGTCTTGTCGCGCGCATCGCAAATGACTTCTTTTTCAGCGCGGCATAGTCCGTCTCAAGGACGCTGAGTTCTTCAGGGTTGTGGAGATACATCAGCAGAGCCATATCCGCCGTGGACATGGTGTCCATCAACTCTCCGGCATAGCTGCTTCTCGAAATGAAAGTCCGCAGGACGTCGTTGAAGCATTCCATGCTGGTGGCTCCGACAAGTGCGAAGCCGTTAAAAAGTTCCTCGTATTCGCCGACGAACATCTGATTTGAAAGGATTTCCGCAAGCCTGTCATAATCGAAGGTCTCCTCGGTCGCGCCGTCGATCTGGAACTGCATCCTGTCGAAATAACCCTTGTAGCGTCCCACCATTTCAAGAAGACGCTGAAACGAGAATTTCCGAAGAACTTCCGGGTTCTTGAATTTTCGTAAGTTACTCCCCGCCATTGTTATCTGCCTCCTGTTTGATGATGCCCACCATTTTGCCGATAACCCGGAAGGAGTCGTAACGAGTAAGCTCAATGGGTTTGAATTCCGGATTCTCCGCTTCCAGCGCGATGCGGTCGGGACGGTTCACGAGCCGTTTCAGCGTCACTTCATTGTTGACGGACGCCGCCACAATGTCCCCGTCCGCGGCAATGGGCTGGTGGCGGATGATGACGATGTCGCCGGTTCTGATGCCAGCGCCGATCATGCTGTCGCCCTTTACGCGCAGCGCAAACACATCCCCGTTGGTGGTGAGAGCTTTATCCACAGAAACGGTTTCATCGCCGCTCCGGTCTTCGAACTCCTCCACAGGCACACCGCCGGGGATTTCGCCGAGGACGGGGATCTGAACTGTGACAAGAGCTTCCGGCTCAACTGCTTTTTTGATCACATACGGTTTGGTGGCTCCTTTTTCAATACGTTTCAGGTAACCTTTGGAAATAAGCTCCTGAAGAATATCATAGATGGTCGGCGCGGAGACCCCGAAAGCATCGGCCAGTTCCTGCATTTTCGGCATTTTCCCGTATGTCGAGAAAAAACGGCAGATCTCCTGCATCACTTCCGCCTGCCGTTTCGTGATGTTCTCTTCCTTATGTCTTCCCTGTCCCATAGCGGACTCCTTTTCTTCCTAAATCAACAGGCGTAATATACACTGTTAAGCGATTATTTCAAATCCTTTCAAATGGTAATAAATTTCACTTCGCCTCAACTCGTTTTTTGCTGCAGTGCTCTAAATGCCTGATTCTGACCTTGCGTTAAAAAAAAATCGATTTTTTTTGAAAAACAGGGGCCAAAATCGCTCCCTGGGTGGCAATAACCCCAATAGAGACACATTGATTTAAAACAAAAGGAACTGACATGAAATACGGCAGTATATGCAGCGGAGTTGAGGCGGTGACACTCGCCTGGCGGCATCTGGGCTGGACTCCGGCTTTCTTCGCTGAAGTTGAGCCGTTCCCGGTCGCGGTGCTGATGCAGCGGCTCGGGGCGACAAAACCGCTCCGGTCACTTGATCCGGATGCGGCGTCTGATGAAAAAGACCGGAAACAGCGCCTCTCCTGGCAGTCCCGGATTGCGGAATTGCCGGACGGCGGCACTATTCCGAACCTCGGAGATTTTACCCTAATAAAAAAGGATGATTATGACGAACAAATCGATCTGCTCGTCGGGGGGACGCCCTGTCAGGATCTCTCCATCGCAGGAAAACGAATGGGATTTGACGGCAAGCGCAGCGTCCTCGCTCTCGACTTTGTACGACTGTGTTTTGAGACTGGAACGCGCTGGATCGTTTGGGAAAATGTTCCCGCGACTTTATCCAGTCATGGAGGACAGAACTTTGTAAGGTTATCAGCAAAGAACAACGGAGGCGTCAATGAGTGAAGTTGAAGCTGAATGCCGGGAATGTTCGCGGCAGTACAACAAACTGCTGTCGGAGTACTGGTATCAGAGAAGACAGCTCCGCAAGATGCGGAAAGCGTTTACCGCAATTGAGTGTGCAATTACGCACAAATGCGGCCGTTACGCCGAATTTATCATTGGAGAGTGTGAGTTTTTTCGAGGAACACATGAACAAAAGTGCAATCAACTGCGGCAATGAGTGTGCTGACGAAAGAAAAGCGTAATATCCGCTTTCAGCATTTTGCCACTGGCAACTTTCAGTACCATGTCGGTAAAATCTTTGTCCGAGGCATCGAAATCGTATCCGTTCAAATCAAGGAAAACTAATGCCGCCATGGCTCCGACCCGTTTATTCCCGTCCACAAAAGGATGGTTTTCAACGAGATGGTAGAGGTATGCCGCGGCCATTTCAATAATGGACGGGTGGAGATATTCTCCGCCAAAAGTGGCAGAAGGCATTCCAATGGCGGATTTCAGCATTTCAAGATTCCGGAGTCCGGAAGCTCCGCCGAAATGCGAGAGCTGATAATCGTGAATTTCAATGATTTCCGCAAATGTCAGGAAAAGAGGTTCCGGCTTCACTTGGCAAGTTCCTCAAAGGATTTTGCATAGTGTTCACCGACTTTCTCCATAGATTTACGGAAGCGGGTATGCCGAACCGCATCCTTAACCGGGGTCAGGATCAGGGCTTTCCCGTCCGTCACGATCTCGAAAGCGGTATCAACGGAAGCACCAAGAAGGTCAAGAATTGGACGCTCGATTATCAAAGCGGCGCTGTTGCCATGTTTTGTCAGAGTTTTTATCATTTTTGCCTCCGTGTATTTAGGTTGCAACATTGTATATACCAAGATACACCGTCAAGCAGTAAAAGTCAAGGAGCATTATGTCAGAAAATACAGAAATTTCAGAAGCAATCCGGAAGAACGCTGCCGGACCGAAGTCTGCCGAAATCGATGGACAGAAAGTCGAGCAGCATGGTCTTTCGGATTTGATCAAAGCGGACCAATACCTTGCGTCGAAAAAGGCAGTAAAATCCCGGACAAGCGGCCTGAAGTTTGCGAAAATGAGCCATTCAGGGGCGTGAGGAGCTGTCGATGTTCAACAGACTCAAATCTTTTTTCCGAGAGAGAACACCGCCGAAGGTTGTGCAGGCACGTTTTGACGCCGCCCAGACGACCCGGGACAATCACCGGCACTGGGCGGCGGCCGATCATCTGTCCGCCGATATGGAGGCGTCTCCGGAGGTACGGCGGACTCTTCGGATGCGTTCGCGATACGAGATCTCGAACAACAGCTACGCCAAGGGTCTGGTTCAGATGCTCGCCAACGACACGATCGGTACGGGGCCGCGCCTGCAGATGCTCTCTTCCGATGAAAGTTTCAACGATGAAGTTGAAACGTCCTTCATGCGGTGGACGGAGGCGGTGCATCTTCCGTCGAAACTCCGGACCATGCGGATGGCAAGATGTCAGGACGGCGAGGCGTTCGCCATTCTGGCAACGAACCCCAAAATCCGGCATCCGGTGAAACTGGATCTGACGTTGGTGGAAGCCGACCGCATCTCCGGCGACCTCAAATGGATAGAGGATGACAGGAGCGTGGACGGCATCACTTTCGACCAGTGGGGCAACCCGCTCTCATACAGGGTGCTGAAATACCACCCCGGAGACATCCACTGCATGCCGGGGGACGAGGCGGTTCTGGTGCTGGCGGAATATATGATTCATATTTTCCGTCAGGACCGCCCCGGTCTTCATCGCGGCGTACCGGAGCTGACGGCGGCTCTCCCGCTTTTCGCTCAGCTCCGCCGCTACAATCTGGCCGTGCTTTCCGCTGCGGAAGCCGCAGCCGACTTTGCCGCGATTCTGTACACGGATGCTCCGCCGAACGGAGAAACGGACGAAGTGGAGCCGATGGACAGCATCCCGCTGGAACGGAATATGATGCTGACCGTCCCGGCCGGATGGAAGATGGGGCAGCTCGATTCCAAGCAGCCTGCCGCGAACCACAGTGAATTCGTGAAAATCATTCTTTCCGAAATCGCCCGGTGCGCGGTTACCACATACGGAACGCTGGCCGGAGATTTTTCCGGCCACAATTACGCCTCCGGGAGGCTGGACAACCAGATTTACCATAAATCGATTCTGGTCGACCGGTCGTTCTGGGAGTCCGAAGTGCTGAACCGCATATTCGAAGTGTGGTTCCGGGAATACCGATTGACGGCCATGCTGCCTTTCACGCCGGAAAGACACACCTGGTTCTGGGACGGATTTCCGCATGTCGATCCTGGGAAGGAAGCGACGGCTCAGGAAAAACGTCTTGCGAACAACACGACGACGCTGGCGGCGGAATGCGCCAAGGACGGCAGGGACTACATGAGTGTTCTGCATCAGAGAGCCAAGGAGCTGAAACTCATGCGGAATCTGGGGATTCCCGTCACAGGAGAACAATTCACGGAAACACCAACAGAGCCGGAGGATGACGGCTCAGAACCAAAGGAGTAAATTTTGAGTGAATTTACACTGATTGAGGCGGCCGGTCACAAACCGAAAGTCGCGGGAATCGCCTACAGCGGCGGCAGTATGAATCTTCCCGGCTGGAAACATCCGGTGGTGGTCGACCTTGCCGGAATGGAGATCCCGGAAAGCGTTCCGCTTCTGACCAACCATGAAAACAAGACGGATGCGCGGGTCGGCATGATTTCCGCCGGCGTTAAAAACAACCGGCTGGAGATTGCGGGGGAGATTGTTTCCGACGGCAAAGAAGCGCAGGATATCGTTGCGCAGGGCAAAGCCGGTGCGGACTGGCAGCTGTCCATCGGAGCCGATGTCCGCGAATGCGAACTGGTGCAAGGGAAACGTGAGGTGAACGGGCAGATGTTTGAAGGTCCGTTCTATCATATCCGTAAATCCGTGCTGCGCGAGGTCAGCGTGGTTGCAGTCGGAGCCGACGCCCACACCGCCATGAAAGTTACTGCCAAATTCAACCTTTCACAAACTATAGAAGGAGAACGCATGTCTGCTGAAACAGAGAACAAAAACGGGAGCACCGCCGCTGAACCGGAAAAGAAAACTGCGGTTCCGCCCGTAGCTTCCGCTGACGAATCGAAGAAGCCGGAGGAAAAGAAAAAGACCGGACAGGAGGAGAAGGACTCTCAAAAGAAAGCCGAAGCCGCCGCTGTGCCGCCCGTTGTTCAGGCGAGTGCTCCGGAGATTGCCGCAACCGCCCGTGCCGCCGCCGTTGCGGCCGTGAAAGCGGAACGGGAACGGGTCAGTGCGATCCAGTCGATCTGCAACGGAGAATTTCCGGAAATCGAACGCGACGCCATTTCCGCCGGCTGGACTCCGGAAGTTGTGACTCAGAAAGTTCTTGAAACGATCCGTTCCGAACGTCCTGCCGCGAGCGTGAACATTTCCGTCAAGACCGCCCCTGAAGGCAACGAACTGCGCAAGACCATTGAAGCGGCGATGTGTCTCCGCGTCGGCGTGAGCGCCGACCAGCTGGAGAAATCCTACGGGGCGCAAACCGTGGAAGCCGGAATGAAGGAAATGGACATGCCGCTGCGCCAGCTTCTGCTTGAGTGCATGAAGATGGACGGCATACCGTATTCTCATGGTTTTGACAACGAAACGATCCGTGCCGCTTTCTCCAGTGTGTCGCTGCCGGGGATTCTCTCGAATGTGGCGAATAAAAAACTGCTTCAGAGTTATGAAGCCCAGCCCGTAATTGCAACGAAGCTCTGTTCCACCGGCGATCTGAACGATTTCAAGGAAAACGACCGTTTCCGCCTGACGGATGTCGGCGATCTGCTGCCGATTGCGGCGGACGGCGAGATCAAGGACGGCGGTCTGATTGAAGAATCCGCCAAAAAACAGCTCGACACCTACGGCAAGAAATTCTGTCTGACGCGCAAAATGATTATCAACGATGACCTTGGCGCGTTCATGAAAGTTCCTGTGGCGATGGGCAATCGCGCGGCGCGGCTCATCGACCAGCTGTTCTTCAGCAGACTTCTGAAGAATCCGGTTCAACAGGACGGCCGCCCGCTGTTCCATTCCGGCCACAAGAATCTGATGGGAGGAGCAACGTCCGCGCTCTCCGCCGACAGTCTCAAAAAGGCGGTTCAGCTGTTCCTGGACCAGGTGGACGCCGACGGACAGCCGATCAGCATTGAGCCGCGTTATCTGCTGGTTCCCACTGCGTTGAAACATCTTGCAATTGAACTCACCCAGGGGGCGACGCTCATCATGGCGGGCGGACAGGACAATGTTCTGCGCCCGGCGATGAACGTTCTTACCAAAGAGAATCTGGTAGTCGTTTCCAGCCCATACCTTGGCAACAGCGCTTACGAAGGCGCATCGCAAACGGCATGGTATCTTTTCGGTGATCCGCGCCAGGCCGATACGTTTGAAATCGGTTTCCTCCGTGGTAAGCGCACTCCGACCGTGGAACGCGGAGAGACGGACTTCAACACGCTGGGGCTCTGGTTCCGTGTGTATTTCGATCTCGGCGTTCGCGAGCAGGATCATCGCGGCATGGTCAAGTCTTCCGGATCCGCCAACTGATGCACATACCGGGCGGTCCGCCGCCCGGAGTCCCTTAAAACAATATTTACAGGAGAAAGAAATAATGCTTGCCCGTTATGTACAGAAGGGCGACTCCATCGATTACCGCCCCGCTGTTGACATTGCCGCCGGAGACGTCATTGTCATAGCCGATTTGATTGGAGTCGCCAGACTTGATATTGAAGCCAATACGCTTGGAAGCCTTGCGGTTGTCGGAGTTTTCGACGTCGCCAAAGCGGACGGGATGATCCCGGCCGGTTCAACCGTTTACTGGGACGCCGGAGCGAAAAAAGCGACCGTCGTTTCCGGTTCCAATCATTATCTCGGCAAGGCGATTCTTGCGGCGGACGGCGGAGCGGAAACGATCAGGGTTCTGCTGAATGCGCCCTACAGTCTTGCCGCGGAATTTGTCGCCGGGGACGCCATTCCGGATCTGGTCGACAATTCCGGCGGCACGCCTTCGGAAACCATTGCTGCGATTCAGGAATGCGAATGCAAGAACGCCATTGCCTCCCTGAGCCGCAAGACCAACGCGATTCTCGCCGCACTCCGCGCGGTGGGTATCATCGCCGGAGAGTAATGGGTATTCTGGAAGAAGCGGCGGAGTGGCTGAACGATCAGAGGGAAAAGTGTCTGTCCGTTCCAATCGTCTATCGGAGAAAGGGCAAAATGCCGGTTTCAATGACGGCGAGCGTGGGGCGGACGCTCTTCCGGGCGGAAAATGAGTATGGCATAACGATCCGGACCGAAAGCCGGGATTTCCTGATCGGCGTCGACCGGATGCCGGAGGAACCGCAGCAAGGCGACCGGATCGTTTACTCCGGCCGGGAATTCGAGGTTCTTGCTCCGAACGGAGAACCTGTCTGGCGCTGGTCCGGTCCGCAGCACGTTACCCGCCGCATCCACACAAAAGAGATTGGAGGAATCAATGGCTGAAGATGAAGTTCCGAATCTCCGGGACGTCTGGGAGCAGCTGCAGCAGGCGCGAATGGATATTGCCGAACTCCGCGGAATGCTGACCATGCATTTCAAGGCCGGCGAGCATCATCATCCGCCGTGCAAGCCGGCCGCCGACATGCAGAAAACCATGCTTTCCGCCGTGGGAGCCGCACTGCTCGCTCTGATGGCGGCGGTGGGCAGCGTAATCGCGGAAATTCTGCGGAGATGAAAAAATGTCAGAGATAATCAGAATTGCCGAAGCCGTTGCGGAATCGCTGAAAAAGTATCATGCGGAAGTGTTGTTTTTTCCGGAGTTCGAACTCCGGGATCTGGACGATCTGCGCGTGGTTGTTGTTCCGCATTCGACGGAATACAAAACTGTGAGCCGCGGAAGACATGAAGAAATACTGAAAGTCCAAATCGGTTTTCTGAAACGCGGGTCGGAAGAAAATCTGGACGATCTGCTTCAAACCATCGAGAAGATCGGACTTGGTTTTCTGAACAGAAAACTCGGCGGATCGACATGTGTCTGCGTGGCATACAATCCCATCTACAGCCCGGAACATCTCCGGGAACGCGGACAGTTCACCGGCATCATTGAATTGTCGTTCAAGCAGTTTCGATGAAATGCCGAATTGAATTCGACGACCGCCGAATTCTCATTGCCGTGCAAAACGGCGGCAATGCCGCGCTGCGCCGAGCCGGAGCTTACATCCGCAAGGCGGCAAGAAACAAAGTGTCCGCATCGGACAAGGCTTCCGCTCCGGGAACGCCGCCGCACACGAGAGCCGGTCTGCTGAAAAACTCCATTCTTTTCGGAGTGGAGAAGAAGCGTCAGAGTGTGGTGATCGGTCCGGCGGAATCCATGATCGGAACGGCAATGACGGCGCATGAATTCGGCGGAAGATACCGCAAACGCCGTTACCCCAGGCGTCCTCTGATGAAGCCGACGCTGGAAAAGACGGCATCCAGACTCCCGTCACTCTGGGAGAAAGCCGTAAAATAACCATCAGGAGAAAAATTATGGCAATTGTACTTGGTCTTGACGCAAAACTGCTTCGCGGCGACGCCGGAGCCACCGGAGCCACGGAAGTGAAAAACGTAAAAGATCTGACCTTGAATCTTGAATCGGGCGACGCCGACGTCACCACCCGTGCCACGGGCGGCTGGCGAGCCTCCGCCGCAACGCTGAAGGAGGCGTCGCTTGAATTCGGCATTCTCTACGATACCGAAGATGCAGACTTTCAGGCGTTTCAGGAGGCATATTTCGGCAATACGCCGATCGCTCTTTTTGTCACGGACGGGAACGGCGGCGGTCTTGACGCCGACTGGTCCATCACCGCCTTTACCGTGGAACAGCCTCTTGAGGAAGCCGTTTCCGTATCCATCACGGCGAAACCGACCGCATCCACCCGTGCTCCGACGTGGAAGTAAGAGGAGAGGTGAACGATGAAAAGTTTTACCGACAACACCGGGCGCACCTGGACTCTTTCCGTGACCGTTGGAACGATCAAAAGAGTCCGTGCACTCTGCAACGTGGATCTTGCGGGCGTCATCTCCATTGAATCCGGAGCTCAGCCGAAAGTCGATCTTCTGGAGCGGCTCGGCAGCGATCCGGTTCTTCTGGTTGACGTGCTTTATGCGGTCTGCAAACCGGAAGCGGATGCGTTGATTCAAGAAATATTCCGAGTTCTCCGTCCCGGGGGAAAGACTATTCACCTGATCGAAAGTGCTGATTACGATTATCTGAACTGCAATGCCTCCGATCCGGAAGATCCGCTTCGAAAATACGTTCATGTAGATGGTCACATAGGTGTGGAATCTCCGGAAAACATCAAGAAACGATTTTCCGCTTTTAGCAATATCCATATGCGGAATGCAATGTTGTTTCCATTTTTTACCGTGCAGGGTTTTATCAATAATGAAAGTGTATTTGGAAAAGAGTACACTGATCTGTTGCGAAAATTTTCTCCTCAGGAAGCGCAGGCTGCCGACATTGTCAGCGGCTTTATCTGTGATTATCTGGAAAAGGCTCTGGCCGCGGAAAATCCAGCAAACCTTGATCCGACTCTGGAACGGAATCTTCCCAAGGTTTTTCGATATGG